>DASQHQ010000178.1:0-8932 GCA_035632015.1 Bryobacteraceae bacterium
AGGTACTCGTAGACAGCCCGCAGATCGTCGATCGTCATGCTCTGGAATATCGGCCACGGCATGACCTGGAGCAAGGCGCCGTTGAACGGGGGCGGAAGACAGTTGGTTGTCACGCTCGACGAGCAGGAAGGATGCACATGATCGATGTCGACGCCGGTTTGAATAATCTGGAAAAAGTCCGAAAAGGTGTGGCCCCCTAGCGGCAGGCCGGTTTTGTCGGGCGTCAAGTTGCGGGAAATAATGTTGGGGGAATTCGGGACCAGCGCGCCAAAGTCGCGCCCTCCGCCCAGGTACGTCGCGGGGTTGATTTGTTTCGGCTGTCCGAAGTAGGGATTCCTGCCCGGGGAGAATTCCGTGGCGGGCCCGTTGGAATGGCAGCCATTGCAGTCGCCTGATACGTTCACCAAATAACTGCCCAATCCGACCAGGGCCTGATTCTTTCCATCCAGATTCAGCGGCACCGGCGCAACGGCCAGCCCCACTTGGATCCGGTCATCGACGCTGTCCCGATCGCCGGCCTGTCCGCGAGCGGCATTCGCCAGAAGTCCCACCAGCAGCATCCCAGAGAATGCGGCACCTGCAGCTATAGTCTTGAGGAAAGGTCTATGTCTCAACTTACGCTCCTTTATGTGAAAGCTCTCGCTATCATACACTGTTTGCTGCACCTGACCCTCGTGCTCGCCTAGCGCATGGACGCAGCGGAGCCTTCACTCAGGTTGTTGCGCCTTTGGAGACTGAGTCCTATGGGGGCTGCTTTGGTTTCGCGCCACGCCGTGCCCCACGGGTGCTGAATGTCCCGGGCACCTGACATCCCACCGGCCATGGTTTCAACTTAGCCCCATGGGTGAAACGCCTTAGCCTCTTACTGTTCCGGTCTTAGGTGACGATGGTAACCGGCATAGAGGTGAAATTTGCGCGTGGGTTGGCCGCCGGCATGGCGTGTACTTATTACGAGGCGCTGGTGCGCCTGCTTGCTGATGCTGTGCGCCCTGGCGGTCCATCTTCGCGCCGACGCTTGGACGCAGGAGCAGGGACACGGCCAACTCATTTTGACGTCTTCGCTTTTTGAGACCTCCTGGGCTTTCGACGGTGGCGGGAACGCGCAACGTTTCGACTACGGCGGCGCATTTCGGCAATTCCAGCTCAATCCTTATCTGGAGTACGGGCTGACATCGCGCACGACACTGGTGGTCAACACGTTTGTCCCGTTTCTGAAGTTTTCCAATCAGTATGGCTCGCAATCGAGCGCCGGACTCGGCGATGTCGAGACGGGCATCCGGAGAAGGCTGAACTCGAGCGAATCGCCCATGCCGATCTCGGTTCAGTTCACCGTGCTGTTTCCGACCTATCCGGCCGATCGCCAACCGCCGCCGGGCAATCACCAGATGGACGCCGAATCCCGGCTGATGATCGGCCGAGGCGCGCGGCTGCTCGGGCACACCGCCTTTTGGAGCCTGGGCGGGGCCTATCGGTATCGCAGCGGGGCGCCCGCGGATCAATTTCGATCGGACGCCACGATAGGCGTGGATCTTAATCACCGCTTCATGGTGATGACGCAGTTTTTCGGAATCACCGGCCTCAGAAACGGTCAACCGCTCCAGATCGGCGGCAATCCGAATGCGCAGTCTGATTTTGACTTGTATAAAGGGCAGCTTTCGCTCGTGACTCGCCTCGGCCCGCATACTCGTGTGCAACTGGGCTGGAACGATACGGTCGCGGGACGAAACACCGGCCGCGGTCAAACCTACTTGATCGCGCTGTGGCAGGATTTTTGATCCCCGTGCCTGTTCCGGAGACCAGTTCGATGTTGGAGCCCCGCGAGACAGCCTCGCGAGCCGGCCGCCGGATGCCGAACGAGCGCGTGCGGCTGGGCGAGCTTCTGGTCCGGGAGAAACTCATCACGGCCGAGCAGCTCGATCACGCGCTGGAACTGCAGCAGAAGTGGGGATCGCGGCTGGGCGATGTGATTCTGACCATGGGCTGGGTCCGCCCGCAGGAGTTCTACCGGACGCTGGCGTCGCATTTTGGAATGGAGTTTGTGGATCTGATCAAGCAGCCGGTGGACGGCTCGCTTCTGGATCGGGACCGGCTGTTGAGTTACTCCGAAGGACTTTACCTGCCCTGGCGCTCCCAAAACGGAGCGCTTTGGATCGCCACCGCGGATCCCACCTCGCCGGCCATCGAGGAAATCCGCAAGTCGCAACCCAACGTGCGCCTGGTTTGCACCTCCAAGTTCGACATCATCTGGGAACTGCAGCGCGTGGCCGGCTCGAAGTTCAGCGATGACGCGGTGAACCACCTGGCCACATTCGATCCCAAGCATTCGGCGCGCACGGTGGTGACGCCGCCCCAGAAAGTGTTTCTGGCCTTGGCGCTCGCCGCCGCCGCGTGTCTTTTGGCCGCTTTTCCGTTTGGATTTGTGGTGGGAGTGAATGCGCTGATCAATCTGTTCCTGTTCGTCTCCTTTCTGTTCCGGCTCACGTTGTGCTGGATGAGCTGCGCCGACAGAATCGGCTTTTCGGTCTCCGATGAGGAAGTGGCGTCTCTCACCGATACGGAGTTGCCCGTTTACACGGTTCTGGTGCCCATGTACCAGGAGCCGGAGGTGCTACCGATCCTGACAGCGGCTCTGCGCCGCATGGACTACCCCCGATCGAAGCTGGACATCAAATTGATTCTGGAAGAAGGCGACGCACAGACCATCGAAGCCGCGAAGGCCTTGGCGCTGGACGCCACGTTCGAAATCGTGCGAGTTCCGCCTTCGTTTCCCAAGACCAAACCAAAAGCCTGCAACTATGCGCTGAACCTGGCGCGCGGAAAGTATCTCACCATTTACGACGCCGAAGACAAGCCGCAGGCGGATCAATTGAAGAAGGCGGTGGTCGCCTTTCGGAAATTGGGAGAAGGCACCGCGTGCGTTCAGGCGCGTCTGAACTACTTCAACGCGGAAGAAAATTGGCTGACGCGGATGTTCACCCTGGAATACTCGCTGTGGTTCGACATGTTCCTTCCCGCGCTGGACCGGCTGCGCGTTCCCATTCCCCTGGGAGGCACCTCCAATCACTTTGACTTGACCAAGCTGCGCCAGGTCAGCGCGTGGGATCCATTCAATGTAACCGAAGACGCAGACCTGGGCTTGCGTTTCGCGGCGCTTGGCTACCGCGTGGGCGTCATCAATTCGGTTACTTTTGAAGAGGCCAATTCGCGGCTGGGCAACTGGATCCGGCAGCGGTCGCGTTGGATCAAGGGCTACATACAAACCTGGCTGGTGAACATGCGGGATCCCGTGGGACTGATCCGCCGCGTGGGCATCCAGGGCTTCTGTTCCCTGCAATTGTTCGTCGGCGCGAGCGTTTTTTCCGCGCTGGTGTATCCCTTTGTGGTGCTGCCGTTCCTGGTTTGGATCTTCACGCGGTCCGCGGCGCTGAGTCCTTTCTTTCCGGCGCCCGTACTGGTGGTCAGCGTCGCCAATCTGATCGCCGGAAACAGCATTCTGATTTATGTGTCGATGCTGGCCGCGGCGAAGCGGCATCATTTTTCGCTGTTGCCGTACGCCCTGACGGCGCCGGCGTATTGGTTGCTGATGTCGGTGGCCGGGTACAAGGGTCTGTGGCAGCTTGTCACCAAGCCGTTCTATTGGGAGAAGACCACACATGGCATCAGCAAATTGACTTCGGCAGAGGTGCTGCGTGCTTCGTCTCAGAGTGAATAAGCCGGCGGTTTCGTTCTTGGCGCAGATGGCGGCGTGTCTGTTCATGCTCGCCTTATGCGTGGCCGGGGCGCGCCAGCAGGCGTTGGAGACAGGCGCGATTCTCAAGATCGCTGCCCTGTTTTGTTTCTTCTGGCTGTGGCATCAGCAGCTCACGCGCAGCGGCTCGCCCTGGCCGTTGAGTTTGGCGGCGGTGTCGATCACGGCGTTTGAGGCGTCCCTGCGGATCGATCAGATCCCGGGGGCGCTCTACCTGACGGGAGGGGTTCTGGCCTACATCACCGTTTGGATGTTTACCACCTATCGGCGGCAGCCCGGTCTGCAGCCACTGGCGACCATGGCGCTGGTGATCTGCGCGGCGCTGCTGGCGAATCCCACGGTCGCAATCGGCTGCTTCGCTCTGGCACTCAGCCTGTTTGTCTTCAATCCGCATCCGGCCGTCGGGGGCAGGCTCGGTTTCGCGTTTCTGCTGTTCACGCCGGTCACTTTGTGCGTGTCCGCCGCGGTGATGCTGGGCTTTCTGGTGACCGGCAATGTGATGGCCTACCCGTTATCGGCGCCGCCAATTCTGCATTCCGCTGCGCGGCCCATGTTGGACGCGGCGCTGCTGGCGAACGAGTTGCTCATCCCCATCGCGATTCTCGCCAGCCGGATCGCGGCCGGGCGGGCCGGCTCGTCCGACCTGGCGCTGGTGCTGATCGTTTTCATCGCTGCCGCGTCCACGCGATGGTTTCCCGGCTACTGCGATGTATCCGGCGTGTGGTTGCTGAGCCTGGGCGGATCGGCGTTTCTGCTGACCAATGCGTTTGAGGGGCGAGCTTCGGCCAGACCAGCTCATGCGTAACCGGCGGGAGGCTTCAGAGGCACCGGAGTGTTCTACAATTTTTCCATGAAAAAGCCGGCACATCGCCACACGAGTTTCGAAACCATCCGCCGCGCCGCTCTGGCTCTGCCGGAGGTGGCCGAAGGCACGGCGTGGGGCTTCCCGGCGTTCCGCAGGGACGGGCAATTGTTCTTGTGTTTCCGCAAGGATCTCGATTCGATCGTGCTGAGAACTTCGTTCGAGCAGCGCGATGAGATGATCGAAGAGAATCCAGCCACTTACTACACCACGGAGCATCATCGCGATTACCCGTGGGTCCTGGCGCGCATCGCCTACCTGGATGCGCAGATTGTGGCCGACTTGGTGCGCCTGGGTTGGCAATCCGTGGCGCAGAAGAAACGCCGCGCCGGGGCGCGTTAGGTGTCCGTCACGATGGATTGAACAGGAGACTGAAATGCGATCGATTAGACCAGCCGTTCTTTGGGCGGCAATGTTTGCCGCGCCGGTGTTGCGCGCCGACGTCACCGTCCGCTACAAGCACGATGTCAAGGCGGCGTTGCCGCAGGCGACCGCTGCCATACCTTCCGCCCTCACGCCGCAGTTCACCGTTATTCGGGTGAAAGGCGACAAGGCGTATTCGGACCTGGGCGCGTTCGCTTCGATTCTAGACGCGGGCACGGGGCAGATCACGCTCATGGACTCGACTCACAAGAGTTTCGCCAAGGCGCCTTTTCAGGAGTTTCTTAATCAAGTCCAGGCCGTGATGCCCAAGCCGAGCTCTCTGCCCGAGGAGACGCAAAAAGCTATGGCCTCGATGAAGACCAGCGTCTCATCTAAGAGAACCGGACGGACAGATGTGATTCAGGGTATGCGGGCCGAGGAGACCGAGATCACTTTCTCAGTCGACATGGCCGTGCCCGGCGGATCGGCGCAGGCGGGTCCGCTTCCGCTGTTGAAAATGGTGATGCAATTCTGGACCGCGCGCCCGGAGGAGACCACGCGTAACGCGGCCTTGCGCCAGTTGGCTCAGTTTCGCGACTATACCGCCTACTTCGCGAGTCCGGCGGAAACCCTCCAGAAGATCCTCGTTTCCTTGCCATGGTCCAGCGGGGACCTCATTGCAGACCTTCAGGAGTTGTCCAAGAACAGTCCCGTGATGTTGAAGTTTCACATGGCCGCCTTCGCGCCAATGATGGCGCAATTGGCTCAGCAAGCGGGGAAGCAACAGAATCCGGTTCCGGGCGGATTCGACCCGAATGCGCCGCTGATGGAGATGAGCATCGAAATCGCCGAAATTTCCACGGCGGCGATCGAGGACTCGGTATTCGAAATACCGCACGGTTTCCAGGCGGTGGCTCTGGACGATCTGATGAAGGCGGTTGCAGCGGCGGCGAGTCCGGCCAAAGCGCCTGCGCCGAGGTAGGGCGTTCCGTTGTGCGCGCTTGGGGTGGACGTTGTACGCCAGGGCGCGCGCGCCACAGCTCGATCTTCTTGAGAACCGGCCCCCCTTAGTACTAGTAGACCGTTAGGATCCGCAATGATCCTCCCAATTGCGGCCTGGTGTGATATACAATCACCCAATGGCCCGTAGTTTCTTGCCATCCAGCATTGTCCTTGTCTTCTTCTGTTCCAGTCTGAGCGCGTTTCAATCGCCTTCCGGTGAAATCTCAGCGTCGATCGTGCCACGCCTCCGGCTGGACGCGTCATCCGCCGGTCCGGTCCTGGTTCCCGAGGCGCGGCTGCGCGTCGACTCTTCCCTCGCGCTGATCCCGGTGCATGTCACCACCCAGGCCGGCACTTCCGTGACCAATCTCACGCGAGAGAATTTCAAATTGTTCGAAGACGGCGTGGAACAGACCATCACCCATTTCGCTAAGGACGACGCCCCGCTCTCCATCGGCTTGCTCTTCGACACCAGCGGCAGCATGGCCAACAAAATGCGCAAGTCTTCGGAGGCGGCAGAGACCTTCTTCAAAACCGCCAACGCCGGCGACGAGTTTTTCCTGGTGGAATTCAACGAGCGGCCCAAGCTTACTGTTCCGTTCACGCCCGATTCGGACTTGATCTACCGGCGCATCGCTCACACCAAACCCTACGGCCGGACTTCTCTGCTGGACGCCATCCACATGGCGATGGTGCAGATGAAAGGCGCCCGGAATCTTCGCAAGGCGCTGGTGATCGTTTCCGACGGCGGCGACAATCGCAGCCGCTTCACCGCCGGCGAGATCAAAGACGCCATGCTCGAATCCGACGTGCAGCTCTACGCCATGGGCATCTTCGATGTGGATGACCTGCACAAGCACCCGCAAGAAGAGCAGAACGGCCCGCAGTTGCTCGAAGATCTTGCAGAGCAGACCGGCGGCCGGATGTACACCGTGGACACCATCGACGACCTGGAATCCATCAGCGCCCGCATCAGCACCGAGCTGCGCAATCAGTACCTGTTGGGCTATTCCCCCCGCGACGATTCACGCGACGGTAAGTTCCGCCGCGTCAAAGTGAAACTCGACCCGCCGGCCGGCATGCCGGATCTAAGGTTCTACTATCGGCACGGCTATTACGCGCCGGCGCAGTAGCCCGCGTAATTTCTCAATTCGCTTACCAGCGGAAGCCGAACGATACCGGAACGTAGTCCGTGTGCCGGTTGCTCGTGATGAAGATGCGGTGGTAGCGCGCCTCGGCGTAGAATTTCCCATGCCAGCTGCTGACGAATTCGACGCCTGCTCCGCCGTTCACGCCCCACTTGTTCACCGAGTACGAAGCCAGGATCTCGGTGCTCGGCACGGCGATGGGAAGGAATCCTCCAGAGAACGGATCGAAAGCCGTGAAGGTGGCAACCGGACGGCTGTGTGAACTCCTGGTTGCGGTGATAGAGACCGCCGCCACCGATCAAGTAAACTCCGAAACGCCCTTTCGGATTCAGATGAACTATGGGGTCAATCGTGGCCGAAAATACCTGCACGTTTCCGCCTGGGAATCCCAGATTGTTCAGCGTGAAGGAATTGATGCCGAACCGGTTGTAATCGAGCTGCAGCAACGCGCCCAGGTACGGCGAGAAATTGTAGCCGACGCCGCCCTGGATGTTCCAGCCTTCATCCAGATGTCTTCCTGTGTTGCCTGCCGGATTCGTGAAACCGGCGCCGGCATTGAACGAGAATCGCGGCGTCTCCTGCGCGCTGAGTATAGCGGCTGAAATTAGACCGAAGCATACCGAGTTTCGGCGCGCGCGGTGAGTAACGTCGCCTAACGGCCCGTAACCTGAAAATTTGGCGCGCGGCAAGTTGTATACTTTGAACTGCCCGGCTCTTGCCGGGAATAAATTGTTGGATTTCGACGAGGCTCTCATGGTACGCGCTATTCGAATTAGATTTTCGGTGACCTTGGCGCATCTCCTGGCGGCCGCGGTTTTCTTGGGCGCCGCGTACGGCCAGCCGAACCCCTATCGCCTGGTGCCCAACTGGGCCAAGCTTTCCGAGGGCATGCATTGGGGGCAGGTCATTTCAGTCGATCCGGATGCGGACGGCAACCTGTGGGTGTTTCAACGCGCCGATCCGCCGCTGCTGAAATTCGACTCGTCCGGAAAGCTCATCAAGAGTTTCGGCGACGGCATGTTCATCCAGCCGCACGGCCTGACCATCGATCGCGAAGGCTTCATCTGGGCGTCGGACGCGGGCGGACGAAACGGAAAAGGCCAGCAGGTATTCAAATTCACGCCGGAGGGCCGCGTGGTGATGACGCTCGGCACCGCCGGCGTCGCGGGCGAAAGCCCCACCACCTTCAATGGCCCCACCGACATCGCCATCGCGCCCAACGGCGACATTTTCGTCAGCGACGGCCACGTCAACAATCGCGTCGTGAAATTCTCCAAGGACGGCAAGTTCATCAAGGCCTGGGGCAAGAAAGGATCGGGTCCCGGCGAGTTCAACGTCCCGCATACGCTGGCCTTCGATTCGCGCGGACGCCTCTTCGTCGGCGACCGCTCCAATTCGCGCATCCAGATCTTCGACCAGGACGGCAATTATCTGGAAGAATGGAAGCAGTTCAGCCGACCCAGCGGAATTTTCATCACCAAGGACGACACCATCCTGGTGGCCGACTCGGATTCCAACACCGCCACCAACCTCGGCTGGAAGCGCGGCATCCGCATCGGCAGCATCAAAGACGGCAAAGTGACGGCGCTGATTCCCGACAACGACGCCGACCCCGACAGCAAGGAACTCTGGTATCCGGGCGGACCGCGCATCTCCGTGACCAGCGGCCCCGAGGGCGTAGCCATGGACGCTCAGGGCAACGTCTACGGCGCCGAGGTCGGCCCCCGCTCGCTGAAAAAATACGTAAAGAAGTGACCGCGGCGCACGCACTCGTGCGAACGCCTGGAAGAAAACTCAGATCTGCGCCCC
>DASQHQ010000179.1:0-5175 GCA_035632015.1 Bryobacteraceae bacterium
GCCCTGTTTCGCTTCTGGAACATGGTGCAGTACTTCTACCCCGATCGGGATGTGATGGCGAACGATCCGGCCAATGCGCCGGACTATTGGAACTCGGTTCTCACGGAATTCATTCCGCAGGTCGCCCTGGCGAACACCAGCCTGACTTACCAGCAGACGCTCATGAAGTTCATCGCCGAAATCAATGATACTCACGCCAATCTGTGGAGCTCGCTCGGCGTACGCCCGCCGATCGGCGCTTGCCAGTTGCCGGTGGACGTGCGCTTCGTCGAAGGAGTCCCGCTCGTGCTGCGGTACAATTCCGCGACGGCCGCTCCCGCTTCCGGCCTGATGCCCGGCGATGTGATTCAGCAGCTCGGCGGAGTGGCGGTGAGTGACTTAGTGAGTCAGTGGCGGCCTTTTTATGCCGACTCCAACGATGCCGCGCGCCTGCGGGATATGGGCCTGTCCATGACCAAGGGTTCTTGCGGCCCGGCTTCGGTAGAAGTGGGACGCGCCAATGCCACACTGAGTCTGCAATCCACTCGCGTTCCCATCGGTACACTCGACTTGAGCGCCAGTTCCACGCACGATCTGCCCGGCGCCGCGTTCCAACTTCTGTCCAAGGACATCGCCTACCTCAAGCTCAGCGCGGTGCACGCTGCCGACTCGGCGAACTACGTGCAGGCGGCCGCCGGAACCAGGGGGCTGATCATCGACATCCGCAACTATCCGTCGGAATTCGTCGTCTTCACGTTGGGCGACTTGCTGGTATCCAGCCCGACTAACTTCGTGCGATTTACCTACGGGGACATTACGAACCCGGGCGTGTTCCATTGGGCGCCGCCGTTAGGACTTACGCCGCAGCAGCCGCGCTACACGGGCAAGGTGGTCATCCTGGTGGATGAAATCACGCAGAGCCAGGCGGAATACACCACCATGGCATTTCGTACCGCGCCGGGCGCGATTGTGATCGGCAGCACCACGGCCGGCGCCGATGGAAATGTGTCGACAGTCCTGCTGCCCGGCGGATTGAGCTCGTACATCAGCGGCCTCGGCGTGTTCTACCCCAACAATCGGCCCACCCAGCGAGTGGGCATCATTCCGGATATCGTGGTGACGCCGACCATCGCAGGGATCCGCGCGGGGCGGGACGAGTTGATCGAAGAGGCCATCCGTCAAATCCGCCGTTCGAGGCCGCCCAGGATGTAACTTTCGTTAAATAACCCGCCCGGCGCTGAGTAGCCAATCCGATCACCCGCGCCGATTCGTGTACTCGCGGGAGGTGTATTTTGCAACGAACATGGACTGTGTGCGGCATCGCTCTGCTTTCTTTTGCCGCCGGATCGCTGATTACCGCCCGCTTGGCGCGTATCGAACAGGTGAGGGCCGAGAACTACCACGTCTTCGAGCTTCGCGTCTACCATGCGACGCCGGGCAAAGCCACGGCGCTCGAGTCGCGGTTTCGCGACACGGCTTCCAAGCTGCTCGCCAAACACAGTTTGACCCATCTTCTACACCGCCAAATTGCAAGTTACTGTTAAACGGGAACTTGCGGGTTTGGCAAGGGCGTAGTGACACGCCTTATACTGTGTCCGCGGTACGGAGCGTCGGCGGAATGGCGACGCCGCAAGCGGGGAAGACCTTGCCCACCGTACCCTTCGTTTCCGTGCGCATCACGTAGCTCTTTCCGCCGATACTCATCTCCACTTCCTGTAGCCGATCCAGATCGCGGACGACGTCCGCCCACTCCAGACTCCACCCCTTGCGCTCCAGTCGGTCTTGCAGCTCTTTGCGCAGCACCAGCGCCAGGAACGAGCAGAACACGTGGCCCCGGATCGTCTCGTCGCGTTTGTGGTAGATGGGTCGCGTCTCCAGCAGCGACTTCATCGACCGGAAGATGTCCTCCACCATCCAGAGCTGCTTGTACTTCAGCGCTACCTCGCGAGCCGCCAACTCCGTGTTGGTCGTCAACAGCCACTTGCCGTCGTAACGCTCTTCCTCCTTCAGCTTGTCTTCATCGATGGTGAAGCGTTCGCCGCTCGTGCGCAGGAACCGCCGGTAGCCCTTGTTCCCTACCAGCGACTTGTCGCCCCCTTGCAAGGCGTCCTTCAGTGCGGCCGCGATCGCCTCCCGCTCCTGCCGGTCCTTCTGCGCTTCGTCCTCGTTCTTGCACACTACATAACGCCGATTCTCCACCCACACTTCCTTCACCTTCAGTGGCGATGGGGCTTCCGCGTCCGTACTCTGGGGATACACTTCCTGATACCGCCCGGCGCGCCCCATCACTTCCTCCCGGGCTTCCTTGGAACTGCGCATCCGTACCCCCAGAATGTACTGCCACTTCCGTTCCCAGATCTGCTGGAGGGTGTCGGCGCTGATCATCCCCCGGTCGGCCACGATGCACACCTGTCCCACCGGAAAGCGGGTCTTCAGCCGCTCCACGATCGGTACCAGACTCTTCACGTCGCTGGCGTTGCCCGGCCACATCTCACTGCACACCGGATTGCCCTGCTGGTCCATCACCACCCCCACCACCATCTGCAACCGGTCCGGCCGGTGATCTTTGGAGTGCCCGTACCAACCGATGGTTTGTCCACCCTCGCCTTCGAAGTAGATCGAGGTGGTGTCGAAGAACACCAGATCCAGACCGCTGAACAGGTCCCGGCGACGGGCAAACAACGCTTCTTCGATCACGTCCTTGGTGGTGCGCGCCACAAACGGGGTGGCGCCGTTCTGTTCCGGTTCCGGCAGCGGGTCCCCCAGCCACGCCATGGCCCGATACAACTGATGCAGCGCCAGGGCGTCGACACCGGCAATGGAGTAGTCCTGTTTCCACTTCTCGGCGGCACGGTCGCTGCCCGGCGCTAGCAACCGGTGCAACACGGTGAGGAACACGGCCCGTTCGACGGGGAACTCGAACTGGCGATCGCGGAGTAGATCTGCCAGAACCTGGCGGATGCCACACTCTTGCCAGAGACGTTCGAAGATGAGCGCCGGGCCGATGATGCGCGTGCGGGTGGTGATGGACTGGCCGTTGGCGTGAGCGCCCAGGACGGCGAACTTGTCCGAGAAGCGGCCGAGGGAGTGGAGCAGGGCATCGAGCTGGCCGGAGGCGAGCAACTCATCGAGCCGGCCCAAACGGTAGAGTACGCGCTGCTGGATCTTGCCCTGGATGCGCTCGTTCTCGACGACGAGCAGGTAGGTGCGGTTGCCGTTGGTCTGGGTGCGGACGAACAAGCTGTTGATCTCCTTGTGTCATCACAATGATAGGCCATGGAAGGCGCATATACAAGGGGATAAGCAGCGATTGAGGCAGCTAATTTCCACAGAACGTGACACTACATTTTATCGCTCCAGGCACTGTCGCCTCATCTAATCAAGAAGATACGGGAACTTTGCCGCGCAAAGTGTAGAAGATGGGTTAGACCCTCCCTACTCACCGCACTCCAATCGTGACTTCGTTGCCTGGCCGGCCAGAATCGTTCATTTCAATCGCACGGGAATCTCGGATTCCGGCTGACTTTCATGTTTCGCCTCCGAGGCGTTCCGTGGAGCTACGGCGCTACTGAACCGCAATGCTAACCGGCGCGCTCGCAATCCACGCCGCGCTCACCTGGACCGCAGCCGTCCCTTTCGCTGTTTCGGGTGGCACTCGAAAATTCACTTGGTAACCGTCCAAAGAGCCGGGAAAACCGGCGGCGGCCAGCACCTCGGCGGATTTTCCATTCACCTTCACCTCAACGGGTGAGTTGACCACCGCCAGAGGACTCGCGGGAAACGCCTGGCCGGGATCGACTCCCGGAACGGTCGGGCCGAGGCCGGCCGCAAAGAGTGATAGGATCTCGCCCGCGGCAGCCGGCCTTGACGCACTGACGCGCGAAAAGTCGTTGGAGTGGGTCACCGCCGGTCCGCTAGGCGTAGTCAAAACTTCCGGCACGAACATTGGAAGCACGCGCAGGAAGAACTGAATCCTTCCTCCTCCATTGATACGTCGATTGGCGGGGTCCTCAGCCATCGATGCCAGCCGGGGAGGATTGGCTTCTAAAGCCTGCGCCCGCTGGACCAGTTGCCCCCGCACGCCGAAAAATGCTCCCGTGCCGCCCACAATCGCATAATTTCCCTTTGTCTGGTCCGAAGGCAGAACCGCCGATTGGTAGAGGGCATTGAACGCCCCCGGGGGAGCGGGTCCCGAATCCAGTCCGAGGCACATAATCGTCCCAACTGGCGTACCGTCGCTCTTCAAGATCTCAAGCGTCTGCGACCGGATCGAAGTATGCGCGGTGTCAGCGATTGCCTGCCCAGGATTGGGAGCCGGCGTCGTGGAAATCTGCACCACGCCACTGACGTATGAACCCGTGGCAGGCTGGCTGTTGACAGACACGATGTCCCCGAGGACCACGCCCGCCTTAAAGTTCCTGATCGGGCCATCAACTGGTGTGACGTTGGGATTGGTTGCCAGTTTTTTAGGATCAGAGACGTCGGCTTGGTATGCGACGACGTTTTCGACGTCGACTTCGAGGATCGTGGCCGGCGTCGCCTGCCCCATGGCGGGATTGCCCTTCAGCCCGAACCACAGAACCAAGATTGCAATTTGTTCTAATCTCCGAATCATCGGTCCTCCGTTCCCACGGGATAGTTGCCTTATGCGCCCGAGGCTATGCCGCCCTGAGCACGCCGCCCTCATGTTGACTGGTGGCCGGAAATTCCCGGCGGGATATGCCCGAGAATGAGGCCAAGCTGGAGCCAAAAGCAACTCTGAAGGAGTTACGACGGGGATACCTACACTTGCACGCGCGTGAAAACAAGGGATATGCTCGGGGATTATGCAGCCGGGTAATCGAAGCGATGAGGCTGTGCGGAGGCAGCTCGAGCGCGTTCTATCCAGCGCGGAATTCGTCCGGAGCGAGCGTCTTTCGCGTTTCCTGCGCCTCGTGGTCGAGTTGCACCTGGACGGCAAAGACGAGGAGATCAAGGAATCCCTGATTGGGGTCGAGGTGTTCGGTCGCAGGCCGGATTACGATCCCAAACGGGATTCGATTGTACGAACGGAAGCCAGCCGGTTGCGGGCACGGCTCTTCGAGTACTATGCGGGCGGGGGCAAAGCGGATCCCGTCATTATCGACTTGCCTAAGGGCCGGTATATGCCCGTGTTTCGCCAACCGGAGGCCCCGCCGAACACAACCAGTGCGCCAC
>DASQHQ010000180.1:0-2857 GCA_035632015.1 Bryobacteraceae bacterium
CCACAGCGAGGGCCTGCTGCTGCTGACCAACGACGGCGAGTTCGCCAACCTCATCCTCACCGGCGGCGGCCGCGTGCCGAAGACTTACCTGGTGAAGATCAACGGCAACCCCGACGAAGAAGCGCTGCGCAAATTCCGCGAAGGCATCCCGCTCAACGGCCGGCGGACGGCGCCGGCGCAGATTCGACGCACGCAGCCCGGGGTCAATCCCTGGTTCGAAGTGACGCTGGTCGAGGGCCGCCAGAACCAGATCCGGCGCATGTTCCAGCGCTTGGGATTTCTGGTGGAAAAGCTGAAGCGGGTCCGCATCGGCCCGCTCGAGCTGGGGCCGCTCGGCCCGGGCGAGTTCCGGCATCTCACCGAGCGGGAGGTCGCCCGCTTTTACCGGGCGGCCGGAAGGGCCCCATGACCGAGGCGCAAATCCATTTGCTGCTCAGCACGTCAAAGACGATTGCGGTGGTCGGCCTCTCCGACAAGCCGTGGCGGCCGAGCCACGGCGTTTCCGAATACATGCAAAGCCGTGGATATCGCATCATCCCGGTGAATCCCAACCTGACCCAGGCGCTGGGAGAGAAGGCGTATGCGCAGCTCGAAGACGTTCCGGAACCCATAGATATTGTGAATATCTTCCGGCGCCCGGACGCGGTCGGGCCGATCGTAGATGCGGCCATCCGCATCGGCGCCCGCGCCGTGTGGATGCAGGAAGGCGTGGTCCACGCCGCCGCCGCCGAAAAAGCCCGCGCCGCCGGCCTCGAAGTCATCATGGACCGCTGCATCCTGAAGGAGCACCGGAAGCTCTTCCGGTAAGGCGGCGAAAATTCCCGGAACCTTCCTCGGTCTGCATACGTAGACCTGCTCAAAGGAGAACCCGATGCTACACGTGTCCCCCGCGACGGCGGATGGGTCCGCCGTTTGCCGGCCGATGGTGATCGGCCTGTTTATCGCGAGCTGCCTGCTGGCGATTGTTTCCTGGTACACCACGCAGCAAGGCATGGCGCTCTATCTGTCGAGCTGGTTTGCGCTGCTCGCATCGCTCGGCGTGCAATCGGCTCTGGTGCTGGTGGCCTGGCTGATCGGCTTCACCAAGACGCGCCGCGCGCTGCTGATCGCCGTCTATGCGATCACGGCGGTGGTTTCGATCGCGTTCTCTTACGTCAGCCTCTACACCTGGTTCTCGGCGCAGGCGCGGCCGGCGACGGTCGAGCGCAAGCTCTACGACGCCCTCAACGACGCCGCCGGGCGGACCGAGTCCACGCTTGCAGCGGGCATCGCCGAAGGCCAGAAGCATGCGCTGGCGCTCGAGGAGATGACCGCTGCGGAAAAATCGCACGGCTACATCTCGCGTGCGCAGGATGCCGACCCCTATCTCGCCCGGACTCGCGAGGCGGTGGCGCGCGAGGCGCAGACTTACAACCCCGCCTACCGCGAGGGCTCCGGCGCGGGGCTGCGCTACACCGCCTTCGATCGCTACTTGAAGCTGACCCAGCAGTCGGTCGCCGACATGCAGGGGGCGCAGCGGCGTATGGCTGATTTCGTCGCCGAGTTGAAACCGCTCGAGGCAAGCGACCAGCAGCTTCGCAGCTTTCGGGGGGTTTACGACTCGATCCCCTGGAACGAAGTGGAGCAAGCGCTGGACTCCGGCCGGTTTGAGCGGCCCGCCGTTCCCGCTTACGCTGATTTCGTCGATCGCTCCGCTACCAGCCAGGAAGATTTGCTCCTGGCCTTCCGTGAGCTGGTCACCGCGCCCAACGCCCGCAACGTCTTCGCGCTGGCGCTGGCCGCTTTCATCGACATCATCGTGTTCCTGCTGGCTTACGCTTCCGGACCGTACTTCTTCGGCAGCGCCGAGCAGCGCTGGATCGCGGCCGGCGCGGCGCTCGATGCGAGCGACGGCCAAGTGTTCGCGCGCGATCTTCTTTCCAAGCTCGCGGCCACGCCCCGCGGCATGGCGCGCGTGGAAGACGCGGCGCTGACACCCGGCGAAAAGCAGTTCTGCCTCCGGCTCGCCGCCAAAGGCCTGGCCGCGCCAGTGGAGGAGGACGGCAAGATCGTCTACCTGCTGGACGCGGAGATTCATGAGCGGCTGATGGATTCGCTCGCCACGCAGCGGATGCCGCTGCGCGCCGCCGCCCAGCGCATGGCGATGGGCGCGTAGCGGCACTCACGGCGAGCCGTACCCGCAATAGTACTATCCGTCCTGGCAAGAACGGGCTAGCCCTGTCGCAGCGCTGGGGTTCTCGGTGAACTTGAGTCGCGAGAGTTACCGATTAGTTCTGGACCACCCGAAAACAACGTGTTAACATACTTACGTTTTGCCCGGCGGGCCCTCGTTTGCTTAGCCGGCGGTTGTCGCGAGAGGGTATGCGCAGATTCTCGCGAGAGGGGTCTCGGATGTCCAGAACCGCAGCGCTCTTACCAGGATTATCGGTTTGCCTTTTGCTATCGGCGACCGGCGCGCGAGGCCAGACTTCGCAGCCGACGGTCCAGGGGCCGGAGCACTACGACGTTTCCCCACCTCTGCGCGACATGCCCGCCAGCACAGGCGTCAAGGCTAACAAGCGTGTGATCGTGGTTCGTCACGGTTCGGTCCCCGGCAGACCGATCGTGGTGCATGATCCCGCGCGGCAGACTTTAGCAGGCCCGCTCGTGAATACAACCGGCGGTCTCAACTTCGACGCTCAGGCAAACGCGGATTCGGTTGCGCCTCCGGACACCAACATGGCGGTCGGACCGAACCACATTGTCCAGTGGGTGAATCTCTCCTTGGCGATCTACGATAAGTCCGGCAACATTCTGCCCGGATACCCCAAGGAAGGCAATACCATTTGGACCGGCTTCGGCGGCGATTGCGACCCGA
>DASQHQ010000181.1:0-4931 GCA_035632015.1 Bryobacteraceae bacterium
CGGATCGCTGCGCCTGGTCATGGCCTTCCAGCTCTTGAGCCAGTTCATGGACATCGAAAGCGTATTCGTGGAAGTGAAGCGCGTGCTCGCGCCCGGCGGCGTCTTCCTGTTCGCCGAGGAGCCGATGAAGCGCCTGCTCACCCTCGGCTTGTACCGCTGCCCTTACTACGACACCATGAAGCCCTGGGAGCGCCAACTCTACAACTGGGGCCTGCTGGGCTACCTGGTCCGCGACGTGGTCGGCGCGCATCAGGAAGAAAGTTTCGGCATCCGCCAAAACCATAGCCTGGGTCTGAAGGACTGGCATCGGCTGGTCCGCGCCCATTTCGCCGACGCCCAATACGAAATGTTCGTGCCCCACCACGGCTGGGGTGAACGCGTCGCCAAGCGAATCGCCGTCCGCCTTGACCCCTACCGGTCCGAGTGGCGCGCGGCGCGAGTGCTGGGAGGCACGCTGGCCGCCATGTGCCGCAAGGCGGGCGAGCCGGCCGGGGTCCACTTCAACGCATCCGACTCTCACCGGCTGCTGCGGTGTCCGGATTGCCATGAGCCCTTCCAACACGAGCCTGACGGCACACTGCGGTGCACCGCGTGCACCTATCGCGCGCCAAACGAAGATGGAGTCTACAACCTCCTTCCGTCGCGCGACCGCGCCGAGCTTTATCCGGGCGATCGCGAGGACGTGATCGACTTTTGCCTGCCCGGCCACGGCCAGCGCCTGCTCGAAGGCTGGCATGAGCTGGAAGGCGTGTTCGGCAACAAGTACCGCTGGATCGGCGAGCATGCTGCGGCGCGTCTGGTCCGCGTCAAGCCCGGGCCGCAGCGTCTCCGGATTCGCGGCCACGCCGGCGCGGGCCACTCCGTCCAGCTCAGCGCGACCGCGAACGGACAGAAGGTCGGCTCCTGGAAGCTGGATCGCTCCGGCCTGTTCATCGTCGAGGCCGATTTACCGGACAGCGCTGAATACCGGATCGACATTCACGCCGGGCCCGCCTGGCAGGAGACCAACGACCGCCGCACGCTGACCGTGAACCTGAGCATGATCCGCCTGGTGCCGCGCGAGTAGCCGGGACCGCGAAAGGGCGGACGGACGCACAACTCAGGAATGCGCGAACGACATCCTTTGAGCTGCTTGCACCTGCGCCGCGATCCACGCGTAGGTCTTCTGCAAACCCTCGCGCAAAGGCCGCGTCGGTTCCCAGCCCAGGCGCTCCCGGATGAGACGGTTGTCCGAATTCCGCCCTCGCACTCCCAGCGGACCAGGAATGTGGCGGATGGACAGCTTCTTCCCCGCAATCTCCATGATCATCTCGGCCAGTTGATTGATCGTGACCATCTCTTCGGAGCCGATATTGACCGGTCCGGAAAAATCGGAATCCATGAGCCGCCGCACCGCCTCGACGCACTCATCCACGTACAGGAACGAGCGCGTTTGCAGCCCGTCGCCCCAGATCTCGATCTCACCGCTCTCCGGCGCCTCGGCCACCTTGCGGCACAGCGCCGCCGGCGCTTTTTCCCGGCCTCCCATCCACGTGCCCTCCGGCCCGAAGATGTTGTGGAACCGCGTCACGCGCACCTGCACGCCCCGGTTGCGCTGATAAGCAAGATAGAGCCGCTCGCTGAATAATTTTTCCCAGCCGTATTCGCTGTCGGGCGCCGCCGGATAAGCCGAGTCCTCCGAGCACTTCGGATTCTGCGGATCGCGCTGGTTGTATTCCGGGTACGCGCAGGCCGACGAGGAATAGAAGAACCGCCTCACGCCCGCCTCCACGCCGAATTCCAAAGTGTTGAGGTTGATGGTCGCGGAGTTGTGCATCACCGACGCGTCGTTTTCGCCGGTAAAGATGTATCCCGCGCCGCCCATGTCGGCCGCCAGCTGATACACTTCGTCGATGCCGCCCACCGCGGTGCGAACCACGGCGGGATCGCGCAAATCACCCCGGATGAACTCATCCGCCGGCGGCACGGAGTATTCGTGCTCCTTGATGTCCACGCCCCGCACCCAGTACCCTTCCGCCTTCAACCGCTTGACCAGGTGCCCGCCGATGAACCCGCCGGCGCCGTTCACAAGAATTCTTTTTGGCATGCTAGTTCGTTAGTCTGCTTAGTGGATGTCTTCAGATTGACACGCCAACGCGGCGCGGTCAAATGTCGGCGTTTACGCGCGGCGACCCTCTCGCGATGCGGTCGTCAGCCGCTCAGTTCTTGCTCGCGTAGTAGCCCTTGCGCGCTTGCACTTTCCAGTCTTTGTTCGCGGTCCGGATCTCGATCTTCCGGAAGCTGCCGTCTCGGGCGGAATTGCTGGGCGTGTAGCCGATCGCGTATTGGCTGCGCATCTCGTCCTGCAATTCGCGGAAGGCATCCTGCAGCGGGTTCTTGCGGTCGATATGGAACACGCGCCCGCCGGTCTCGGTACACATCAGCCGCAGCGCGGAATCGTTGACGCCGCCGAAGACCAGGCCTTGTCCCATATAAAACGCGCGGTCCACATAATAGAAACCGTAAATGAGCGCGTCCGCTTTCTGTGCCGCTTCGATGGCCTGCTGGATCTTGTAGCTGCTGCCCTGATCCTCGCCGTCGGTGATCAGCACCAGCACCTTGCGTCCCACCTGCCCCTTCAGTTGATCGGAAGCCGCCAGGTAAACCGCATCGTACAGAACCGTTCCTTTCGGGTTGTAGACGGTGGGCACCGGCCCGGGATGCAGGCCGCCGACGTCCGAGTTCACGTGCAGGCCATCCAGCCCGGCCCGCAGCAGCTTGGGCGAATTGGTGTAATCCTGCAATAGCTCCGCGTCCGCTCCGAAGCTGATCAAAAACGCCAGGTCCTGCTTTCGCAGCACTTGCCCGAAGAACTGCGACGCCGCGTCCTTCTCGATTGCGATCAGATTCCCCTGGCTCACGCTGACGTCGACCAGCAGGCCGATGGTGAGCGGCAGATCGGTTTCCCGATTGAAGTATTTAATGTCCTGCTGCTTGCCATCCTCGAAGATGCTGAAATCGCCTTTTTCGAGGTTGCCGATCAGGCCGCTTTTCTTGTCGCGCACGTTGAACAGAATGTTGACCACGTCGACGTCCACCTTGATGGTGGGTGCGTCCTGCGCCAGCGCCAGCGCCGGCAGTAGCATCCAGGCGATCGCTCGCATAATATTGGTAGATGCATCGTTGGGGATTCTAGTTCCAATGCGCAAAGCCATACTCCATCTCAAGAAATCCGATCCAGTGCTCGGCTCGGTGATCGACCGCGTGGGCGCCTACCGGATCGAGTACCGGGAACCCGGCTTTCAAACCCTCGTCAGATCCATTGTCTATCAACAGCTCAGCGGAAAGGTAGCTTCGGTGATTTTCAACCGCCTGGCCGCCATGCTGCCCGGTGGCGCCGTCACGCCGGAAGGCATTCTCAAACTCACACCCGTCAGGATGCGCCGCGCCGGCCTTTCCAAGCAAAAGACGGCCTACATCCGCGACCTGGCCAGAAAGACGGCGCGCGGCAAAGTGAGCTTCGAAGCGTTACACGCCCTCTCCGACGACCAGGTGATCGAACATCTCACGCAGGTGAAGGGCATCGGCGTGTGGACCGCGCACATGTTCCTGATCTTCGCGCTGCGCCGTCTGGACGTGCTGCCCACCGGCGATTTAGGCGTTCGCACGGCCATCCGCAAGGCGTACGGCTTCGAAGAACTGCCGCATCCCAAGCAAATCGAGGAGCTGGCGGCGGGCTGGCGCCCCTACTGCTCGGTGGCAAGCTGGTATCTCTGGCGCAGCCTCGAAAACCAGGCAGCCCTGTAGCGCACGCACTCGTGCGTGCCGCGTTCGCACTCATGCGAACGCCTGTCGGGAAGTCCGCCAAGCGCGGCACAGAGCGCGCTGCGCTAACCCTTCAGAATCTCCCGCGCCGCGTTGTACCCCGGCGCTCCCATCACGCCCCCGCCCGGGTGCGTGCCCGACCCGCATAGATAAAGCCCGCGGATGGGCGTGCGATAGCGCGCGCATCCAGCCACCGGGCGCAGCACGAACATCTGATCCAGACTCATCTCTCCATGGAAAATGTTGCCGCCCGTCAGCCCGAATCGCCGCTCCAGATCGAGCGGCGTGAGCACTTGCTTGGCAACGATCAGCGACCGGAACCCGGGCGCGTATTCTTCGATCAAATCGAACACGCGAAAGGCGAACGGCTCGCGCAGCTCATCCCAGTTCGCGTCGCGCAGCGTGTAAGGCGCGTACTGCAGGAAGATGCCCAGGATGTGCTTGCCGGCCGGCGCGAGCGTCGCGTCGTATATGGTCGGAATGGTCAATTCCAGCAGCGGCGATTGCGACGGGCGCCCATATTTGGCGTCATCCCAGGCGCGCTCGACGTACTCCATCGAAGGACAAATGTGCATGGTCGCGCGATGCTGCGGCCCCGGCGTTCCCGGCAGCGCTTTGAAATCCGGCAGACCGTCGAGCGCCACGTTGATCTTGCAGGAGGTGCCTTCGGTCCGGTATTTGCGAATGGCATCCGCGAAATCGTCCGGCAATTCGCCGGGCTCGACCAGTTCGAGGAACGTGGCGCGCGGCGTCAGGTTGCTCGCCACGATGTCGGCATCGATCTGTTCCCCCTCTTCGAGCAGCACGCCGCGGACGCGACCGTTTTCCACGCGGATCATCTTGACGGCAGCGTTGGTCCGGACCTCGGCCCCCCGGCTCGCAGCCGATGCCGCGATGGCGTTAGAAACCGCTCCCATCCCGCCCCGCACGAAACCCCACAATCCGCGCTTGCCGCCCACGCTTCCCATCACGTGGTGCAGGAGAATATACGCAGTCCCGGGCGACCGTGGCCCGCCGTTGGCGCCGATCACTCCGTCGGTGGCAAGCGTAACCTTGATCTCGTCCGATTCAAACCATTCATCCAAAAAATCAGCCGCGCTCTGGGTGAAGATTTTCACCAGGCTCAC
>DASQHQ010000182.1:0-44464 GCA_035632015.1 Bryobacteraceae bacterium
AACCTGGAGCGGCGCTGGACTTACGATGTCAATAAATCCGCCTCCAAGAGCCGCAATTCTCCCTTCGACGGCCATGAATTCCGCGGAGGCCCGGTAGCTACCGTCGTAAATGGTAGAGTGGTGTGGAAAGCAGACTGAAAAGCTGACCGTCAGGCGAGCGTGAGAGCCGCACACAGGGTGCGTGCGGCCACGGGGCAAATTTGGATCCTTCATTTCGGTACAGGCAGATTGAAGGGCGCACCCGCCGCGGCGGCTGCATCACGCTGCTCATCGCGTTCATCGTTCTCTTTATCGCCGCGCGCCTGCTCTCTTCCTTTACGATCGACTACCAGTGGTGGAAGGAAATGGGCCAGCTCCAGACCTGGTTCAGCATCCTGGCCTACAGCGTCATCCCTGCCACCGCCGCGACCATCCTGGCTTTCGTGGTTTTCTGGATCGCTCACGCTCGAGCGCTGAAACACGCCCGGACGGGAATGCGCCAGCACCCGCTGTACGCCAAGCTCGCCACACTCGCGCTCCTGCTCATCGCGCTAATGCTGGCTCTCGGCACTATCGACACTTGGACCGTGGTGCGCTACTTCGGCGGCAGAAACCTGGGCGGCGCGGCCGCGGCGTGGCACGATCCGGAATTCGGCAATCCGCTGGCGTTCTATCTCTTCAAGATCCCGTTCTATTCCGACCTGCTGGGCCTGGTGCTGGGCATTGTGATCATCGCCGGGCTGATTTACTGGCTCGCGGCCCGCGGCTGGCAATTGCGCGGCAGCGTGGGCGACTGGAGCAAGGTCCAGGAAATCAACCTGGCTGAATTCCGCCTGACCGGCGCGCTCGAAACGAAATTCCTGCGCGCCATGGGCGGCGCGTTCCTGCTGGCGCTGGCGGTGCGGTTTTTCCTCGGCCGCTACGGCATGCTGCTGGACGAACATGGAAGCTTCATGGTGGGCATCGATTACGTCGATCACAATATCGCCTTGCCGCTCCAATGGGTGCTGATCGCAAGCTGTGTCCTATCGGCGGCTGCGCTGATCGCCGGAAAATGGCGCATCGCGCTGGTGGTGGTGGTGGCGTTCGTCGTGCGCAACCTGATCCCGCCCATCGTCACCGCGACCTACGTGCGGCCCAACGAAATCTCCATCGAGCGGCCTTTCATCGAGCGGCATATCGCGGCCACGCGCTCGGCCTTCGGCATCGATCAACGCACGCGCGAAATCGATTTTGCGGCCCAGCCGGAACAAAAGATCGACTTCACCCAACACAAACCGCTGCTCGATAACGTCCGGCTGTGGGATTGGCACGCCTTTCATGACGCCATCACCCAGCTCCAGCCCTACCGCCCGTATCTTTATTCCGATACCGACGTGGACCGCTACACGTTCGCCAACGAGCTTCGGCAGGTGATGATATCACCCCGCGAACTGGATCTGACTCAGCTTGGCGACGCGCGCTCCACCTGGATCAATCCGCATTTCATCTACACGCACGGCTACGGCATCGTGATGGCGGAGGCCAACCGGGTTTCTCCCAATGGCCTGCCGGAGCTGATCATCAAGGATGCGCCGCCCGTGGTCAGCGCACCCGGATTGAAGCTCGCGCGGCCCGAACTTTACTACGGCGAGAACGTGCAGGAACCGGTGTTCGTCCGCAGCGCGCAGCCGGAGTTCGATTACCCGGCCGGTGAGCACAACGTCGAGAACCGTTACGACGGAAAGGGCGGCTTCCCCATTTCATCTCTGTCTCTGCGGCTGGCCGCGGCGGTCTCGCGCGGCGACTGGAATATCCTGCTGACCGGATACCTCACACCTGAAAGCCGCATGATGATCCGCCGCAACGTGACCCAGCGCGTCAGCACGCTGGCGAATTTCCTGGCGTGGGATTCGGACCCCTACATCGTTCTGACCAGCGACGGCCGGCTGGTCTGGATCATCGACGGCTACATGACGTCACGCGTGCATCCCTACTCGCGCAGCGTGGACCTGGAAGGCATCGGCTCGCTTAACTATATCCGCAATTCCGTCAAAGCCACCATTGATGCCTTCGACGGCACGGTTCATCTTTACGTGTTCGATCCCGAGGATCCGCTGCTGCAGGCTTACCGCAATCTTTTCCCCGCCCTTTTTGAACCGGCCAGCGCCATGCCGGCGGATCTGCGGCGCCACGTGCGCTATCCGGAGATGATCTTCGCGGCGCAGGCCAACACTTACCGGATCTTCCACATGAAGGACCCCAGCACGTTCTACAACAAATCGGACGCCTGGGATGCCGCGAAATTTACCAACGAACAAGGCGCGCAGCCCGGACCCGTCGCGCCAACCTACGTGGTGGCTACCTTGCCCGGAGAAACCCAGCCGGAATTTCTCCTCATGCTCCCCTTCACGCCCCGCAACCGCGACAATCTGATCGGCCTCATGATGGCCCGCTGCGACGGCGAGCACCTGGGCGAGAAAGTGGTGCTGCTGTTGTCCAAGCAGGAAATCATCCTGGGACCGATGCAAGTGGAAGCCCGCATCAATCAGGACCAGAATATTTCCAAGGATCTGACCTTGTGGAACCAGCAGGGCTCGCAGGTGCTGCGCGGCCAGATGCTGGCGCTGCCCATCGAGCACACCTTCCTGTATGTCGAGCCGATTTACATTCAGGCTTCGCAGGCCAAGATGCCGCAGTTGAAAAAGGTGGCGCTCGCGATGGGCAACAATCTGGTCTACGCCGATACGTACGAGCAAGCCCTGGCTCAATTGGCGGGACAGAACGTGGCGGCGCCTCAGGTCACTGAAGAGCGGCCCGCTCCTCCGGTCGCGCCTCCCGGCACCAAGGTCCTCGGCCTTCAGCCCGGTGCGCCGGATCCGCGCATCGTCGAGATCCGCCGGCACTTGGATCGCTATCGGGATCTCGTGTCACAAGGCAAGCTGGCCGAGGCGGGCAAGGAGCTCGAGGCGGTCCAAGCCTTGGTGGCGCGCTGAAGCCCCCGCGCTAAACTATCAGCAGCCCCCGGATGAAAATCTCCGCCGCGATCATCACCTTCAATGAAGAGCAAAATATCGCAAGGGCATTGGAAAGCCTGCGATGTTGCGACGAAGTGGTGGTGGTGGACAGCGGATCCACGGACCGCACGGTGGAGCTTGCAACAAAACTCGGCGCGCGCGTTCTGGACATGGCCTGGCGCGGCTATGCCGGACAAAAGAACTACGCCTCCGAATGCTGCCAGCACGACTGGGTGCTTTCGCTCGACGCCGACGAAGCGCTTAGCGAATCGCTCGAGGCAGAACTCTGGCAGATCAAGAAGAACGGGCCGGAGTTCGATGCCTACACCATGCCCCGCCTGGCGCAGTACTTGGGCCGCTGGATCCTGCACTCGGGCTGGTATCCGGACCGCAAGGTGCGCCTGTTCGATCGCCGCCGCGCTAAGTGGGTGGGAAATTACGTGCACGAATCCGTGCTGGTGGAGGGCCGCATCGGGCACCTGAAGTCGAACCTCCTGCACTTCACTTGCAATTCGCTCTCCGAGCACCTTCGCACCATGGACCGCTACACTACACTCGCCGCCGAGCAACTGGTGAGCCAGAAAGCGCTCATCGGCTGGAAAGAGCTGGCGCTCGATCCGCCTTGGACTTTTTTCCGGACCTATGTCCTGAAACGCGGTTTTCTGGACGGCACCGAAGGCCTGGCCATCGCCTACATGGCGGCGCTCTACAATTTCCTGAAATACGCGAAAGCCAGGAACATGGGCCTGCGAGGCTAGCTTGTTCACGCTGCACATTGATACCGGCGCAGAGATGCGCGGCGGGCAATGGCAGGCGCTGTATCTGCTGCGCGGGCTGGCGGCGCGCGGGCAGCGCGTCCGTTTGCTCGCTCCTCCCGGCTCTCCGCTGCTCCAGGCCGCGCTGGCGCAGCACATGGAAGCCCGGCCATTGCGCATGACCGCGCTCGCGGGCGCTGCGGCGGGCGCGGACTTGATTCACGCCCACGATGCGCGGGCGCACACCGTCGCCCTCTGGCTGGGTAAACCGGTCGCCGTGTCGCGCCGGGTCGCATTCCCGGTCCGGTCTGGCTTCGCTTCGCGCTGGAAGTATGGCCGGGCCGCGCAGTTCATCGCCGTGTCGGAGTACGTCAGGCAGACCTTGATCGAAGCCGGCGTGGAAGCAGCGCGCATCAGCGTGGTCTACGACGGCGTTCCGATCCCGCCGCCCGCCAAGGCGTCGCAGCGCTCCCGCGTATTGGCGCTGGATTCCGAAGATCCCCATAAGGGAAAAGCAATCATCGAACGCGCCGCGGCGCTGGCCGATCTTCCGGTGGCATTTTCCAGAAACCTCAGCCGCGATCTCCCGGAGGCTGCGCTGTTCGTCTATATTACGGATTTGGAAGGTTTGGGATCAGCCGCGCTGCTGGCCATGGCCCACGGCGTCCCCGTGATCGCCAGCGACGTGGGCGGGCTACGCGAAGTCATCGAGGACGGAGTCACCGGAGTGCTGACGCAAAACGAGCCGGAAGCCCTGGCGCGCCATATCCGCCACTTGCTCGAGGATCGCGCGTTCGCCACCCGCCTGGTTGCGCGCGCCAGGATTCGAGTCGAAAAGATGTTTTCCGTCGACCGCATGGTCGACGACACCATATGCGTCTATGAGAGGATTCTAAATTGCTCGAAGCTTGCCTAGCTGCGCTGGCAGGGCTGCTGATCGGCAGCTTTCTGAACGTCTGCATTCACCGCCTGCCGAGGGACCTCTCGGTGGTCCGGCCGCGCTCTTTTTGTCCGGCTTGTGAAGCTCCGATCGGCTGGTTCGATAATGTTCCTCTCCTTAGCTACGCGCTGCTGCGCGGGCGCTGCCGCAAATGTGGAGCCCGCATTTCGTTTCGTTATCCGCTGGTCGAGCTGGTGACCGCCGCAGCCTTTTTCGCCGCTTTCTGGTTTCTGGGACCGAGCGCCGCGGCAGCGAAATTCTGCGTTTTCGCGGCCATCCTGATCGCGCTTTTCTTTTCCGACCTCGAAGAGCGCATTCTTCCCGATGAGTTCACCCTGGGCGGCGCCCTGGCCGGCGTCGCGCTCGCGGCGTTCGTTCCCATGAACTGGGGAATGATGCGGCTGTTTCTGGGTTCACTGCGGAGCGAGCGGGTGGTCTCGATGACCGAATCGATTTTCGCCGCGGTGTTCTGCGGCGGGGCGCTCTGGATCGTGGGCGCTCTGTATCAAAGGATGAGACATCGCGAGGGGCTGGGGTTGGGAGACGTCAAGATGGTCGCCATGCTGGGCGCGTTCCTGGGCCTGCAAGGCGCGCTGCTGGCGCTGATCGCCGGATCGTTGCTGGGCGCGATCGTGGGCTTGACCTATATCTGGGCCACCGGCAAGGACGCGTCCACCTACGAGCTGCCGTTCGGCACTTTTCTCAGCCTCGCTTCGCTGGGTGTGGGATTTTATCTGGAAGTGATCGTCCGCCTGCACGGCCAACTGGGAAGCTGACGCTCAAAGCTGGGCGCGCCGGCCACGCTTCGCTCGGTGGCGCTCTAGCCCGGTTTGAGCGACTCACGTCGCGCCGGGTGTAACATAAAGCTTGGCCGAATGAAAGATTTGTTCGAAGTCCTCAAGCCAGGCAGCAAAGATTGGATTCTGGCGAAAACGATCGATCCCGACCGCTTGCCTGCGCACATCGCCATCATCATGGACGGCAACGGGCGGTGGGCCCGGCGTCGCAGCCTCCCACGCGCCGCCGGACATAAGGCTGGCATCGAAGTGGTCCGCGCTACCGTCGAGACCTGCAGCCGGCTGGGAATTCAAGCCCTGACGCTATATGCGTTTTCCGTCGAAAACTGGAAACGGCCGCGGACCGAAGTCGACATGCTGTGGCGGCTGTTGCGCGTGTATCTCCGGCGCGAGCTTCCCGATATCATGCGCAATGGCATCCGCTTCACCTGCATGGGCCGGCTGGAAGGCCTGCCCGAACAGGTGCGGCGCGAACTGGAAGCAGCCATCGAGTCCACGTCCAGCAACCGCGGCATGCGCCTGAACGTCGCGCTGAACTACGGCGGAAGAGCCGAACTTGTGGACGCCTTCAACAGCATCCTCGAAGACGCGCGCAGCGAAGGGCGCCTGGACCAGCTCGCCATCGACGAGCAGGCCATCGCCGCACGCCTGTACACCGCCGGCCTGCCTGACCCGGACCTGCTGATCCGGACCTCAGGCGAGATGCGCGTCAGCAATTTCCTGCTGTGGCAAATCGCCTACGCCGAACTGTACGTCACCGATACCCTGTGGCCCGACTTCCGGCGGTCCGACTTGCTGCACGCGATTCTGGACTACCAGAAACGCGACCGGCGCTTCGGGGGGCTGGGTCTGGAGACGGAACGCGGCCAGCCGGACGAGTGGGCTGAAACGGTCGGCACGCTGGCGCGATGAAGCGCGTCGTCACGGCGCTTCTCCTCATCCCGATCTTCTGCTACCTGATCCTGTGGGCTCCCCAGTGGGGCTTTCTCGCCACCGTGGCCGTGGTCGGCATTCTGTGCTTCCGCGAGTATGCCGCGCTCGCATCGTTGCATTCGATCCCGAAACCGGGCCTGTTCGGCTATGTCGCCGGCCTTTTGGTTCTCTTCATTCCGGAAAGAGATGCGGCTTTCTTCGTTCTGGTGGCCATTCTCGCTCTGGCTCTCGCGCTTCGCTTCAGCGATCTGTCGGATTTTCTTCCCGGCGCCGCCGCGCTGGTGCTCGGGATTCTGTACGTCTTCGGCACGCTGCGCTGCGGTATCGAACTGAGAGCCATCAATCCGTACTGGCTGTTCTTCGCGCTATCGCTCAACTGGCTGGGCGACATCGCGGCTCTCTATGTGGGCAAGCTGCTCGGACGCCACAAACTTTCGCCGCACGTCAGTCCCGCGAAGACCTGGGAGGGCGCGGCCGGATCGGTGGCCGCGTCGGTCATCTATGGCGCAATCTATCTGCCGCGCTTGCTGCCGGCGGTTCCGTTGGCCGAGGGCCTGGCGCTGGCGGCGGTGGCCAACATCGCCGGCCAGTTCGGAGATTTGTGCGAGTCGGCCTTGAAGCGCGGCGCCGGCGTCAAGGACAGCGGCACGCTGTTGCCGGGTCACGGCGGCTGGCTGGACCGAGTGGACAGCAGCCTGTTCGCCATGCCGGTGGCGTATTTCATCGTCAGCAATTTTCGCTGGTGAGTCAGAAGCTCGCCGGGTCGGCCAATTTCAACGCGGGAAACATGGTGCGGTAGAAGCCGCGGTCTCTCGACAACAGGCGCGTAGCTTGCGTCTGAGCATGCGCGCCGATCAGGAAATCCGCCAGGATGCGTGCCCGTGGACCGCCTTGCTGGCGATACCTTCGCCACGCCCGGCTTGCCAGAATAGCGCCGGGCGATCCAAGGGCTCCACGCGGATCTGGTTCTCATCAAGAAATTCGCCGCATTCATGCTGCTTCGACAAGTGCACGGAAAGTTCCGCGTAGACCACATCGCAGATCGCCAACTATCCGGTATCTATCGCTTCCTCCAGCATTCGTATGGACCGGCCACAGAACCCTCGCTCGGCAGGAGGATGTCCAGCACGATGTTGGTATCGACCGCCATAATCATCGCCCGCGGACATGCTCCATGTAATCGTCGACAGACTTGAACCCCAGTTCCCGGAAGCTCGCCTTGGCGCGCCCCTTCCACTTGGCAAGATTCAGTTTCTGCGGCGCTTTCTTCAGGAGAATGCCACCGGGCGCCGAACGAAATATCACTTCTGTCTCGGGTCCAATCCCATACTTTGTCTCAATTCTTTCGGAATCGTGACCTGACCGCGTAGTCCGACTTTCATACCAATAGTATGTCTCGGAGATCATACCAGGAAGAAGCTCACCTAACCCAAGGTTGGACCACCGAAATTGAGGACTCTCAGTGAGCTTCAAGCTACCGCGCCTGATCAGTCCGGAACCGGTGCCCGTTACACCGCGGCACGGCAAACCGGCTCAGTGAATGGTGCGCGTTTTGCGGTTCATGTAATCCATGAGCAAATACTGCCCAAGATTATATGGCGTCGTGAAATACGCCTTGCCACGACACAGCTCCGTCACCTTCTGGACGAAGTTCACTAAACCAAAATCGCTGGCCAGCATGAAGGTGTTGATCAGAATGCCCTGCTTCTTGCAGCGGCTGACTTCTTCGAGTGTGCGGCTGATCACCAGCGGGTCCAGGCCGAACGCGTTGCGATACATGCGGCCGTCTTCGAGCGTGAGCGCCGAGGGCTTGCCGTCGGTGATCATGATGATCTGCTTCATGTCTTTCTTTTCCTGGTTGAGCAGGCGCTGCGCCAGGATCAAGCCATCGCGCGTGTTGGTGTAGTAGGGACCGACTTGAACGCGCGCGAGTTCGGACAAACGCAACTCCTCGGCTGAATCGTGGAACAGCACGCAGCGCAGGCTGTCGCCCGGATACTGCGTCCGGATCAGATGCGCCAGGGCGAGGGCGACCTTCTTGGCCGGCGTGAAGCGATCCTCGCCATAGAGAATCATGCTGTGGCTGCAATCCAGCATCAGGACCGTCGCGCACGAGCTTTGATATTCCGCCTGGTGAACGTGCAGGTCCGAATACTCCAGTTGCAGCGGAACCTTCAGGCCTTCGCGCTGGATGGCCGAGAACAGCGTCTGGCTGATGTCCAGATTGAAGGTGTCGCCGAACTCGTAGGGCTTGGCGGCGCCGCTGGTTTCGACTCCGGTGGCGAGGTCGCGCGTGTCATGCGCGCCGAAGCTGGATTTGCCGAGCGAACCGAGCAGGTCCTTGAGCGTCTTGAATCCCAGGAAGTCGATGGATTTGTCGGTGACCTGCACGTTGACTTTTCGATCCGCGTTGCCCATGGCTCCGGGCCCGGTTTCGTTGGCCTGCTGCTGCTCGGTGATGTAGCCTTCATCTACCAGTTTCTGCGCCAGCCGGTTCAGCAGATCGTCCATCTGCTCGGGCGTCATGTTCTCGAGCGCCTGCTGGATGCGCTGAGCCTGCTCGGAATCGAACATCTCGCCTTGTTCGAGCGCGCGCTGGATGGCGTTCTTCAAATCCTCCAGCGTGTGCTGGTTCCACTCGCTGAAGCCCATGTACTGGTTTTGAAAGCCGCTCTGCAAGAAGAAATCGGAGAGGGCCTTGAGCAGGTCCTCAGCGCTGAGGCCGAAATCGTCACCGGTGTAGCGTGAATAGCGGACCCATTTCATAAGACACCCTTAGTTGAACTGGCGGCGCGGCGGCCGGCGTCCTTCCCCGCCCTCGGGCGGCTCGCGCTTACGTTCTCCGGCTGTAAATCCGAGCTCTTCGTTGCGGCTGATGCGGCGGTGCGCGTACAGGCCTTCCAGGATAAACTCGGCGGCCGAAGCCCGCAGCGCGTCCGGCTCGCTCGCGCCCAGCCCCAGCGCGGAGGTCTTCTCCATGAGGCCTTGAATATGGCCCAGTTGCTTGACCATGCCGGCCGAATTCAGCATCTCATCCAGCTTCAGCGAGCCGCCCAGCTCGAACCACTGCACAATCTGTGAGACGTTGACGCCGTCAAAGTAGCCGCTGTAGACCTTGCCGACGGCCATGCGAATTAGCTCGCGCGCGACGTTGTCGCCGCCTTTCAGCTCGCCCTCGTACTCCAGCTCCAGTTTGCCGGTGATGGACGGAAGCGCGGCGTAGATGTCCAGCACGCGCGGCACGGCCATGTCTTCACCCGCCTTCAAGGCGCGGCGCTCGGCGTTCGACACCACATTTTCGAGCACCGAAATCGGCAGGCGTTGCGAAACGCCCGAGCGCTTGTCCACCTTCTTGTCTTCGCGCGCCAGAAAGGCCAGTTGCTCGACGATCTCGCGAATATACTTGGGTGTTTGCAAGCCAATGGCGGACGGCCGCTCGGTCCAGGACTCCTGCTGGGTGATGGAGAGGCCCTGCTCGATGGTGAGCGGATAGTGAGTGCGGATTTCGCTTCCGATGCGATCCTTCAGCGGCGTGATGATCTTGCCGCGCGCGGTGTAGTCCTCCGGATTGGCGGTAAACACGAGCAGGATGTCCAGCGGCAGGCGCACCGGGTAGCCCTTGATCTGCACGTCGCCTTCCTGCATGATGTTGAACAATCCCACCTGAATCTTGCCCGCCAGGTCGGGCAGCTCATTGATGGCGAAGATGCCGCGATTGGCGCGGGGCAGCAGGCCGTAGTGCACGGTCAGCTCGTGCGAAAGATCGTGTCCTCCGCGCGCGGCCTTGATGGGATCGATGTCGCCGATCATGTCCGCGATGGTGACGTCCGGCGTGGCGAGCTTCTCGACGTAGCGCTCGTCGCGGCCCAGCCAGTCGATGGGAGTTTCGTCGCCCTTCACCTCGATCAGGTCGCGGCAGCGGCGGCAGATGGGGTGATAAGGATTGTCGCGGATCTCGCAGCCGGCGATGAACGGAAGCCGCTCGTCGAGCAGCGTGGTCAGCATGCGGATGATGCGGGTCTTGGCCTGGCCGCGCAGACCCAGCAGGATGAAATTGTGGCGGGAGAGGATGGCGTTGACGATCTGCGGAATCACGGTGTCGTCGTAGCCCACCACGCCGGGAAACAACTCCTCGCCGCGTTGCAGTTTGCAGATCAGATTCTGCCGCAGCTCGTCTTTGACGCTGCGGCTGCCGATGCGGGATTCGGAAAACTGGTTCTGGTTAAGAGTGCCGAGAGTGGCGGGTAATTCAGGCATAAGAGAAAAACTCGATCTACCGTGATTCTAACAGCAACGGCCTCGGGCCATTTGGTATGCTCAAGACGCACAGATGATCGAGGCGCGCTCCGGGCTTTTTCGAGGCGCGCACGACAGGCTGTGCGCCACCGGAAATGGAAAGCAGATGACGCCTGAACTGCCAGACATGGACTTCCAGCGGTTTTGGCGGCGGCTACAGCAATTGGGATTGAACGCGTACGAAGCCCGCTCCTACCTGGTGCTGATCGGGCATCCGCGTTTCAAAGCGCTGGAGCTGGCCGCGCGCGCCCACGTGCCGCGCCAGAAAATCTACGAGGTGCTGGACAGCCTGGTGGAAAAAGGCTTCGCGCAAGTGGTGCAGGAGAAGACCAAGCTTTTTTCCGCCGTGGAGCCCAGCCTGGCGGTGCCGAGCTATCTGTCGCGGCGCGCGCAACTGCTGCAGCGCGAGCTGAGCGACCAGACGCGCATGGGCGACACGCTGGTGAACGACCTGACGGACGCTTACTCCGAGGGCCGGGGCGAGCGCGGCACGCTGGACTACCTGCGCATCGTGAGCGACCCCGAGCAGACCGCGATGCAGTATCGCCGCATGCTTTCCGAGGTTTCGAGCGAATACCTGGAATTTTCGCGGCCGCCCTACGCGGTGGATCCGCTGGACGAACAACTGGTGAAAAAGGCGCGCTTGCGCGGAGTCACCTGCCGGTTGCTGATCGAGGCGGGCACGCTGGATACGGCGCACCGCCAGCGGCTGGAGGAATACGCCAACGCGGGCGTAGAAATCGGCCAAGCCGATTCGCTTCCCATGAAGCTGGCCGTGTTCGACGGCAAGCGCGGGCTGCTGGCGCTGCTGGATCCGGTGATCACGCGGCCCACCTGGACCGCGGTGGTGTTCGAGCACGGTGGCATGGGCGAAGCCATGAAGGGCCTGTTCGAGAATTACTGGCGCAGCCGGGTGACCGAACAGCTCGTGCTGGCGACAGACCAGCGGCGCTAGGAACGCTTCAAATCTGCGCCGGCTGACGCGGCGGATCCTACGAAAACTCGGGATCAGTGTTTACGTCCTTCGAGAATGCGAGCTGCGGGCGGGCCGGGTTCCGGGCCGACTGTTCGCACGTTTGCAGGTCAATCAACCTTATTCGAAGATGCGGTCAGGCCGGGCCCGGTGACCTAACTCTCCCGGTTAGCGAGGTGGTATGCCTGCTCCAGGAGATCATCTGCAAGACTCATCCCGCGTTCATCCCTGGCTCCCAGGCTGGTTCACGCAGTTTGGCTTGTTCCGATTCGCTGCGGAAATTGAAATACGGAGACAGCCCGAGCGTCGGGAGCTCCAGCAGGTCCGTGGTTCGCCAGATGATGCGGGGGGCCAATTCACGGAGACTTTTCCTCGCCGCGTCATCCGAAAGCACTACGCGGAAGAAAATGGCCCACTGGCTGGTCCAATCCTGTCCAATGTCGTAGCGGATGTGCTTGACTCACGGAGAAAACTCATTCAGGACCTGCGCGACGGCGATGTTGATTTGGGCTGCCTTTGTACGGCTATGGGCAGGTACATCTCGATTTTCAGAATAGCACCTGTGCCGCGATTCCATTTTGTAGCAAGCCCTTGTTAGTTCGCGATCGAAGGTCCTCCGGCTGGTCTCTGTCGCACACCGGAACACCGCGGCAGTGCTCTTTGTCCGACAGGAGGAGGCCGCCGCGCCCTGTGCGCTCATGATGATGCGCTGGGGACCAGCCTGGCGCGGCGGCGAGAAGGACTCCAGCTTCCTCAAGGCGTTCACACGAGTGTGAACGCGGCACGCACGAGTGCGTGCGCCACATCGTCTCGAGGTCAGGGCGCCAGTGCCGCCAAGACGGCCTCTCGGTTTTTCGCGATCACGGCTAGGTAGGCGCGGGTGGTTGCGTCGGGTCTTCTGCGTCCTTGCTCCCATTCCTGTAGCGTTCGAGGATTGATGCAAAACGCGCGCGCGAACTCGGCCTGCGACATTCGCGCCTTGATTCGGATGCGCTTCACATCGACCTCGTCCGGCAGCACGATGCGCCGGGTGGGCAGTCTTACTTCACCCCTCGCATGGGCCAGAATCTCTTTGGCGCTCTGCTCCAGTGCCTTGCCCAGTTTGGTTCGCCGCTTGGCTGCATTGTTCGACTTGCGCGTGCGCATGACTATCGCCCTCCTTTTGATGCCTTCTTGATGTGTGCCGCGAGCTTTGCGAGCACGTGCTGATCGGCTGCCGACAACGTCTCCTTACGGGATTTGGAGTAGATCGCCGCCATGTAGACACGCCCCGGTTCCGGCAGATAGAAATAAATCACGCGAAATCCGCCGCTCTTTCCCTTGCCTGGCCGGGCCCAGCGAACTTTGCGAAAACCGCCCTGACGGGATGGTGTTCCGGCGCACTGGCGATGTAGAACTCCATGGCCATCCGCTCATCTTCGCCGAGGAGCGCCGAGACTTGTGATTCGTATGCCGGCAGGCTTACGATCTCGGCGATCACGCCTCTTACTATACGGCAGTGACGTATAGGAGGTCAAGCTGCTGCCACAACCCGGCGCGCGCCGTGGGCCGGGAGGTAGTTGATTCAGAGTGAGAGAAACGGCGCGGCAGCGAGCAGGACTCCAGCGGGTTCGGTGTGCAGTCTTCAAGGCGTTCACAGGAGTGTGAACGCGGCAGGCACGAGTGCGTGCGCCACGGGGCGCTAGGCGGGGGCCACGGGTTCGCGGCGGCAGCGGATTTCGCGCACTGCGTAGATGCGGCGGCCCTGGCTCTCGAAGTAGGTGCGCATCAGCACTTCGCCCAGCAGGCCGGTGCTGAACATCATCAAGCCGCCCAGCAGAAGCAGGCCGCCCGCGATCATCAGCGGGCCGTGCTCCATCAGCAACGCATGTCCCAACAGTTTGCGAACCGCGAGCGTTCCCAAAATCCCGCCGCCAAAAATCAGTCCCGCCAGGCCCACGCGGCCAAAGAAGTGCATGGGGCGGGTGAAATACTTGAGCAGGAATTTGATGGTGAGAATGTCGAACATCACGTTGAAGGTCCGGCCCAGGCCGTAGTGCGAGCCGCCGGCCAGGCGCGGCGTGTTGCGGATGGGAACCTCGGCGATGCGCGCCCCGTAGAAGCTCGCCAGCGCGGGAATGAAGCGGTGCAGCTCGCCGTACAGGTTGATCTCTTTCAGGATCTCGGCGCGATACGCCTTGAACGTAGTGCCGAAGTCCCGCAGCTCGATGCCCGACGCCTTGGCCATCAGCCAATTGGCGACGCGCGAGGGAAGTTTTCGCGTGATGGCATTATCCACGCGGTCCTTGCGCCAGCCGCTCGCGATATCGTAGCCCTCTTCGATCTTGGCCAGCAGCACGGGGATGTCCTCGGGAGCGTGCTGGAGGTCGCCGTCCAGCGAAACGATGACGCTGCCTTGCGCCTCGTCGAACCCGGCCGAGAGCGCCGCGGTCTGCCCGAAGTTGCGGCGCAGGCGAACTACCTTCAGGTGCGCATCCGTCTCCACCAGGTTGGCCAGCAGATCGAAGCTGCGGTCTGTGGAAGCGTCGTCCACGACGATGATCTCGTAGGGCTTCTGGAGCGCTTCGAGGACCGAGGTTAGCCGGTCATAGAGCGGCAGGATGGAGGGCTCTTCGTTGTGAATCGGAATGACAACCGACAGCATAAGATCGAACTTAAACTAATAGTCTATCGTATAGAATGATCGGGTGCGACTGTGACGGAGGACTTTAAACAAGCGCTGCGGATCGTGTGGCTGGTGATCAGCCTCATCGTTCTGGGCACCCTGGCGGCGCCCTATGCGCTCGGACGCGAGCGGCTGGCGCATCTGTTCCCGGTCTGCGAGTGGAAGGCGAAGTATGGCCGGGAATGCCCGTTCTGCGGGATGACCACCAGTTTTCTGGCGATTTCCGAAGGCCGCCTGGGCGAGGCCGGCCGCGCCAACCGGGGCGGCATTCCGTTGTACCTGGCATTCGTTTCGAACGAAGTTTGCGCGCTGGTTTTCCTGCGCAGGAAGGGGCGGTGAGCACATGCAGGCGCTGAGCCTGGCCTGGAGCATTCTGGCGTTGTGCGGAATGATGGTGGGATTCATTCCCTGCTTCGGATGGGTGAACTGGTTCAACATCCCCTTCGCGTTCGTTGGGCTGATTTTCAGCATCGTGGCGCACGTGGTCACCAAGGGTCCCAACCGGCAGAATTCGACGGTGGCGATCATACTGTGCGTGCTGGCGATTCTGATCGGATCCAAGCGGCTGGTGGCGGGTTTCGGAATTTTCTGAGGTTACCCGCGGCAAGTGCCAGAGTTCGCCGAGCGGCTCCTCCGTGCGGAAGGAAAAACTCCGGCCGCTTGGCGCTTCCGCGTGCGCAGGATAAACTGAGTCGGAGGTGAAACGCGAGTGAAGCGAGTTACTGGGATCGGCGGCATTTTTTTCAAGGCGCGAGACCAGGAAAAGCTCTACCAATGGTACGAGGCGCACCTGGGACTGAAACGCGAGCCGCATGGTCAAGGCGTGGCGCTGCGTTGGCGCGACATCGATGAGCCGAAACGCGAAGCCTCCACCGCTTGGGCGATCTTCGAAGAGCACACAAGGTATTTCGATCCAAGCCGGTCGCCATTCATGATCAATTACCGGGTGGACAACCTGGACCAACTGCTGGAAGCATTGCGCCAGGAAGGCGTGGAGATCGACCCCAGGCGTGAGGAGCATGAATACGGGCGCTTCGCGTGGATCATGGATCCGGAGGGGAACCGCATCGAGCTGTGGGAACCGCCCAAATGAAGAGGAGTCGAATCGCAATCGCCGGCGCCGTTTTGGCCATAGCGGCGACTCTGCTCCAGGCGCAAAGCAGCCCGGCCTACATTCAATTCACGCCGGCCGCGGTGAAAGGCGCGCTCTACAAGCCTGATTCGGGTCCGGCGCCGCACGTCGCCGTCCTGCTGATGCACCGCACCGTCAACTTTCTGTCGCACATCGCGACGCGTGAGTTGTCGAAGCGCGGGTTCCTGGTGCTGGCGATGAATCCGCGCTCGGACAACAACGAGGCTGCGGTTCATTGGGAAGACAACGCGCTGGACGTCAAGTCCGGCGTCGAGTTTTTACGCGAGCAGCCCGGCATCACCAAAGTGCTTCTGCTGGGCCACAGCGGCGGCGGTCCGACCATGAGTTTCTATCAGGCCGTCGCGGAAAAAGGGCCGGCTTACCTGCCAGGGGCCCAACAAGCTGGTGGAGTGCGGCAACAATCTGGCGGGGTTGCCCCGCGCCGACGGCATCATTTTCGTGGACGCGCATCCGGGCAACTCGGTCAACAGTCTGCGGGCGCTCAATCCCGCGGTTCTCAACGAGAGCGATCCACGCCAGATCAATCCGGAGCTCGATCCGTTCAGCGCCAGGAACGGATACAGTCCGAAAGGCCGGTCGTCTTATTCGGAGGATTTTCAGAAGAGATATTTCAAAGCGCAGGCCGACCGCATGAATCGCCTGATCGACGTTGCGCTTGCAAAAATGCGCGACATGAAAGCAGGCAAGGCGGCCTATCCGGATGACGACGTGTTCCTGATCGTGCGCGGCGAGGGCGCACGGCTGATGGACATCGACCCCGCCATTCACCATGGCACCCTCAAGCCGCGGAAGCTGCTCAAGAACGATGGCACGATCGTGACACAGATGGTCGAGAGCGTGCGGCGCGCGCGTGGGACTCCTGAGCAGAACGCCGCATTCGCCACGGGCACGCGGCTGCTGACAATCCGGTCCTTCCTGAGCGCCAACGCGATTCGAGCCACCGATTCGATGGACGGCATCGACTGGTGCTCCAGCAACAATTCCACTCCCTGCGCGCTGCGCAATATTTCGGCGCCCATTCTGATCACCGCCATGGGCGCACACTACTTCATTCGCGACAACGAAATTCACTTCGAGGCCGCGGCCAGCAAAGACAAAGACTTTATCGTCATCGAAGGCGCGCAGCACGGCATCATTCCCTGCACGGCCTGTGAAACCACGCCCGGCCAATATTCCAACACGGTGAAAAATTTCTTCGACTATGTGCAGAAGTGGATCAACGCACGCTATTGACGCGCGCGTCGAACGTGCGTGCCGCTGAGCGCCGGCACGAGTGACCGGCATGGCACGCAAGAGCGCATCCGCCACGGATCAAAATTGACATTGCGCGTCCGGCCTAAGATGGGAGGGATGGTCACGCTGGACGGCGCGCATCTGACTTTCGATGAGGTCCACCAGGTGGCGGTGCTGGATGAGCGTGTAGCGCTCGCTCCGCAAGCGCTGCAAGCCATGCGACAGTCGCGCGCCGTCGTGGAAAAACTCGCGGCCGGCGAGGACGCCGTGTATGCGGTCAACACCGGCGTGGGACTGCTGGCCGATGTGCGGGTGCCTTCCGAACAGCTCGAGCAGCTCCAGCGCAACGTGGTACGTTCGCACGCCTGCGGCGTCGGCCCGCCGCTGAGCGGCCCGGAAGTGCGCGCTATGCTGCTGATCCGCGCCAACGTGCTGGCCAAGGGGTTTTCCGGCATTCGGCCGCTGGTCGCCGAGCGGCTGTGCGACCTGCTGAACCACAGGGTCACACCGGTGGTTCCGTCGCGAGGCAGCGTAGGAGCCAGTGGAGATCTCGCGCCGCTGGCGCATATCGCGCTGGTGCTCATCGGCGAAGGCGAAGCGGAATTCGAGGGCACGCGCTATCCGGGCGGCGAGGCGTTGCGGCGCGCCGGAATCGAACCGTTGGTGCTGGCTTCCAAGGAAGGCATCTCTCTTTTGAACGGGACGCAGGGCATGCTGGCGGTGGGATTGTTCCAGTTGCGAGCTGCCGAGACGCTGGTGGAATCAGCCGACCTCATCTGCGCCATGACCATCGATGGATTGCGCGGCACTCCCCGCGCCTTCGACGCGCGCATTCACCAAGCGCGCCCCTTCTCCGGACAGATCCAAAGCGCCGCCAACCTGACTCGCTACCTGGAGCAGAGCGAGATCCGGCATTCGCATATCGCCTGCCGCCGCGTGCAGGATGCGTACTCTTTGCGCTGCGCGCCGCAGGTGCATGGGGCCGTGCGCGACGCCCTGGAGACCGCGCGGCGTGCTTTGGAAATCGAGCTGAATTCCGTCACCGACAATCCGCTGGTGATCGGCCAGGAAATCTTCTCCGGCGGGAACTTTCATGGCGAGCCGCTGGCGCTCCCGCTCGATTCGCTGGCCATCGCTCTCACCGTGCTGGCGGGCATTTCCGAGCGGCGCATCGATCGCCTGGTCAACCCAGCGCTCAACGAAGAGCTGCCCCCGTTCCTCACGAGTCACGCCGGCCTCGAATCCGGATTCATGATGCTGCAAGTGACCGCCGCCGCGCTGGTGGCCGAGAACCGCGTGCTGGCGCATCCGGCTTCCACCGGATCCATCACCACCAGCGGCAATAAGGAGGACTTCGTCAGCATGGGGATGACCTCGGCCATCAAGCTCAAGCAGATTGTGCGGAACACGCAAACCGTTCTGGCGATCGAACTGCTCGCCGCCGCCCGCGCGCTGGATTGCCTAAGCCCCTTGCGCTCCAGTCCCGCGATCGAAGGTGTGCGGGCGGCGCTGGAGGCCGTGAGCCGGCGCTGGACCGGCGACCGCGCGCTCGGCCAGGACATCGAACGCGTCGCGGACTGGATCGCGGAGGGCGCGCTACTGCGCCGCTGACCGGCCTAGCCGGCGATATACACGTCGAAATCCGTCACCTTGCGGTAGCCCATCTTCTCGTACAGCGAAAGGCCCGACGACGTGGACTGCAAGACCGTCCGTTCGATACCGGCGCTCTCTCGAGCCTGCCCGATGACGTGGCGCATGATCGCTTCCGCAAAACCAAGCCGGCGGTGCTGCGGCAAAGTGGCGACCGAGTAGAGCCCAACCACGTCGCCGGTGATAGCCACTCCCGCCGTGGTGACCGGCTGGCCGTTGGAGTATCCGACGTAGCCGCGAAATTCGCCGCACCAGGCTTGCTCGGCGCCGTAAACTGAAGTGCTGACCGAGTGCGGAATATCAAAGGCGATCGCCATGATCTCGCCGAACGTAGCGCGCGTGGGCGCATCGCTGACGCGGCGAATCTCGATTGCGGGCAGCGGCCGTTGCGGCGGAAGCAAACGTTCGGCATACATCCCCGGGGCGCACGTCAAGGGACGCAGGCCGTGCCGGCCAAAGATCTGGTGCGCCTGGCGGCGAACCCCTTTGCCCATGAAGTCGTCACACACCCAACAGGTCCAGCGCAGCCGGCGGCCGTCAAAATGGGCGGCGGAAACTTCGATGAGACGCGCCAGCTCCCGCGCGTCGTCGCCCACGGGCCGCGTGAGCAGCGCGGCATTGAACGCTGCGTAGTTCAGGCCGCAGAAGATCAGCGATACACCCGCGAGGTCGCGGATCTCGGCGTCCGGGCGGGCTTGCCCAAAGAATCGCAGCGCCTCGACCAGATTGTCGGCGACGGCGCGAATCTCAAGCGCGGGCATCTTGGCGATTAAAACAGAACGGCGCGGTCAACGTCAATGCGCCTGGCCGGCGGCCCGGACCTCCAGCCTCCGTTGCAGGGGTGGCCGCGACAGGACTTGAGCCTGTGGCCTCCTGCGTGGAAGCCGAGTGTCCACTCTACCTGGTTGGTTTTTATTGGCCGCTCAAGCCGCTTTGGGGGGCGTTTCCACGCATTGTCGGCCGCGCAATCGCACCGCGGATTTCAGTCGGCGGCGTTCGCGTGTCTTCGGCGCGGACCTGGAGAGCATTCGGTCATCGGCATTGGATTCGGGGTCGAGCCAGCCAGAGCTGGTATCGACCACGCGAGGCCTTGCTTCGAGATGCGGGAAGGCTGCGGTGCCGCTTGAACGGGGTTCCGCCGCTAATGCGAATCACAAGTGCGCTATACCCTAGAAAAACGGCGGCGACCCGGCGGAGAGTCGATAGCCGCCAGCTCGCTGACGGTTCGCGAGGTGTAGCTGTAGCCGTCCACCAAGCGACTAACTCTCGTGCCGGTGACAGAAGTCACTGCTGCCCGAGCCTTTCCAGGTTAGTATCGGGCTGGAAAACGTCGAGGCGAAAAGATGATCAGAGAAGATTGCCTGCTGCCAGATGTGATAACCGAGTACCCAGCCACCCGTGTGGTCTTTGATCGCTATGGCCTGCACGGTTGCGGCGGTACGAAAGGGCCTCGCGAGACCGTGGCGTGGTTTTCGCGGCTGCACAGCGTTCCTTTGGACATGCTGCTATCGGAGCTGAATGAGGCGGCCTCGGTGCCGCCGCCGGCGCGTCTTGAAATGAAGCCCTCGCTCGGGGACACCATTTTTCGCCCGTTTTTCATAACCGGGATCGCTACCGTGTTCTCGCTCGGATGCTTATGGGGCGCCGTCAATCTGTGGATCATGGGCAAGAACCACGCCTTCGGCAGTGTGAACTACTCGTGGGTGCTGGCCCACGCGGATGCGATGGTCTTCGGATTCGTGGGTTTGTTCGTGATGGGGTTCGGCTACCAAGCGTTCCCCCGATTCAAGCATGCGGTGCTGTGGCGGCCGGGACTCGCGTATGCGGCGCTCCCCCTCATGGTGATTGGCATCTGCCTTCAAACAATTGGGCATCTGCTGGCGCCGCAGTCACGGTTTCTGGAGCTCGGAGTGGCAGGGGGGGTGGCAATATTCGTTGCCGTCGCCGTCTTTGCGATGGTTATCGCACAGACCTTGCGGAGCGCCCACAAGCCGGAACCCTACGATCGCTTTGTCTTTGCATCGCTAGCGTGGTTCGCCCTCTCGGCTCTTATAAATCCGTTGGTCTTCTGGCTATTTGAGGGAGCGCAGACGCGCGAAGAGTTCTTATACCACGTTTCCTCTTTTGACATCCCCTATCGTGACATCGAACTGATCGGCTTCGCGGTCGTGATGATCCTAGGCGTATCCCTCAAGTTTCTGCCGCACGCCTACGGCTTTCGTATGCCTGGACCAAAATGGCGCGGGTTTGTCTTTTGGGGCATAAACGGTGCCATCGCCGGTGGCGCGGTCACGTTCATTGGCGCGATCGCTTTTGGCAAGTTCTGGATGTTGCTGCCGAACGAGCTATGTGCGCTATTGCTGCTAATCATTGCAGCAGGCACCATCCGGCAGTACCGGATATGGGGGCCAGTGCATTCGAGCGAACAGGATCGCAGCCTCAAATTTATCCGCACAGCCTACGTCTGGTTCGTTGTGGCGATGGGCATGCTGGTTCTCGCGCCCATCTACGACGCAGCCGTATTTCAACCGCTGACACACTCGCCCAGCCCGTTCTCGCACGCGTATCTGGGCGCTTACCGACACGCGCTGACGGTCGGTTTCATCCTCATGATGATCGTCGGCGTATCCAGCAAGGTTGTCCCAACGCTTTCCGGGGTGGACCTCCGGCGAGCGAACTCCCTCTGGCCGACGCTTGTCCTTCTCAATGTTGGCAATGTGCTGCGGATCGGGACTGAAATCGCGACCGACTACACTCCTCGCGCCTACGCGGTGATGGGCGTCTCCGGATTCATCGAGCTGGCCGGATTGGCGCTGTGGGGCTTGGAAATGATCCGGAACATCCGCTTTGGGCAGCACCTGATAAGACATCCTGAGCTGCCGGTGTCCGTTCCTGCCGCCGGCGACTGGATCCCGGGACCTGAGACGCGGATCGGGGAAATCTTGGAACGCTATCCGGATACGTTGCCGCTTTTCCTGCGGCGCGGCTTCACGCCGCTGGCCAATCCGGCGCTCCGAAGGACAGTAGCTCGCATTGTGACGGTCGAACAGGTCTGCCGGCGGGAGTCGGTTGATCTCGATTCCTTTCTTGAGGAGCTGCGTTCGTCCGTTGAGACAACACGGAGACCATAGCGAACTTACGGTTCGTGCCGTTTACCAGCGGAAACATGCGGCCGGACGATAGCGTGAGTCATTCCAGCGAATGTAGCCAGCCAAGATGCAAGAGCGACGTAGGTGAAACACCTCGGAATCCAAAAGAGAAAGTCAAGGTGCCAGAATTGGGCGAGCCGGTATGTCGCTACTGCGTACACGCCAAGCGGGAAGACAGCGCCCCAGTATAGAGGATCGTAAGAAATTGGAAATCGCTTTGAGACGTGCCTCCAGAAGCCAAGGATCACGAGCATTGGGATCCACCAGGTCGCCGTCGCCCAGAAAAAGATCGTGAACCCCTCCACGAACGGCCGAAGTTCTTTCAAGGCTGAGCCGGAAATGCGTTCTGCCAGGACACTTCCAACCAGAGTCGAAATCGCCATGGCGCCCATGTTGATCCAATAGGGTGGCATTAAATCGGACGGCGCAAAGGTGAAGAATGTGTATCGGTAGAAGATCAGCGAGATCATCCAGATGTACAGCATCCCGCCCCACAGCCACAGCGCCAGGCCGAGGAACAACAGCACATCGGCGCCATTCGGAAACGCTGGGATCAATAACAGCGCTAGCTGTGCGACCGCCTGAGTGGAGACCACCGCAAGCAGCCAGCCTCCGTTGATGCCTTGATCTAGAACGGGTTTACTCTTCTTCACCGTAAAAACCGCAAAGATGGTGTAGGTCAAGAATACCCAAAAGATGACGCTTGCGATCCACAAGATGAATGCAACGGTATACCAACCTTCAATGAGGATGACCTCGCATCCGAGCAACGCTGAGCCTGCGGCGATAGTCAGAAAACCGGGTGCACGCGCATGATCCAAAATGTCGGCGCGGACTTCCAGCCGAAAGAGGGCTAGACGTGCAGTCATCAGTAACGCAAGCACCGCAAACATCCCGAAGTTGAGCGCAGTCAGCCACTCGGCTATTCGGCGAAGATGTTCGAGCTGGCAAGCGATCGCTACAATGCCGGTTGCCATCACCAGCGCAAAATAAGCAGGCTGGAGATTCCGAATGCGTTCCTTATTGACCGATGTGAACTGATTCACCTGACCTCCGGAGCTCAGCGTAAAAAGACATTTTATCTGTCGTACCGTCAATTCGGGTCCAACGTGTCTTTCTCTGAGATCCCGAGATCGGACAGAATCTTAGGTGAGCTTTCTTCCACGGCGATCATGTTGTGACATGCTCGGCAGGCCCGGGTAATGCTGCTTCCGGAGGCACTCCTACGGTTGCCGTCGTGGCCGGCGCCGCCATCTATTCAGTTGAAGTTATGGCCACCCTTGAACCCTAACCCCGCCGCCGGTTAGACCAACTAGCTACCGCAAGGCGCCTTTGCAGGGGAATCGTCCGCGTCGCTAAATGAAAACTTCTCCCAGATGGCACTGGCATCGCTGGGCCTTCTGGCCGATTCGGCCTGCAACCTCGTCTGAGCTGATCCTGGATTCAACCCTTTGGAAATCTTGAGAGAGCATGCCTTGTTCTTCCGGGGTGAGGACTTTTTCAGCCAGCGGCAAGAGAATATAGTCTTCTTTCCAGATATGTTCCCGATAAAGTGTGGCTAGCTCTCGCAGCGTGCGGGTGAGCGACTCGTTGGCCGAACCGTGTCCCGCGGCGAAGGCGTCGGCCGCCCTTACGAGCTCCAAAGTGAGAGAGCCAGCCTTGCGGTGGTCGTCCCTGAGACTCGCAATCGGGCATGCGGGGCCCGACATGCACCTCGCTTCCAGTGCGGGGAACAGCAAGCGATCCTCCTTCGCCGTTTGACATTGCCGGTCAAAGATGCGTAGAAAGAAGATCACCTCGGTAAGAAGCGAGCTGTCGATTCGCCTCCCTTGTTCGAGGTCATCCGCGATTATGGATATGGTCTGTACGACCGCCTTGACACTCTGATGCTCGTGTTCCAAAGCAGTAGTAGCGGTGCCGTTTAATACCGGTGTCATAGTCTTCCTTTCGATCCGGATCGGAATTGTGCGTCGAGAAGTCTGCTGAGATGGGCCGCTTCTTTCCCAGAGAGATGGTCTTGACGAAGCCAGCGCTCGCAAATGTCCTCGACCTCACGATGCCATGCTCCGGCTGTCTTGTGTTCGCCTTCGAGACGATCCACTTCTGCAGCGATTTTCGAGATGCGGGGGCTCGCTAGCTGTCGAAGCATAGGGAAAAGGTCTTCTTCCTCGTCGACGGTGTGTTTCGGCGCTGCCTGGCGAAAATACTCGAGGGCTGTAGCGAGCGCGCTCCGGTGTTGAGGGTCCAGATGACCGCCTTCCACTTGGGTGGCCACCGTCAATAGCGCTTGAAGGGAGCGTTCGATGCGGCGATGACAGTCCGCCAGCAGGCCGATCGGGTTAGCGAAGGTGTTCTCCGCCGTTCCAACGGCCACAGGCATGGTTATTTTCCCTCCCTGCCGAAATGGTCCGCGCTGATCTGGGCGAAGTGGCTCCATTGATCCGGAAGATCGTCCAAAGCGAAGATCGCAGAGACGGGGCAAATGGGCGCATACTCGGCGATGACATATGCCATTAACTGTGTACTTTCTAGGCCAAGCTTAGATCACCCGCCGGATCAGGGCAGTGACTAAAGTCACGCCGGCTTGCGCCTGGTACAAGCCTCAACTTCCACGGCTATCGCACGCGGGAACAGAAGATGGTCCTCTGCATGAACGTGCTCGCTCATGTCCAGTTCGAAGGCTCGCAGACCGTCGTACAGCGCCACATATGGCTGCGACGCCCCGGGTGGGGGCGTGTAACCCTTGCTCAAGCGGCGTATTTCGTTTAGCTCGATGTTTGTCTGATCGTGTTCGAGAACCATCATGCGAATCGGATTTTCCACCGTGCCGAAGGGGGGCCAAGAGACGGGGGCGGTTTGCCGCGCCGCGTCCTCCACTCGGGCGATGTAAGGGAACAGGGTCTGCTCTTCCTTCACCAGGTGCATCTGCAGCTCCTTGGCCATCGCGGTGAATAGCGCTTGCATGAGCTTCAACTCCGGGTAATCTTTGCCGTGCCTTGCTATGACCTCCTTGAACAGGGAGCTGAGCCGCGTCAGCTCTTGACGGCAAAAGGTATGATGCTTTTCCACGATGTGCTCCATCAGGTTGCTGAGCGGCTTGTCATTCCAGGTCTCCGCTGGCTGGCTTGAGCTATTCATTCATCTGTTCCTTTTCATTGCGCTGCTGGGATCGGAAGCACGGGCTGGCGATGCCGGGAACTGAGAAACGCCAGCAGCGCCGACAGTTGGTCCGCAGTCAGGTTGCCGTTATAGGACGGCATGTTGGTAGCGCCGCTGTAAATGCGCGTCGTCATTTGCGCAGGTGTCATGGTGTCGCCGGCATAGGTCAAGTCCGGGCCGCGAACGCCGCCGTAGCCGGAAATGATGTGACAGAACTCGCAGCCTTTGTCGTGGAACACTTTGGCGCCCTCCGCAACAGGTCCCGTGGTCGCACCTACGACCTGCGCCGGCAACATCTGTGCTTCCATCCTCGGCGACCATGGCGCGACATAGCCGACATATCCGTAGTAGGAAATCATGAATACGGTAAAGGCCACAATAACGAGCGACCAAGGGCGCCGGAGCGGGCTGCGCTCACCTTTGCCCGCCACCAGCGGGAGCAGAATCAACACCACTCCGAATATGGCCGGCCCGAGAAGAATTACCCAGTCTTCCGACCATCGCGGGATGACTGAAAGCAGAGCGTAATACCAGAGAAAGTACCACTCGGGCCGCGGTGCAGCTTGAATAATGGTCGGATCGGGCGGTTTGCCCAGCTCCGGAGGACCGAGGATCACCGCCACCAGGACTACGGTTAGGATTACGAGAAATGCGAAGACGGCATCGCGCCAGGCGGCATCGGGCCAAAATGGCTGGCCATCGCGGGCCAGCAGTGAATGGTACCAGGAGCGATAAGTCTTAGGATCCACCGGCCGTCCCGCCTGGGGCGGTTCGGAGATCCCGTTATGCATGACTAGATAAAGATGGAATCCCACGAAGACAAAAATGAGCGCAGGTATGAAGAAGACATGCGCCGCAAAGAAGCGGCTCAGCGTCGCGCCTTGAACCGTGTCGCCAGCCAGAATAAAATGACCCATCCAGTTGCCGATGATCGGCGTTCGCCCCGCTTGCTCCGCCGCAATCACCACGGACCAGAAGCCGGTCTGGTCCCACCGCAGCAGTTGGCCGGTGAACGCCATCAACAATGTGAACAGCAGCAGGCCAGCGCCGGTGAGCCAGTTCATCTGACGAGGATATTTGTACGCCGCCATCAGGTAGACGCGGATGGCGTGCAGTCCGATCAGGATGATCATAGCGTCGGCGCCGAAGGCATGGATTCCTCGCACGGTTCGCCCGAACGGAGTGCCGGTGATGAAGACCAGCGAATCGTAGGCCTGGCCGGACGAAGGAACGTAACCGCTCGCGAGCGCGATGCCCGTGACGACTTGGAGCAGGAAGGCGGTCAAAGTTGCGCTTCCCAGCACATAGAACCAGGCTGACTTTCGAGCACGCGGGACGGGATGGCTGAACAGAGGTCCAAGCAGAGCCGAAATGCCCGTGATATCGTCGAACCAATTCCAGAAGCGTGTCAGGATTCGCATGCGCTTCTCGCCTACGCGATGGGAACAGGGCTGGTCAGGATCTGCACCTCGCCGTTTTGAACGCGCACCGGATATTGATTCAGCGGCTTCGGCGGAGGTCCTGAGGCCACCCTCCCGTCGGCATAGAAAACGCCACCGTGGCAAGGGCACATAAAGAGATTCGCATCGGCTAGCCAGCGGATCGGGCAGCCCAGGTGCGTGCAATTCATGGAGAACGCCACGAACTGCTGGTCACCCGTCCGACGCAGCCATGCGGCTGTTTGCGCTGTGACGCCCGACCAGGGCAGCGGCGAGGAGTCTTGAAACGCGACGTTCACCGTGGAGCCAATCTTGAAGTCGTCAACCTTACCTACCGTGCGCCAGATCTGCGGCGTTTTGCGGAGGCCGAGCAGGAAACCTACGCTGGGGATCGCCGCCAGCGCGGCGCCGATCGAGGCCAAAGTCACACTCAGGCGTGTCAGAAACCTGCGCCGGCCGGCTTGTTGGCAGTCCTTGTTTTGGCTGACTTGGTTTTCGGTCATCCGGCGGTTCTCCTGGAATAATCGGCGGTGGCGCGGCCCGGCTCCCGATTCCAAATGACGACTTGGCGCGGCCGCCAGAGATAATAAATCGGAAACATGATCAAGTGCACCAGACGGCTGAAGGGAAATAAAAGAATCACGATGAACCCGGTCACGAAATGAAGCTTCGGCAGCGCTGGCAGAGAAGCCACGGTGCTGGCATCCGGATGCAGTGCGGCGAGCGACCAGAACCAGGGCACAGCGGTGTGCACGTACCATAGCCCGCCCCAGCGATTGAAGATGGCAACACCGGCTCCGCTTGCGACTTGTATCAGCAAGACGAACAAAAGCACGCCGTCCATGTAGGTGGTGGTCGCTTGCGCTAGCGATCTGGGGGCTAGACGGCGTGCGATCAGTACAATCAAGCCGAACAGGGTGTACAGACCGAGCGCCATACCGGTCAATTCCAGAACGAACCGCCGGGTCTCGCCGCCCAGCAGCCAGGCAGCGACTCCAGGAAGAAATGCCGCAAACAAATGCGCTCCGAGAATCAGCGTGATTCCGTAATGCCAGGGCACAGAACCCCAGAACAGCTTTCGATTCTCGAGAATCTGTGAAGACAGACTGGAATACGTATAGCGATTCGAGATGTAGCGATAAGCGCCGACTCCAACGGCCAGGACCAGCGCGATGTAAGGAAACGCGATGAAAAAGAAGGCGTCCATGACGCTCCGCTCAGGCCTCCATGGTTTCAGCCGGCGCCCCGGACACGTCGTGCTGATACTGAAGCAAGCTCAGCAGCGCGTGCAGCGCATGCTTGTAAGGATTCTCGGTGGAAGCGAGGACCTCGGCCATTCGCGAAATCGCAGGCAGCATGCAATCTTCGGTGAGAGCGCCCCGCTCCTGTTCCACCACGCACATGTATCGAAGCAGGAGGCTGATGTGATCCGGCAGTTCCGAGCCAAGTGCGATGCCGGAAGTTTCCATTCGACCCTTGAGCTCTGCCAGGAACAGGCCGCGGCGGCCGTCGTCGCCAAACAAATGGTAGCCGAGATTCGGAGTGCAATCCGGCCGAAGATCGAAGGCGTTGATGTAAATCTCCTGGAGTTGGCCGAGGCTTCTTCCAACAACTGCGTCTTGAAAATCCGCCATGTGCGCGTGCGCCTCAGGAAATTCCCGCTCGAGTTCGGCCGCACAGCCGTTCACGGCCTTCGCAATCGGCTGCGCCGGATAATCGAGAATGTCGGCGAATAAAGAGTAAATGGCCATGTGTGTCACAAACCTCGTTCTGGCCAGCGCAGGAAGCCGGCGCCGCGCTCTTCCTGATAGGCCTGCGTGTCAATCCCGAGTTCGATCGCTTGCTCCCGCAGAGCGGGCGGAATGACCATCCGTTCATCGAAGCCCGCCAGCGCCGTCAGGTGGTAGATATCTTCGACCTCCTCAGGAGTCACATGCGCTTCTTCGATGGTCCGGCGAGCCGATTCCATGGAGATATCGCCCACGGTTTGCGCGCGCTTGTAAATCCGCACACCCAGCAGCTTGCGATAGACCGCCACGACTTGGGATTCGTCGCCGGCCGAGAACAGGCTGGCCATGTAGCGAATGGGAAGGCGCGCGCTTTCGAGCGAACTAAAGAAGTCGGTTTCCAGCTCGTATCGTCCCTGCTCATTCAACGTGGCTGTCACGGGCAGCAGCGGCGGCACATAGAACAGCATGGGCAGGGTTCGCCATTCGGGGTGAAGCGGGAGCGCCATGCGCCACTGCTTGACGTATTTGTACACCGGCGATTTCTGCGCGGATTCCACCACCTTTAAGTCGACGCCGTTCTCTTCGGCGGCGCGGATCACTTGCGGGTCGAACGGATCGAGGATCAAATCCCTTTGCGCATCCACCAGCTCGGAGTCCGGTTTGGACGCGGTTTCTTCGATTCGGTCGGCATCATACAAAAGCACGCCCAGGTAGCGGATCTTACCGACGCAGGAGTGCATGCACGCCGGAGCCTGCCCCGTTTCCAGGCGCGGATAGCACAGGATACACTTCTCCGCTTTGCCGCTTTCCCAATTGAAATAGACCTTCTTGTAAGGGCACCCCGAAACGCACATACGCCAGCCCTGGCATTTCTCCTGGCTGACCAGAACGATGCCGTCTTCGCCGCGCTTGTAGATCGCGCCCGAGGGGCAGGCTGCGACGCAGCTCGGGTTGAGGCAGTGATTGCAAATACGCGGCAGGTAGAAGTAGACGAGCTGCTGCATTTCGAAGAATCGCCGCTTCTCTTCTTCGCTCAGAACCTTTAGATTGGGGTCGTTGGCGGCGTAGATGGGCGAGCCGCTGAGATCGTCGTCCCAATTTGGACCGGCTTCAATCTCGATGTCCTCGCCGGTGATCATGGACACGGGGCGCGCGACTGGCTGGTCATCGCCCGCGGGCGCGTCGATCAAATCGTGATAGCGATAGGTCCAGGGATGATAGTAGTCATCCAGCGTCGGCAGGCGTGGATTGAAGGAAATATTGATCAGCTCGCTTTTTTGGCTTCCGAGCTTGAGGCGAAGCCGGCCGTCTTCGAGCACCCAGCCGCCATGGTATTGCTCCTGGTCCTCGTACAGCGTGGGGTAGCCGGTGCCGGGCTTGGTCTCCACATTGTTCCACCACATGTACTCGGTCCCCGGCCGGTCGGTCCACAGATTCTTGCAGGCCAGGCTGCAGGTGTGACATCCGATGCACTTATCGAGATGGAAGACCATCGCAATCTGCGAGCGCACGTTCATGCGTGATTCCTTCCTAATCCCACTGCGGTTTGCCCTCCAGCTTGTGGACGATCACGTACGTGTCGCGATCGGTGGCCGGCGGGCCGTAATCATTGAAGCGATAGCAATTCTGGGCATAGCCTCCAGCCATCAGGACAGGCTTCAGCCGCATGCGGGTGATGCTGTTGGTTCCTCCGCCGCGACGCCGGCCGCGGACCGGCGACTTGGGGAAGGAAATAGTCCGCTCCGGCGCATGATAAAAGATGCAGATGCCGCGCGGAACCCGTGCGCTGACCACGGCGCGCGTCACGATGACTCCGTTGTCGTTGTACGCCTCTACCCAGTCGTTGTCGAGGACACCGATGTCCGCTGCATCTTTATCATTCAGCCAGAAGGGTTCAACGCCTCGCGAAAGCGTCAGCATCCGCAGATCGTCATAGTAGGTGGAATGGATGTGCCATTTTCCGTGCGGCGTGATGCAGGCCAACGTGATGGCTTTTCCGATGGGCTGGCTCTTGACGATGTTGCCGGTGTTTTCGAGAGGGATGCGGGGCTTGAACGTGGGACACGATTCCCCGAACGCGCGATAGGCTTCATGATCGAGATACAGATGCTGGCGGCCAGTGAGCGTGCGCCAGGGGATCAAGCGCTCCACATTCATGACGTAGCCGCTATAAGCGCGGCCGTTATTGACGATCCCTGACCAGCACGGGCTGGTAAGGATGCGGCGCGGCTGTTTGGCCAGATCGGCGAAATCATAGCGTACGCCGCGGTAGCTCTCGGCCAGATCCGCCAGCGGAAGTCCCACCTGACGCTCACGCTCCTTGAATCCGCGCCAGGCGACTTCTCCGTTCGCTTCGGGCGTAAAGAAGAGCACCGCGTTTGCCGCGTCGCGAGCTTCCACCAAGGACGGATAGTTGCGCCCGTTCCATTCATAAGAAGGGACCAGCCTGGCGAACTCGTCGTACAGGTCGCCCACGTGCATGTCGATGCCGTGGTCTTCCACTCCGTGTTCCTTGAGCAGAGGGCCGAGAGACTTGAAGCGATGCACCAGGTTCACGTAGTCGCGCTCGACGATGGAGAATCGGGGCATCGTCTTGCCGGGGATCGGCTCGCATTCTCCTTTGCTCCAATCCCGCACCTCGGGCTGGGCGATCTCATCGGGAGTGTCGTGCAGAAGAGGCGTGGCGACCAAATCGCGGAACGGCTCGGGAAAGTGGGTCCGCGCGAGCTCGCTCAATTTCTCGGCCAGCGCGCGGAAAATATCCCAATCGGTCCGAGACTCCCAGCAGGGCGGTACTGCCGCGCCAAGGGGATGAAAGTAGGAATGCAGATCGGTAGTGTTGAGGTCGTCCTTCTCATACCAGCTCGCCGAGGGCAGGATGACATCGGAGTACAAAGCCGATGTGTCCATCCGGAAGTTCAAATCGACAACCAAGTCCATCTTGCCCTGCGTTGAAGCCTCGCGCCATGGGACTTCTTCCACCGAATCCTGCGCCTGTTCCTCGGCGATCGCGTTGGAATGCGTTCCCAGATAGTGGCGCTGGAAATACTCCTGGCCCTTGGCACTGGTATGGAGCGCGTTGGCTCGCCAGATCAACCATACGCGCGGCCAGTTTTCGGGCAAATCGGGTTCTTCAATCGAGAAACGTGTTTTGCCCGTGCGAAGCTGTTCTACCATCCAGCGGGAGATTTCGGCAGCGCTGTGTGCGCCGGCTTGTTCCGCTTCTCCTACAATCTGAATCGGATTGTGGTTGAACTGCGGGTAGAACGGAAGCCAGCCCATGCGCACTGCTTCCACCTGCAGATCCATGAAGTGCTCGCGGGCGAAACGGCCGCTGGGCGGATGATAGTCGGCATGCGCCTTCTCGTAGCGCCATTGATCGCTGTGCACGTAGTGGAACGAAGGTCCATTTTGCAGCCGCGGCGGGCGAATCCAATCCAGCGCCATCGCTAGTGCGCTCCAGGAGGCCATGGGCGTGATCTTTTCCTGGCCCGTGTAATGATTCAACCCGCCGCCATTCACGCCCACACAACCGCACAGGATCAAGGCAGAAATGCTGGCACGGTAATGCAGATTGTTGTGATACCAGTGATTCACTCCGGAGCCAACAATGACGGTGCATTTGCCCTTGGTCTTTTCGGCAGTGGTGGCGAATTCGCGGGCGAGTTGCACGACAGTGTTCCGGCCGACGCCAGTGAACTTTTCCTGCCAGGCCGGTGTGTAGGCCGATTCCTCATCGTCGTAGCTGGCCGGATATTCGCCGGCGACGCCGCGCGGCACGCCGTACTGCGCCATCAGAAGATCCAGACCGGTGGTTACGGCGACGCGGCCGCTCGTCGTCTCGATGTAGCGGACCGGGACGCCGCGCCGGAACGCCCGTCCGGCGCCAAAGTCCATGAAAGACACTTCAAGCACATCCTCGCGTGAATCGAGCAGACTCAGTTGTGGATCGATGTCCGCACCGTCCAGTCCGTCTTTCAATTCCAGGTTCCATTGGCCCGGCTGCTGTTGCCAGCGGAAGCCGATAGAACCTTTTGGCATGCGCGGCTGCCCAGTGGCGCGATCGAAGACCAGAAGCTTCCAGTCGCCGTTTTCGACGTCGCGATAGCGCGCCAGCCGGTTGGCCCGCAGGAATCTCCCCGCGGCCCAGCCGTCCGCGGTCTTCTCGATCTCAATCAGAAACGGCGTATCGGAATAGCGCTTCAGGTAGTCGATGAAATATGGGACCTGGCGGTCCACGTAAAATTCCTTGAGGATGACGTGATTCACCGCCATCCACAGCGCCCCATCCATTCCAGCGTTCACCGGAACCCACCAGTCGGCGTGCTTGGAGACCTGGCTGAAGTCCGGCGAGAGCACCACCAGCTTGGCGCCATGATGGCGCGCCTCGACCACGAAGTGCGCATCCGGCGTACGCGTCATGTTCAGATTGCTTCCCGCGGCCACAATGTACTTGCTGTTGAACCAGTCGGCACTCTCTGCGACGTCGGTCTTCTCGCCCCACGTTTCGGGCGAGGCGGGCGGAAAGTCTGCGTACATGTCGTAGAAACTGAGCAGCACACCGCCGAATAATTGCAGGAAGCGCGAGCCGGCCGCATAGCTCAGCATCGACATCGCCGGAATCGGCGAAAAACCGATCACGCGGTCCGGCCCCCACTTCTTGGCCGTGTACAGCATGGAAGCTACGATCAACTCCAGGCACTGATCCCAACTCGCCCGCCGGAATCCTCCCTTCCCGCGCGCGACCTGATAGCTGTGGCGCTTTTCTTCATCCTCGACGATCGATGCCCAGGCCTCGATCGGATCGGCATGCTTGGCTCGCGCGGTCTCCCAGAGATCCATCAGCACGCCGCGCAGGTAGGGAAACTTGATCCGCAGCGGGCTGTAAACGTACCAGGAATACACGATGCCGCGCTGGCAGCCACGCGGCTCGTAGAGGGGCAGGCTGCTCTCCAGTTTCGGATAATCGAGCGCCTGCATTTCCCAGGTCACGATGCCGTTCTTGACGTAGATCATCCAGGAGCAGCCGCCCGTGCAATTCACGCCATGCGTGCTGCGGATGACTTTGTCATGCTGCCAGCGATTGCGGTAGAACTCTTCCCATAGCCGCAGCTTCGGGTTAACGATGTCTTTGATCCAGCTCAAGACGGCGCTCCTTGCCCCGTGGCTCTTTGAACCAGGGCCCGGCGTACGGATTTCACGCGATCGCGCCAGAGAAGTCCTGTGAGCGCGACCAAGCCGGCCCCCAGTAGCAGCGCGGCCAGCAGAACGATCTGGGTACTCCACTGCGATTGCGGCCGTGATTCAGCTTGTTCGATGAAGGCCATCAGATCGGCTTGTTCGCCAGCCAGCAGCGGATGCGCGCCATAGATGGGCGTCATGACCTTAAAATAGAGAGTCTGCATGGCCGATTGCGTTCCGGTTGGACCAAGCTTCCTGTAGGCGTGCGTCAGATCCGGCCCAAATGTTCCTCCGCCGGGAAATGAAATTCCTGCAATGCTGTGGCAGGAGACGCAGGCGGGACCAGCATTGTGAAGATGAGTGTCGCCCGTGAACAGTCTTTCGCCTCGAGTCGCCGATCCTGACGCGGCTTGAGGAGTGGCCACCGGCATCTGCTGGGCCCAACTCGTTACCGGCCAAAGTGCCAAAATACCGAAGGCCCGCAGGCGCATAGACTCAATAGCCGCTAAATTCTTCTATCCGGACATCGTCGCTATCCACGCCGGCGTTGGTGACCATCGCTTGAAGATCACGAACCATCTGCGCCGGACCCGCGATGTAGTAGATGGGTCCTGCAGTGTACCAATCCGGGGATGCCACCGCCTTCAGATACCGATCCACCATCTGATAGTTGATCAAGCCCACTTCCCCCTTCCAGGAGCGAGCCGATTTCTCAATCTCCGTCATGGTAGCGATGAGCTTGTAGTTCGCATTCTGCGTCTCGAGGGTCTGCAGTTCTTCCAGAAACGCAGCGTCCTCGGGCCTACGGTTGGAATAGAAAAGAAAGATGCGATGCGGCAGCTTTTCTTTCGCCGCATTCACCACGATGCTGCGGAAAGGCGTTATCCCAATCCCGCCCGCCAGGAGCACCGCGGGACGTTTAGTGTTGTTGTGCAGGATCAGGTTGCCAAACGGGCCTTCGATCTTGACTTCCGACTGGAGCGACATATTCTTCAAGACTCGTTTAAAAGCGCTGTTGCGCAGGCGGGTCGTCACCATGATCTTGGGTTCTTGGGGAGCGCTGCTAATCGAGAATGCTCGCGAGTTGCCTTCGGCGTCGGTCTCCGGCGGGTTCATCAGCGTGATGTCGACAAACTGGCCAGGCTTGAAGGTCCATCCCGCTGGCTTTTCGAACTGAAACGCCATCGTATTCTCGGCGGCTTCATGCCGCCCGGTGAGTCTCGCCATGAAGGGTGGCCAGTTCGCAACCGTGCTCATGCTTTTCTCCTTGCCAGTTTAGCGTGTTGCCACCCGAAGCTGGGAACGTGCCATCAGGCCGTACTCAAGGTGCGGTCGCATTGGTTACAGGATCCTGAGGCGACCCAAGGGTTCTCGATGCCACTTTCATACAATGTCATGATCAGCCGCTGAGGATCGCCCAAATCGCTCCATCCGATATCGCCGAGACTGGCGACAGCCAGGTTCTCCGTACTCGCGGACAACACCCGTTTCGAGAAATCGGCGCTAGGAAGTTGGTCGTAGACCCGCTGCATCAACTCGTCTTCCATGGCGGAGTCAGGCAGCGACAGAATCGGTTCGAAGGCGCTGTAAGCAGTTGGAGTTGAACGTCGGATCCTTTCCAGAAAAGCTCCAACGCTGCCAACCATGACGAACGTATTCCAAAGACAGCCTCGATCCAGCAAACTCTGCGCGATCCGGTGAGAGGGTTTTTCCCAGAACCGTTTCACGCGCATCCACTGGTCTCCGGATTGGCCCGCAACAATGCCACCCGGTTCGATCCAGCCGTATTCGGTTTCCGGATGTTTCGCTACTGCTCCCAGGAGAGCTACGCACTCTGCATCCATTTCGGCGTGTGTGAAAGCTGAGGCGACCCCGGCCAGGAACTGCTCTTCCTTTGCGTAGTAGTGATCCGATGGGAAAAATGCAACCAGGGCGTGCGGATCGAGGCGGTAGATCCGCAGCAAGCTCCACAGGATGGCCGGCAGGGTTCCGCGATTGCTTGGCTGAACCACCATGCGGATGCGCGGCACTTTCGAAAGTTCCGCCGAATAGAAAGGCTCATGTTTTCTTGTCAGCACAAACAGCGTTCGGTCGCGATCGATGCTTCCCGCGGTTCTAATCCGGGTCTGCGCGAGCAGTGTTCTGCCTCCCAGCAACGGAGCGAATTGCTTCGGCCGTTCGTCGCCCGAGACTAGTCGCGTCAAAGATCGCAGGCGAACTCCGTCCCCCCCAGCCAGAATTACAGCCCATCGATGATCTTCATTTGCGTCTCTTCGCATCGATTCTCTCGCCAAGCGACGCTCAAGCCGAGAACCACCAGCCGCATTCCACGTTAAATTGGCACCCGATCTTCTCGTCAATGCGTCACGTTGGCCTGCGTTTTCATTGTGATCGGAGTGCGAGAGCAAGGCAATAAACCAGCTATCACTCCGAGTGGAACAAGCGTAATGGCGGAATAGTCAAACCGAGTGAGCGTGCGCAGCCAACACACAGCGTTGCGATAATGAAATTCCCGCGTAAGCATGCCAATGGCGTCCGTGGCTAAACGTAACGAGACAGTTAACGTATGTTCGCCAGGGACGCATACCAGCTTCTTGAAGGGACTGCGGGTGCAGCTTTCGTCGTGACGCTCAGCCTCGGTTATGCCGCGCTCGACCTGATGATGCGCCACAGGCGCTCTTTGCTTCGAGATCCGGTGTCTTCGAGTGAGCGCAGGCAACTGCCCGCCGAATGGTTGACCGTTCCTTCACGTTGTCAGCCCAACCTGAGTGGAGCACAATGAACCAACCTTCACGGGAAGTGGAACAACCTTAACGGATGCCCGTGGGAGGTAAAATCTTGGTGAGGGCTTCATCTGGCCTCCAAGGGAGCCGCCTGATAGCGAGGAGGAATGATGTTGGCCGGAGACGTTTACAGGCTGCTCGAAGGGACCGCGGACGCAGCCTTCGTCGTAACACTCGAAGGCGAGATTTGCTTTTGGAATGCGGCCGCCGAGCGCTTGTTCGGCTATTCGCAAACGGATGTTCTAAGTAAGACCTGCGATCAAGTTCTCAAGGGCAAGGGTGCGCTCGGCACCACGGTGTGCTGCGGAGAGTGCAGCGTTCAGCGTTGCGCGGTTCACACCGAGTCGATTCCGACATTCGACTTGGAGGTTACGACACGCTCCGGCCAGCGGAGGTGGGTGAGTGTTTCGACCATCGTATTTGAAGACTCACGCCTGCATCGACGCCTGATTGTGCACCTCAGCCACGACATCAGCCAGAGGAAGGAAGCTGAGAGAAGCCTTGCAAAGATAATCGAGCTGTCAAAACACGTCGTTTCGATTGGGGAAAGCCAGTCCCAGCCTGCACCGGTGGAGTCTCTTTCAGACCAGGAGCAGCGCATCCTGATGCTTTTTGCCAAGGCGAAGAACTCTGGCCAAGTCGCAAAGGAGCTTGGAATCACATTGCCGACCTTGAGAAATCATCTCCACGCCATCAACCAAAAGCTCCGCACGCACAACCGGCTGGAAGCCGTTCTTCACGCGATGCGCCGGGGACTCATTTAGCTTAACGACTGATCTCAGTGCTTGTTACAGCGCCGCTGTACCTGGAATGCTATGACATCGCGAGCCGCTACTCTAGGATATAAACGCTGTTCGATAAGCTGTTCCATAAGACGTCAATCAACCGCGCCTGATCGTTTGCACGATCAGGAGTGTCACCTTTGGATTTATTCTGTTCGAAGGTCCGGCCGGGTCTCAATGAACCCGGCATCACTCGGAGTGGAACGGGTGTAACAGAGGCTCACCGGCACTGGTGCAGTCGCTCGTCCAGCCAGACGGCCAGCCTGACCTCCGCTGGTGACAGGCATCCTTAAGGCCGTTACAAATGAACTATTGTTTCGCGCCGCGTGCGGGCGCAAATTTAGATCGTGAGGCGCAAATACCAGCTCGAGAGGCGATCGCCATGACCTGTGCTGAGAAGCTGGCGACATTCGTTCGCCGCTCAGCCTACGAAGATCTATCAGACACGGCGCGAGAGCAATTGAAAATCCGCTGCTTAGACTCGGTGGGGTGCGCACTGGGAGCGCTCGAAGGTGAACCGGTTCAGATCCTCCGGCGGCACATCAGCGAATTCGAGCCCCAGGGCAAGTTCACGCTGATTGGCGGCGGGACAACCGCTCCCGATTCGGCCGCGTTCTACAACGGTGCGCTGGTTCGCTACCTCGATTTCAACGACGCGTACCTCGCCAAGGGAGAAACCTGCCACCCCAGCGACAATCTCGCGGCGATCCTGGCCGGGGCGGAATACGCGGATGCGTCTGGCCGGGAGTTGATGACGGCTTTGGCGGTTGCCTATCAAGTGCAGTGCCGGTTGAGTGACGTCGCACCGGTGCGTGACAAGGGTTTCGATCACACCACACAAGGCTCGTACTCCGTTGCTGCCGGGGTTTCCAAAGTGCTGGGGCTGGACGAAATTCAGACGGCCAATGCCATCGCCATTTGCGGCACTGCGTTTAACGCTCTTCGGGTCACCAGGACCGGCCAGCTTTCGCATTGGAAAGGCCTCGCGTTTCCGAACACGGCCGCCTGTTGTACGCGAGCTGTGTTTCTGGCGATGAACGGCATTTCGGGCCCACTGGAGGTCTTTGAAGGGGACAAAGGCTTCATGGATGCAATCGCGGGAGTGTTCGATATCGACTGGCTCCGGGAAGATCTGGATCGTGTCAAACGGACGATTCTCAAGCGGTTCAATGCCGAGATCCATTCGCAAGCTGCCATTCAGGGAGTGCTGGATTTGAAAGGCCGTCACAGCTTCAGCGCTGCCGACGTGGAGCGAATCGAAATCGAAACTTTCGACGTGGCATTCAATATCATCGGTGGAGGAGAAGAGGGCGATAAGACGAATTCGATAACTACCAAAGAACAGGCGGATCACAGCCTGCCTTACGTCGTTGCGGTCGCCGTCCTGGACGGCGATGTCATGCCGGCCCAATATGAATCGGGCAGAATCCTGAGGGAGGACGTGCAGAGTCTGCTCCGGCGAGTCTCCGTGACGGCCAATCCCGCGTACTCGCAGCGATTCCCGGAGGAAATGCCCTGCCAAATTCGAGTCGTCCTCTGCGACGGACGAACTCTGGTTAAGGAAAGCCGCGATTACCCCGGATTTGTCAGCCAACCTATGTCGTGGGAAATGGCTTCCCAAAAATTCAACCGGCTGGCGGCGCCATACGCAACGGACGGCGAGAGAAAGGCCATCACAACTGCGCTGGCAGATCTGGAGAACACCAAAATTCGCGACTTGATGCGGCTGATGGCCTCGGTTTGCGCGCCCAAGACGACTGGGAGTCCCAAACATGCCTGAGCGGGCGTTTTCTTTTCTTCGCATTAATGAGCGCTCTCTCAAACCGCGAACTACTGGGCTTACCGAGATCCGCGGTCCGTACTACACGCCGCTAGGCAAACGGCACCTGGAAGACATTTTGGAGACCATGGGCGAGTACGTGGACTCGCTCAAGTTCGCCGGCGGCTCGTTCAGTCTGATGCCGCGTCCGGCTTTGATCGAGTTGCTGAAGCTTTGCCACGACCACGATGTTCTGGTGTCGACTGGCGGTTTCCTCGAATACGTGCTGACCCAAGGGTCTGATGCCGTCGACAAATACATCGAGGAGTGCAAGCGCGTCGGCTTCGACATCATCGAAATCTCCTGCGGATTCATCACCATTCCAGCCGACGATTGGCTGCGCCTTATCGAGAGGGTCAGAAAGGCCGGGATCAAGGCGAAGCCGGAGATCGGCATCCAGTTTGGAGCTGGAGGAGCGACGCGCGCCGAGGATCTCGAAGCCGCTGGGACTCGCGATCCGGAATGGCCGATCCAACTCGCAAAGAGGTTTCTCGATGCCGGCGCCTACCTGATCATGATCGAGTCCGAGGGCATCACCGAAAACGTAAAGTCCTGGCGCACGGATGTGCCGCCCAAGATCATCGGCGCGCTGGGCCTCGAAAAAGTGATGTTTGAAGCGGCCGATCCTGACGTCTTCGCCTGGTACATCAAGAACTACGGTCCGGAGGTGAATCTCTTCGTCGACCGTAGTCAGATTGTCCAACTGGAATGCCTGCGCTCGGGCATTTGGGGAACAGCAGATGTGTGGGGGCGGATCTTAACATACAAGCGCGCTGTGGAGAAACGATGAGAACTGAAAGTGTCGAGCCGCGGATCGATTACCGGAAAATTGCACCCGAAGCCGTCCAAGCCCTATGGACTGTGGAGCGATATGCGCAGACCTCGAAGATCGAGCGGTCGTTGCTGGAACTGGTGAAACTGCGCGCGTCAATGATCAACGGATGTGCGTACTGCGTGGACATGCACAGCCAGGACGCCCGCGCCCTCGGCGAATCCGAACAACGCCTGTACGCCCTGAGCGTTTGGCGTGAGGCTCCGTTTTTCACGCCCCGAGAGCGCGCCGCTCTGGCTTGGGCCGAAGCCGTGACCAAAGTAGGCTCCGGCCACGTTCCGGACGCAGTCTATCGACTCGCCCGCCAGCATTTTGACGAACGGCAACTCGTGGATCTGACGATGACGATCATCGCGATCAACGCCTGGAATCGCCTGGCGATTGCATTTCGTGCCGTCACAGGCACGTACGAACCGGCGAAGCAGCATTTCGCCGAATAGGAGGTTCCATGATTCATTTGAAACGCGTATACGACAAGAGGGACCCGCACGATGGCGCCCGGTTTCTCGTAGAGCGACTCTGGCCGCGCGGCGTTCGTAAGGCCGACGTCCACATGGATGGATGGCAAAAGGAGGTTGGCCCCAGCGGCCACCTGCGGAAATGGTTTTCGCACGATCCGGCGAAATGGACAGAGTTTCAGCACAAGTATTTCGCGGAGCTTGAACAACGGCCGGAAGCGTACCAGCCCATCTTGGAAGCTGCCGAACGCGGAACTGTGACTTTGCTCTACAGCTCTCACGATACCGAACACAACAATGCTGTCGCGCTGAAATCCTACCTCGAAGCGAAGCTGGCACACAAAAGGGCTGCCGTGGTCCATCGCTAGAGCTGCGAGAGAAAAATGACGGCAACGAAATCTACTGCTTCGCTTAGGCGGGAGGCGAATGACGTTTGGCTGACGTTGATGCCAACGCCAAGGCAGGTTGGTACACGCATCGGGGATCTTCCGCTAAGTAGTTTCCTGTAATCGCATACGCCCGGGCTCGCGACCCGCCGCAGATCTTTCGATACTCACATTCGCCACACTTCCCCTCGAGCTGTTTTTCATCCCGCAATGTGAGGAATAACGGCGCATTGCGGTAGACCTCCACCAGCGAGTCCCGGCGCACGTTCCCGGCGGCCAGTGGCAGAAACCCACTTGGACAGATGGCGCCAGTGTGAGACACAAATACCAGACCCTTGCCGTCATTGATGCCGATTTGACGGCGGATCGCGCTCGCATGGGTATTGGCCCCATTGGGCTGCCGCAGCCGCGCAATGTACCGGCGATAGTGCTGCGCCTCGGTGGTCTTGATGTCAAACGGCGCATCGAGGGAAATGGAGTGCAGGCGCGCAAACACCGATTCGTACTCCTCCGCCTGAAGGTCGTCAGTTAACAGCGCGCGCCCGGTAACGACCAGGAAGAAAACGCTCCACAGTCTGGCCTCATTCTCGGCGACCAGGCGGGCGATCTTTTCCAACTGGCCCAGGTTGCGCCGTGTCACGGTGGTGTTGACCTGGGTCTCCAGGCCCAGGCTGCGTGCTTCCTTGAGGGCTGCAAGGGTTCGATGAAATGAGCCGTGCACGCCCCGAAATCCGTCGTGGCTGATTTCGTCGGCGCCGTCCAGCGAGACGGCCATGCGTGAAACGCCCGTGCGTTGAATTGCGGCGATCGCCTCGCGGCTGAGGAGCGGCGTCGCGCTTGGGGTAATCGTCGTCCGCAGACCCAGGCGGACGCTCTCGGAAAGAAGCTCGAAGATGTCCGGTCGCTTCAGAGGGTCCCCGCCCGTAAATATCATCAGCGGCTCACCAAACGAACGCACTTCAGCCAGCAGATGGAAGCCCTCTTCCGTGGTGAGTTCATCTGGATTGCGGCACGGCATCGCACTTGCACGACAGTGCGCGCACGCCAGATCGCAGGCTTGCGTGACCTCCCAGATCACCAGCAATGGAGCCGAGTCGAAGCGTGTCATAACCAATGATGCTCCAAAGGACCAGACTTAAGCAGTGACTTTGGTCACCACCTATGCCCGGGCAGCCGCCCTCATTTGCCCAACCATCCCGCGATGATCGCTAGGGGAATGGAAATGAACCCAGCGGGATCAGTACCGCAAAGCTGTGCGCGGCCCATGTGATCCGCGAAGCGTAAGCGGGAGGAACGTCCTTCTTCATAAAGTAAGGGCTGGGTCGCGCAACGTGCCGCCCCAGCCACCACCGCGTGACGCCAAGCACAATGTGAATCAAAGCCGCGGCTAATAACAAGGTCCGGGCAGTCCATAGCATCGCGTAATGAGAGTGGAGAAACACGGCATACGCATTGATCTGTTCGCGGCCAAGATAAATCTGTAAATTACCAATTAGGTGGCTGAGGACATATAGATACAGAAGCGTACCAGTCGCTGCCATGACCGCAGTTTGGCCTATCGTCCTGGCGAAGAAAGGACGCTCCATCTTGATCAACACTGCTTTTCCGTCGTTCCGCGGGGTATGTCGCCCCGGCCCTGTTCTTCTCGCCGCGTCGCACCCCGGGAATCATTTGTTCAGTCGCCCGCCTAGTCGCTCTTTTCGCGCTTGAGCCCTTTCATCATGAGCAGGAGCATCACGAGCGGAGTCTTTGCCACGATGGCGTGGTTGAGAAAGGGTGGCATGTGCGCGAACGCCCCCGCTTTCACGGCTTGTGTTTCCGCCCCAAGCGTAAGGTCCGCCTCGCCTTCGAGGAAATACAGGGCCGCCGGCATCGGAGCGGTGTGTGCCGAAAGCTCGTGGCCGGCGGAAAATCCGAACAGGACCACTTTCACATCCGCGTCATCGTAGAGTGTCCTGCTGAGGATTCCTCGCTGTGGGATGTCAATTTCTTTGATGATCTCGGGAGCGAAGAAGTGTGTCGGATTCACGAGATGTCTCCCTTCGGGCAGCGAAGCCGGTTAAACGCCCATCGTCTATCGAGTGCTGCCACTGTTCAGACCAGAGGTTACGAGGTTCTGGGCATCTGGCCGGTCCCGCCACCTGAAGTATCCGTCGCAGCGCCTTGAACGCGCAATAGTTCGTTCGTCACGTTCCCACGGATGTCTGTAATCGTGACTGCGGGCCGGTTTTCAGCAAGAATAGATCAGAGACGGGAGGAGCAACATTATTCGCGCCGCTCAAGCAGCCACGGAAGGGCTTCAACTCTGGGCTTTTGAACTATACAAGAGAATGCTGACCGCCTTCTATGTGGAAGAGCGGATGAAGATTTTCGTGCGCCAAGGAAAGTGCTCGTTCCACGCGTCGACCAGAGGACACGAATGCCTCCAGGTTGGCATGAGTTTACTCCTGAAGCCTCGCCACGACTGGTTCTTTACCTATTACCGCTCGAAAGCGCTGGCGATCGGCCTGGAAATGCCGCTCAAGGACGTGTTTCTCGCCATGCTGAGCCGTGATGGGGATCCCAACTCGAACGGGCGAAACATGCCGGAGCAATTCTCATCACAGGATCTTCGGCTGGTCGCACAGACTGCCTGTACTGGAACGCAGTATCTGCCTGCGGTCGGCATGGCCCGCGCCGTCAAGACGGAGGGAAGCGACCAGATCGTTTATGTTTCTTCCGGCGAGGGGGCCACTAGTGAAGGAGAATTCTTCGAGGCATTGAACTGGGCTGCCCGGGAGAAACTGGCGGTGCTGTTCGCGGTCCAGAATAACGGATACGCGATTAGCGTCCCGCAGGCCACGCAGACCGCTTCTGAAGTTCATCGCATCGCCGCCGGCTTCAACATGCCCAGCTTCAGTTTGGATGGCACTTCGTTTCAATCGATCTATGAAGCCCTGCCGCCGGTCATCGAACGGATCCGCCAGGGCGGCGGTCCGGCACTGGTCGAAGCGCACGTAGTCCGGCTCGATCCGCACTCGTCATCGGACGACCAGAAAAAATATCGCCAGCCAAACGAGTTGGCCACAATCTCCGCGGAGGATCCTATCCGGCGGGTTGAAGACTACCTGGTGAAAGAAGGCGCACTGGATCCTCCTCGAATCGACGAGTTGCGGAAACAGTCCAAAGCCGATGTGGACAGGGCCGCTGAGGAGGCTGACGCGCATTCTGCGCCGGACGGTTCTAGCCTGCTCACCTACATTTACGCCAACGATCCTTTGGTTCGGTCGGCTTCCAGCCCGCCAAACTACATCTCGAATGAGCCGATCACGATGATTGATGCGATCAATCACGGCTTGCGCGAAGAGATGGCGCGGAATCCGAAGATCGTGATGTGGGGCGAAGATGTCGCCGATCCGAAGGGCGGCGTCTTTGGCGTAACGCGGGGCCTTACGACATCGTTTCCCGGCCGCGTGACGAATTCAGCACTGGCCGAAGCGAGCATCGTTGGGGTGGCGGGCGGAATGGCGATCGGCGGTTACAAGCCAATTGTCGAAATCCAGTTTGGCGATTACATCTGGCCGGCGTTTATGCAGATACGCGATGAGATCGCCACCGTCCGCTGGCGTAGCCAAGGCGCCTGGAGTTGCCCCATCGTTGTTCGAGTTGCGGTGGGCGGTTACATCAAGGGCGGTCCGTGGCACTCCGCCTGTATTGAAGCATTTTTTGCGCACATCCCCGGCTGGTACATCGTCTTTCCAAGCTGCGCTGAGGATGCAAAAGGCTTGATCAAAATGGCTGCTCGCGCGGAGGATCCCGTGCTGTTCTTGGAGCACAAGGGTCTTTACCGCAGGCCACAGGCCAAGAGCCCGGAGCCGGATGCGGAATACCTGGTGCCGTTCGGCCGTGGCCGCATTTGTAAAGAAGGGGATGACATCACTGTCGTCACGTGGGGCAGCACGGTTTACACGGTCCTCGAAGCCGTACGCCAGTTGGAGTCCGCGGGCCATTCGATCGAAGTGATTGATGTGCGGTCGATCGTCCCGCTGGATGAAGACATCATCTACAGCAGCGTTCAAAAGACGAGCCGAATCGTCGTCGCACACGAAGACAGCTTGTTTATGGGCTTTGGAGCGGAGGTCGCTGCTCGAATCGCGCAGAACTGTTTCAACTTTCTGGACGCACCGGTCATGAGGATTGCGGCCAAGGACTCCTTTGTCCCGGCGGCGACGAATCTCGAGCTTATGGTGTTGCCATCGGTCGAGGACGTGCGGCGCACAATCGAAGAAACGCTCCGGTATTGAAGGGGGCGAAGCGCGAAGGCGGTCATTCGGTGATTGAAGAGCACAGATTCATCTAAGCCAACGCTGCGTCACGCAGCGCAATCGCAGCGTTGG
>DASQHQ010000183.1:0-28957 GCA_035632015.1 Bryobacteraceae bacterium
AACACATCTTGTAGTTTCATCATCCGCTCCATCTCGGTCGCGGAGTACCGTCGCTGTTGGCTCACGGTCCCCTATCGCCCGATTCTTCAAAGCGGACAGATCATGTGTTAATTCGACCGGACAGATCACATGTTAACGACAGGGCCATTGATGGGGGCTTGACGCTGGCTTGAAGGAGGTGTATCCTCGGGCTCAATGCGATGAGCGACACCGCGTCAGGGAAAGGGCTATGAACTGGTTTGTATCGGAACCGGTTTCCGCGGACAGCCTGCTTCAGGCGGGGCTGCCTTTCCTGGAGTTTTTGGGCGTGCTGGTTGGGATCGTCGCGGTCCTGATGCTGCTGATCGCATTGCTCCATACCATCTTTGCGGTTCGTTCCCCAAACGCACACCTGGAATTGCATCGATTTGGGGAGGCCAAGCGGCGCGTGGATCTTGTGCTCGCTCCTCCCGCCCCACCAAGGAAACGGCTGCTGCAGGTCGCGCACCTTCGAGGCTGGTTGTTTACTCGTTGATGGCCTGAGAGCTGACCACCTATTCCGACCGGTCCGCGCGCGCTTCCCGGCTCCTCGTCGGCTGCTCGCGCTCGGCGACTTCCTTCGCGCGAAACTTCGCAATGCTTCCAATCAGCTTCACGGGAACGGGCTCGAAGAGCGGGAATCGGATTGCGCCCTTGATGACCTGGTACGATGCAAGCTCACGCTTGAACGCGGCGACGATGCGCGCAGTGGCGGGATAGAGCGAAAAATGCTGCTCCCAGCCAGCGAAATAGAACACGGGGCGATTGTGCAGTTTGTACGTGGGATCTGGTACGAGATCAGTTCCTCGGCCTCGGGCACAGCCTTGCGGATGGCGCTCCGCACGCGCGCGAGCGTGCCCTGCACCGCCTCGGGTTGCGAGGCAATGTACTCGTCCACGGACTTGAAGCCGGTCTTGCCCATCGTCGATCCAGTCTTTCGACTCGGTCAAATTATGTCACGGCGACCGTCTAACTGCGCACCACATCCTGCGGCCCACTCGTGTCGTGTTTCATGATCGCCGGAAAACCAAGACTATTCGTGTCGCACAGCTTCCAACGGAGCGACGCGCGCGGCACGCCGGGCCGGAACGTATGACGCCAGAAGAGCCACTGCCATGATCCCAACTGCGGCCACCGCGAAAGGCGCGGCAGTCTGTATGGGGAGGTCGGGTATCAGCGTGGCGGCCAGGGATCGGCCCCAGATCGACAGTGGAACGCCGAGCACGAGGCCGGCCATGACCGTCACCAGCGCGTCTTGCAGCACCAGCCACGTCACATCGCCGGCAGTCGCTCCCAGTGCCGCGCGTATGCCGATCTCGTTGGTCCGCCGCGCGACCCTATATGCCAGCAGCCCGTAGAGGCCAATCCCCGCCAGCACCGCTCCCAATGCGCCAAAAAAACCGGAGAGCGTCGCGATCAGACGCTCTGGAACGATAGAGGCGTCAATTTGATCGGTCAGCGTGGTGATGCGCGCCACGGGGATGCCCGGCGCCACATTGCGGATCGTGCGCCTCACGTCGACCGCGATTCCTTCCGGGTCAATATTAGTGCGAATCAGGAAAGTCTGTCCGCGGACAGATCCGCCGCGAAAGGCCGGCAGATAAATGGTGCGCAGCGGGGCCTCACGAATTTCGTAGTAATTTGCGTCTCCTGCCACGCCCACGATTTCATAGGTCCTGGTTTCGCGGACCAGGGTCACGTGGTCGAGTGAGACATGCTTTCCGATTGGGTTGCGGCCGGCAAAGTAGGAGCGGGCAAAAGTCCGATTGATGATCGCTACGTTCGGCCGCGCCTGGTCCTCGAAGTTGAATCCGCGTCCGGCAAGAAGCGGTGTTCCGAGCGTCTCGAAGTAGTTCGGTGCAACATAGCCTATCGAAATCCAGCGGCGATCCTCGGGCCTTTCCTGGTAGCCCTCCACGCTGGCAAAACCGCTGGCGCCCGCGCCTTCGAGCGGAGTCGGCCCGCCGAGCGATGCCGAGCGTACGCCCGGAATCCGATCCAGACGGTTCAGCAGTTCCTGATACGCGCGAGACAATCGGTCGCCGCTGTAGCCGCTCGAGGATGGGTCCAGCATCACCAACAGGACGTGATCGCGGCGGAAGCCAAGATCTGTATGCTCGAGATTCGTTACGTTGACGATAAACAGTGCGGCAGAACTCAACAACAAGACTGATAGGGCGACCTGTGCCACGACCAGGCTTTTTCCAAACAGGCGCCGGACGCGCGCCTCCCCCACGCTTCCCATTTGTCTCATCGTCAGCGCCGGAGCGGTGCGGAAGGCACTCCACGCGGGGGCAGCTCCGAATAATGCCCCGGCCAGCACGGCGATTCCGGCGGCAAACAACAGCACATGCAGGTCGGGTTGGACCCGAAGGTAGACGCGCTCGTGTTCCCGGCCGCTCGCCAGGATCCGTAATAACGCGGAGGCGCCGAAATACGCAATAACGGCGCCCAGCAGCGTCCCTGCAGCAGAGAGCATCAACGACTCGGTCAGCACCTGGCGCAGCAGACGGCTGCCGCTTGCGCCCAGGCTGATCCGCACCGCCATTTCTCGTTCGCGGCCCGCCGCGCGCGCCAGCAGCATGCTCGCGATGTTGACGCACGTGAGCAGCAGCAGCAAACCAACCACGGTCATCAGAACCGTCAACGGCTTGCCGAAGCGGTCACGCACCGTCGAGAGCCCGTTCCCGGCCCGTTCCACTTGTATGCTCAACTGCCGGACCAGTGGATCTTTGCTCGACGCGGCTCGCTCCTCGATGGTGAACCGGTAGAGTACCGCCATTTCGGTGCGCGCCCGCTCCAGGGTCACGCCAGGCTTCAGCCGCGCCAGCAGTACGAATCTGCTTTGTGCGCTTGGATTTTGCGGCAGCCAGACGTCGGTTTTCGCCTCCACACGCAGTCCGACGAAGGCCGGAGGCGCCACACCGATGATCGTCGCAGGCACACCCTGCACCAGGATTCGCTTCCCCAGAATGCCTGGGTCCTGATGGAATTTGTTTACCCACTGGGACCAGCTCACCACCGCAATCGCACCCTCCGGACCCGCCGGATTATCTTCCGGTCCAATCAGCCGGCCGGCGGCTGGCTTCACCCCCAGGTCCGCGAAGTAGTTGCCGGTAACCGACTCGCGTATTCCCGTCTGCGGCTCCAAGCCCTCCGCAACTAGTCGCGCGCGGTTGTCGATCGACGTACCGATGAGGGCCGAAAACACGTGGTTGTTGTCTCGAAAGTGCTCGTAGCTCTGCCATGTCCAGTAGCCATTTCCGCGAGGTTCACCCGGGTATTTCTCGATCAGCTCCACGAGTTCCTCCGGATGCCTGACCGGCAGCATGCGAAGCATCGCGGTCTCCACCAGGCTGAAGATCGCGGTGTTGGCGCCGATGCCGAGGGCCAGCGACAGGATTGCCACGGCGGTGAATCCGGGGCTGCGCCGCATCCCGCGAAGCGCGTAGCGCACATCCTGGTACATAGCTGTGCGTATTCTACTGCTTCGCAGGTGGAGCATGCAGATTGGAGTCAGTAGTCTATCGGGAACCGGACTCGATCACTGCGCCGTCGCGCCCGCTACCCGACCAAATGCACAGACTTACAAATTTCCATCCCGCGATCGCCCCAGCTCCGACGCGACAATGGAAGTGAGTCGCTCTCCTCACCAACCGTCCTCGCATCCCCATCCATCCAACAAAACAACAGGCGAAAAGATTAATAAGATCGAAACGCCGCGCACAATCCCCCCCTGTTTGCGTCACCTGTCGGCCAGGCATGGGTTCGTTTTTGAAAATCAAAACAGGAATTACCTGGCACGCCGCACTCCCCACCTCACCACCGCAGGACGCCAAATCTCGCATGGAACGCCAGCCTCCGGTAGTAGACTGAAATCAGCATGCCCGCTGCAACCGAAACCACTCACGCGCCCGCGCCTCCGCTCTCCGTCCTGGGCGAAGAAGAGAAAATGTTCCAGGTCACTGTCCGCCGGTTCGCCCGCGAGCGCATCGCCCCCTACGTCCGCGAAATGGACGAAGCCGGCGTCTTCCGCAAAGACCTGCTCCAAGAAATGTTCGCCCTCGGGCTCATGGGCGTCGAGATCCCCGAAGAGTTCGGCGGCCAGGGCGGCAATTTCTTTCTGGCCGTGCTCGCGGTCGAGGCGCTGGCTGAAGTCGATCCTTCCGCCGCCGTCATCGTCGACGTCCAGAACACCATCGCCAATAACGTCATCATCCGCTGGGGCAACGACGATCAAAAACGCCGCTATCTCCCCAAACTCGCGCGCGACACGGTCGCCTCTTTCGCGCTCTCGGAAGCCGGCTCCGGCTCGGACGCCTTCGCGCTCGCCACGCGCGCCACGCGACACGGCGATCACTACCTGCTCACCGGCCGCAAGCTCTGGATCACCAACGCCGCCGAAGCGGGCCTCTATCTCGTCTTCGCCAACGCCAATCCCGACGCCGGCCACCGCGGCATCACCTGCTTCCTGGTCGAGCGCGGATTCCCCGGCTTTCAGGTCGGAAAAAAAGAAGATAAGCTCGGCATCCGCGCCTCCTCCACCTGCGAGCTGATCCTGGACGACTGCCGCGTGCCCGCCGCGAACGTCCTGGGCGACGTCGGCAAAGGCTACAAAATCGCCATCGAAACTCTCAACGAGGGCCGCATCGCCATCGGATCGCAAATGGTCGGGCTGGCCCAAGGTGCGCTCAATTACTCGATCTCGTACGCCAAGCAGCGCCAGCAGTTCGGAAAGCCCATCGCCGAATTTCAAGGAGTCCAGTTCGAGCTGGCGCAAATGGCCACCGACGTCGAAGCCGCGCGCCTGCTGGTCTACAACGCCGCCCGTCTGCGCGACGCTGGATTGCCCTTCGTCACCGAAGCCGCGATGGCCAAGTATTTCGCGTCTCAGGTCGGCGAAAACACCGCATCGCGCGCGGTCGAGGTTTTGGGCGGCGTCGGCTTCACCAAGGACTATCCGGTCGAGAAACTGTACCGCGACGCCAAGATCGGCCGGATCTATGAAGGCACCAGCAACATGCAGAAGCTGACCATCGCCAAGCAGATCCTCTCGTAGTCCTTGTAGCACACGCTTCAGCGTGCCGCGTTCACACTCGTGTGAACGCCCGCGGCGTTGCATCGCTCCCCCGGGCAACTGCCCCGCCCCCGCAGCGCTGCGCCGCGCCCCGCGCCGCTGCCCGCGCCCCGCGGCGTTACACTGTTAGCAGAAACCCGGGCTGTCCGGGATTCGTCAGTTGGAGAGAAACATGCGTTTCGTAGCTTCAGTTCTGCTTCTCGCCGGCGCGGCCTTCGCCGCGAATTCTACCGACCCAAGCCCCACCCAGATCGACGACATCATCGCCAAGTTCGCCGCCAAGGAAGCCGACTTTGCCCGCGCCCGCGGCAACTACACCTACCGCCAGACTGCGCGCGTCATGTCCGTCGACGACGGCGGCAACACCACCGGCAAATGGGAAGAAGTGTCCGACATCGTCTTCACCCCCGAAGGCAAACGCACCGAGCGCGTGGTGCACGCGCCCATGAGCACTCTGACCGCGTTCATGCTCGATCCCGGCGACATCCAGGACCTGCGCGACGTGCAGCCTTTCGTCCTCACCACCGACGAGCTGCCCAAGTACTACATCCGCTACCTGGGCCGCGAGCAACTGGACGAAATCCCCTGCTACGCGTTCGCCGTCAAACCGAAGAAGCTCGAATCCGGCCAGCGCTACTTCGAGGGCATCGTTTGGGTGGATGACAAGGATCTCCAGATCGTGAAGTCCTACGGCCGCGGCGTGGGTCAGCGGAAAGGCGACAACCAGTATGCGAAGTTCGAAACTTACCGCGAGCAGATCGACGGCAAGTATTGGTTCCCGACTTACACCTTCGCGAATTCCGTCCTGCACTTCAAGGAAGGCGACCAGCGCATGAAGATGACCGTGAAATACGAAGACTACAAGCAGTTCAAGAGCGACACGGTGATCAAGTACGGCGATGTCGAAGAGCCCGGCAAGACGCAGCCGCCGGCCACGCCGCCGAAGAAGCCATAAGCCAGCCGTTGCAGCTTCCAATTGATGCCCTCCTGCCGACGATTCTGCAATCGCTCGCGGGCGAACCGAATCTAGTTGTCGAAGCTCCGCCCGGAGCGGGCAAGACCACGCGCGTCCCTCCCGCGCTTCTCTCTCTGGTGCAAGGCCAGGTGCTGGTGCTGGAGCCGCGGCGGCTGGCAGCCCGACTGGCGGCACGGCGGATCGCGCAGGAATTGGGTGAGCGGATCGGCGAGACGGTCGGTTATCAGGTCCGGTTCGAGCAAGTCGCCAGCGCCCGGACGCGGCTGCGCTTCCTCACGGAAGGCATTCTCACGCGCCGCCTGATCTCGGATCCGCGCCTGAACGGCGTCGACATAGTGGTGCTGGACGAATTCCACGAGCGCCATCTCGAAAGCGACCTGGCGCTGGCATTGTTGCGAAGACTGCAAGGCACGACGCGGCGCGACTTGCGTCTGGTCGTGATGTCCGCGACGCTCGACGGAGCGTCCATCGCACGCTACCTGGGCGATGGCCCGATCCTTCGCTCCGAGGGGCGGTTGTTCGATCTCGCGATCACGCATCAACCTTACTCGGCACAGCCGCTGGAAGCCCAGGTGGCCGGCGCCGCCGCGAGCCTCATCGGCCAAAAACATAGCGGGGACATCCTGGTTTTTCTCCCCGGCGCCGCCGAGATCCGCCGCGCCGCGCGCGAATGCCAGTCGCTCGCGAAGAAGCATGACTTGCTGGTTCTTCCATTGCATGGCGATTTGTCCGCCGCCGAGCAGGACCGCGCCGTCTCTTCTGCGGCGCAGCGGAAAATCATTTTGTCGACCAACGTCGCCGAAAGCTCGATCACGGTGGAAGGCGTCACCGCCGTCATCGACAGCGGCCTCGCGCGCATCGCGAGCGACTCGCCCTGGACCGGCCTGCCAACGCTGGCCGTCAGCCGCATCAGCAAAGCTTCCGCCACGCAGCGCGCCGGCCGCGCCGCGCGAACCGCACCGGGCCGCGCGATTCGTCTCTACACGCTCGAAGACTTCAGCCGGCGCCCGGATCACGAGGCCCCCGAAATCACGCGCCGCGAGCTTTCCGAATTGTGCCTCACGCTGCGCGCCATGAACATCGGCCATCCGAGCGCCCTGACCTGGCTCGATGCGCCGCCGGGAGCGGCGATCGGGCGCGCTGAGGAATTGCTGAAGCGGTTGGGCGCCACTGGCGAGCGGGCGCGCCGCATGGCACGCTATCCGCTGCATCCGCGCCTGGCGCGCCTGGTGATCGAAGCCACCGAGCGCGGCGCGGGCGAAGACGGCTGCGCGGCAGCGGCGCTGTTGAGCGCCGGCGCGCGTTCAGAATCCTGCGATCTGGTGCAGTTGCTCGATTCGGAATTTGATTCGTCGACCAAAAAGCACCTCGATCAGATTCGCCGCATCGTTCGTCCACACAAACAACCAAAACACGTGCCAAACGCGCTCGCGCAGTCGATCCTAGCCGCCTTTCCCGACCGTGTCGCGCGGCGCCGCAAGGGCAACCAGCTCCTGCTCGCGTCCGGCGGATCTGCGCTGCTGGCCTGCGAGGCTCAGGCCGAATTTCTGGTGGCGGTCGACATCGAAGACCGCAGCGAGCACGCCCAGCCTCTAGTCCGGCTGTACTGCGCGATCGAGCCCGGCTGGCTGCTCGACTTGTTTCCGAGCCGCATGACCGAGCGCACCGGCGTCGAATGGAACCGCACTGCCGAGCGCGTCGACTCGGTCAGCGCGCTGCTCTACGACAACCTGCTTATCGAAGAAACACGCAGCGGAACGCCGGACCTCGAACAGGCCGCGGCGCTGCTCGCGAGCAAAGCTCTGGAAGCTGGAATCGAGCGCTTCGTCGATCCCGCCGAGCTTGCTGAATTGCGGGCGCGCCTGGCCTTCGCCTCCGAGCACACCCAGGTTCCCGGACTCGACATTGAAGCGGCGCTCGGTGAACTCTGCCGGGGACTGAAAAGCTTCGCTCAACTGAAATCCGCCACGGCTTCGTTAATCCCGACGCTCGAACGCTCGCATTCCAGGCTCCTGAATCAAGTTGCTCCGAGTCACATCCGCTTGCCCAGCGGGCGGCAGGCGAAAGTTCACTATGATGCCGGCAAGCCGCCCTGGGTCGCATCGCGGCTTCAGGATTTTTTCGGTTTGCGCGAGACGCCACGCATCGCGAACGGAGCGGTGCCGCTGGTGGTTCACCTGCTCGCTCCGAACCAGCGGCCAGTGCAGACCACCACCGATCTGGCCGGCTTCTGGAAGCGGCTCTATCCGCAAGTCCGCCGCGAGCTGAGCCGCCGCTATCCAAAACACGCCTGGCCGGAAAATCCGTGAGGCGCGCCGCATGGTTAGATGAGAACTATGCGCCGCGTTGTAGCAGCTCTTTTCCTGTTCGGCATTTCGTTCGGATACCTGGAAGCCGCCGTTGTGGTTTACTTGCGCGCAATCTACGACCCGATCCGGCAGCAGCTTCATCCGGATCGCAAGCCCGGGGATCTGTTCCCGCTGATCTCGCCGCAGCAACTGGCCGAGGCCGGCCCCGAAAATCCGCGGCGCCTGGCGATCGAGATGGGGCGCGAAGCCGCCACCATGTTGATGCTGGGCGGGATCGCGCTGGCCTGCGGACGCAATCTGAACGAATGCGTCGCAGCGTTCGCAGTCGCGTTCGGAGTGTGGGACATCGCCTTTTACGTCTTTCTGCGGCTCATGATTCACTGGCCGGAGTCACTGGCGACGTGGGACATTCTGTTTCTGGTCCCGCTGCCGTGGGTCGGACCAGTGTGGGCGCCGGCGCTGGTGGCGCTCACCATGATTGTTTGCGGACTGGTTTCGCTCCGCTTCGGCGGCCTGCGCGGGGGCGCGCTGCACTGGCTCGGAGTATTGAGCGGCGCGCTGATTATCGTGCTGGCCTTCGTCTGGGACTTTCGCAACATCGCTGTGGGTGGATTGCCGAATTCATTCAACTGGCCGCTGCTGGCGGGCGGCGAGGCGATCGGACTCATGAGCTTTTTTGCCGCAGTAAGGAATCGAGGACATCCGGGATCTCGAAAACCGCGCGGTTCTTGACGGCCGCGGCGTTAGCGCGACAGCGCGCGAAGTTGGCCGGCTCCAGAAGCTCGCGCAGACCGGCGTCGATCTCGCGGAACGAATTCAGCACGACGCCGAACTGGTTGTCGCGGATCCATTCGGCGTTGTAGCGCTCCTGCGGCAGCGTCCAGGCGTTGCACTCGACGATCACCGGCAGGTGCATGGCCAGCGCTTCGCTGATGCTGCCCGGCCCCGGCTTGCCGATGAAGAAGTCCGCGAGATGCATGAAATAGGGCACTTCGCTGGTGAACTCCTCGACGTGCTTCGGAAATTTAGTGGGCAAACGCCGCATCCGTTCGGCCAGTTTCCGGTTGCGGCCGCACAAGAAGATAAACTGTGCGCCGCTAGTGACGCGTTTCGCGATCTGCAGCATGGCGTTGGATCCCTCGCCTCCGAACAGCACCAGCCCGGTGGTGCGTTCCGGATCGAGTCCCAGGCGCTGGCGCTCGAGGACACGATCGGCCGTGAGCGGCTGATAAAACATGGGGCGCAGAATCATGCCCGAAGTCCGAAAGACGCGCTCGCCCGGGTGGCCGAGAGCCGCGGCTTGCTCGACCGCCCGCTTAGAGCCACAGATCAGGTATTGCTCCTGCCGCTCGATCCAGAAGTGCGGCGGATAGTCGGCCAGGTCCGTGAGAATGGTGACGAAGGGAGTGGAGGGAAGGCTCTCGCGCAAGGCCCGATTGAAATTCGGCACCAGCGAGACCACCAGATCGCGCTCGCCTTGCGCCCAGAATTGCTTCAACAGACGGACCTGCCCGCGATGGTAGAGGCGAATCAGGCCATGCATCAGGACCGTCAGTTGCGGCGAGCCGAGCGTCCAGCCTTTCTTGAGCATCACATTGTACAGATCTTGCAGGCGAATGCCGGTATATTTGCGGAAAATGTCGAGCGGGTCGAGGATCTCCTGCAGATTGACCAGCCGCGCTTCCCAGGGCTTGTGCTGCTCTTCGATGACGGATTTGAGAGCCGTGGCGGCGGCGCGATGTCCCCCGCCCGCGTCGAAGTACACAAAATCGAGTTTTTTCACAGGTTGGCGACGGGCTGTACACAAGAATGTAATATTGGCGGCGCTATAGTCATAATAGAAGTATGCGCGGTTTCATCTTACGACGCGACCACGAATTAATGCGTCGGGCGAATAGTTGGGAACCGCCCCGCTGGCTGCGAGCCTACGTGATGAGCGCGACGCGCGCGGGCGACGGGTGGCTGTGGTACGCCATGGGACTGGCGATCCTGCTGTTCGGCGGCGAGGGGCGATTTGCGGCGCTCGGCGCTGCGGGGACGGCGGCCGCACTGAGCATTCTGCTGTTCCTGGGCGTCAAGCGATTCGCTGGCCGGCGCCGGCCGTGCGAAATTGAGCCGCATTGCTGGGCCACGCAGTTGCCGCCCGACCATTTCTCGTTTCCTTCCGGCCACACCATGACGGCCTTTGCTATCGCGATGGCGTGGTTGCTCTTCTACCCCACTCTAGCGTTCGCGCTGCTGTTCTGCGCGTTCAGCATTGGCATGTCGCGGATTTTGCTGGGAATGCATTTTCTGAGCGATGTGATCGCGGGCGCGGTGCTGGGTACCGGGCTGGGCGTTCTGGCATTCCTGGCGTTTCAATAGGTCAACCGGCCGCGGGACGAATTGCCGGCTTGGGCTCGAGTAGGCGGCGCGGTGAAGGCGCGCGCACATCTTCGGCCGGAAACGCTGACTGCGGTGCTGCAATCCCCTGCGTTCACACGAGTGTGAACGCGGCACGCACGAGTGCGTGCGCCACTGGGCGGGGTATAGTGGCTTCGAGGTTGCCTCACGATGTCGATCACGCTGCTTGAGAACCGCTATGGCGCTGAACGCGTGCGCCTGCTGAAGGTGCGGCGCATGCAAGATCATCATGATTTCAAGGAGCTTTCGGCCAGCGTTCAGCTCGAAGGCGAGTTCGCCGGCAGTTACTCGGCGGGCGACAATCGCAGTATTCTGCCGGCCGACACGATCAAGAACACGGTTTATGCGCTGGCCAAACTCTACGCCATCGATCAGATCGAGGAGTTCGGACAAGAGCTGATCAGCCATTTTCTCACCGACAATCCGCAGGTGCGGAAGGTGCGGGTGGAGATCGCGGAGCATTTGTGGACGCGCATTGCGTTTGGAGGAAAACCGCATCCATGGTCGTTCACGCCGGCGGGACCGGAGCGGCGGACGGCGACCGTGACCGGAACGCGAGAAGCGATGCTGATTGAGGCGGGGATAGAGAACCTGCAAGTGGTCAAGACGATCGGGGCCGCATTCGAGGGCTATTTGCGGGATCCTTTTACCACCCTCCAGGAGACGTCGGACCGCATCCTGGCTACGGCGGTGAAGGCGACCTGGATGTATTCGGACAACGAGATTCCGTTCGCGGTGTACTGGCACGGGGTGCGGGAGGCGATGCTGGACGCGTTCGTCGAGCACGAGAGCCGATCGCTGCAATTCACGCTGCACGCGATGGCGGAAGCGGTACTGGAGCGCTACGCGGACATCGCGGAGATCCATCTGTGGGTACCGAACAAGGATTGCCGGCTGGTAGATCTCAGCCGGTTCGGTCTGGAAAACAACAACGAAGTTTTTGCGCCGGCCGAAGAACCGTTCGAGTTGATCGAGGCGCGGCTGCGGCGGGAGGCGATTGACTGACTCACTGCGACGTGCGTTGACGAGGGGCGCCAAGCGTTCGCACGAGTGCGTGCGCCACATCTAACGATCGGTCTGTTGTTGCCCAGGGGCGGAGCGAGAAAGAACTCAAGTGTGGGCGACCGGTGGCTCACGGGCTCACGCGCTGCACGGCCTGCACCAGCGCCGCGCGCGCCCCTCCGATCGCGCCAGCCACGGGCCCGCCGTGGAAAAGCGGCAGCGGAGGATGGTCATTCCAAGCCTCGCCGGGCGGGTACACGGCGATGTAGTCCCACACGATGCTGTCGCGATCATGCTCGCCCATGGAGTGCGAGATCAGGCGGCGCCGGTCCCAGAACTGCTCCGCTCGGGTATCGGAGATTCTGCGCAGCGATGCGGTGGAGGGCGATAACTGATCCGTCGGCAGGACCGGTTCCCAAATTACGAAAGTTCGCACGGGTTTTCCGCCAAACTCTTGCATCAAACGTCCGATTGCAGAGGCCCCCTGCAAACATACCGCTCAAGTCGGCGACAACAGCAGCAGCACGCGTGTATCGGCCTTGGCCGCATTGAATTCGTCTCGGACCTCGGCCACGTTCAGGGAAGTGAGGGTTCGAAGCGCCGGCTGGCCGGAAGGAACCTGACTTCCACCGTAGAAGTAGAAGAGGGCAGCCAAGAGCAGGATGGCTGAAAGTGCGCCCAGAATATATTTGCGTTTCATGGGATCATCGCACCAGCAGATCGGCCGCGGCGTTGGCCATGAGCTGTGGGAAGAAGACCGACAGGAGCACGAGGGTCGCGGACACCCAGAGCAATGCGGAACTCATCCAGCCTGGGTTGCGGCGGCATTTCCTGGCTCGCCACGATTGAAAGAATCCATAGGCGATCGACAAGACGGAGGCGGCCAGCAGATACGGCCTGGCGGCGCTAAGAAAAACCGTACTTCCCGCGAAGCCGGCCGCCATCATGAACGGCAATACCGGCAGACAGCAACTGGATGCGGCCAGGACGCTGGTGACGGCGGCGAGGCTGGCGAGGGTGGTGCGGGTTCCGATGTTGCGCGGCGGCGGGGTTGCAGCGTCTTGCGCTATCGCTGGTTGTTGCATGCAGACTCCTCCTGTGCCCTTCTGAGAGCGGCCCGAATCATTTCTTCCGATGGCAAGCCGTCCAGGTAGCGCCGGCAGGCCAGGCCGGTGGCGGCGACGGTGCGGGAATCGAGCTCGATATCGAGCCCGTTAATTCGAATGGTCGGCGAGCCGGGAAACTGCAATGCCGCAGCGGCCGCGTCATCTTCGACCTCGATTTCAGATATGTCCGCACGCAAACCTTCCCGCTGGAGAACGGCTTTGAGCCGATTGACGGAAGGCCGGTAATTCGGACAGTCTCGAATGTAAAAAACCTCAATCTTCATGGAGCGCCTCGCTCGGAAGTTTCCCGGAGCACGGGGCAGGCGTCTCGATGACATTTCCCGGCCGCGTGCAGGTTGCGTTCGCACTTCAGAAGACTGGTTGCCAGTTGCTTTTCCAGGATGGCCAGCTCGCGGATTTTTTGGCGAACCGCGCTGACCTTGGCGCGCAACAGGTCGCGCACATGGGAGCAAGCTTCGCTTTGGTCGCGCTGCAGGATGAGCAGCTCGCGAATCTCCGAGAGAGAGAAACCCAGTTGCTGGGCGCAGCGAATGAAGTGCAGGCGGTGGATGTCTTCGGTATGGAACAGGCGAAATCCGCCTTCGGTCCGCGATGGGCGTTCGAGGAGCTTTTGCTTTTCGTAAAACCGGATGGCGTCGACAGTCAGGCCGGTCTGCTCTGAGACTCGTCCGATTTGTAAACCGCCCGGCATCTGATTCTAAGGATACACTCTGGAGTTAGCTCCAGAGTCAAGGGCTACCGGAAAGATATTTGCGGATGCCCGTCTTCGCGCGGGCTTATCTCCAAGCGCGGCCGCTCACACGAGTGTTCCCATGGATCTGGCGATCCATCCAAAGCAATGAAAACACAAGGCTGCACCAAGTGTTTTGAAGGTGTGAACGCGGCACGCTGAAGTGCGCCACGGCTAATTGTCGGTGGGGGTTTTTTCGAGGTGATCGATCACGATCATCTCGAGCGGGGCTTTGCGAGGCTCCAGTTTCAGGCCGAGTTGTTGCACCGAATTGAAGATGGAACCGCCGGACGGGTCGGAGGCGGCGTCGGCGGGGCGGCCTGCCGATTCCGGGCCGGGCGCTTGGCCGGGCAGCGCCACTCCGGCGGTCCGCGCGACCTTGCGCAGATCGTCCATGCTGAGATCGAGCGCGATTTGGTAGTTTCCCTTGAGCTCGGTCATGTCCACCACGGGGCGATCCAGGAAGGGCGACAGCACGTCGACGAAGGATGCCAGGGTCATCTTGGATGCTTCGAGGTGCATGGCGCCGTTGGGGCCCATGGTCATGCGCGTGGGTCCGCCGAGGCGGCCACCCGTGACGACAAAGCCCTTGCCGTCGGTGCTCACGCGCGCCTGGCGATCACCGCTGCCGATCACGACGCCGCTCTTCGCGTTGTCCTGGGCGGGGGCGTCGGTGTCAGGTGCGGCATCCTTGAGCTTGGGGCCGTTCTTTCCCACCACCAGCGCGTACACGGGATGGTCCTTGGTCTCGCGATGCATCGCCAGCCTGAACCTTTCGGCGAGCAGCGCCTGCAGCATTTCGGGAACCTGGCCGGGCGAGGCGCCGTCGGGGATTTTGGCCTGGATGTCGAATCTTTGCGCAGCCATCCAGTCCGGGCCGGAGACCTGGTAACGCTTTACGCGGAAGGCGACCGGAATCAAGTCCGCGAGCGAAAAGAAGCCGATGTCCACTCTGGCGCCGTCGATCGTCAGGCCGACGTGGAGCTTGCCGGCGGCGACGTCGGCGGGATTGAGCGGCGCAGCGAGTTTAACGGATGCGACCTCGAAGGCCGAGGCGGCCGGAGTCTGGCCGAGCGCGGCGCAGACTGCGAAAGCGCCAAGGAGGACGATTGCCGCGGTCAATTTGTTTGGCATGAGTTCTTCTTAGATTAACTGTTCAGCGAGATTGCAGAGAAATGGCGGCGGCCGGAGCCGGTTTGCACTGGGGGGCCGTTCGCCAAAGTTCCCGCGATGAAGGTATGATCTCTACAGGGCCGTTCGGAACCGGTCTGCTCCCGGCGCCTTGAGGGCTTTGCGCGGGGCGGCAATGTAAGAGTGCCGAACAACCTTCCACAACGGAGGTAAGGCGTGGCTGTGACCATAGGAGTGCCGAGGGAAACGTTCCCCGGCGAGCGGCGCGTGGCGCTGATCCCGCGCGCTGCGGAGGCGCTGGGAAAATTGGGCGCGAGCGTGGTCATCGAGCAATCGGCCGGCGTCGAGGCCGGCTTCCCGGACGAGCAATATACGGCGCGCGGCGCACGCGTGGCCAGCCGGGCCGAGGTGTTCGGACAATCAGACATCGTGATTCAAGTGCGGGCGCTGGGAGCCAATCCCGACGCGGGGCGCGCCGATTTGAGCCTGCTGCGATCCGGGCAGATGCTGATCGGGTTCGGCGAGCCATTGACGGCGGCGCGGGAAACTTCGGATCTGGCCAGGGCAGGCGTGGCGTATTTCGCGATGGAGCTGATGCCGCGCATCACGCGCGCGCAGAGCATGGATGCGCTCTCGTCGATGGCAACCATTTCCGGCTATCGCGCGGTGCTGCTGGCGGCGACCACGCTGCCCAAGATCTTTCCGATGTTGATGACGGCAGCCGGCACGGTGACGGCGGCTAGAGTATTTATTCTGGGAGCCGGCGTGGCGGGTCTGCAGGCCATCGCGACGGCGCGGCGTCTGGGCGCGGTGGTCTCGGCCTACGACGTGCGCAGCGCGGTGAAAGAGCAGATCGAGAGCCTGGGCGCGAAGTTCGTGGTCTTGAACATCGAGGCGGGCGGGTCGGAAGACAAGGGCGGGTACGCGAAGGCCATGGGCGAGGAGTTCTACCGCCGCCAGCGCGAGCTGCTCACCGAAGTGCTGCGGGAACAGGACGTGGTGATCACCACCGCCGCCGTGCCCGGCCAGAAGGCGCCCATCCTCATCACGGCGGAGATGGCCAACGCGCTGCAGCCTGGAGCGGTGATCGTGGATATCGCAGCCGAGCGCGGCGGCAACTGCGAGCTGACGCATCCGGGCCAGACCGTGGTTCACAACGGCGTGAGCATCCTGGGGCCGGTGAATCTTCCGTCGGCGGTCCCCTATCATGCCAGCCAGATGTACGCGGCGAATGTCGTGTCCTTCTTGAAACTCATGGTGAAGAACGGCGAGCTGACCGTGAACCGGGAAGATGAAATCATTCGCGAGACGCTGGTGACGCACGGGGGCGAAGTGGTGCATGCACGCGTGAGCGAGAAGCTGGGCCTGGCGCCGGTGCGAGCGGGAGAAAGGTAGAGCGATGGGATCTTACGAAACGGATTTGTGGGTCTTCATGCTGGCGGCCTTCTTGGGCTTCCAGTTGATTCGCGGCGTATCGCCGCTGCTGCATACGCCGCTGATGTCGCTGACCAACGCGATCTCGGCCATCGCGGTGGTGGGCGCGATTCTGATTACCGGCGAGAAGGAGGCCAGCACGCTGTCGCGCGTTCTGGGCTTCTCGGCCGTGCTGCTGGCGACGCTCAACGTGGTGAGCGGTTATCTGATCACCGACCGCATGCTCAAAATGTTCAAGAAGCGGGAGCCGGGAAAGAAATGAAGCTCGACGAAACAATTCTTCCGCTGCTTTACATGCTCGCGGCCATAGGGTTCATCCTGGCCATCAAGTGGATGAACTCGCCCGCAACGGCGCGGCGCGGCGTGATCGTTGGTGAGATCGGGATGTTGCTGGCCGTGGTCGGCACCTTGCTGCGATTCGAGGTGGTGAGCTACCAGTGGATCTTCATCGCGTTTTTCCTGGGGTCGGCCATCGGCGTGCCGATCGCGTACATTATGCCGATGACGGCGGTGCCACAGCGAACCGCGTTCTCGCACGCTTGCGGCGCGCTGGCGTCGGCGCTGATCGGGACCGCGGAGTATTACAAGGGCGCCAACGCGTCCAGCCTGACCTCGGTGGAGATGACGGCGCTGATTGTCGAGACTCTGCTCGGATTCCTGACCTTCACGGCGAGCTTGATGGCGTTCGGAAAACTGCAGGAAGTGCTGCCGCAGCGGCCCATCACCTATAAGGGGCAGAACTTCGTGAACCTGGGAATTTTCGCCGCGGCGGCGGCCATCGGGCTGGCGCTGATCGTAGCGCCATCGCACACGATTCTGTTCCCAATCTTCGCGGCTCTGGCGCTGGTTTTCGGCGTCTTGCTGATTATTCCGATCGGCGGCGCCGACATGCCCACGGTGATCGCGCTGCTGAATTCCTATGCGGGACTGTCGGCCAGCGCCATGGGATTCGTGCTCAACAACCGGCTGCTGATCGTGGCGGGCGCCCTGGACGGCTCGTCGGGCTTCATCCTGTCGATCATCATGTGCCGCGCCATGAACCGCTCGTTCAGCAACGTGCTGTTCGGCGCATTCGGCCAGTTGCAGACCACCACGGCCAAGGCCGGCGAGCGGCCGTATCGATCGGCCAGCGCGGACGAAGCGGCGCAGATTCTGGACGCGGCGCGCACGGTGGTGGTGATTCCGGGATACGGCATGGCGGTGGCGCAGGCGCAGCATAAGCTGCGGGAGATGTACGACCTGCTCACCAAGCGCGGCGTGAATGTCGAGTTCGCGATTCATCCCGTGGCGGGGCGCATGCCCGGCCATATGAACGTGCTGCTGGCCGAGGCGGATGTGCCCTACGACAAGCTGCGCGAGATGGACGACATCAATCCCGAGCTGCCCATGGCGGACGTGGCGCTCATCATCGGCGCCAACGACGTGGTGAATCCGGCGGCCGAGACCGATCCGAAGAGCCCCATTGCCGGAATGCCCATCATCCAGGCCTACAAGGCGCGCACCGTGATGGTGATCAAGCGCAGCATGAATCCGGGGTTCGCCGGAATCGACAACGACCTGTACTACATGCAGAACACGATCATGCTGTTCGGCGACGCCAAGGCGTTTCTTTCGAGCATCGTGAAGGAACTGGCGGCGGTGGGACGGGCGGCGTAATCGCGTTAAGCCCAGGCCAAAACCGTTTCGATTCTCCTTGACAATCTAGGAGAAGTGCGGGTAGAATCTCTCCTAGATAATCTAGGAGGTGGTCCAGCGTGCCGCGAATTACTCCGCTTGCGATCGTGTTCGCCCTGGCGGGCGTATCCTTATCGGGCGCCGACTACAGGGACATCAGCCGCACGGTCACACTGAGCTCGCGCGGTGCGCTCGATCTCAGAACATTCCGGGGCTCCATTGAAATCTCGACTTGGGATCGTCCTGAAGTCGAAGTCAAAGCCAGAATTGGGCCAGCGGGCGGCTCCGCGGCCGACCGCCGCCGTTTCGACGGGACCGACGTTCGTATCGACTCCGCGCCCGATTGGCTGCACATTGCCACCGTCTATCCCAACTCCTGTTGCGGTTTTGTAACCGGAACCAACCCGGACGTCGCTTACACGATTCGCATGCCGCGAACCGCGCGTTTGAGCATTCGGGACCAGCGATCCGACATCGAAATCAGCGATCTCGCTGCGGCTCTCGATATTGACACGCACCGCGGCACCGTGCGCGTGGAGCGTCTGGAAGGGCCGCTCACGCTGATCACTCACCGCGGCGATGCGCGTGTGGACTTCGCGTCCTTCCACGGCGACAGCCTGGTCGAAACCCATCGCGGCTCGATCCAGTTGCTGCTGCCGCGCGACAGCCGGTTCGATGTGCACGCGGCGCCCGCTCGCCGCGGATGGATCGAATCCGATTTCCCGGTCCTCGCGCACCTGGCTGGCGGCCCCGGATTGAATCTCAACGGAAGAGTGAACGGCGGCGGTCCAACTCTGCAGCTGCTCAACGCCCGAGGCGCCATCCAACTCCGATCAAAATGAGCAAACAACCAGATCTGTTACAAGGCACGCTCGACATGTTGATCCTGAAATCGGTGTCGCTGGAGCCGATGCACGGTTACGGCATTCTGCTGCGCATCCAGCAACTTTCCGAAGGGCGCTTGCTGGTCCAGCAGGGATCGCTGTACCCGGCGCTGTACCGGCTGGAGCATCGCGGCCTCATCCAAGCCGAATGGGGCGAGAGCGAAAACAATCGCAAGGCCAAGTATTACCGCCTTACCGCGGATGGGCGGCGCCAGTTGAAGGCGGAAACCGATAACTGGACGCGGCTGAGCAAAGGAGTGCTGGGTGTGTTGAAGGCGGCGCCGGAGAAGTCATGACCTGGTGGGCGCGTTCGAAGACCTTCGCCGGCGCGGCGCTGGGACGGCGGCGCATGGAACGGGACATGGACGCCGAGATGCGGCATCACGTCGCCAGCTATACCGAGGACCTGGTGCGGCGCGGCATCCCGCGAGAGCAGGCCGAGCGGCAGGCCCGGATCGAGTTCGGGCATTTCGAGCCGCTCAAGGAGGAATGCCGGCAGGCGCGCGGGCTGCGGCTGGTGGATGAGACCGGTCAGGATTTGCGCTACGCGCTTCGGATGCTGCGCAAGAGCCCGGGCTTTGCGGCGGTGGCTGTCGTGACGCTGGCGCTGGGAATCGGCGCGAACACATCGATTTTCAGCATCGTGGACGCATGGGTCTTGAAGCCGCTGCCTTATCCACAGGGCGATCAACTGGTACAGGTTTTCAGCGCCAACAAGAAACAGGATTGGGTGGGCGAAGTGTCGCCGGCGGACGTGTACGACTGGCGCCACGCCAACCAGGCGTTTGAAGAAATCTGCGGCTGGACAACGCCTGAGTTCGCGATCCAAACCGGGGACCGGCCGGAGCAGGTCATCGGCGGGCGCGTGAACTGGGAATTCTTTCACATGTTGCGAGTGACGCCGGTGAGCGGGCGCGATTTTCTTCCGCAAGACGACCGGCCGGATGCCGCTCCCGTGGCATTGCTCAGCTACGAATTCTGGCAGACGCATTTTGGCGGTGACGCCTCTCTGCGCGGCCGAACTATTCGCGTGGACGGCGCCGACGTGACAGTCATCGGCATTCTGCCAGCGGGCTTCCATTTTGCTTTGATGGGGCCGGCGGAGATTTTTATGCCGCTGGCGCTGAGCGAGCAGGAACTCAAAGCGCGACGGCTCCTGAGTCTCCAGGTGACAGCGCGTTTGAAGCCCGGATTCACGCTCCCGCACGCCACCGCCTATCTGGACACGATGGCTCGCCGGCTGGCGGAATCTTATCCGGAGACCAACACGGATCGAGGCGTGAAGGTGCAATCGTTGGCGGATGCGATCGGCGAGCAAGGCGGGAACGATCGGGCGCTGGTGGTGTTCGCGCTGGTGGGCTGTGTGCTGCTGGTCGCCTGCGGCAACGTGGCCAATCTCATCGTCGGACGCGCCGTGGCACGCCAGAAAGAAATGGCAGTGCGGATCGCGCTGGGAGCGGGCCGCGCGCGGGTGCTGCGCCAGCTCCTCACCGAAAACCTGCTGCTGTTCCTGCTCGCATCGGCGCTGAGTGTGTTGCTTGCCAAGTGGGGCGTCAATTGGATCGCGCAATCGATTCCCGTGACTTTCCGCGCCTATCTGCCCAACATGGGCCGTCTGGAAGTGGATCTGCCGGTGCTGATCTACACCTTGGGCATCGGGTTGCTCACGGGCCTGCTGTTCGGTTTTGCACCGGCCTTCCGCTGCTGGCGCATCGACGCCAATCGCGGGCTCAAGGAAAGCACGTCCCGTCTTTCGACTGGCGCCGGCGGCGGCCGCTTTAGAAACTGCCTGATCGTGTCGCAAGTGTCGCTGGCTCTGGTGGTGCTGGTGGCGTCCGGCCTGCTGGTGAAAGGCCTGGTGCGGATGTACTCGAGCGATCCAGGCTTCAATCAGCACGGGCTGTTGACGGCTCGAGTGATGCTCTCCAACGCCAAGTACGAGGATTCGAAGCGTTCCGATGCCTTCGTCAGCGAAGTTCTGAATAACATCCGCGCCTTGCCTGGCGTGACCTCGGCCGGCGCGGCCACGTTTATTCCGTATTCCGGAAGCGACGGCCACACGACCTATGTGGTGGATGAACGGCCAACGCCCCCGCCGGGAAGCCTTCCGTTCGTTAGCCTGGATCGCGTGACACCGGACTACTTCAGCTCGACGGGCATTGCGGTGCTGCGCGGGCGAGCCTTCACGGAGAAAGACACTGCCGACGCGGCGCCGGTGATGATCATCAATCAGACCATGGCGCGGCGCAACTGGCCGCACGAAGATCCGGTAGGGCGGCAGATCCACTGGGGCGCGAAGCTGGACCGGGTTGCCACCATCGTTGGAGTGGTTCGCGACACCAAGGGCTTCAGCGACACCGACACTCTCGAGCCGCAGAGCTTCGTACCCGAACATCAGCAGCCTGGCCGCAGCGTGATGTTCACGATCCGGTCCGCATCCAGCGGGTCCGTTTTCTCGCGCGACATCGAGCGAGCCGTCCTGGCGGCCGACAAGGATCAGCCGGTGACCAGCATCCGTTTCATGGAAGATTTGATGGCGGAGCGGGAGGCGCCGTTCCTGATCGTGGGTCAGGTGACGGCGCTGTTTTCCGCGCTCACGCTGTTTCTGGCGGCGCTGGGCATCTACGGCGTACTGGCCTATTCGGTGGCGGCGCGGCGGCAGGAATTCGGGATCAGGATGGCGCTGGGCGCGGCGCGGCGCGATCTGCTCGGTTTGGTGGTGGGGCAGGGATTGAAGCTGGCGGTGGCGGGGCTTGCGATCGGGCTCGCGGCCGCACTGGCCGTCACGCGCTTCATGGCATCCATCCTGTATCAAGTTAGCCCCACCGATGCCGCAACGTTCCTGTTGATCAGCGCTCTGCTGCTGGCGGTGGCGGGCCTGGCCAGCTATCTTCCGGCGCGCCGGGCGTCGAATCTGGACCCGACGCGGGCGCTGCGCTACGAGTGACGTGATGAGGACATGCATGGCTCTTGTTCTGCTGGCGGCGTGGTTACACGCCGGTGACACCACCGCCGAGTCGCTCATCGAGAACGGGCACTGGAAGCGCGCGCGCGATCTGGTGGAGGCGGACTACAAGGCGCGGCCGAAGGACCCTCGCGTCAACTGTCTGATGGCGCAAGTCCGGCACGCCTTTGAGCAACTCGACGAGGCGGCCAAATACGGGGAGGAGGCGGTGCGTCTGGATCCGAAATCGAGCCGCGCCCATCGCGAGCTGGGCGAGATTTACGCGGACCAGGCCGACCATGTTTCGTTCTTGAAGCAACTCGGGCTCGCGCGCAAGATTCGCGCCGAGTTCGAGGCGGCGCTGGCTATCGCGCCCAAGGATCCCGACAATCTGTTCGATCAGGTGCAGTACTACATGGAGGCGCCGGGCGTGGTGGGCGGCGATAAGAAGAAGGGCGCTGAGCTGGCCGGCGACATGCTGAAGATGGACGCGGCGCGCGGCTACCTGGCGCTGGCGTTCGTGGCGCGCCAGCAAAAAGAGGACGGCAAGCTGGAGGGCTTCTATCGCAAGGCGGTGGAGTCGGATCCCCGGAATTATGAGGCGCGCATTATGTTGGCGAACTACTACGTGAACCCTCAGCACGTCAATTTAGGCCAGGCCGAGCAGCACAGCCAGGCCGCGCTGGACTTGAACCCCGACCGGATCGAAGGCTACCGCATGCTGGCTATCGTCCTCGTTCTCGAGAAGCGGTTCGAGGATGCGGACAAGCTGGCGGCCCGGGCCGGAGCTGTTATTCCGGACGATCTGAGTCCGTATGTCTACGCGGCGCGCGCGATGTTACGCGATGGGGTCGAGTTGGCAAAGGCCGAAACGTACTTGAAGAAATACTTCACCGAAACTAAGGAAGCCGAAGCGGGTGCGCCGTTTATTGCAGGTGCGCATTGGTCGTTGGGGCTGGTGTATGAGAAAGAAGGCCACCGGCCGGAGGCTCGCGCTGAACTGGAGACCGCGCTGCGCCTGAGACCGGATTTCGAGCCGGCCAAGAAGGACCTCAAGCGGCTGAAGTAACGGCCGGGGCGAATTCTCTGCGACCGGCGGACCACGATTTCGCTGGGAGGGCCGATTTCAGGCGCTTTTATGCAGAAAATAGCTTGCAACGCCCGCGACATGGGCATATGATTAATCCTGACGAACGCCACACCAAGGAGAGGGCATGACTCAGAGTGAACTCGTAAAACATCTCGCGAAGGCTTGCGAATTGAGCAACAAGGTGTCCAAGCAGGTTCTGGAAAGCTTGGCCCAAACGGCGGTGAAAGAAGTAAAGAAGAGCGGGTCATTTGTGCTGCCGGGACTGGGGAAACTGGTACGGGTGGACCGGAAGGCGCGCATCGGGCGCAATCCGGCCACGGGCGAAACCATCAATATTCCGGCCAAAAAAGTGGTGAAGTTCCGTGTCGCTAAAGCGGTGAAAGACGCGATCGTACCGCCGAAGGCCAAGAAGGCGGCGTCCTAAGCAACCGCCGGGCGTTCGCAGGATTGCGAGCGCCAATCAGACAGTTTCGAGGTTCCGCCGCCGCGCGGCGTCCAACTTTTGCTGCTTCTCCTCCAGCCAGAGCTTGATCTCTGCCTGTTCGCCGCGGGCGCGGATCAGCGCCTCGCCGACGACCTCAGGCGCGGGCCCTCCGACGATGGAGCGCACGCTGACGAAATTCATTGGATCGAGTGAGCGCTCGATTTCTTCCCTGGAGAGCGACAGCGAGGGTTTGAGATCGAGGAGCGCCGCTGCGATGGCTTGCGGGCTGTCGTTCGCACCCGCCATGGTGACCGCGTTTGACACCAGGGTGTGGGCCTCGCGAAAACTGATGCCCGCGCGGCGGACCAGCGTATCGGCGAGCTCGGTGACGGTCATGAAGTCGGCCGCGGCGCGGCTGGCCAGACGCTCGCGATCCACCTCGGCGGTTCGTAATAAACCGGCCAGCAGGCGCAGCGAGCGCGATGCGTCGGTGAACATGGTGAAAACCAGCGGCTGCAGATCGTCTTCACTGTCGTTGATGTCGCCGAACGGCGTGTTGTGGGCGCAGGTGAGCACGGCCTGCGCTTCGCCGAGCGCGCGGCTGGCCAGGATGCGGGCGTGCTCGAGCGCCACCGGATTGCGCTTCTGCGGCATGATGCTGGAGGACTGCACGAAGGCGTCCGAGATGCGCAGGAACCGGAATTCCCGCGTGGACCATAGCAGCAGATCCTGAACCAGTTTCCCGGCGTTCACCATGCAAACGGCCACGGAGGCGGCCGATTCGGTGAGGTAGTCGATGGAGGCGATGGCGCCGTAGGAGTTTTCCGCCAACCCCTCGAAGCCCAGCAGCTCGGCGGTCATCCCGCGATCGATGGGAAAGCCGGTGGTGGTGATGGCGCAGGCGCCCAGCGGGCTGCGGTTGACACGCGCGAACGCGGCCTGAATGCGCGCCGCGTCGCGGGCCAGAAATTCGGCGGCCGCGAGCAGATAGTGCGCCAGCGTGGTCGGCTGGGCGGGCTGGGTGTGGGTGTGGGCCGGCATCACCGTGTCGATGTGGCGCGCGGCGAGATCCAGCACCGCGAGCCGGACCTCGGCCACGACGCCGGCGAGTTCCAACAACGCGCGCCGCAACGTCATGCGGTAGAGCGTGATGGCAATGTCGTTGCGGCTGCGGGCGGTGTGCATTTTGCCGGCCAGCGGACCGCAGTCCTCTTCCAGCAGATTTTCGATGTAAAAGAAGAGATCCTCGCAGGAGCCGTCGTAGCGGGCACTGGCGATCTGGTTGCGGTCCAGCCGGTCGAGCGCCTGGCGTAGGGTGTGCTCTTCGGCGCGCATCAGGATGCCCTGGCGGGCGAGCATGCGCGTGTGCGCATAGTGGATTTCGAGCAACGCATCTAAGAAATTGCGCTGGGCGTCCTCGAAGTTCGGCGCCAGGACGGTTTCAGCATAGAGCGGCGCCGGAAAGCGCTCGGAGTTCACGCCCTCACCTTGTGCCGGACCCGTTGTGCGCGCCCGAGGCATCGCGTGAACCGCCGGCCCGGTGCGAAGTGGCCGTGTCCCGCGCACCCGCCGGCCGCGCACCAGGCGACTGCGCCAGAAAAGCCGGATTCTTGCCGAGACTCACCAGGTTCGCCAGAATGCGGTACGCGCCCGGCACGCCGGAAGGCAGTTGGCGATAGAGCGCGAAGGCGTCGTAGATGTAAGCCCCCTTGCCGTAGCGCGCCAGAAGCAGGCCACCGCGCTGCGGATCCTGATCCGGGTCGTTGGTCTCCACCAGCGCTTCGTAGCGCGGGTCCCAGGTCTGCATGAAGCCGTGCCCGCGCTCCTCCACCCAGCCGGCGAAATCGGATTCCGCGATGCGATTGGGCCATGTGAACGCGGGGCTGTCGGCTTTGAGCAGCTTCACTTTTGAAGCTTCGTCCACCACCTTCTGCGGATTGTTGCCGAGGCTGAACGGATAGGGTCCGTAGTTTTGATCGAAGTCCTGAAGATTGTATTGCACGACGAGCACGCCGCCGTTCCTCACATATTCAAGCAGGCGGTTGTTGGCGGCTTTCAATTCGGGCCGGACGGCGTAGGCGCGCGTGCCGAGAATGATGGCGTCGTAGCCGGACAGGTTGCCCTGCGTGATGTCGCTCGCAGCGAGTGTGCGAACGCCGCGGCCGAGATTCTCTAGCGCCTGTGGCACGTCGTCGCCGGTGCCGGGCAAGTAGCCGACGCGCAGGCCATCCGCGATTTTCACGTCGACGCCGACGGCCCGGTACACCGCGCGCCGGAAATACGGATAGGGCCGCAGGCCAGGATAGCCCGCGAGCCGGTAGCCTTCCTCATAGGTCCGGCCCTGATATTCGGCAACGGCGGTGATGCGATGCTCGCCGGGCTGGATGAGATTGGGAAGAACCGAGAAGGTGATGGTCTGGTCTTCGCCGTCGCGCTGCATGGAGAACGCGGCGGATTCGGGCGTGGAGCGCCAGCCGGAGGGCAGCTTCAAGCGTAGGGTGCCCTTGGCCGGGCCTTTGACGTTGGTGTGGACGGTGCAGGAGAATTCGAACGACTTCGCGCCCAGCGGCACCGCGCCCGCGGCGGGTGAAACCGCGACCGAGATGGCGGGTCCGACGATCAACGGCTGCGCGATCACTCCCTGCGCCTGAATGCGCTGCATGGCCTGCACCACTTGCGAGAGATGCAGCGGCACGCCGCGATACGCGATGGTCACGCTGGCGGACAGCGGGTAGGGCGCGAGCGAAAGGTTGCGGTAGCGCGTATCGGCCAGATCGTAGTAAGGCTGTTCTTCGTCCGGACGCGTGAAGTACGGGCGCGTGAGCGCGGCGTCGGCCGGCGCGGTTACCGAGAAGCGTGCTACAGCCAGTGCGCGGCTGGCCAGGTTGTTGGGCTGTTCACCGCGTTTGGCGATTTGCCAATTCTTGCCGTCGGAGGCGGCCAGCGAAATCTCCTGCACGCTCAGGTTCTCAGGGCTTTGGTTGAGCAGATCCACGCGCACCCCGAAGGCCTGGCCGGGGATCGCGATGCTAAACGTCGGGCCGTTTTGCGGAAATGGTCCTGGGCGCTGCGGCTCCTTTTCCGGGGCGACCACGGCCAGCATGGACACTCCGAGCGCGCCGGCGAGCGCGTGTTCGAACTGGTCCTGTTTGGCGCGCAGCTCGAATTGAACGTCGGCGGTGGCATTGGCGGGGAGGCTCGAGGCGCGCACGCGATCCATCAGCGCGCGGGTGGCGCGCAATCCGTCGGCCAGCAGCGGCGCGATCGCCTGCGGCCGATCAGGCTGGTACTGCGCATTGGCCTGATCGGCGAACCGCGCCAGCTCCGCCAGTCCGCTCTGGAGCCACTCCGGCGCGCCGGCGGCCAGCGACGCAATGCCCTGCACGGACGCGTCGATGCCATCGAAGAAAGATTCTTCGTGCTCGGCCGCGGGTACGCGCGCGCCGTAGCGATGATAGGCGCTGGCTTGCGGCGCGGGCGGAGGAATCGCGACGCCGTTGTTCTGGCTCTTTTGAAACCCCAAGCCCTCGCGGCCGATTTGCAGATAGGTTAGGCCGCTGGCAGGCGCAAGATCGCCCTCGGGAATCTCGATCGTAGTGGAGGGCTTTTCGGTCGACCAGTTCTGGCGGATGTAATCGAAGAATCGGACCGGCACGTACTTGTCGATGGCATAGTCGTACATGCCCTTGGGCGTAACGTCGAAGAAGGGGACGCGCGCGTAGACCTTGAGCGGCGTCCAGGGCCGCAATCCTTCGCGAAGCTGCTCGGGGAATTTACTGGGATCGCCCGCGGCCAGGAATGCCTCCTGCGCCATTTGGCCGGCGACCTGGTGGTTGCCGTGACCATCGGTGGCGGCACCGATGAACGTCCCGATAATCACCAGCGGGCGCGTCATGCGAATGACGCGAACCACGTCGGACAGCACGCGATCGTGATCCCATTTTTCGAGCGCCTCCTCGCGGGTTTTCGAGAAGCCGTAGTCGATGGCGCGCGTCCAGTATTGATCGGCGCCGTAGTAGCGGCCGGCGGCGAGCAGTTCTTCGGTCCGCACCAAGCCGAGGGCGTCGTAGAGATCGGAGGACATGGCGTTCTGCCCGCCCTCGCCGCGATTCAAAGTAAGAAGAGCGGCGCGTGCGCCGGCGCCGCGGGTTTCGTAGGCCAGCACGCCGCCGTCTTCGTCGTCCGGATGCGCCGTGATCATGAGGATGCTGGCGCGGGTCCGGAGGGCGTGCAGCCAGCGGGTGAGGCCCGCCGCGCCGCGATCGACGTCGATGGGAGAGGAGTCGGCTGAGGGCTCGCTCAACGGCGGCGCTTGTTGCGGCCAGGCCAGCCCGAGCACCAGGACGAAAATCACGAGGAGGAACGCGACACTTCCGGCACGCCTGATTAGATCCGGCATATATTCATTGTTTTATGAACGTGCGCGCGGACGCAAGCTTACGTCGCCGGCAAGCGGTCGATGACTCGGAGAACGGCTTCCGGGTGGGCACGAACGCGAATGTCGTCGGTAAGGTTCGCCCAGGCGATCGTTCCCCAAGGGCCTATCAAGAATTCGGCTGGCCGCGCGATATCGCGGCCGTCTTCGCCGGCTTTCGGATGCAGCACGCCGTACTGCCGGATGACCTTGGCGTCCGGGTCGGAGAGAAACGGAAAAGTGTAGCCCCTGGCGCTGCAAAGGTTTTGCGATTCGGCGGGTGAGTCGACGCTGATGGCGACCACTTCCACGCCGCGGGCGTGAAAATCGTTCAAGCGCTGCTCGAAACTCCGCAACTCGGAGTTGCAGAACGGTCACCAGTAGCCGCGATAGAAGATCAGCAAGACGGCGCGATGGCTCTTTACCAGGTCCGAAAGAGCCACCGGTTTCCCTTGGGCGTTCGAGAGCGTGAAGGATGGCGCGGGCTGGCCGGCATGCAGCGCGTTGTCCGGGGACGGGACCTGCTTTCCGATATAAAAAATGCCAAAGCAGAAGAAACCGAACAGGAGCAGCGCCAGCGCGCCGAGAATCGATCCGCTGATTTTGCCGCGAAAGTGCTCGGGGTCGCGAAAGGCGCGCGTGAGTCCCCAAGCGAGCACTCCGCCGCCTAGCAGAAAGAGCAGGTAATTGGCCCACGGGACATCGCGTGTCAGCGGAAACACGGTAAAGATCGGGATGTAGCTGACCAGCGCCAGCAGAACGATGACGAAGCCGGCCCAAATCGGGATGTTCTGGCGGCGGGGCATGGGTGCAATTTCAGTGTAGTGGATCGTCCACCGCCGGAGGTTTAGTTCAATGCGTGATAACGGGCGGCGGGAGGCTGCCGAGCAGCACCATTCAGCGCGTTCCATTCCCCCAGTGGCGGTGTTCCCCGGCCACCGACGCTGCTACAGCTGGAGAGATTGATTCTTGACTGGTACAATAGACTCACACTATAGGTTCTAGAGATACACCACGGTTTGGCGTGCTTCCTCTGTCATTGCGGCGTGATTCATAGCTTTAGTCACCTGAGCTGACCGCGTTGAACCGAAAGGAGTAATATGCGAGAAATCAAGATGTTCAGCATTGCTTCGTCCAGGCTCAGAAGACAGGTGATGCTCGTTGTACTGGCGATCTTGGCCCTTGAGCCCGGCCAGGCCGCAGATGCGCTGAAGTTCTTTAAGAACTACTTCGTAACGGGCGACTACGCTGTGAATGGCGTCGGCCTGCGGGCGCTAGGGGTGAACGACCCCGCAACGGCTGCGATCGCGGGCACCAGCG
>DASQHQ010000184.1:0-12619 GCA_035632015.1 Bryobacteraceae bacterium
TCGAACCTGGAATACGATCTCACGCGCGGCGCGCGCGGCAAGCGCGATGTGCACGTCTCCGAGTTGCTGGAACGGCTCTCGGGCGCTCCAGGAATTGCGGTGAACAACAACGCGGCCGCGATCTACCTGGCCCTGAACGAGTTGGCCGCGGGCTTCGAGGTGGTGGTCTCGCGCGGGGAGCTGATCGAAATCGGCGACGGCTTCCGGATTCCCGAGATCATGCAGCGCTCGGGCGCCATCCTGCGCGAGGTCGGCACCACCAACCGCACGCGCATCGAGGATTATCGCGACGCTGTCACCGATCGAACGCGCCTGCTGCTGCGCGTGCATCCCAGCAACTTCCGCATCCAGGGATTCACGGCCCGCCCCGAGTTGCGTGAGCTGGCGGCGCTCGGCCGGGAACGAGGCATCCCTGTGTACGAGGACCTCGGCAGCGGTTGCGTCGTCGACCTGCGCGCCTTTGGCGTCGAGGAGCCGCTGGTCTCAGACAGCATCCAGGCGGGCGTCAGCCTGATTTCCTTCAGCGGCGACAAATTGCTCGGTGGCCCGCAAGCCGGCATCTTGGCGGGCGGCCGGGATCTTATCGCGCGGCTACGCCGCAATCCCATGTTTCGCGCCCTGCGGCTCGACAAGCTGATCTACCAGGCGCTCGAAACCACGTTGCGGAATCTGTTGCTCGAACGCTGGGACCTGATTCCCGCGCTGCGGATGATCTCGACGCCCGGCGCGGATTTGCATGATCGCGCCGAACAGTTCGCCGCCGGGCTCGACGGCATCCGAGCGCAGCTCATCGAAGGCACTTCCGTGATCGGCGGCGGAGCCACGCCGGAACAGCCGCTGGCGAGCTGGTTGATCGCCATCCAATGCGCGGACGTGGTGGAAGCCGAACGGCGCTGCCGGTTGAGCGAGCCGCCCGTGATCGCGAGAATCGAGGATGGCAAGTTGCTGCTCGATTTGAGGACCGTGTTTCCCGCCGAAGAAGCCGAGCTGGCGCGCGTCGTCCGCCAGGCGTGCTCATAGCGACGCAAGCAGCATCGCCAGCAGCGCGGTCCGGTCGGCGATCCGCTCGATGAGAATGCTCTCGTTCGCCGCGTGCGCCCCTTCTCCCACGCCCCCCAAGCCGTCCAGCGTGGGAATGCCGAGCGCGGCGGTGAAATTGCCGTCCGAACCGCCGCCGGTGGACGACTCTTCGAGCGTGACGCCCAGTTCCTTCGCCAGGCCGCGCGCCTTCGCGAACAGCTTGCCGATCCCGGGCGTGCGTTCCATGGGCGGTCGATTCAGGCCTCCCTCCACCTGGATCGTGCAGCGTTTGTCCACCGGGCGCAGGCGCCGGAACTTCCTGTCCAACGCCGCCGCGTCCTTCGCGCGCACGATCCGTATATCGACCTCCGCGCGCGCCTCCGCCGCCACCACGTTGGTGCGGGTGCCGCCGGAAATCACGCCCGGATTCACGGTGATCCCCCGCTCGAGCTCGGTGAAGCCCGCGATGCGCTCCACCTGGCGCGCCAGTTCTACGATGGCGCTGGCGCCGTTTTGAAAATCCACACCGGCGTGTGACGCGCGGCCCGTCACTGTCACGGTGTAGTCGCCCACACCCTTGCGCTCCGTCTTGAGCTTGCCCGCCAGGCCCGTGCCCGGCTCCAGCACCAGCACCGCGGCGCTGGTTCGGGCCGCCGCTTCAGTGAGAGGACGCGACGATTCGCTGCCCACTTCTTCATCGGCGTTCACTTGCAACACGACCCGCCGCAGAACCGGAATATCCAGGTCCCGCAGCGCCTGGATGGCATAAAGAAAGAATGCGATCCCCGATTTCATGTCTAGCACGCCCGGGCCCCACAGCCGTCCCTGCTTCTGCCGGAATGGCATTTGCGCCAGCGTGCCGAGCGGCCACACCGTGTCGGAGTGCCCCAGCGCCAGAATGCTTCCCGGCCGCAGCCTGCGCGGCCCCGGCAGGCTCAATTCGCAGCGCAGATGCCGGCCAAAACGCCCGCCCGGAAATGTCCGCACTTGGCCCACGCCTTCCAGCTTGCTCGCCAGAAGATCGATAAAGCGGTTCACCGCGGGCGGATGATCGCTGGGCGATTCGCACTCCACCAGTTCGCGAATCAACGCGATGATCGCGGATTGTTTCGCGCGCGCAAAAGCGAGCAACGGATGCATGGCTGTTATAATAACCACTTCGCATGCCTATCCTGGACATACTGGCCATTCGCGAGATCCTGCCGCATCGCTTCCCCATGTTGCTGGTGGACGCCATCCTGGAGCTCGAAGAAGAAAGAATCGTCGGAATCAAGAATGTCACCATCAACGAGCCTTTTTTCGTGGGCCATTTTCCCGATTTTCCGGTGATGCCCGGCGTTTTGATCGTCGAAGCCATGGCGCAGGTGGCCGGCGTGCTGGTCTTGAAGAACATTCCCGACCGGCAGAACAAACTGGTGCTGCTGGCCTCGGTCGAAGAGGCGAAGTTTCGCCGGCCGGTGCTGCCCGGCCATCAGCTCCGCATCGAGATGCGCGTTACCAGGCGCAAGGCCAGCGTCGCCAAGATGCACGGACAGGCCACGGTGGACGGCGTGGTGGTGGCCGAGGCCGAGTTGATGTGTAAGCTGGCCGATCGGGCGCCGGCCGCCGAACCGGCCGGCCCGTCAACCCCCGTTCCTACGCCAGTGTCCTAATGGCGATTCATCCGACTGCCATCGTTGACGCCCACGCGCGCGTCGCCGACAGCGCCGAGATCGGCCCGTACTGCATCGTCGGAGCGCACGTCAGCATCGCGGCCAGAACGCAGCTGCTGGCGCACGTTTATCTGGAGGGCGCCTCCACCATCGGCGAAGACAACGTCTTCTACCCGTTTTCCACCATCGGCGTCGCATCGCAGGATCTGAAATACCAGGGTGAACCCTCTGAGACGCGCATCGGAAACCGCAACCGCATCCGCGAATTCGTCACCGTTCACCGCGGCACCGAGGGCGGTGGGCTCATCACCGAGATGGGCGACGACAACCTGGTCATGGCCTATGCGCACATCGCGCACGACGTGCGGATCGGAAATCACGCGGTCATCGCGAATGGCGTCACCTTCGGCGGGCACGTGGTGGTCGGCGATTGGGCCGTGATCGGCGCCTTCTCCGGAGTCCATCAGTATTGTCGCGTGGGCCGCCATGCCATGATCGGCGGCTACAGCGTCGTGACCCAGGACGTGCTGCCCTTTTCGATGACCGTGAGCCCGCGCGAAGTGAAGATTTTTGGGCCTAACAAAACCGGGCTTGAGCGCCGCGGCTTTCAAGCGGAGACGATAGCGAATCTGCACAAGGCCTTCCGGCTCCTCACCAAATCCGGCTTGAACACCAAGCAGGCCGTGGACCGCATTTCGGCCGAAGTGGAGATCGGACCCGAGATCGAAGAGCTGCTGGCCTTCATTGCTTCCTCCGAGCGCGGGTTCGTCAAATGAGCAAGTACGGCATGCTCGCCGGCAATGGACGGTTTCCGCTGCTGGCGCTCGAAACGGCGCGCGGCCTGGGCGACGAAGTGGTGGTGATCGCGATCCGCGAAGAAGCCTCGTCCGAAATCGAAGCGCTGGCCTCGCGCTGCCATTGGATCTCGCTCGGCGAGCTCAGCCGCCTGATTGAAATTCTCAAGGAAGAAGGGATCAGCGAGGTCATCATGGCCGGCCAGGTGAAGCACGCCAGCATCTTTTCATCCATCCGCCCGGATTGGCGGCTGTTCAAGCTGCTGGCGTCGCTGCGGGAAAAAAACACCGACGCGTTGATCGGAGGCGTGGCCCGAGCGCTCGCCGAAGAAGGCATCCGCCTGGCCGATTCCACGCTGCTGCTCAAGCCGCTGCTGGCCGGCGCCGGCGCTCTCACCAAACGCAAGCCGTCGGCGGACGAGGAGCGCGACATCTCCTATGGCCGGCGCATCGCGAATGCGCTCGCCGATCTCGATGTCGGCCAGAGCGTCGCGATTTGCGACCGTGCCTGCGTCGCCGTCGAAGCCATGGAGGGAACCGATGCCATGCTCCAGCGGGCTGCATTGCTGGTGAACGGCAAACCGCTGCGTCTGGTGAAAGTCTCGCAGCGCCGCGCCCACCTGCTGTTTGACGTTCCCGTGGCGGGCCCGCGCACCATCGAAGTCATGCGGGCCACTGGAACCACTGCGCTCGCCGTGGACGCCGGCCGCACGCTTTTGCTGGATCGCGCCGAGATGTTGCAGCGCGCCGACGAAGCCGGCATCGCGATGGTTGGCTGCGAACCGGAAAGCACGCAAAAGGCCGGGGCCTGATGGACACGGGCCTGATGGACAAGACTCGAGTCGCGGTAGTCGGCGCGGGCGTTTTCGGCCGCCACCATCTGCGCATTCTGAGGCAATCGCCAAACGCCGAACTCGCCGGAGTCGTAGACACCGCGCCGGAGCGAGCGGCGGCGGCTGCGGCGCAGTATGGCTGCCCGGTTTACGAATCGCCGCGAGAGTTGGCCGGCAGAGCCGACGCGGCCATCGTTGCCGTGCCCACCTCGGCGCATTCTGAAGTCGGATGCGCGCTGCTCGAAGCCGGCATCGACATCCTGGTGGAAAAACCGATTGCGTCCGATCTCGCCGCGGCCCAGCGCCTGGTGGACGCGGCGGCCCGCCACGGACGCATCCTGCAAGTCGGCCATCTGGAACGCTACAACCCCGCGGTCGCCGCGCTCAAGAAAATCGTTCGCCTGCCGCTCTTTTTTGAAATTCATCGCCTCAGCCTGCCCGGGCCTCGCAGCCTGGACGTGGACGTCGTTCTGGATCTCATGATCCACGATCTGGACATTGTGCTCGATTTCGTGGGCGCACTGCCGGAAGACATCCAAGCTGCCGGGATCTCGATTCTGTCCGAAAAAGTGGACATCGCCAATGTGCGCCTGGCTTTCCCGGGCGGATGCATCGCCAACCTGACCGCCAGCCGCGTTTCCACCGAGCGCGTGCGCAAACTCCGGTTGTTCCAGCCGCATCAGTATATCTCGCTCGATTACCAAAAACAGGAAGCCGCCATCTTCACCGTCTCGAAAAGCAAGCAGATCGGTTTCGAGTCGCTGGCCGTCGTCAAGGATGAACCACTGCGCCTGGAAGTGGAGTCGTTTCTTGAATCAGTTCGGACTCGCGTGCGGCCGCTGGTCTCAGGCGCCGAAGGGCTGCGCGCGCTGGATGTAGCGGCCGCCATTCTTGCTAAAATCAAAGTGCACACTGAGCTAGTCGCGCAACGGATTCAATCGCTTCGCTAGCAACTTCCGGAGAGTGCCGGACGTCTTTGTAGCACGCCGCCATGGGTTTCGATGCTGATTCCGGCCCAAATCTATTGCTGGACTGGCAGGCCGGCACGGATTCGCCGCGCTGGATTCGCGCCGGACTCGCTTCGCTGGCGGTTCACGCGCTGCTGGTTCCCCTGCTCATCGCGGTCGCCGAAATGGACACGCCCGCGCCCCGGAGCGGGCCCCGGATCGTCAGCAATATTCAAAAATTGACGCTGGTGGCGCCCGCAGACCTGACGCAAAAGGCGCCCAATCGCAGCAAGCCGGCCAAAGAAGTGAACGTGGAGGACCTGATGCCGCGTCCCGCTTCCGAGGAGCGCTTGCCGCCCGCGCCGGCGTTGCGCACCTTCCGGCCGCCCGTCCCGCGCAATCCCGGGCCGCTTCAACCCGGATTGCCGAATGTCGCCGAGCCGCCCAAGATCGACGCCGCGCTGACTCCTCCGCAAGTGTTGCCGGCGCCCGCCGGTGTGCCCAACGCTCCGCCACCGAAAATTCAGTCCGAAGAACAGCCTAAGCTGGCCTTCGAAACGCCGGGCCAGCGCGGGCCGAGCACGGATGCGGGCCGCGGCCAGTCGAAAATTCAATCGCCCAAGCCGACCGTGGAACAAGCCATGCGCGACGTGGCCCGCGGCGGCGGCCAGGGCGGCATCGTGGTGGGTAACATCGAACAGCCGCCCAACATACCCGAGATTCCTCAATTGCCGCCGTCGCCTGCGAGAAGCGGCAGCAGCCTGGAGCTGCTGAGCGATCCGATGGGCGTGGATTTCAAACCCTATCTCATCCAAATCCTGGCGCTGGTGCGGCGCAACTGGTTCGCCGTGATTCCGGAGAGCGCTCGGATGGGGAATCGCGGCGTGGTGCAGCTTCAGTTCATCATCGACCGCAGCGGCCAAGTGCCGAAGCTGGTGATCGCCAGCCCGTCCGGCTCGCAGGCTCTGGACCGCGCCGCCGTGGCGGGCATCAGCGCGTCGGTGCCGTTCCCGCCGCTGCCGCCGGATTACAAGGGGCTGACCATCCGGCTGCAGTTTGCGTTCAAATACAACGTGCAGTGAGGCCGCAGCCAGCCACTGCAACCTGCCGCCTCCAGGCCGCGTCTTTTTAAGCAGCGACAGCTTGTCTTTGCTCAATTCTCCTCCGACCTTGGCAGCTCGGTCTGCGTGAGCAGCTAGTTGCCAGCCGGCGCGCATCTTCCTCCGAGTGCGCGCCGGTTTCATTTCGAACCGCGCGGTGCGGTCCTGATTCGTCTAGAACCCGGTCGCGGCTTCCACGGACTTGTGCTGCCGCAGAAGCACGGCCCGGAGGCCGGTCTGGACGCGATAGCCGGCCGGGTACTGCTCCAACGCGCGCCGGAATGCGGATTCGGCTTCGGGCAGTTTTCCGTTCTTCAGCGCCGCTTGTCCCAGCGCTTCCAGAACCGGTGAGCCGGCAGCGCCGGAACGACGGCATCAGGAGGGCGCGCGCAAATCGGGCGACTTGGATTGAGCGAGCAGCGCGATTGAAGGGCGGGATGAAGAATGCAGCGTATGGCATGGAGATCGCGGCGCCTCGGACGTGGGCTTTGCGCGCGGGGACAGCGCGGTCAGTCATCGAGTTTCTTGATCGCTCGCTGGATGTTGTCTGGGACGGCATATTTTTCGAGCTCCTCGAACCCGCACCACGCGACGCGCGGCGCTTCTTCGGTGCAGACAAATGCGTCCGACTCGGCCTGGAGCGCGAAGACCAGGTCGTGATGCAGATGGAACGGTTCGCCTTTGCGCCCCGGGATCCCGTGCACATCCATTCCCACTAAGCGCGCGGGGCCGCCGGGTACAACGCGCACTCCGGTTTCCTCGGTGGTTTCGCGGCGCGCGGCATCGGCCAGCGTCGCGTCACTGGCTTCGACATGGCCGCCCGGTAGCAACCAGCGGCAATGGCGGTGATGGTGCATCAACAGTACTCGCCGGCGGTTCGGCGCCGCGACCAGCGCGCTGCAGGTGATGTGGCCGGGCTGAAATTGGTGGCGCGAGAACGGCGCGCTGGTCTGTTCCAGCAACGCCAGGATCAGCTCGTGGCTTTTCCGTTCTTCGGGCGACGGGACGAAGTCCCGCACCAGTTGCAGGGCTGGATCAGAATTCAATGGCCGCCAGGACCTCGGACGGGCGTTTTTCGAAGGCGCGGCAGATGGCGAGCAGGCTCTCGACGCTCGGCAGATTGGCGCCGCGCTCGATGGAGCTGATCTGCGAGATGCTGAGCTTGGCGGCGGCGGCCAGATCCTTTAGCGACCAGTCGCGCTCGACGCGCAGCATCTTGATCTGATGTCCCAGCCGCTCGCGCAGCCGGTCCTGCGCGGCGCGGCCGAATCCGAATTTCTCGATGGCGTTGTGCAGGGTCTGGCGCAGTTGCGCGAGCGTAAATGGTTTCGAGATGTAATCGAAGACCTTCATCTTGAACGTCGCGCGCATGTCTTCGAGCGACGGATAGCCGGTGACGATGATGACGCACAGCCCCGGGTAGGCGGATTGCAGTTGCTCGAGCACCTTGTCGCCCTTAACGTCGCCCATTTTCATGTCGAGCAGGACGATGTCGGGGAGGCGCTGCTCGCAGCCGGCGAACAGGTCGTCGGAATGCGCGAAGGTGCGGATGGCGTAGACGCCGTCGTCCTTGAGCGCGTCTTCGAGGTAGTTGCGGAAATCCGCGTCATCGTCCAGGATGGCCAGATCGACCAGGCCGTTGATGCTAGCCGACTCGGCCTGCTCGGAGGCGGTCTTCATTGCCATGCTATGCTCCCGCTGCGGCGCGGCTCGGAAGCCGGCAACGCCACTTCAAGACAAGCACCGCCCTCCGGCCGGTTCGAGGCCGAGATGGTGCCGCCGTGCTGATGAATGATGCCTTGCGCGACCGTCAATCCGAGGCCTGTTCCTTTGGCGTCCAGGCGGCTGGAGACGAAAGCATCGAAGATGTCGGGCAGCACGTCGGTGGGTATGCCGCGGCCGTCGTCTTCGACTGCGACCGAGATCCAGGCTTGGGCGTTGCGGTGCATGCGCTTGGATTGAACCACGATGGTACCACCGGGGCGTATGGCGTCCAGGGCGTTGCGAAGCAGGTTGACGAAGACCTGGATGAGGCGGTCGGAGTTGCCGGTGACGACGTGGTCGGCTGCAACATTATTCGCGAAGTGCGCGCGGGCGGCCTTTTCGTCGATGGCGATCAGGCTCCAGGCGTCGTCGATCAGGTGGCGCAGCGGGACCGGCTCGAGATGCTGCTTGCGGACGCGGGAGAAATCCACCAGGCTCTCGCTGATTCTAAGAATTCGCTGGGTGACGCGCAGCATGCGGGCCAGGCGTTCCATCGTGGCCGGGTCGTGCGTAGTCTCGGTGAGTTTTTCGATGGAGCCTTGCAGCACGGTGAGCGGCGTGTTGAGCTCGTGGGCAACGCTGGCGCTGAGGACGCCCAGGCTCACCAGGCGGTCCTGCGCTTCCAGCTTGAGCAGCGCTTCTTCGAGCTCGCCCTCGCGCTTGCGAAGCTCGACGATGGTGGCGTTGCGGGAGCGCATGATCTGGCCGATCTCGTCGCCGGGGATGAGTGCGTCGTCGACCAGCTCGTGCTCGCGGTCGCCGTGCTGGGTGGCCTGGTCGGCGCTGAGCATGAGGCGCAGGGGGCGGTACACATACAAGGGCATAATGGTGGTTTCAAGCGCCAGCACGGCCAGCACGTAGATGGAGCCGAGGACGATGAACAGGTTCATTTTGCCTTGGTCGGGCAGGTACGGGTAGAGGGCGAAGTAGACGCCGAGGACCAGGATTCCGAAGAACAGATTGTGCAGCACCATCAGCTTGGGCCGGACTTTCAGGTCGCCGAAGAGCCGGGCGACGCTGCGAGAACTTCGCACCGCGGTAGGTGCGCCGATGGAATGGCTTTGAGGCACGGTACTCGCTCCTAATCGAATCCTATTATCTTACGTGGAACGCGACGGGCGGGGCGCGCAGGCGGCGGGGCCGGAAGTGCGGGCGACTGGGCGGGGGGGTGGGTGCGGGCGACCGGATCGGGTGGAAGGAACGGGGCTCGGGGCGGATGGTGAGGGAGCGGGGCGCGTGCCAAGCGTACGCTTTTTTTTGCGCGGGGCGGGACCTTGAAAAAACGAAGCCAGGTGACGCAAGAGGGGCTGGTTTGTGTTGGGTGGTGCGATTTTTTTAATGATTGAGCGCGAGGCCGCCGCGCGGATGATGCTAGTGAAGGGGGATCTGGCTGGCACGAGTTGACGTGAAAAATAGTGGCGCGGGAGACACGACGCGCGGGAGCTGAGCGCTCCGGGCGAACATTCATTGACGATCTTAACGTGTGGGGAATCGGCGTAGGTTGCGCCGAAATTGCAAGTCGTTGAAGGACTAGCCCAATTTTCCCGAGGCGGCGCGGTCACTCCGCATGGCGCACTAGGCCCTCGGCGGCGCGCCGGGACTATTGAGCTTCTTCTTTCGTTTGACTCCGGCTCCTGAAGGTTTCGGCTGGTTGGGCCGACCTTCCCTCGGCCCTAGGAGCAAAACCAGGTACGCCTGAGCGTCAGGCTCGTCACGGATGGTCTTCCAAGCCCTGAATGCGTCACTCACCAAAGCGAGATGCGAGGCCACTTCGAGTGGGGTCCATTCCTTGGCGATGTTGTAATCGGCGTCGTTACGCTGTTGCTGGGCCTGAATGAAAGCGTTCGCGACAGTCCGAAGATGCATTGCGGCCGTCTTTTCCCTCCCTTCGGGAGGATTGGCTTTGAGAACTCTAGTGACTTCGGCAATGGTCGCCTTAGAGGCGGTCTTCATCGGGCCGTGGTCGAAACAGCGGGCGAGCATCGCCCTCAACTCTGGCCGGGCCCAGTTGGCGGTTGCGTCGGATATCAGAAGGTGGAAGAGCGCGTAGTAGGCCGTGGACACTGCTCTTCTGAAGCTGGCTTGATGCGGGCGGTCAGGATATAAGTCGGCGAGGTGTTGCGCGAGTTCGAGCAGGTCGTCGGGGAATGACATGCGTCATGCGAGGGTTGATTGATTCAGTCTGGCTTGCTCGGACTCGGCGCGGAAGTTGAAATAAGGAAGCACACCCCATTTTTCCAGGGGCTGCACTTGTTGAACGACGGTCTCGGAGACCTGATTGGTGACTTTGGAGAGTCGATCGCGCCGCGCCGCCGAGTCGGCGAGGATAACCATAAAGAAGACTGACGGCTCGCCCATCCAGTCGTCCCCGAGCGTAGGGATAATGCTGACCACCTGGGGGGCGAGGCTTCGCGCGGCTCGCGCCACGGCCGCCTGAAATTGGGCTTGCTGCGCGAACGCCTTCGGGAGGTACACGACTTCTATTATCGCTCGAAGAATCAAGAAGTGGATGCTCAATGGCCACGGAACGACCCGATTATCGAGTGGTGTATGATTAGCGCTCTACCCGTCGGCCGTCGGCTAGTGGGGCCGAGGAAGGCTGCTAAAATGGACATTTCGCACCCATAACTCCCAAACCCCGAGAGGCGAGAGGCGGGAAGGAAAACGATAGCAGTATGCCGCGTGAAGTAAAGGTCGGAACCGAGCTGCAGGACCGGTACGTGATATCGCAGCTTCTGGGCGATGGTGGCTTCGGCATCGTGTGGCGCGCAACGGACAAGCAGGCGGGCCGTGATGTTGCTATCAAGCGGATGAAGAGCCGGGGCGGCGGTGACGAGCTTCAATCTTTGCTTGCAGAAGCACGCCAGATCAAGGCGTGGTCACAAGAATATTGTGGAGATGTACGAGACCTTTGTTGAACATGACGAGGGCTTTTTGGTTATGGAATATGTTGAGGGCAGCAGTCTTCAGGATATTTTCCAGGCCCACGCGCGAGCTCGAACATGGCTTTCTCCGGAGGAAGCCCTCGATTACCTCAAGCAACTGCTGGACGGACTCTCCTTCGCTCATTCACATGCCATTTTTCACCGTGATATAAAGCCGTCCAACATCCTCGTTTCAAGAGTCGGCGTCGTCAAACTTGTCGATTTTGGACTTGCGAAGAGCATGGTGGTTCCGATTGAGCCCGGCGGGAATACGGGATTCGGAGCCCGCACCGGCACTTTGGCCTTTATGTCGCCTGAGGCGGCTAATGGAATGAAGCTGGATCACCGCACTGACATCTTCTCTGCGGGCCTTGTTGGCTACATTCTGCTGACGGGTCGCCATCCGTTTAATCATCCATCGAGTGCATTCGCGGTCCACGACCTTATCAAGGAGTCGGGCTTCGACTGCGAGCCTCTGGCGCACCGCCAAGTCAAGGGATTGTCCGAGTCCGCGTGCGCGCTGATCAACGCGATGCTGCATAAGGACCGCGAACAACGATGCCAGTCAGTCCAGAGAGTTCTAAGAACTAACACGAGACGTTGGTAAGGCGTGTTCCCAGTGCGGGGCATCGAATCGCAGCACTGCATCCTTCTGTGACCAGTGTGGCCACTCGCTTACTTTGCCACCCCCCGGCCATTCCAATGGCGGGGCCACTGCGCACGAACTCACCGACGAGGGGTTCGCGCTCGCACGCGACGACGACTGGGACACGGCCATTGAGAGGTACACGCAGGCCATTCAGGTTGATTCAACCTATGCTCGCGCATACGGTAATCTCGGGTTTGCGCTCAATAAGGTTGCCAAACATGAGGATGCTATTCGCATATGCTCCCTGGGGCTGGCGTGTGCGCAGGCGGCTGTCGATCGCCATCGGCTCCACGATTACCGAAGGTTTGCCAAATCCCGGTTGAAGGATTTTGCCGGCGCAATCGAGGACTTTTCCGCAGCGATCAAAATCAACGCAAATAACCCGAGGGTCTATCAGCACAGAGCCGAGTCGTATGCGCTCGCTGGGTCTTACAAACTTGCATACGATGACGCGGGCGAGGCCATAAGGCTTGACCCGGATTTCAAACCCGCATTTCGGCTACGTGAAAGGCTTGAGTCGCAGGGACTAGTCTGATATTCCTTAGTAGTTTCCACCCGCGGTCGGTAGACGTAGAGCGGCATGATGGTGGTTTCGGAGCGCCAGCACCGCCAGCACGTAGATGGAGCCGAGGACGATGAACAGGTTCATTTTGCCTTGGTCGGGCAGGTAGGGGTAGAGCGCGAAGTAGACTCCCAGGACCAGGATTCCGAAGAACAGATTGTGCAGCACCATCAGCTTGGGCCGGACTTTCAGGTCGCCGAAGAGCCGGGCGACACTGCGAGAACTTCGCACCGCGGTGGGTGCGCCGATGCAATGGCTTTGAGGCACGGTACTCGCTCCTAATCGAATCCTATTATCTTACGGGAACCGGGCGCGGGCGACGGGCGGGGCGCGCAGGCGGCGGGGGCCGGAAGTGGGGCGACTGGGCGGGTGGA
>DASQHQ010000185.1:0-76868 GCA_035632015.1 Bryobacteraceae bacterium
GCCACCCTGCTAAGCGGAAGTACTTATGGTACTTTTCAATTCCCGGTCCCTCAGGTCCATGAAAAATCCGTCATAATGCATCCTCTTTCCAGATTGGCGTGTTTAGGGGGTTAGCATACAATTGAACAGTAGCCTGACCGAAGGAGTCCAAAATGACCAAACGATCGATCGCGATGTTCTTAGGAGTCGCCGCTGTGGCCCTGCTCGGAGTGCGCGCCGCCGACGACACGCTCGCGATCGAGCACGCCGACTGCCCGTTCTTCGGCCCCAGCCACGATAAGATCGTTCAGGCCTCGCTGCGCGGCTTCCGCTCAGGAAAGCTGGTCCGCGTGGCAGGACAGCAAGCGGCCCGAGATTTTGCCGCCAGTACTCTCACGGAAACAGTTGCCTCCTCCCTGGCTGCGGCTCCTTCGGGAACCCAGCCGCACTTTGATCCGGCCACCGCGGGCACCATCGATAGCTATCTCTTTCCCGCCATGGCCGCCGCCAACGTCACCCCAGCCCCGCTAACCACCGATGCCGAATTCGCCCGTCGCGTCAGCCTGGACCTGACCGGCCGCATTCCCGACGTCAACCAGTTGGCCGCCTTTCTTGCCGACAGCTCGCCCAACAAGCGCTCTAATTACATCGAGAGCCTGTTGGCCAGCCCCCAGTGGGTGGACAAGTGGACCAATCATTTTGGCGACTTCTTCCAGAACAACTCCCGCAATACCCAGATTGTCCGCTTCCCGAATGGCGTCATCGCTTTCAACAACTACATCCGCGACGCCCTCACTAACGGAAAACCGTACGATCAGATGGCGCGCGAGCTCATCTCGACGCAAGGAACCGATAGCTACACGCAGGGCGAAGTCAACTGGCTGGTGGGCGGCGTCGTCACCGGCGGCCCGCAGCAGGACATCTGGGATCAGCAGACCGCCAACATCGCCGACACCTTCCTGGGCCTCGCGCACATGAACTGCCTGCTTTGCCACAATGGGCGCGGCCATCTGGATTCGCTTAGCTTGTGGGGCTCGCAAACCACGCGCGTGCAAGCCTGGTGGATGTCGTCGTTCCTGTCTCACACCACCACGCCCCGCACTACCGTTGCCACCAACGTATATTACTGGGGCCTGTCGGATAACCTCAAAGCGGATTATCCTCTCAACACCCTCACCGGCAACCGCCCCGCGCGTCAGCCCGTCGGGAGCCTTAAGAACGTCGCGCCTCAGTACCTGTTCGGCGCCCAGAAGCCGGCCAGCGGCCAGAATTATCGCGATGCTTTCGCCCAGTTCGTTACTTCCGATTTCCAGTTCGCCCGCGCGGCAGTCAATTTCATGTGGGCCCAATTCTTCGGAATCGGGATCGTCGATCCGCCTGATACATTCGATCCGGCCCGGCTCGATCCCAACAATCCGCCTACCGTCCCGTGGCCCGCCGATCCCACTCAGCCCTGGCCGCTGCAGCCCTCCAACCCGCAGTTGCTGAACGCGCTCGCGCAGGATTTCATCAACAGCAAGTACGATCTGAAGGCGCTCATGCGGGAGATCACCAACTCCCAGGCCTATCAGCTTTCTTCGCGCTATAACGGAACCTGGAACCCCTCCTGGACGCCGCTGTTTGCCCGCAAGCTGGTGCGGCGCCTGTGGGCCGAAGAGGTGCACGACGCCATCACGCAATCCAGCGGCGTGATCCCCACCTACACCATGGGCTCGGTCTACGCCCCCGTGAGTTGGGCCATGCAGCTTCCCGAGCCGCTGAACTTGCCGGACGGCGGCAACGGTCCTGTGAACAATTTCCTGAATGCCTTCCTGCGGGGCAATCGCGACGACCAGCCGCGCCGCGGCGATGGCTCCATCCTCCAGGCCCTGTACTTGATGAACGACAACTTCACCGCCAGCCGCGTTTCCATGGCCAAAGCCCCCGCCACCGGCCTGCTCGCTGCGCTGGCCGGCATGCCCAACGACCAGGCCATCAACACCATCTATTTCGCCGTTTTGTCGCGCTATCCCACCGGTGACGAGTACAACACCTCCTTGATGAACTTGAACAGCTCCGGCACGGGCCGCAACAAGCAGCTCGAAAATCTGCTTTGGTCGCTCTACAACAAAGTGGATTTCGTGTTTAATTACTAGGCCGAGGAGGAGACCAGCCATGAAGACCCCAAAATTCAACCGCATGGATCAAGACTTCGCTCCGTCTCGCAAGCCGTTCTTCAACCGCCCGCACTGGACGCGGCGTCAATTCTTTCAAATCGCCGGCACCGGCCTGACGGGTTCGTATCTGGTGCAGCGCTACGCGCGCGCCGCCGAGGTCATGCCTTCGGGCGTGACCACGCAGAATACCGCCCAGAATGTGATTTTCATTCTGCTGGCCGGAGCGCCCAGCCATGTGGATACGTTTGACTTGAAGTTTCAGAGCGGCGTGACTCCGGACGCCTTCGCGCCCGCCACCATCAACGGCATCGCTTTCCCCACCGGTCTTCTGCCCGGCCTGGCCCAGCAGTTGCAAAACAACAATTTCAGCATCGTGCGTTCCATGCGCTCGCACGCCCTGGTGCACTCGCTGGCTCAAACCTGGACCCAGATCGGCCGCAACCCGGCCGCTGCGCTCGGCAACATCGCGCCCAATATTGGAAGCGTCGTAGCCATCGAGAAGGATAGCCAGCGGCTGCCCGGCCAGGTCTTCCCCACTTTCCTGGCGCTCAATTCGCCGTCCGGCGTCGGGCAAGGCTACTTCTCCGCGCAGTTCGCTCCCTTCCGTGTCATCCCTTCCACCAACGGACTGCCCGACACCATCCTGCCGGGCGACACCACGGGCGCTCCTGGCGGGCTGTTCGACACCCGCTGGAGCCTGCTGCACCAGCTAGACGACCCGTTGCGCGTCAATTCGCCCTACGGCCAGCCGCTGAACGACTACAACAACTTCTACCTCTCAGCCAGAGACCTGATGTACAACCCGGTGGTAAACCAGGCCTTCAAATTCGCCTCGGCCGATCACACCCGCTACGGCGCCACTTCCTTCGGCGACGCGTGCCTGATCGCCAAGCAGGTGCTGGCCGCCAACCAGGGGACGCGCTTCATCCAGATCACCGTGGGCGGCTGGGACATGCATCAGAACATCTACACGCCCAACCAACTGCCTGGCCTCGGCAAGCAGCTCGATACCGCGGTCTCCCAGCTCATCAGCGACCTGCAGAGCGCGGGACTGTTTAATGAAACGCTGGTCTTCATGGCCGGCGAGTTCGGCCGCACCGTCGGACAGTTGACTCCGGCCAAAGGCCGCGACCACTACCCGCAGCAGTTCGCCTTCTTCGCCGGCGGTGGAATCAAAGGCGGCCAGGCCATTGGTCAAACCAACTCGGATGGCAGCGACACGGTGGATTTCGGATGGTCACAGCAGCGCTACGTCTATCCGGAGGATATCGAGGCCACCATCTATTCGGCTCTGGGCATCGACTGGACCACGGTCCGGCAGGACGACCCGCTGCATCGCGGCTTCGCCTACGTCCCCGACACCGACCCGGTGCAATACGCCCCCATCAACGAACTCTGGCCGCCTGGCAGCTAACCAGCAGCTCTGACCCGCCCACTCCTGCAAACGCTCGGTGTGCGCGCCAGCGCCACGCACTCTGCCACCCGGCCTAAGCCGTCTGCGATCGACCCTTGGGCCCCGCCTCATCGCCAGCCGAAGCCATATGCCGCCGCACCCGTTGGGCGAACCGCGTGAACTCCCGCTCGGCGTTCCTGGCCAACGCCGCTACCTCATTCGTTTCCCCCAACCGCGTCTCGAGCGACTCGGCGATCTGGGACATTTGATTGCTCAGACCCGCCACCTGCCGGCCAAGTATTTCCATCTCGTTTTCGCTCAGTTTGCTGTTCATAGGCTGTCGGAAGAAACGACTCCTCACAGGAGCCGGCCAAAGATCAAAGTCAGATTGAACACATCCTTGATAGCAGCTTTAAGACCGAATGTCCAGGCCCCCGGCGAAGAAAAGCAGTCTCAACCCTCCGCAAATACTTGCCCTCTGCAACCCGCTCGCCAGGAACGACATCCCGTTCAGGACCCGCGCCGCCATCCGCCCCCGCCCATTCGCCGGCCTAGGCTTCAACTGGACGCCGGGCCCGGATCCACTGCTCTTTGTCTCGATCCTCGCGATTCGATAGACTGAGAATATCCCAAGATGCTCCAGCACACCCGGGATGCCTGGGAGAGCTGAAGTCGATGTGCAAGGGTCGGGTCCCCGTTCGCGAGGCTGTTCGCCCACGTGTGCCAATCGCTCGCTGCGGAGTCTGACCCCAAACTGGAGGAGTTCTGGGATGGCGTGGAAAAATGTTCTGCCTGGAAGCAAAACACCTGCCCGCCGATCCGCATATCATAAGGATCGGAGTCTCTTGAGCTCAACCGATCCATTAGCCAAGATCCTCGATCTTGCCGACGACGCCATCATTTCCGTGGACGAACGGCAGCGCATCGTGCTGTTCAATCAGGGCGCCGAAAGAATTTTCGGGTACTCTTATGCGGAAGTCGCCGGACAGCTCTTGGACATTCTCCTGCCCGCGCGCCACGTGGAGATCCACCACCGCCACATCCAGGATTTCGCCGCCGCCCACACCACGGCTCGCCGCATGGGCGAGCGCAGCGAAATCCGCGCGCGGCGCAAAGACGGTTCCGAGTTTCCCGCCGAGGCCTCCATCTCCAAGGTGCCGGTGGAGAACGGAACCATGTTCACCGTCATCCTCAGGGATGTCACCGAGCGCGTCCGCGCCGAAGAGCTGATCCGAACCTCGCTCCGGGAAAAGGAGGCGCTCCTCAAGGAAATTCACCATCGCGTCAAGAACAATCTGCAGGTCGTCTCCAGCCTGCTGGGCCTCCAGTCCCGCGTTGTCTCCGACGAGTCCACCCGCAAGATGTTTCAGGAAAGCCAGAACCGCATCCACTCCATGGCGCTTCTGCACGAGAGCCTGTACCAGTCCAGCAATCTGTCGCGCATCGATTTCCCCGAATACATCCGCCAGCTCGCGGCTCACCTGTTCCACTCCTACGGCGTCCCGGCCGACCGCATCCATCTTCGAACCGACCTCGATAAGCTGTACCTCAGCCTGGACGCCGCGGTGCCTTGCGGCCTGATCATCAACGAGCTCATCTCCAACTCGCTCAAGTACGCTTTCCCGGACGGCCGCCACGGAGAAGTCCGCGTCGAATTGCATGAGCATGCCGATCATATGGCCCGGCTGGTCGTGGCCGATAACGGCGTCGGGCTGCGCAGCGATATAGACTGGGAAACAGCGCGCTCCCTCGGTTTGCGCCTGGTTCGAACTCTGGCCGAACAGTTAGGCGCTAAGCTTGAGGTACAGTCTGGCGCCGGAACGGAGATCCAGTTGACGTTTCCCGCCGCGGCTTGAACACTGGAACGCCAAATCGCATGCCTGCACGAATCCTGATTGTCGAAGATGAGCGCATCACCGCCGAGGATCTGCGCGATATCCTCACCGACTTGGGCTATACCGTGACCGCATCCGTGTCCAGCGGCGCCGAAGCCATCGCCCGCGCCGAAGAGACCGCGCCGGACCTGGCGCTCATGGACATCCGCATCAAGGGCGACATGGACGGAACCGAGGCCGCCCGCGCGCTCCGCGAGCGATTCAACATCCCGGTCATCTACTTGACCGCCCACGCCGACAGTTCCACCGTCTCGCGCGCCAAGTCCGCCGAGCCTTTGGGGTACATCACCAAGCCCTTTCAGGAAGCAGAACTCCACGCCAGCATCGAAATCGCGTTGCACAAACACCGTGAGGATCTGAAATTTCGAGCGAAGGAGCGTTTGCTGTCCTCCACCCTGCGCGCTGTCGCTGAAGGCGTCATTTCCCTGGATCAGAACGAAATCATCACGCTCTTTAATCCCGCCGCCGAAGCGTGGACCGGTTGGAAATCCAGCGATGCGCTCGGAAAGACCCTCGAGGAGGTGTTCCATCTGGTCGATAGCGCCACCGGCGAGCAGGTCAACACGCCGTTGTGGCGCGTGCTGTCCGAGGGAACCCTGAGCGAAATTCCCCCGGGCGCTCTGCTGGTTTCTCAGGACGCTGAAAAGCGCCCCGTCAGCGGCAGCATCTCACCCATTCGCGATCACAAGGGCGCCGTCGCGGGCGCGGTCATCGTGTTCGGCCGCGTAGGCGAACCCGGCGTCGCCAGCCGCCCGGCTGCGCCCGAAACCCCGCTCGAAGCCGATGGCATCGGCCTCGGCAGCTTCAAGATGGTGGCCGCCTCCCCCGCCATGAAGCAGGTTCTGAAGTTCGCCCGCCGCGTCGCTCAAAGCGAAGTCTCCACCATTCTGCTGGAAGGCGAAAGCGGCACCGGTAAGGATGTTCTGGCTCAATTCATCCACCACTACGGCCGCCGCAATCTGGGCCCCTTCATCGCGCTCAACTGCGCCGCTATCCCCGAGACCCTGCTCGAAAGCGAGTTGTTCGGCTACGAGAAAGGCGCCTTCACCGATGCCCGCGCCGCCAAGGCCGGCATCCTCGAACTCGCCACCGCCGGTACCATCTTCCTCGATGAGATCGGCGAGATGCCCCTGGTGCTGCAGGCCAAAATGTTGCGCGTGCTCGAAGAGCAATCCTTCCGGCGTTTAGGCGGCGTTCGGGACATTCAGGTGGATGTGCGCGTCGTGGCCGCTTCCAACCGCAAGCTGACCGAGGCCATCGAGCAGGGCAAGTTCCGCCTCGATCTCTATTACCGGCTCAACGTGATCCAGGTCGTGCTTCCCCCCTTGCGCGAACGCGGCGAAGACATCATTCCCCTGGCGGAACACTTCGTCGCTCTCTATAACACCAAGTTCAAACGAAACGTCAAAGGCCTGTCTCACTCGGCGGCCGCCATGCTCCTGGCTCATGATTGGCCGGGCAACGTGCGCGAGCTCCGCAACGTCATCGAGCGCGCCATGGTTCTCGAGGAGGCCGATTGGATACAGGCGGCCAATTTGCAGATCGCGACCGACAACGCCAAACCGCCTCTGGTGCTGCTGGAGGAAACCGAGCCGCAGGAGGAGCAGTTGTCCGCCGAAGCGCCTTTTGAGGTGAGCCTGGAAGAGGCGGAAAAAAACCTGGTCAAGAAGGCCCTGGAAAGAGCCGGTGGCAACCAAACCCGCGCCGCCGTGCTGCTGGGCATCACCCGCGACACGCTGCGCTACAAAATGAAGAAGTTCAATCTGCGCTGACCGCTGCCGCTCTTCCCCTCAGTGCGTCAGCGCGTAAATCACGTAGTTCACTCCGATGCGAATCCCCAAGGCCGAATATTTTTCCGGATACTCCGGATCGTCGGCCCACTCCCAGGAGTCGCCCACATCGGAATTGAAATCCATCACCACCATGAGCCGGTTATGGTCGTCGTAGATGCCGCGCCAGTGCGCCACCTCGCCGCCCGGGTTGCGGTAGGTCGTCCCCCGGCGCAAGGCCCACTGGCCCGGAACCTGATAGCGATCGTCCAAATCGTACACCGAGTGAAACACCGAATCGGTATCTTCGATCTCCACGATCGGGCGGTCCGGAAACACCATCCGCATGCTCTCGTAGAAGCGGTCCCACTCATCATAGCCCCAGAAATCGTCCAGCATCAGGAATCCGCCGCGCAGCAGATAATCGCGCAGCTTCTTGGCCTGCGAGTCCGTGAGCTTCCAGTCGCCCATCTCGCCCGCTGCCAGCCAGGGCCAGTTATACACGTCGTCGCCGTCGTCCAGATTCACCGGTTGTTCCACCGAACGCACGCTGACCCGAGTCAGCCGTCGCAGCGCCAGCGCGAAGTGCCGGTCCGCGCGCGGGTAATCCTGCGTCCAACTGGTGCCGCCTTGCAGCCAGTTCAAATTGCCCCAGCCGAAGTAGCGCCCGAAACGCGCGCGCGGATGTTGCGGATACATCAAGCGCGCGAAAATCCACTCGGTCTTCTGCTGGAAGTCCGGCGGAAGCTGCACGTCGTCATACGGCTCCATGCTGCGATACACGCGAAATTCACGCTGGAAACCGTACAGCGACGCGACCAGCATAACTGCGGCGCACCACCGCCAGGCGTTGCGAAAACGCCCGGGCCGGACTGCGAAAATGCCTCGGAAGTCCTTCATCAGCGGCGCGAGACTAGTTTACCAGCATTTCATGGAAGGATCTGAATGAGCGCCGCGCCGGACAAAAAACCGATCCTGATCCTGACCGCTGTCGTGGCGCTGCTGGCCGCGGGACTCCTCACTTACTCCCAGACCATCGCGTTTGCCTGGGACGAAGGTTTTCACTTGCTCACCGCACAATTGATCCAGTCCGGAAAACGGCCCTATCTCGATTTCGTCTTCCCCCAGACTCCGCTCAACGCCTATTGGAACGCGGCCTGGATGTCGATCTTCGGCGCAACCTGGCGCGCCACCCATGCCGTGGCCGCGCTGATGACCGCTCTGGCGGTGTGGCTCGCTTCCGGCTTCGTGCTGTCGCGGTTTCCGAAGCCCGGCTGGCGGCTGGCCTGCTCGCTCACCTGCGCGCTGCTCATCGGCCTGAGCGTTCAGGTCTTCGATTTCGGAACCATCGCGCAAGCCTACGGCTTCTGCCTGTTTCTGATCGTCGCGGCGTTTCGAGCCGCCGTCGCCAGTGTCCATCGCAGCAACGTTTGGCTGGCTGCGGCGGCCGGTTTTCTGGCGTCGGCCGCGGCCGCGTCTTCCCTGTTGACCGCTCCCGTCGCTCCCGTGCTGTTGATCTGGATACTCATCTCGAACCGCGCGGGAAGCCGGCTGGCAAAGGCCGCGGCGTTTGCTGCATCCGTCCTTATTGCGTTCCTCCCGGTGATTTGGCTTTTTGCCGAAGGCGCCCGCCAGGTTTTTTTCAATGTGATCGAATACAATTTCCGTTATCGCCAGGTGAACTGGGAAGGAGCGGTCCCGCACAACCTCGAAGTGCTGACCTCCTGGATCGATTCCTGGCAAGCGCTGCTGCTGGGCCTGCTGGCGATCGCCGGATTGCTGTTCCTTGCGGTCCGCAGCGATTGGGATCGCTCGCTCCGGGCCGAATTCTACTTGTGCGGCTGGCTGGTGCTGGCCTTAGGGCTGCACGTTTCCACCGCGGCGCCGACTTTCGAGCGCTACTATTTGCTTCTGGCGCCGTTCCTGGCGATTCTGGCCGCCGCCGGCTTGTACGCGCTGGGATCGCGATTGTTCCGGCCGGACCGGCCCTGGAGATCCGTGGCGCTGGTCTCGGTTCTGTTTGCGCTGCCGCTCGCCAAGTCCCTCTATGAATCGCGAGACGACTTCAACTGGAAGGACGCAGAGAATCTCGCCGCCATCGTGGACCAAGTCACGCCTCGCCCGGCCCCCCTGTTGGCCGACGAACTGATCTATTTTCTTACTCGCCACCCGCCTCCCTCCGGAATGGAACTGGCGGACTCGCACAAGCTCGGATTTCTCCCCGCGGCGACGCTGAAGTTGCTGCACATCGTGCCGCAGGCCGAACTGGACCGGCGCGTCAAAGCGGGAGATTTCCAAACCATCCAGACCTGCGGCGAGAACGCGCACGCTTTGACGCTGGACCTTCCCCGGCTCTACAAGAAACAAAAGCCCTACGAAGACTGCACGGTGTTCTGGGATTACACGCGGTGACGCGTTACTTCACCTGAATCGAATACGGCATCAGCTTTAGGAATCCGCCGCGCGATATCGTTTCCACCGGGATCTGCCCCAACAGCTTCTTGATCTTCATATCGATCACCGCGGACTCATCCGAGCGGTTGAAGAGCATATCGAACACGCTGCGCTTCCCCGGATACGGCACCAGGGTAATCCGCTCCGTGGCGCCAATGTGCGCCTTCTGTTTCACCAGTTCGACAGCGCGGTCCAGACCGCCCAGATCGTCCACCAGGCCATTCTGCCTGGCCTGAGAGCCGAGCCACACGCGGCCTTGCGCCAAAGGCTCGATCTGATCGAAACTCTTCTTGCGGCCCCCGGCCACCCGGCTCACGAATGCTGTATAGAAGGCATCGATCTGGCTCGCCAATTTACGGCGCTGGTCTTCGTCCAGCGGAATGTATTCCGAATCCAGGGTGGCGTAATGCCCGCGGCTCAGCACCTGCTTGTCGACGCCGATCTTCTCGTACAGGCCGCGCAGATTCGCCCGCATGAAGAGCACGCCGATGGAGCCGGTGAGCGTGTTCGGATAAGCGACGATCGGATCGCCGGTCACGGATACGAAATAGCCGCCCGAGGCCGCCAGGTCGCTCATGGAGATCACCGTCGGCTTTTTCTTGCTGAGATTCTTCGCCTCGTGCAGGATGTCGTCGGACGCGGTTCCGTCGCCGCCCGGCGAATCCACGCGCAGAATCACGCCCTTGATGGCCGGATCATCTTCCACTTGCTTGAGCAGCTTGACGAACCCGGTGGAGGTGAAACCCTGGTCATTCGCGTTTTCGGTTCCCGAGCCGGTGGTGATTTCGCCTTCGCCGACCACCAGCGCGATGCGGCTGGACGGCCCGGAGGAAAGCACCGGCGCCCGCAGGTACGCTTTGATCGAGATCCGCTTGAGGTCCGTCCGCTTGGTTCTGGTCTTGAGATTTTCGACCGCCTGGTCCTCGTATCCGAGCGAATCGATCAGGCCGTTGGCCAGCGCTTCGTTTGCCAGGTAGGGGCCTTGGTCGACCAGGGCCTTGACCGCGTCGGGTTGTCTCTGGCGGCCTTTGGCGACGGTGTCGATCAGGTCGCCGTAGTATTGGTCCAGAACCTGATTCAGGACCTCGCTGGTCTCGGGCGTCATGGACGTGCGCGTGAACATGTCGCCGGCGTCCTTGTACTTTCCCGCGTGAATCACGTCCATCTTGACGCCGACCTTGTCCAGGGTGTTCTTCAGGAAAATCGACTCCACCCGCAGGCCCTTTACGTCCAGGTCGTCTTCGGGCCCAAGAAAAATGCGATCCGTGGGGGAGGCCAGGTAGTATTCATAGCCGCGCGGGCTGCGCAGGTACGTTACGATCGGCTTGCCAGACTTCTTGAACTGCACAATGTCCTGATGAATTTCTTCGAGCTTAGCCCAGCCGACGTCGAGATCCTGCGGTTCGAACAGGATGCCCCGGATGCGCGAGTCCGCCGCGGCTTTTCGAAAGGTGTCCCAGACCTCCAGGATGGTCAGAGGAGTCTGAGCTTGGAGAAATGGGATGGGGATCTCGGGCGGCGCTTTCTCGGTCAGCGCTCCATTGAGTTTGACCACCAGCATCGAGCTGTCGGCCACCGTTACCGGCCGCTCGGCCAACGAGCCGGCCAGCCGCACGGCGGCGAAGAACAGAATCAGCAGCGTCAGCCCCGACAGTACAATGCCGGCCACCAGCCCGATGAAGAAGTTTTTCATACGCCCGGTGTTCCCCGCCTGGGATGGATCGGCCTCACGCGACCTCATTGTACAACGGCTGCCGCAGTGCTTCGCCGGGCGGGAGTGCAGACGCGGTACCGAGGGGCGTGCGCCACGGCACACCCCGGTGCAAACGGCTCAAACGGAGATATCCTAGACAGTGGACATCTATGGGATCTCACGCAGCCATCGACACCGTACTGAAAGAACAGCGGCTCTTTGAACCTTCCGAGGAGTTTCGCTCTAAAGCTTATGTCAAGAGTCTCGCCGAATACGAGCGGCTCTACAAAGACGCCGAGACCGACCCGGAGAAGTTCTGGGCAAAAATCGCCCAGGAACTGGATTGGTTCAAGACCTGGGATCGGGTACTGGAATGGAACCTGCCGTTCGCGAAATGGTTCCTGGGCGGCCAGTTGAATCTCTCGCACAACTGCCTGGACCGGCACGTGGCCGGGTGGCGCAGGAACAAGGCCGCGATCGTGTGGGAAGGCGAGCCGGGCGATGCGCGCGTTTTGACCTACCAGCAACTGCTGTACGAGGTCTCGAAGTGCGCCAACGTGCTCAAGTCGCTGGGCGTGAAGAAAGGCGACCGGGTGGCGATCTACATGGGCATGGTGCCCGAGCTGCCCATCGCGCTGCTGGCTTGCGCCCGGATCGGCGCGCCGCACACGGTGGTGTTCGGCGGGTTCTCGGCGCAGGCTCTGATCGATCGCATCAACGACTGCGGGGCGTCGGCGGTGATCACGCAGGACGCGGGCTACCGGCGCGGCGCGGAAGTCAAGCTGAAGGAAGCGGTGGATCAGGCGCTGCCGCAATGCCCCACCGTCCAGAACGTTTTGGTGTACCGGCGCACGGGCTGCGAAGTGAAGATGCAGGCCGGCCGCGATCATTGGTGGCACCAGTTGATGGAGACTGCCTCCGCGGAGTGCCCCGCCGAACCGGTGGACGCGGAACATCCGCTGTTCCTGCTGTACACCTCCGGAACCACGGGCAAGCCCAAGGGGATCCTGCACACCACCGGCGGCTACTCGGTGGGCGCCTACATCACCATGAAATGGATCTTCGATCTGCGCGAGGAAGACACGTTCTGGTGCACGGCCGACATCGGATGGGTGACCGGCCATACTTACGTGGTGTACGGCCCGCTGCAGAACGGCGCGACGTCGCTGATGTACGAAGGCGCGCCGACGTGGCCGGAAGCGGACCGAATGTGGAAGATCGTGGAGAAGTATCAGGCCAGCATCTTCTACACCGCGCCCACCGCGATTCGCGCCTTCATGCGGCTGGGAGAACAGTGGCCGCGCAAGCACGAGATGAAGAGCCTGCGGCTGCTGGGCAGCGTGGGCGAGCCGATCAATCCGGAAGCCTGGATGTGGTACCGGGAAGTAATCGGGCGCGGGCGCTGCCCGATTGTGGATACGTGGTGGCAGACCGAAACCGGCGCGGCCTTGATTTCGCCCATGCCCGGCGCGATCGCCACCAAGCCCGGCTCGGCGACCAAGCCGCTCCCGGGCATCATCATCGATGTGGTGAATCGCGAAGGGCAGACGGTGCCCAAGGGCTCGGGTGGGTTCCTGGTAATAAAACGTCCCTGGCCGTTCATGTTGCGGACCATTTATGGCGACCCGGAGCGGTACCAGCAGCAATATTGGTCGCAGATCCCGGGCGTTTATTTCGCGGGCGACGGCGCGCGCATCGACGAAGACGGCTACATCTGGCTGATGGGCCGCGTGGACGATGTGCTGAACGTGGCCGGACACCGTCTGAGCACGATGGAAATCGAATCGGCGCTGGTGTCGAATCCGATGGTGGCCGAGGCCGCGGTGGTGGGGCGGCCGGACGACCTCAAGGGTCAAGCTGTGGCTGCTTTCGTGACCCTGAAAGCGGGCCAGGTTCCGGGCGAGGAGTTGAAGGCGCAACTGCGGCAGTGGGTGGCGCAGGAGATCGGACCGATTGCGAAGCCGGACGACATACGGTTCACCGACTCGCTGCCCAAGACGCGCAGCGGGAAGATCATGCGCCGGCTGTTGCGCGAGATCGCGACCAGCGGGACCGTGAAGGGCGACACCACGACGCTCGAAGATTTCTCGGTGATCACCAGACTGGCTGCGGACGAGGAATAGCGCCGAGCGCTCTAGGGCCGGCGGAAGCCTCATCGCGCCGGGCGGGCGTCCGCTTCCAGGGCCGCAAGGTAGCGTTCCAGATCGCGGAGGCCGTCCGGAGAGCCGATCTCATAGAAGCGCTCCTCGACTTCGAAGCCGGCCAGCTGGCCGCGCACGCTCAGCTCGTGCAGCAATGCAGCGAGATCGAAGACTTCCTCGGGGACAGTATCAAACAACTCACGGCGGAAGGCGGAAAGGCCGTAGTCGATGTACTCCATGCCGGGCCGGCCGGATTTGTCGTAGAGCGTGACGCGGCCATCGTGATAATTCGCGTTGCTGCGGTCCCAGCGGCCCTGGTTGCGGAGCACGGTCATCAAGGCGGGCGCGCCGCTGGCTTGAAACGCTCTCCAGATGGGCGCGAGCTCGACCGGCAGGAACGAATCGCCGTAGAGCGCCAGGAAAGATTCGTCCAGAACGCCGCGGTCGCGCGCCAGGCGCAGCGCTCCTCCCGTGCCGCGCAATTGCGCGCCTTCGTCCACGTAACGGATGCTTGGCACGGGCCGCGGTTCGGACGCCCAATAGCGGCGGATCAGATCGCCGTGATGGCCGATGCAGTACACCACATCCGTGATGCCATGCGCCGCGAGCCAGTGCAGTTGATGCCAGGCGAAGGGGCGGCCGCGCACCGGAAGCAGAGTTTTCGGGCAGGCCTCGGTGAGGGGGCGCATGCGCGTACCGAGCCCGCCGGCCAGAATGACGCACTGCATGGATCAGTCCCGGGCCACCAGCTTGGAACCTTCGTGATCGAAGGCGAAGCGGACCTCGCGCAGCCCCTCGCGATGCATGGCGCGGCGCAGCGCGTCGCGATCGTCGGCGTAGAACAGCAGGAAGCCTCCGCCGCCGGCGCCCACCAGTTTTCCGCCGACCGCTCCGTTTTCGCGGCCGATCTCATACCAGCGATTGATGCCTTCGTTGCTGGTCCCGGGCGACCGCTGGCGTTTGTGCAGCCAGTGCTCGTGCATCAGCTCGCCGAATTTCCGCGTGTCGCCGCGCTCGAGCGCCAGCTTGATGCATTGGCCGAGCTGCTTGATGAAGTGCAGATTGTCGAGCATCGCGGCATCGCCCATTTCGGAGCGGACCTTCTGATCATCCAGTACGACGGAGGCGTTGCGCGAATAACCGGTGAAGAACATCAAGAGGTGTTCTTCGAGATCGTACAGCGTGCTGTTGCTGATGTTGAGCGGGTTGACTTCGACCTGGCCGTCCTCGTGGAAATCGAAACAAGCCAGGCCGCCGAACGCGGCGATGTACTGGTCCTGCTTTCCGACCGGCTGTAGAAGCGTTTCGATTTCGATCTTGCAGGCTTCTTCGGCCACCACGCCGGGGTCGACATATTTGCGCTTGAGCGCGTGCACGGCGCGCAGCAGCCCGACCGTAAAGGCGCCCGAGGAGCCGAGGCCGGTGCCGGCCGGGATGTCGGCCATGCTGACCACTTCGATGGGAGGGGGCACTTCGTGCAGGCGGAGAGCTTCGCGGATCAGAGCGTGCCGGATTTCGTCGATGGTGACGGCGCGCTCGAGCGAGGAATACTTGAGAAAATAGCCGCCGCTGAAGGTTTCGTTGATTCCCACGTAGATGTGTTTGTTGATAGCCGCGGCGATGACGAATCCACCGAAGCGGCTGTAATAAGACGGCAGGTCGGTGCCGCCGCCGCCGATCGAGATTCGAAGCGGGGTGCGCGTGATGATCATGCGGGCGAAGCTATCCAAGCCTGTAATCGGCAGAAATGGCTGGGTCTGTAGAGCGGCTGACTCCGGCCGTGGCGTGGGGGGGGCGGCGTGTGCGGAGTCGCGCGGGCGTTCTTTCAAGAACGAAGCCAACCGGCGAGGGGCGGGGAAGGTGACGCAAGAGGGCATGCTTTGTGTTTGGCGTGCACATTTTATTAATCTTTTCGCCTTGATTTTGCGACTGGGGCGGGTGAAGGCTCGCGTGGCGGGACACTCTGACGATTTCCAGTTTATGGGGACCGGGGTGGGTCGATGGGAGGGACGGATCGGAAGTAATTGGTGGAGCAGAGAGTTATCGCGATGTGTGACGCGTCACCGGCTGCGGCGCCGGAGGCTATTCTGGCTTTGACAATCCCAACTCGCGGCGGGCCTGGCTGTGCGCTTCGTTCAGGGCTTGCTCGAGTTGAAGGCGCGCGGATTCCAAGGCGGCGGCGTTTTCGAAATCCGCAAAGTCGAGCGGCGGTTGGATTGAGATGGCGATGCGGCAGAATGGGGGCGGATTGCGCGGCTGGTCCCATTTGTGAGGCTCGCTCAGCGCGGGGTGGCAATCGGCGCCGATGGCAATCAGCGGGACACCGGCCGCGGCCGCGAGCACCAGTGCGCCGGCCCGCGCTGTGCGGCGCGGACCCCCGCCGTCGGGCGTGATCAGGACGCAGGCGCCGCCGGCGGCGAGTTCCGCCAGGTGCGCGACGCTCGGCCAGCCGCGATGCCCCCAGTCGCCGCGGACCACGCGCATCCCGAGCAGCCGGCATAGAATGTGCAGGCTATCGCCGCGCGGCTCGGTCGCGATCAGGATGACTAACCGAGCGGGTGGCTTGCGGCTGGCGATCGCCGCGAGCAGGGACGGCGCGCTGTCGTGCCAGATGGCCAGCACCGAGCGCTCGGGAATGTCCGGCCATTTCCTGGCGCCAGCGGCGACGATTCGCGAGGTTTTTCCCGCCAAACAGGCGTAGATGTAGAGGGCCAGGCCAGACAGCGCAGCGCCTAGCCAGTGCAGCGGCGGCACGCGGTGGCGAATCCACAGCAGCACGTGGTCGACAGCACGCGTGAAGGCATTGCGGCCCACGGCGCGCGCGCTGGGGTGATGGGCTGCGGGCGTGTGCCGCACCAGCTCCGCCAGGCGCTCGATCTTCTCCGTCATGCTCTGTGACCACTGTATACTTGAAGAAGGTGCGCTGTTTGCATCCCCTCCCTTCCCCACGCATTGGACTAGCGCTCAGCGGCGGTTCGGCCCGAGGACTGGCGCACATCGGCGTACTCAAAGTGCTGACCGAGGTGGGCATTCGCCCGGCCTTCATTGCCGGAACCAGCGCCGGCAGCGTGATCGGCGCGGGAATCGCGGCGGGAATGACCTGGCGCGATCTGATCGAGCTGGCGCGCGGGGTCTTCTGGCCGAAGCTGCTGGTTGGAGCCGCGCTGGAGCGGTTTTGCGAGCGTCATCTGCCGCGGCGATTTTCCGATTTGCGCCTGCCCTTCGCCGCCATTGCGACGGCCATGCCTTCCAGGCGTGCGGTGGCGCTGACGGCGGGGCATCTGGCTTCGGCGATCAGCGCGAGCTGCGCGATGCGCGTGATTCGCGGGCGTGTGCATCGCGACGGGCACGCGTTCAAAGACGGCGGAATCGCGTGCGTGCTGCCGTCGGACGTCTGCCGCCGGATGGGTGCGGAGTTCGTGATCGGCTCAGACGTCTGGGAAGTGAGCTCGCTGCTGCGGGCTGCCGGCCTGCATCCGCGGAACGCTAAGCATCACCGGTTTTATCCGAAACAGTATCACACGTCGCTACGCCACACCGATGTGCACATTCATCCCCGGATTCCCGTGGCCGGCTACTGGCCGGGAGAAGCGGGAATCGCCCGCATGGTTGAGGCTGGTGAAGCGGCGGCGCGGTGCGTGCTCGCCGAGTCCGCGCCTACGGTCTGGCAGCGTACGTCTTACTAAAGCCGTTGCGCGTATTGGTGACGGTGAAAGAGCTGTCTGCCTGCGCCGAGAGTTTGATCCAGTACGCCGTACCGTTATGCGCCGGCGGAGGCGTTGCGCTGGAACCGGGCGCCGGGGCTGGGATCGGCGCGACCGGGAGGGCTGGTGGCGCCTGGTCGGTCGTGTTGGCGATGAACATTCCCGGCACGGTATACTCCTGGCCGCTCAGCAGCGAAAAGTGGAGTTGCCACAAATCCTCCAGACCGGGAGAAGTATGCACGGTCTGCATGACTTCCGGTTCACCGCCTTTGCGGGTGCCATCGTTCATGATCGCCACGCGAGGATGCACGGCGTGCACCAGCACCGGCGAATTCGAACTGGCCTGTCCGTGGTGCAGGCCCAGCAGGACGTCCACCGTGCCCACGCGATTATTGGGGCACATGAGTTCGAACTCCTTATTCTTGGTCAGGTCGCCCAGGTGAAGGGCGCGGAACTTGCCGTAGGTGACGTGAATGCCCACCGACTGCGGATCCTCCGCGTTATTCTCACCCGGCTTGAAGCTAACGCAGGTTGGATTGGGCTTGCCGGCGCCCGGCAATGGCGTTTTGATCACTTCGCCGGCGGATGCCACCACGCGGACTTCGACGCCAGCCAGCGCGATTTTGTCTCCCGGCTTGGCGACGGTGTGCTTGGCCTTGGCGTAGAGTTGCGGATACGTGCTCGCGAGGAACGTGTCGGCGAGCTGGCCGGGCTGCACGTTCGGGCCATGATCGATGAATTCGCGAATGGGAATCTTGGATGCCAGTTCGGCCAATCCGCCGAAGTGGTCGCCGTGCCAGTGGGTCGTGATCAGATGATCGATTTGCTGCAGCCCGGCGGCGTGCGCGGCGTCGAGAATGCGGCCGGCATCCCGCGGAGCCGCGGCGCCGGCGTTGCCCGTGTCCATCAGCAGCGACTCGCCCGAGGCGGCCACGAACAGCGTGGCATTCCCGCCCTCGACATCGATCACGTAGACATCCAGTGTCTTGGGTTTTTGTGCCGGCAAGAGCTGAACAAACAAACACGCTGTGAAGCAAAGTCCGCCGAACCGCATGCTGAGCCTCCTCGGAGTATTGATCACTGTATCACGCGGCGGCGCACCTTTTGCGGCATGTGGCCTCAACGGGGACCCAAGATAACTGGCGCGCATTGTGGCCGGTTTGCCAGCTACGCCAAGCGTCGGCACGATTGCGACGCGGCAGGCAGGAGTGCGTGCGCCGCGAAAAACAATTTGACGCTCAGCCCCCGCTGGCGGGACGCAGCTGCGTGCTGTAGTATTGCGCGCATTCTTCTTCGCGCCCGCGGACGATACGCTTGCCTTTCAGCGCGCCGACCCGGGCGGTGACGACCGTGGCCTGGCGTTCGCCGGCCGGGCCGTCGTAGTAAAGGATCACCCAATCCTGCGTCTTGCCGAGCTGGTGCGCGCGGGCGGTGTTGGAAAATAACGCGGTGTAGTGCCGTTCGCCGCGATGCGTGTGCAGGATCGGCAGCCAGGCTTCACCGCTCGGATTGAAGCGCCGGGGCGCGATCTTGTGGAGTTTTCCGGCCTCGGCGAGTTCGCGGTATTCGCCGTCCACATCCAGCAGCTCTTCGACCGGCGCGCGATCCAGGTTCTCATGCACTGGGCGAAAACGGCCGAGGCGGTTCGCCAGCGAGTCGATGATGCCGGCCACGCGTTTGTGACCGAGGCCCGCAATGTCGGCCAGCCTTCCATCGTGCGCGGCGGCCTCCAGATCTTCGAGCGAATCGATGCCCAGTTCGTGCAACCGCCCGGAGTGCACGCGCCCGATGCCGGGAACAGTCTGCAACAATTCCACGGGATCGGCTTCGCCGCGCAGGCGATCCAGCATGGGAAGCTTGCCGAAGCGCACCAGGTCGCGGATGGCGAAGGCCAGGCGGTCGCCCACTCCGGGCAGCTCTCGCAAGCCCTCCAGGCCTTCCTGCTCGAGAATTTCGTTTACGGGCCGGCCAAGACGGCGCATGGTGTCGGCGCCGCGCCGGTAGGCCTGCACGCGGAAAGGACTGGCGCCCTGTTCCGAGAGAAGACTGGCGACCTCATCCAACCTGGCCGCGACCTGTGTGTTCAGCGTCATGGACGTGCGCCCGCTCAAATGCTGATGACCGGGCAAGGCGCCTCGCGGATGATGGAGTAGGCGGCGCTCCGCAACCGGCCCAGCTTTTTCTGAAGCACACCGCGGCCGATCACGACCAGGTCGGCATTGTGGCCGATCGCGGCCTGATGGACGGCGCGGCTGACGCCACCGCCCAGCAAGCAAACTTCGAATTTTGTTCTGGCCTCGGCTTGCATGCGGGCGATGGCCTCGCGGGCGACGTTGAACAGGAACGCGTACATGCTCGGATCGCTTTCCCTGGTCAAGGTGGAGCCGGCGCCTTGGACTGCGTGGACCAGGCGCATTTGCAAGCCTTGTTCGGCGGCAAATTCGGCGCTCCACCGCAGCACCGCGGCATCCCTGGGATCAGTATCGATGGCGCACAGCATGTTCTTCCAGCGTTCCGGCGGATGCGCGGCCATCTGCTCGGCATGCACGCCGGTCCACACCGGGCAGTGCACATCGTGCAGCACCTTGGCGGTGGTGGAACCGAGCAGCAAGGCGCGAAACGGACCATAGCCGCGCGTGGGCATCATGATGAGGCCGGCGTGATTGTCATGGGCGTGGTCGACGATCAGGCTCGCGGCGTCGCCCTCGTCCACTTCCGGAACCACATGCATGTCGGGGAAGTGCCGGGCGATGAAGCGGTTCAATGCAATGGCACCCTCCTCCCGGAGCCGCGGCGCGTTGATCAGCGCAGCCCAGGAGGCGGCTTCGGGCGATCCGAGAAAGGCGGGAGGCAGGTCCACCACATGCAGCAGCGTCAGCTCGGCGTGGAACCTGCGGGCCATAGCCTTAACGACTGGAACGATGGCGTTGTTCTGTTCGGAGAAATCGACTGGAAACAGAATCCGCTGGAAGGCGATCATGTTGCGCCTCCTTTCCGGGAAAACGGCCACACAGCCTAGTAGGGAACCAGCGGCGAAACCGGATTCACCTGGAGCAGGTTCTCGACATCGCAGACGCCCGGCGATCCCCAGGCGGCCTGCTCGGCTGCTTCGCGCTCGGCCCAGGACGTCACGTGACCGCTGAGAATCACGCGATCCCCGCGGACGTCCACGCGAATGCTATCGGCGTCCAGTTGGGCGTGACGCAGCAGCGCAGCTTCGATCTGGGTTTTGACCGCGACCTGATCGGCGTTGGGCCGAACCACGATATGGTTGTTCACATCCTTCACGCCGTCCAGATAGCGCACGCACTTGGAGGCGGATTTTCTCTGATACTGCCAGTCGACCATGCCCTCCAGGGTGACGCGGCCGTTATCCACCCAGACCTGGATCTTGTCTTTCGGAAGCAGGGTGTTCCAGGCGATCGCGTTCGCGGCGGCCTGGGCGATTTCTTCATCGCTGCGATGGAAGCGGGAGGGCAGCGCGACTTCGAGCTCGCACACCACGGCGCGGGCTCCGCGCACCATGCCGGCGATTTTTTCCGCCTCGCGTTTTTCGGGGAAACTCGACACGCGGCCAGTCAAAGTTACTACGCCGTCTTTGACGGAGACTCCGATGCCCTCGGAATTGATTATGGGTTCCCAATCGAGCGCGTCCTCGACTGCTTCTCGCAATTCTCGGTCGCCCATTTTGGTCCTCCTTTCGGCGCAGCCTTGAGCCTGACTTCCAAGCCCACACTCGCGCCTGTCTTTCTGGACCGCACGACGCATTCCGAACAAGGAAGCTTTGTTATGTTCCAGATGTACAGGAGGTTCAGCGGCTTGAGGGGGAAGGCTCAGCCAACGGGTGGGGTAAAGCGCGCACCGGATTGGCGCACGGCGAAGCAGGGCTTAGGCCCATGCGTTCGGCGGCTTCGGGCATCAAAGAAGTGTCTCGACGGGGAGCCCAGAGTTGCGTGCTTCCAGACCCGGAATGGGTGGAGATGTGCGTGCTTGTTGGCGGAGGGAATTTATGACCGAACTTAAGGTCGCGGCGTTGGAATCGCTCCAGTTGAATGACATGCAGGAACTGGTTGGATCACCTGGGCCCTGTGTTACGTTGCTGTTACCTCCGTATCGGCCGGGCGCGCAGGCGCAGCCGGCCGCGTCCATCCTGAAGACCCAGCTTCAGGAGGCGGTGCGGCAGCTCGGGACCCGGCGCGTTCCGGAGTCCGTCACGACGGATTTGATGGCGCCGCTGCGGCAACTCACAGAAATGGCGGAATTTCAGAGCGGGTCGAATTTGGGCTGCGCGATCTTCCGTTCATCCGATGTGTTTGCAAAATTCGACCTGATGGGACCCGTGAAGACGGATCTGACCGTCGGCGGAAGTTTCTACATCCGGCCGATTCTGGCCGAGCTGCATCTGCCCGCCGAGTTCTACCTGCTCAAGCTGTCAAAGAAGGGCGTTGCACTGTTGCGCTGCGCTCATCTTCGGGCGGAGCCGGTGGCGATGCCGAAAGGAGTGCCGGAGACCTTGGAAGAGGCCATGGAGTTCAAACCGCCGGATCACGATCTATTCAACCGTTCGACGGCCGGTCCTTCGGTCGGCGCGATGCAAGGCGTCACATTTGGAACCGGTTCCGGACGCGAAAAGCAACACGCTCATCTGGCGGACTTCTACAAAGCGGTGGACCGCGGGATCGAAGAACTGCTTCGTAACGGCAGCGCGCCGCTGGTGCTGGCCGGAGTAGAAGAAGACATCGCATCCTACCGCTTGGTCAACACCTACAAATACCTGGTCGAAGAAGGCATCCACGGCAGCCCGGGCAACGGGACGTCGCAGGAGGATCTGCTGCGTCAGGCGCATCGAATCATTCGAGAAGACAGTATGCGGAAGGATGCGGCAGCCTTGGCAGAGGCGCGCGAGAGAGTACCGGCAGCGCGTTTCTCGATCGACCTGAATGCGATTCTGGCGGCGGCGGTGGAAGGACGCATCCATCGGCTTTATCTGGACCAGGCGGCACGGAAACCTGGGGTCTTCCATGGGGCGCGGCGAGGCGAACGATGGGACTGGGGCGAGGAAGACCTCTTGAACGTGGCGGCGGTCGAAACGATTCTGCAGGGTGGCGTTCCGTTCTCCTTGCCGGGACAGCGAATGCCGGCAGGGGCTGCGGCGGCGGCGATTCTTCGCTACTGAGTACCCTTAAGGTCAGGGAACGGCGATAGCGCGAAAGCGCCCAGGTCGGCGTGCGCGAGGACCCCCATGTCTGTGCTGCTGGTCGAAGGATTCCGCCTGTTCGGCGCCTGGCACATTGCGATCCTGAGCGCGATCCCGGCATTGGCTTGGGTGCTGGCATCCGCGTGCCGGCGGAGCGGTCGGGCCAGTTTCTGGATCCGGGTGGGGCTGGGCCTGTTCCTGATGGCAAACGAGCTGATCTGGTACGGCTACAGGTATCACTACGAAGGCTTTCGATTTCCGGAGGGCCTTCCGCTGCAGCTCTGCGATTTCACGCTTTGGCTGACCATCGTGGCGGCGCTGGCCCTGACGCCGTGGTGCTACGAGCTGGCCTATTACGCCGGGCTAGGCGGAAGCAGCATGGCGGTGTTGACGCCGGACCTGTGGGCGCCGTTTCCGTCCTATCCAACTATCTATTTTTTCCTGGCGCACGGATTCGTGATCATGACCATACTGACGCTGACCTGGGGCCGGCTGTTGAGGCCGCGGCCGAAGAGCGCCTGGATGGCGTTTGGAACATTGAACCTGTATGCTGCGGCGATTGGGATCTTCGACGCGATCTTCAAGACCAACTATCTGTATTTGCGCGAAAAGCCGGCCGGCGCGTCGCTGCTGGATTACCTGGGGCCTTGGCCATTCTATATCGCAGCGGGTGAAGCGGTGGCGCTAGCGATATTTGTGCTGCTCGGACTGCCTTTCCGGTACGGGGCGAGGCGCGCCGGAGATGGTCCTTCCGTTGCACATCAACGCTCGGAGGGCGGGGGCCGAGGCTAGAAAGGTTTGTCATGAAAATTTTGCTGGCGATGGATTCAACGGCGGAAAGCCAGATCGCGCTGGCCGAAGCGGCTGGCCGGCCGTGGCCGCAAGGCAGTCTGATTGAGGTGCTCAGCGTAGTGGATTTGACCTATGCCTGGAATGCTCCGGGGATGGCCGATGCACTGGTGCAATCGGCGGAAGAGGCGGTGCGATGTGCGGCGGCGCGGTTGAAGGCGGCGGGAATCGACAGCACCAGCCTGGTCTTGACGGGCGATCCGAAGACGGTGGTGGTGGATCGCGCGGCGGCAACAGGCGTGGATCTGGTGATGGCCGGCTCGCACGAAGCCCCGGACGTGGTGCGGTTTCTGATGGGCAGCGTGGCGCGGGCCGTGGTGCGGAGCGCCCACTGTTCGGTGGAGATTATCCGTCCGCGGGCGGGCTCCGGCGCCATGAAAATCCTGCTGGCTACCGACGGGTCGGAGTGCTCGCTCGGGGCCGCGCGATCAATCGCCTCGCGGCCCTGGCCGGCGGGATCGGAAGTCCGAGTGGTCAGCGTGGTGGAGCTCTCTCCGGCCTGGTTCCGCAAGCCTTATCCGGCGTACCTGGATTCCAAGGCCATGGAAGATCTGCGGGCCGAGGCGATGCAGCGCGCGCAAGAGGCCGTCGCGGCTTCAGAGCAGCTCCTGGCCGAGGCAGGAATGCGGGAATCGGGAACGGTGCTGGTCCCGGTGGCCTCCGCTGCGAAAATGATTCTCAAGGAGGCCGCCGAGTGGGGCGCGGACCTGATCGTGGCGGGCTCGCATGGACGGCGCGGCATCAGCCGCCTGATGCTCGGGAGCGTCTCCGAGCCGGTCGCGCTCCATGCCGGCTGCTCGGTAGAGATCGTCCGGCCCAGGAAATGAGCAGCATGTCATTCGTGCGATCGCCGCTCTTCACGGATCTGTACGAACTGACCATGGCGCAGGCTTATTTCGCCGAGCACATGCAGGAAGCGGCGGTGTTCGAGCTGGCCTTTCGCGAGCTGCCGCAAAACCGCAATTACATCCTAGCGTCGGGCATCGGCGACGTCATCGATTTTGTCACCGACTTTCGTTTTACGGCCGGCGATTTGGATTACTTGCGCTCGCTGGGCCAGTTTTCGGGTGAGTTTCTGAAGCGGCTGGAGCAGGTGCGGTTCAGCGGCGACATTTATGCGATCCCCGAAGGAACCGCCGTCTTTCCCAACGAGCCGCTAGTGCAGGTGATTGCGCCGATTCTTGAAGCGCAGTTGCTGGAGACTTTTGTCCTGAACCAGATCCACTTCCAGAGCCTGGCGGCGGCCAAGGCGGCGCGGGTGGTGACGGCCGCGCAGGGGCGCATGGTGGTTGATTTCGGGTCGCGCCGCGCGCACGGAACCGACGCTGCGCTCAAGGTCGCACGCGCCACCTACCTGGCGGGTGGAGCGGGAACGTCGAACCTTCTGGCCGGGCGACTGTATGGAATTCCTGTGTTCGGCACCATGGCGCACAGCTACGTGCAGGCGCACGACGACGAGCTGGCATCGTTCGAAGCGTTCACTCGGCTGTACCCGGACACGACCCTGTTGGTCGACACCTACGACACGCTGGAGGGCGTGCGCAAGGTGATTGATCTCAGCAGAAAGCTGGGCGGGTGCTTTCGCGTGCGGGCGGTGCGGTTGGATTCGGGCGACCTCGCGGGGCTGGCTGTGGCGGCGCGCCGGATGCTGGACGAGGCCGGCCTGCGGAATGTGACCATTTTCGCCTCCAGCGGTCTGGACGAGTACAAGATTCAGAAGCTGGTGGAGTCCGGCGCGCCGATCGACGCTTTCGGCGTAGGAACGAAGCTGGCAGTCTCGGCCGACGCGCCCGATCTGGACATGGCATACAAACTGGTCGAGTATGCGGGCCAGGGACGCTTCAAGCTTTCGGCCAGGAAGGTACTGTATCCAGGCCGAAAGCAGGTATTCCGGCAAATCGACCAGGGGTGCATGCTGCGCGACGTGATCGGGCGGTTTGACGAGCGGCTGCCGGGCGAGGCTCTATTGCAACCGGTTGTGGAGCGCGGGCTGCCGGTGGGCCGGATCAGCCTTCTGGAGTCCCGCCAGCGCTTCCAGAGCGAATGGGCGCGCCTGCCGGACGAGTTGCGCGGCCTGGCGCCGGCGCGAAGGCCTTATCCGGTCAGCATCAGCGAACGCCTGCAAGCCGATTTTGAGGCGGTCCGGGAGGCGGTCGGCTGCTAACCCGCGGTGGCCATTTTCGTGCATGGGTTTGCGAGATGGAGGTAGGAGATGAAGCTCACTCTCAGTGTCATCAAAGCGGACATTGGTTCGATTGGCGGCCACGTAGCCCCATCGCGGCGCCTGCTAGAGGCGGTGGAGGCGTTCATTCACAAAAACGGGGCCGGCCTGATTACGGACTACAACATCAGCCACACCGGCGACGACGTCGCGATTCTCATGACGCATACTCGCGGCGCAGAAAATGAGGAAATTCACAAGCTGGCCTGGGACGCGTTTGTCGCCGGGACTGCAGTCGCCAAAGAGCAGGGCCTGTATGGCGCGGGGCAGGATCTGCTGCGCGAGGCTTTCTCCGGCAACGTCAAAGGCATGGGGCCGGCGGTGGCCGAGATGGAATTCGAGGAGCGCCCCAACGAGCCGTTCCTGTTCTTCGCTGCGGACAAGACCGATCCCGGCGCGTACAACCTGCCGCTCTATCTGGCTTTCACCGATCCGATGAACACGCCGGGGTTGCTGCTGTCGCCGCATATGTCGAAGGGTTTCAGGTTCGTGATCATGGATGTGAACCACACGGAAGGCGACCGCGTCATCGAGCTGAACGCGCCCGAGGAACTGTACGACATCGCGGCGCTGCTGCGGGATCCGGAGCGCTTCGTGATCGAATCGATCTGGTCGCGCGCGAGCGGCGAACAAGCCGCTGCGGTGGCGACGACGCGGCTGCACAACATCGCCGGCAAGTACACGGGCAAGGATGATCCGGTGATGCTGGTGCGGGTGCAAATGAACTTTCCAGCCACCGGCGAGGTGCTGACGCCGTTCGCGATCGGCCACTTTGTCGCGGGCGGCATGCGCGGCTCGCATCAGATGCCGCTTATGCCGGTGGCGGTCAACACCGGGATCAGTTACTTCGACGGACCGCCGATCGTCAGTTGCGCGGGGTTTTGCGTGCACAACCAGATGCTGACAGAGCGCGTTGACAATTTCGCGCACCCGTTCTGGAACGAGGTTCGCGATCAAGTAACGCGCAAGGCGATCGAAATGCGGAGGCAGGGCTTCTTCGGCGCGGCCATGCTGCCGATGTCGGAGCTGGAGTATACCGGGATCATCGAAAAGCTGAACGTGCTGGAGAAGCGGTTCTTGGTGCGGCCGGCACACGTGCCGGTGGCGGTGTAGTGCGCAAGCGCCGGGCGTCGACACGATTGTCGACGCGGCACGCACGAGTGCCCGCGCCACGGGATACCTACAGATAACTTTTCTCGGCCAGCTTCGCTAGCACGCGCGCGGCTGCCGGCTCCGGCGCTTCTTGGCCGGAGTGAACCACCACGTCCGGAGTTTGCGGCGGCTCATAGGGCGCTTGAACACCTGGCACGCTGCTGGCGGCGCCTTCGCGGGCTTGGCTATAAATGCCCTTCGGGTCGCGCGCCATGCAGCTCTCGAGCGGGCACTCGACGTATACTTCCAGGAAGCGCGCGATTTGCTGGCGGGCGCGTTCCCGGTACAGGCGCAGGTTTGCGGTCGCGTCGAAAATCACCGGCACGCCGTGCTCGGTGAGAACCACGCCGATGTACGTCATCACGCGGTAAAAGGTATCGCGTTCTCGCTCGTCGTAGCTGGGATGATCGCTCAGGACCTTGCGCAGCGCGTCGGATTCGAGCACCGCCGCATCCACGCCGCGCGCAGCTAGTTGAGCTTCTAAAGCGCGCGCCAGTGTGGATTTTCCGGAGGCTGGAAGGCCGGTGATCCACACCGCGAAAGCCTGGGCGGTCTTACGCTCCACAATAGATGTTCACCTGGGAGGGATCGAACCGATCGGTTTCGAGCACGCTCAGAATGAAGTCCAGCAAGCGCTCCCGCACCGTGGCTTTCAGATTGGGATACCAAACCGGGCTGGCCAGCACCAAAGCTCGGAAGGCGAAGAAGGGAGCGACGACGCTCAGCATTTCTGTGTCGCCGCTGGCGTTCAAGTACCGCTCCCAGAACCGGAGGAACAGCGTCTCGAAGGGGCCTTCCAAGCGGCCGCTGCGCTGCAGCGAGAAGAACAAATAGTTGGACGTCAGGCAGGTCACGTCGTCCGCCGGATCGCCGTACTCGCCGCGCGAACGGTCCAGCAGGCGGAAGTCCGTGTCCGAGCTGAAGAGGATGTTCCAAGGGTGGAAGTCGCCGTGGACCTGGCGGAGCCGGTGCGTCCGATCTTTCAAACGCCAGCGCCACTCCACCGCGCGGTGCTCGATCTGCTCCAGCACGTACGGAGTGAACAGCGCGTGATGTGGATAGGAGTCCGCCAGTCCCATGATGCATTCGCCATCGCCGACCAGTTCGCGATTGCGTCGGACGTAAAGGCCGGCGTTGTCGGCACGCCCGCGGTGGATCTCGACCAGGTAGTCGCACAGCGCATCCGCGCGGGCGAGATCGGTTTCCCGCAGCAGCCCTGTATCGCGCAGCCGTTCCAGGTCCGACGCATAGGCCTGGCCTTCAGCATACTCAGTGAGCACGAAACACTCGCGCAGTTGGCCCAGCGATACCAGGTTTCCGTTCTCCGCGAAACCGCCGACGTCCAGCGATTCGACATGCCGCGGCAGGCGGCTGAAGGCCTGATGCGACCACAGCAGAATCCGGGCCCGATCCGCCATGTGCTCATGCCCGAACGGCCCCGGGCTAATGGTGTGGAGGACTACGCTGTGGCGCTCGCCATCGGTGGTCTGGTAGTCGACGCGGATGGGGGTTCCGTAGCCGAATCCCTTGATGGGGCGGCCCGGGGTGTCGCCCAAGTGATACAGGCCTAGGACCGTGATGTCGTTTCCTACCAATGACTTGAGGTAGTGCTCGATCTTTTCCGAGAGGCGTTCCAGATCCAGCCCGGCGGTAGTAAGTTCGCTGGTCACACCCCTGCACAGTGCACTTCGAATGCCAGCCCGGCGGAATTTTCGCTGGGGTTTTTCGCTCGGGTTACTAGTCCGGATTGCGGCGCAGCCGCTCCAAGGTTTCGCGATCCAGCGGGCGTCCCGGTTGCGCTTCGAGCGCCGGCTGCTTTTGCTCAAACTTGAGAGGCGGAGGCGGAGGCGGGACCCGTTGGATCGTTTCGCGCGCCGCAGAAGCTGGCGGCTTCGGGACGCGGAGGCCCGCGGCGGGCGTTGCCGAGAGGCTTTCCCGAGTAGGAGCCAGCGGCGGAGCGGCGCCTGTCACTTGAGCGGAGGCAGCATCTCTCGCCGGGACTGCAATCGCCGAGCGCCCCACCGGCCGAGCCTTAACGAAGACCTCGCGAGGAACCGCCGTGAAGGCGTCGGCGCTGCGATTGGCGTAATTCTGCCGCGCAACGTCGACCTGATCGATGGCAACCGGGCGCTCGATCACGGTGTTGCCGACGTTGATGTTGGTGAGATATCGCCGGCTGCAGTGGTACGCCGGGACATACACCTCGCCCGGCCCAAGCGGAAACCATGCCACGCAGGCGCTTCCGGCCCGAGAGGAGAGATACGAGCCGGACCTTCCATCACCAGCAAAGACGACCAGCGCGGGCGCATAAACAGGCCGGACCTGCGGCGGACCCGGTATCCAGCCCCAACCTGCTTGCATGTGGATCCAGCGGCCATAGTGAAATGGCGCGAAGCCCCAGGGAGCGTCGTCGATCCAGGTCCAGCCCCACGGCTCGATCCACTCCCAATGGCCGAATCGATAGGGCGCCCAGCCGGGCGGCACATGCCGCGGAGTCCAGTAGGCACCCCAGGTGGAATCCGTCAGCCATATCCCGCCGTCGTCGAGGTCGTCGTAACCGGCGACGTCGGGCGCGACATATCTTGCGGATTCGGACCGGTCCAGGGAGCGGTCGCGCATCTGGCAGAACTGTTCGAAAGTATCGGGCCGCGGAGCCTCGCCGGTGTGGTGCTTCAGCCGGCCAGTACCGCGCAGGCTGGCCTGTTGCCCCGCCTCCAGCCGGAATGCGCGCGTGGGGCTGGTAACCTCCGCCTCTCCGTCGCGCACGATGACTTCGGTGCCGTGACTCTCTGGATGAACATCGATCCGATATTCGCCGGCCCGCGAGAAGGTGATGGACGAATTGGGAGTGTCGATCTCGAAGAGGCCGCCGAGGTCCAAACGGCGCAAGCGAACCACCAGGACGCCTTGTGTAAGCTTGGCTTGAACGATGCGGTCGTCCAGCGCCTCGAACCCAAAACTCGTGAGAGCGTCGAGGCGGAGAACTGCGAATCCGAGCTGCAGTTCCGCGCGCGCTCCGCCATCAACCCACAATTCGTCTCCGGTGGTAACCGGACGGTTCAGGACAGCGGCAGACCAGTCGGCGGCGCCCGCAGGCAGCAAGGAAACTGGTGCTTCCAGGTAGCTCAAGCGTGCGACGCGCGACGGCGGATCGGAAGGATCGGGCCTTTCCGGAGCCGGCAGGTATCTGGCGCTGCTTCCGAAGCGAAAGTCGCATCCGCCGCTCAGAAGTATCAAAGCGACAACGCCCAAGCCGCTCAGACGCTTGACCACCGCCGGACCGGCCGGTCTACTTGTGCGCAAATGCCTCAGCATTGCTCCCCTGTCACACTCCCGTGCATGCCGAGTGCCGTTAGTCGCTTCCAATGCGCCGCGCGCGCACGATGAATCGCTGCGGAGCGGGGCCGAGGTAGTGGAATGGATAGCACGTGATGAGCGTGAGAACCGGCTCCCTGGAGGATCGAAGCGGGTCCAGGTCGCCGGGCCCGACTATGCGGGTCCATTCCACCGCATAGCGGTACGCGCCCGAAATAGTCGTCAAAGTGATGACGTCGTCGGTGCGAATGTCGCGTAGTTTGCGGAAGAACGTATCTCGATGCGCGGCAATGGCCACGTTCCCGGATTCATCCGGGAGGGCGGTGCCAGGCACGTGGCCGGCCGCGCGCTTGAGCTCCCGCGACCGGACGCCCTCCACGACCATGACCGAGAGCTCCAGCCGCGGGATCTCCATCCGGCTCACAGGAGAACCTTCTCTGTAGGCGACAACCGGCTTCACTGCTGGACCGCCTGTCACCTTGGCGGCATTTGCCGGAACAATCAGACTCTCTTCGAATCGCCGGTTCTCATAGGCCTGAAAAAAGCTGGCCTCGAAATAGCTGGCGGCGCAGAAAAGGAGCGCCAGCAAGCCCAGGATGACAAGAACGCGTTGCGTGATTCCCATCCAGTCCTGCGATTGCGGCGACCCGCGGCACTGTATCCTGACACATGAGTAGAGGGCGCGAGACGCCCCGCGCCCGGTATATCGCTGCACCAAGTCAGCAGTACTTGGACACAGCTTTCAGCGCAGCGGCCAGACCCAAAGCCGAGATTCCGACTAAAGCTACCAGCGGTAGCGGGCTGGCGGTCTTGGGAAGCTCAGGAACGGGAACCGGAGCGGGCGCTGCCGGAACAACCTGTTCCACAGGCGGCGCGGGCTCGATCACCTCGGAAAGCTCGATTTCCCTCTTCTCCGGCGTGATCGCGAACACCGGCTCCTTTACTAACTCCTCCGGTGGTTCGGCCGGCTTCACTTCGGCGCTCAGCACCGGCACCTTGGCGGTTTCAGCCAGCTCGACGGCTTCGGCCTTGGGATAAACGAACTCCTGGCCGAAATTATCGCCCGGGTAGAACCAGGCGCGCAGCGCTTGCGGCGTGTTGGCCGGGCGTTCGGCGAAGCTCATGACAGTTTCGCCGGACGGCGTCAGGCGATAGTTCGGGATTGCCAGAATGGTCGTGTACAGGTTCATTTCATCGGCATCGAAGACCTGCACGATATGCCGATCCGAGGGAGAGTCCAGTAATTTGAATACGTAGGTGCCTGCGGGCAGAACAATCCCTGGCAGTTCCACCGGCTGGCTAAACGTGACCACGGTTCGCTTGTTCCAAGTGTCGGCAGTTGCGCTCATGGGAAACATCACGAAGATCAAGGCGCAGCAGACGGCCGCTAGGATTAGTTTGTACATGATAGTCCTCCTATGCTTAGCGCGTGAGGCTCAACTCTTTTGAAACACACTCGGCAAAAGGGCCAATTTCGAAAACCTCACGCATTAATTCAAGGCTCCTTCCTTCGCGCTGTCGCAAAGCGATTGAGCAGAGGGCCAGCATCGAAACTCTCGGCCCCTACTGGCGACACAGCAAGGGCCATTCCATTCGGATGCCTCCGCAAGTAACTCGTGGAATGATGGTTTAGCCCGCTATCGCCCAGCGTTTCATCCTTTGTGGGTGAATCTTTGCGTCAAACGCCCTTGCAAGGGTGAGTCTAGATTCACAATGCTGGCAGCGGTGACAGAAAAACAGACCTCTCGGTTTGGCAAGCCTCGTGCCGGAAGTTAGAGAGGCCCCATGACATTCCCAGGCAGACAGGCAATTGCTATTTCGAGTGTGGCGCTCGCTGTGGCTCTGGCGGCGCGCCCGCAGCAGCCGGTGCGCCCGACTCCAGCCGGGGCGGGCGAGGAGATGTATGTGAGCTACTGCGCGGCGTGCCATGGCCGGGACGGAAGAGGCACGGGACCCGTACTGCCGGCGCTGAAGACGCCCGCAGCGGACTTGACGAAGCTGGCACAGAGAAACCAGGGGCAATTTCCGATCGAGCGCGTGAGAGCCACCATCCGCGGAGATTTGCTGGCGGCAGCGCACGGATCCAAGGACATGCCGGTTTGGGGGCCGCTGTTTCGCTATCTGGGCAGCGGAAGCCAAGCGGAGGTCGCCGTTCGCGTCGATAATTTGACGCGGTACATCCAGTCCTTGCAGGAAGCGGGACCAAGATAGAGTCTGCTCCGCCGCATTGCCCCGAGGCGCCTGCCTCTAAGAATGCTGCTTGCCTTGCAGCGCTTCGAAGGACGAGATAATATCCAGCAGCTCGGATGTGATCGAACTCTGCCGGAACTGGCGGGACTCGGTGGTCAGGGTCCGCAGGCGATCCTCAATGTTGTGCTCCGCTACCTGCATGGACGCCAGGCGGCTGGCGTTCTCGCTGGCCAGCGATTCGGCGAAGGCGCGGTAGAGCGAAACAAACATGTACTCGCGAATGAGCGCCTGAAAAAGCTTGGTCTCGTCCATGCTGAACATCGGAATCACCTTGGACGGCCAGGGCTTGGCGCGCAGGCTGTTGATCCATTCCCGATCCACCGGCAGCAGGCGCACACCGCGCACGCGATACCAGGCGCCCGAAACAGGCCGCGCGTTGAACAGCACCACGAATTCGATGCCGCGCTGGAAGTGCCATACTTCGATCTTGCGCAGCACCTCCTCCACCGCCGCCGTGATGCCTCCGGTGGAGCTGGGAACTTGCACCGAACCTTCCAGCGTTCTTCCGAGGCCTTCGAGCTGCGAGGCGGCGCGGACACCAACCGCCAGCAGAGCCTGACTCTCGCGATGGACCGCCAGCTTCTCCAAAGCGCGCGCGGCGTGCGACACCACCTGATCATTCAACTGCCCGCACATGCCTTGATCCGACCCGAAGATGATGGCGCCCAGACGCACCCCGGCCGGCGGACGCTTGGGCGGGAGCGCATGCACCGGCAGCCGCTGGAGCGCGATCTGCAAACCCATTTCGACGGTGCGGTTATACTCGGCCACCGCGTGCGCGGCGCGCTCGTACGCCCGGATGTTGACGCCCGCCAGCGCCTTCATGGTCTTCACCACGGATTGCAGCTCCTCGGCCACCGTGATGGAACGCCTCAGTGACTCGGCCGTTTCCATAAGGATTTCTCGGCGAGCTTCACCAGCGCCTCGCGGTCGGCGTCGCTCAGTTTCGCGCCTGCTTCAATCGAATCGGCGATGTGCGGCAGCTCTTCATACAAGGCGGCTCGAATGCGGGCGGATGCTTCGACCACCTGCGACGGCGCCAGGATGTCGAACAGCCCCGCCGTGGCCGCCACCAGGATGGCGACCTGGGCCGCGGGCGGCAGTGGATCGAACTGCGGCTGCTTCAGGGCTTCGCGGACCGCGCGGCCGCGCGCCAAAGTCTGACGAGTGCGTTCATCCAGGCGCGAGCCGAAGCGCGAGAACACCTCCAGCTCCTCGAACTGCGAATAGAACAGCCGCAAATCCCCGGCCACGGCCCGATAGGCCGGAAGCTGCGCCTTGCCGCCGACGCGCGACACCGACTTGCCGACATCCACGGCCGGCAGGATGCCCTTCTGGAACAGATCCGGCGTCAGGTAAATCTGGCCGTCAGTGATGGAGATGAGGTTGGTGGGAATGTAGGCGGAGATGTTCTGCTCTTCGGTTTCGACGATGGGCAGCGCGGTAAGCGAGCCCCCGCCCAGCTCCGGCCGCAGATGCGTAAAGCGCTCCAGCAGGCGCGAATGAATATAGAAGATGTCGCCCGGAAAACTCTCGCGGCCGGGCGGGCGGCGCAATAAGAGCGACAGCTCGCGGTAGGCGCGCGCGTGGCAGGTCAGGTCGTCGAACACGACCAAGGCGTCGCGCCCCTGCCGCATGAAGTACTCGCCCATGCAGGTGGCGGCATAAGGAGCGATGAACTGCAAGCCAGGCGTGCTGTCGCCTCCCGCGACCACCACAATCGAGTACTGCATCGCGCCGTAGGAGCGCAGATCCACGATGACTTTGGCGACCGAAGAGCTGCGCTGGCCGATGGCGCAGTAGATGCAAATGACGTTCTTGCCCTTCTGGTTGATGATGCAGTCCACCGCGATTCCGGATTTGCCGGTCTGGCGGTCGCCCAGAATCAACTCGCGCTGGCCGCGGCCTACCGGAATCAGCGCGTCGACCACTTTGGTTCCGGTCTGCAAAGGCGCGGTGACGGGCGCGCGGTCCATCACGGACGGAGCCACGCATTCGATGGTCGCGCGCTGGTGCGCGTTCAGGCGGCCGGCGTTGTCGAGCGGCCGGCCGATGGGATCGATCACGCGGCCCAGCAGGCTGGCGCCCACCGGCACATCCAGGACGCGATCGGTCCGCCATACTTCGGAACCCGATTCGACGCCGGTGCAATCATCCAGCAAGACCACGCCGACCTCGTCCGGATCCAGGTTGAAGGTCATGCCCAGCAGGTCGCCCGCGAAGCGCACCAGCTCTTCGGACTTAACGCCGGGCAGCCCGCGCACCCGGGCGATGCCCTGCCCGACGAAATTCACGATGCCGTACTCGCGCAGTTCCGGATTGGTCTGCGACTCACGCGCAGCGCGAGCGACGTCTTCCAGCGCTTGCTCCAGGACGGTTCCGAGCCGGCTCCGCTCTGCAATCATGGATCCCTCATCCGACCAACACCTCCGCCCGTCGCTCGAGCAGCTCCCGCAGGCTCTCTTCGATCTGTTCCACGTAGGCGTCCGAGTTCCACCCCACCCGCCGCCCGTTGCCGCGCAGCTCGATGCCCCAGGCGAAGGCTTGAGTGCGTTCAAACTTCAGCGGGAGGCCTGGGCCCAGTAGTTGTTCCAGGGCCTCGCGGATCTTGCGCCGGGTCTCGTCGCCCAGATCCGCCGGTGTGAGAACGGTAAGCGGTCCGCCGGCCAGATCGTGAAGCGCGGTGCGGTCCAGCGTTCTCAGCTGCTGGAGGAAAACGTCGACCGCGCAGTCTTGGATGTTATCGCAAGCCAGATCGGCCAGAGCACGCCGGATGATGGCCAGCATTTCCGAGGCGGCGCGGCGGCGCAGCTCGTCGAGGAAGGCGGCCTGCTCGCGCTCCAAGTCCTGATGCCACTTGGTTTCGAGGACCTGCACCTGCTCGCGGGCCTGCTGGATCAGTTCCTTATGCTTCTCCTCCGCCTCCTGCCTGGCTTCGAGCAGCATGGCGTCGCGGCGGCCTTCGAATTCGTCGGTCCGGGCGCGCACCTGCTCCATCTGCAGCTCGGCGCTCTTGTATTTCGCGTGGGCCTCGGCCAATTGCCCGGCCACGTGTTTTTCCCGTTCGTCGATGGCATGCACCAGACGTCCCCACAGGAAGCGCTTCAGCAGCGCTACCAGCACCAGAAAATTGACGATCTGGGCGACGACCGTGAACCAGTCAATCAACATGCGCTATCCTCCGGGCTTCAGAGCCACGACGTGGTTCCAGAACGGGTTGGCGAAGATCAGGATGACGGAGATGACGAAACAATAAATGGCAATCGATTCGATCATCGCCAGGCCGATGAACAGCGTGCGGCTGATGGTTCCGGCTTCGTCGGGTTGCTGGGCGATGGAGCCGAGCGCCTGCGCCACCGCCTTGGCCTCGCCCATGGCGGGAGCGATTGATCCGATGGCCATGCACAACGCGGCCGCGGCGATGGAGACGATCCCGACGACGGTCACATTATCCATAAACCCTCCCGCATGCGATGGATGTCATTAGTGCACTCCTTCCTGCCGGCGCTGCACCGCGGCGGCGATATAAACCATGGCCAGAATCGCGAAGATATACGCCTGGATCAGGCCCACCAGCAAACCCAGAAGCTGCATGAGCACGGGGGCGAACAGCGGTGCGATGGCGAGCAAGACGCCCACGATCATGGTTCCGCTCATGATGTTGCCAAACAGACGGACCGCCAGCGCGAGGTTGCGCGTGGTCTCGCTCATCAAGTGGAACGGCAGCATGATGAAGGTAGGCTTTAGGTAATGCCGCAAATATTCCACCAGGCCCTGGCGCTCGATCCCAAACACTGGAACCGCAACGCCCACCGAGATGGCCAGCGCCGCGGTGGTGGACAGCGATCCGGTAGGGGCATGCCAGCCGGGCACGATTTCCAGCACGTTCGACACAGCGATGTAGAGGAACAACGTGCCTGCGAACGGCAAATACGTGTCGCCGCCTTCCGGGCAGATCTCGCGGATCTGGCCGCGGATCGCCTGCACGATGACCTCGAGCATATTCTGCCAGCGCGAGCGCGCCTGGCCGGCGTCGGCCAGCCGGCGGGTCACCAGCCACGACACCAGCACCAGCAGCAGCATGACGCCCCAGGTGTAAGCGATGGTGGCGTTCAGATGCAGCCAGCCCGACTGCCACAGGACGATGTGATCCGGCGTCAGATGCATTTCGACCTCTCACGCCGGTCGGCCAGGAATCGCAGCACGGAAAACCGCGCCATGGTGAATCCGATCAGGCAGAAGAGCGCATAATCCCAGCGCTGCTCGATGAGCAGCAGGAAGCCGGACAGAACCACCAGCGTCCGGATTCCGAAGCTGCCCAGCAAAAGGAAAAAGCGAAAGCGCGAAGCGGGCAGCCGGCGCACCGTCAACCACAGGCCGCCATAGAAAAGAACGCCGATGGCCGCGCCGCCCAGCAGGCGGATGAGGATGGCGACGGCGCTCACGATTGATCTCCCTTCACTCGCAGCCAGGCGCTCACGCAGCCGAACACGAGTCCGCCGATCAGCAACATCACCGTCCAGGAGAAGCGGCTGGGCCAGCGATGATCGAGCCATACGCCGAGCGCGACGCCGGTCAGAGTTGGAATCGCCACCGACCAGCCCACCACACCCAGGATCGCGATGGAGGTCAGCAGACCGCTCTTGCGCCCGCGCGCCCGCAGCATGCGGTCCTGCTTCACGCCCACATCGCGGATCATTCGCTCGGCGGAAGGCGAAAGCTTGGATTCCGGCTCAGGCACGTTTTTCCTCCTCGAGCAGGCGGCGCACCAGATCGGTCTCGAGCTTGGCCTCGAAGGCGCGCGCCTTCTTCTCCGCTTCCTCGCGCTCGCGAAAGCGCTTTTCGACCTCGGTTTTCAGTTGCTCCAGATTGGGGCCGCGGACCGCGTTGCGCGTCGAGATTTTGACCTCGTCGCCGCATTTCACCAGAATTCCGCGATCCACCGCGAGATACTCTTCCGCGCGCCCCTGCGGTTCAAAGGTCAGGACTCCCGGCACCAGCGCAGTCACGAAATCAACATGCTTCGGCAGCATTCCGAACCATCCGTTTTGCGCCTCGGCTTTGATCCGGGACACTTCTTCTTCGAGCAGGACCTCGGTCGGCAGCCACACCGTGAGTTTCATTGTTTTCGCACCTCGTCGATGCCGCCGATCATGTACAGCGCCTGCTCGGGAACGCCGGCGAACTCGTCGTTCAGGATTCGCTCGCATCCTTGCAGCGAGGCTTCCAGCGGTACCAGCTTGCCGGCGTGTCCGGTGAACTGCTCGGTGACGTAGAACGGCTGCGTGAGGAAGCGTTCCAGGCGGCGCGCGCGATGCACCGTGTGCCGGTCGTCCTGCGAAAGCTCCTCCATGCCCAGCATGGCGATAATATCCTTCAGCTCCTCGTAGCCGGCCAGGGTTTTGCGAATTTCCTGCGCGATCCGATAGTGCCGCTCCCCAACCACCGTTGGCGTCACCATCTTGGAACCGGAACGCAACGGATCGATGGCCGGATACAGGCCTTCGCTGGAACGCTTGCGCGACAGGACGATGGAGGAAGAAAGATGGCTGAAGGTGTGGACGGCCGAGGGATCGCCGAAATCGTCGGCCGGCACGTACACCGCCTGCACGGAGGTGATCGCGCCGCTGGCGGTGTTGCAGATGCGTTCTTCCAGGTCCGCCAACTCGGTGCCGAGCGTGGGCTGATATCCGAGCCGCGACGGAAGCTGGCCCATCAGCCCGGAAACTTCCGAGCCGGCCTGGATGAAGCGGAAAATGTTATCGATCAGCAGCAGCACATCCTGGCGCGCGTCATCGCGGAAGTACTCCGCCATGGTGAGCGCCGAATGTCCGACGCGGAAGCGCGCGCCGGGCGGCTCGTTCATCTGGCCGAAGACCAGCACGGTTTTGTCGAGCACGCCCGCGGCCTGGATTTCGCGGTACAGTTCCTCGCCCTCGCGGCAGCGCTCGCCGATGCCGCAGAATACGCTGACGCCTTTGTGGTGGCCGATCACATTGTGAATCAGCTCCATGAGCAGCACCGTTTTGCCGACACCCGCGCCGCCGAACAGGCCGCTCTTGCCGCCGCGCTCGAGCGGGGCGAGCACATCGATGGCTTTCATTCCGGTGACGAAGATCTCGGCGCTGGTGGCGCGCCGCGTTAGAGGAACGCCGGGCGCATGCGTGGAGCGCCACTCGCCGCCTTCGATCGGTTCCTTGCGGTCGATGGTATTGCCGAAAACGTCGAACACGCGGCCCAGCACGCGCTCGCCGACCGGGACTCTCAGCGTCTGCCGCGTATCGGTAACGGGCGTGCCGCGCGACAACCCGCGCGTGGGCGTCAGAGCAACGCCGCGAACCGTGGTGGCGTCCAGGTGCGAGACCACTTCGATGGCCACTTCGCCATTCGGGCCTGCCCTTAGGATGTGACGGATGGAAGGAATGCGCTGGGGGAAAGAGATGTCGATCACGCTGCCGCGCACGGCGGCAACGCTACCCTGACCGGGTGTAGGACTCGTCATCGATCACACGCGGCCCAGCCAGCGCGGGCTGCGTCGACGTCACGTCTCGCCAGGGCTGCTGTCCGCCCCCCTCATTGAGCTGGCTCGCAACCCAGGGACCAATTGGCTAGAATCCCCAGCTCGCCAGTCCTGTCAGACACGTTCTGGCTTATTCGGTCCCTTTGTGGGGCATGTCACACACAGGATCTGCGTGAAAATACGCCAGAAACGAGACGGCTTAGCATGCGGTCGCACCGCGACTGGCACGCTTTGAGGACCCTCTGAGCGGCGCGGGAGTTCCCGCCGCGGAGCGCGGAGCGAACCGTCACAATGGCAGCGTGTCGCAGAATACAGCGTGCCTGTTCGTCTTTGACGGCTTTGCGGATTGAGAGCCGGCGTTCACCGTCGCGGAACTCCGGAGGAGCTTCGGCTTCGCCGTCAAAACACTTGCGGCTCGCAAGGAGCCGGTGGTCAGCATGGGCGGGCTGAGGGTCATTCCAGACGGCGCTTTGACCGAGTTGGATCCCGGCGCAACCAAGATTCTCATTCTGCCGGGCGGCGATCTCTGGACAGCAGGCGAGCAGGCCGAGGTCACGCGGGCCGTGTGCGCGATGGGCGAAGAGGGGAGAACGGTGGCGGGCATTTGCGCTGCGACCTTGGCCCTCGCACAGGCCGGCCTGTTGGAGGATCGGGCGCATACCAGCAATGGCGCAGGTCTCATCGAAAGGTTCGTGCCGGGTTACCGCGGCCGGAGTGTCTTATCGCGCGGCGACGGCGGTTTCCGACCGGAACGTAATCACCGCCAGCGGTCTGGCGCCGGTTGCTTTCGCGGTGGAGATTTTTCGCGCGCTGGCGCCGGCCAGTTCGAAGGAGATCGCCGCTTACGAAGCGTTGTACGCGCGTGGATTCGTGGCGGACTTCAAGGAACTTGAGACGGCGTTCGCGGGCTGACGTCCGCTGGGCCGGCGCGGAGGCCCGACCATTCCTCGCATACCAGAATGGAATTCGCCGGATTCTGGGGAGTGTACTTGAGCGAAGCCGCCTGGCCGATCATCCGCTCCGGATTGGCCGGCAGATAGTCCCGCAACTTCGAGATGTCCTGCGACGCCGTGTAGGTCACGCCGCGGACCGAATACGAATAGAAAACCGTATCGTTTTCCAATTCGGTGATGGTCGCGTCACCCAAGCGGCCGTGCAGGTTGATCTCCAGCCTGCGCCGCTTTTCCTTGTCCTTGGGCTTGCGCCGCAAGCGAACCAGAAGGTAGACGCCGGCCGCCAGCAAAAGCAGAACGGCGGCAGCGATGGCGGCGAATTGCGTGGACGCGAGAGCGCTCCAGGCCGCCGACACGTTGACCTAGCGAGCCAGCACCGGCGCTTCGTGCGACACTTTGCTGTAGTCCTTGAGGAACTGCGCCAAACCGTTGTCCGTCAGGGGATGATTGAACAGCATGTCCAGAACCTTGAAGGGCATGGTGCCGATGTGCGCGCCCGCTTTGGCCGATTCGATGACATGCAGCGGCGCGCGCAGCGACGCGGCCAGGATCTGGGTGGGGAAACCGTAGTTCTTATAGATGGTCACGATTTCGCGAATCAGATTCAAGCCTTCCCACCCGATGTCGTCGATGCGGCCGATGAAGGGGCTCACTATGTAAGCGCCCGCCTTGGCCGCCAGCAGCGCTTGCCCAGCCGAAAAGCACAGCGTGACGTTGATGCGAATCCCTTCCTTGCTCAGAATCGAGCAGGCGCGGATTCCATCGCGCGTCAGCGGCAGTTTCACCACCACGTTGCGATGAATCTTGGCAAGCCGGCGCGCTTCCGGCAGCATCTCGGCGGTGGCAGTGGACACGACCTCGGCGCTGATGTCGCCGTCCACAATTTCGCAGATCCGCGGGATCTGCTCCTCCATGGTTGCGCCTTCCCTGGCGACTAGCGTGGGATTGGTGGTGACGCCGTCGACCACGCCCCACGCGACGCCTTTGCGCAACTCATCCAAATTTGCGGTATCCAAGAAGAATTTCATGATTCAAGCCTCGGCCACAACAGTGTTCTCGAGAACACCGATCCCGTCAATCTGAATTTGGACTTTAGACCCTGGCTGGAGTGGCCCGACACCGGGCGGAGTGCCTGTGGCGATCAAGTCACCCGGCTCCAGCGTCATAAAAGCGCTGACATACGCGATTATAGCATTCACGCTGAAGATCATTTCTGCGACTCGGCCGTCCTGTCTGGTCTCGCCATCCACGATAGTGCGGATGCGAAAGCTCGCGAAATCGGCCTCTTCGCGCGGAATGAGGCAGGGACCTGCGGGGCAGAACGTGTCGTAGCCTTTCCCGCGCGTCCATTGCCCGTCCTTCCTCTGCAAGTCGCGAGCCGTCACATCGTTGACGCACGTGTAGCCCAGAACGTAACTGCCGGCGTCTTCACGCTTCACATTTCGCGCTCGCCGGCTGATGACGACGCCGAGTTCGCCCTCGAAGTCCAAGCGCTGCGAGAGCTTCGGATAGACGATGGCGTCTCCGGAGGCGATCAGGGAAGAGGGCGGCTTGAGAAAGATCAGAGGCTCGGCGGGAACTTCGTTGCCGAGTTCCTTGGCGTGCTCGGCGTAGTTGCGGCCCACGCAAACGATCTTGCTCGGCGAGCAGGGAGGCAGTAACCTGGCGCCCTGCGGCAATGCGTCGAGATTGCCGTACTTGACGTCCGGGTTGGCATCGCTCGCGGTGGGCGGCGTGTTGGGATTCAGGCTGTAGCGGATGATTTTCATGGTGTAGTGATCTCGACCGGATCGGATGGCTCGCTGGCGTTACCGGACTGGTCGGCGGCGACAATGCGATAGCGATAGCGCTGGCCCGATTCCACGCTGCGGTCCGAATAGCTTGGGCCATCCAGGCCGGCCGCGATCTGGACAAACGCGCCGTCGCCTTGGGAGCGAAGCACCCGGTATTCCTTGAAATCCGGTTCCGTGTTGCGCTCCCAGGCGAGTTCGATCGAGCCCACGCCGGCCGATGCAGTAACACCACTGGGGACCGCCGGCGGGAAAGCGTCTTTCGGTGTGATGCTCACCGGGCCGGCGGTCTCGCTGACCGCCTGGTCGCGGACTCCTTCGACGTAGTACTCATACGTTTTTCCGTATTCGGCGGTGCTATCGAGATAATTCGGTTCTTGCGTGGCTCCGAGCAGCGACGGTTGTCTCTCCTGCTCGGCCTTCCGGTAGACGCGAAATTGGCTGGTCGCCGGCTCGGTCCAGGAGAGCGAAACGCCTTGCGGCACAGCACCGGCTTTAAGATTCGCCGGCGTAGCGAGCGGCTCATCGATTTTCAACGTCACGAAATTGGACCAATCCGACAGCCGTCCCTTGGAATTGGCAAGGCGAACGCCGGCGATGACTTCCTGGCCGATGAACGGCTGCGCCGCGACGCGAACGCGGACAGGCCGCGGGCCAGACGGCGCGGGCACGTCCTCGCGCGTCGCCGCCGCAGCCCACTCGTCGGATCGAAACCCGGTTCCGCGATTGGGTCCGACGCGCAATTCGACGCTGCCGATCGCCTTCAGCGCCAGTCCTTCGGTAGTCAGCGGCGGGATGGTGAACGCGATGTCGATGTGGTTCCCGCGCTCGACCACGCTCAGATCGACAATGCGGGATGGAATGTTGACAGCCGGGTAGAGTGGTTCGCCCACCGAGCCGCATCCGATGCTGAACAGACACGCCAGGGCGCCGAGGAGCAGGGCCAGCGCGCGCATCTAGAGAATGTACCGGCTCAAGTCTTGATCTTTGACGATGTCGGCCAACTGCTTGCGCACATAGACCGCGTCGATCCGCTGGTTCTTCTTCTTGAGGTCGGGGCCGGCGAAGGAAATTTCTTCGAGCAGCTTTTCCATGATGGTGTGCAGCCGGCGCGCGCCGATGTTTTCCGACATTTCATTCACGCGCGCGGCGAATCGCGATATTTCTTCGATGGCGTCGTCGGTGAAGGTGAGCTTGATGCCCTCGGTATCGAGCAGCGCCGTGTACTGCTTCACCAGCGCGTTTTTGGGCTCGCGCAGAATGCGGATGAAGTCTGCCTCGGTAAGCGATTTAAGTTCGACGCGGATGGGAAAGCGTCCCTGCAGCTCCGGGATCAGGTCACTCGGCTTGGAGACGTGAAAGGCGCCGGCGGCGACGAACAGGATGTGGTCGGTCCGCACAAAGCCGTGACGCGTGTTGACGGTGGTGCCTTCCACGATGGGAAGAATGTCGCGCTGCACGCCTTCGCGGCTGACGTCGGGGCCATGGCCGGATTCGCGGCCGGCGATTTTGTCGATCTCGTCCAGAAAGATGATGCCGCTGCGCTCCACCCGCTCCAGCGCCACGCGCGTCACCTGATCCATGTCGATCAGTTTCTGTTCCTCTTCCTGAACCAGATACTCGGCGGCTTCCGCCACGCGCATCTTTCGCTTGCGCGTGCGCTGGCCGAACAAGCTGGGCAGAACGTCTTTCAGATTTACGTCCATTTCCTCCATGCCCGTATTGGTGCTGATTTCGAACGTAGGGCCGCGCTCGCGCACATCCAGCTCCACCATGCGGTCATCCAGCTTGCCGGCGCGCAGCTTCTCGCGCAGCTTTTCGCGGGTACGATCGGCGCTTTCAGACGCCTCCGGCTGCGGCGGCATCAGCAGATCGAGCAGGCGCTCCTCAGCGTTGCGCTCGGCGCGGTCGGCCACCTCTTCCAGGCGCTCCTCCCGAACCATGTCGATGGCGATGTCCACCAGGTCGCGGATCATGGCCTCGACGTCGCGGCCGACATACCCGACTTCGGTGAACTTGCTCGCTTCCACTTTCAAAAACGGCGAATTGGCGAGCTTCGCCAGGCGGCGCGCGATTTCGGTCTTACCCACCCCGGTGGGCCCGATCATAAGGATGTTTTTGGGCATCACCTCGTCGGCCATGTCGGGCTCGAGCTTTTGCCGGCGAATGCGATTGCGCAGCGCGACTGCCACGGCGCGCTTGGCGTCGGCCTGGCCGATGACGTACTTGTCCAGCTCCTGGACGATCTCGCGCGGCGTCAGCTCATCCAGCAGCGGCGTTTCATCCAGCGCCTGGCCGGGAAGGTAGATCACCATCAGCCCAATTCCTCATAGCTAACGTTTTCGTTGGTGTAGATGCAAATTTCGCCCGCGATCTTCATGGCTTTCTCGGCGATTTCTTTTGCTCCCAGTTTAGTATTATCGAGCAGCGCCGTGGCCGCGGCCTTCGCAAACGGGCCGCCGGAGCCGATGGCGGCGACTTCGTTGTCGGGTTCGATCACATCGCCGTTGCCGCTGACGATGTAGGTGTTTTGCAGGTCGGCCACCAGCAGCAGCGCTTCCAGATGGCGCAGCACCCGGTCGGTGCGCCACTCCTTGGCGAGCTCCACAACCGCGCGCGGCAGATTGCCGTTGAACTGCTCCAGCTTCGATTCAAAGCGCGCGAACAACGCGAACGCATCCGCAGTAGAGCCTGCGAATCCCGCGAGAATCTTGTCGTTGTAAAGGCGCCGCAACTTCTTGGCGGACGATTTCAAGACTTCCTGGCCCAGCGTGACCTGGCCGTCGCCCGCCAGGATGACCTTCCCGTTCCTGCGCACGCAAAGGATGGTGGTGGAATGCACGCGCATCGCTCCCGCCATGCCTTGCCGCTTCAATTTCTCGATGCCGGCCTGCAATCCTGCCAGGTCCAGGTCTAAGGTCCGCGGCGGCGGTTGGTACTTACGGTTGCCCATCTGTTGTTATTATCCGTTCTCTCGCGCTCTGACGCCCGACACGTACGCGCGCCACATCCTGGCGAATTCGGTGAAAGCCACGGGTTTCCGATGTCCGATCAGCAGCCGCAGCAGTTCCCAGCCGGCCCAGACAAAGTAGGTCACCGTGATCCATGAGTGCACATGCACGCCGAACGAGCCGAGGAATTTGATATCCGGCATGGCCGAGAAGAGAAACTGCACGAACCAGAGCACGAACAGGCTCGCGGCCTCCCACCATGCCAGCTCCATGTTCACGAGAAACAGCATTCCGACCAATTGCTGGCCGATGGTCATCCAGACTTCCAGCCTCTGTTGAGCGTCCAGCGGGAGCGCGGTGACCGATCCGACGCTAAAGGACAGCACCACGGGCAGCATGGCCATCAGCAGCGTCCATTGATTGATGTTGCTCGAGACCAGGTTCATGAGCGCCATGGGGGCGCGATGCACGGTGCGCGCCCAATAGAAAGTCGATAGACCCTCCGGAAATTCCGAGACGAACGGCGCCACCCATTGGATGAAGACGAAGCCCGACACGCCCAACCGGATGGAGATGCCCAGGAGGCTGCCCACGAACGGGTCCGTCGTGAAATAGATCAGCAAGCCGCCCAGCAGGAAAAGGCCGCCGATGGCTGCGATGCGTCGCGGCCGCGGCGCCAGGACCATAGCGCGAGGAATGCGCTCCAAATCTTCGATCCCTTCTTCATCCTGCGGCGGCATCCTGCCAAGCAGCGCCAGGTAGGCGGCATAGATCGCGGTCAGGATTAGGGCGTCCACCAAGCTTAGCGAACGCTTCCAGGCGATCAGACTCACGTAGATCAGCGGCACCAGCAGACCGACCACTTGCACGCTGTGCTCGCCTTCGAGCGCGATTCGCCGAAGGGGCGTGCCGGTGCGCCTTCGATGCACCATCGCGGCGGCGAAGTAAATCATCGGCCACCCCAAGCCGGTGAGCAGACGCAGCGCTCCGGTGAGATTCGCGAACAGGTAGGGCACCTGCTGATGCCATGCCAGCACGGCTTCCACGGCGAATTCCGGAAGCGTCTGCATCCACGCCAGGATCGCGAGCGCGAATCCTTGCGCGATGAAGAATTGGGCCGACTCGGCCGCCCAGGCGATCACCATGGCCGCGATCAAAATGCCCGGCGCCGCCCACAGGATGGTGTGCGGGCTTCTCTCTTGCATCGTAGGCGCGGCCGCCAGCAGAAACAGCCCGCCGAGCCAGATCGCTTTCGCCATGCCTATTCGAACCTCGCGGCTTGGTCGCGCAGGATGATCGAATGCTTCGCGAAGACGTCGGCTTTCTCAGGATAATCCAGGCGGTAATGCGCGCCGCGGCTTTCCCGGCGGGCCAGGGCGCAAGCCGCAATCAGCCGGGCCACGGCGTGCATGTTGCGCAGTTCATAGTCGGCCACCGAGCAACAGGGTTCCACTGGGGCCTGCTGAGCGAGCCTCTCGAGCGCGGACGCCAGACCTTCGCCGGTGCGGATGATTCCGCATTGCTGCCAAGCCAAAGCGCGCAGCTCGGCCTCCGGCATGGCGGGCCGCATCGCGGCTTGAGAGCCGGCCGGCTGAGAGACAACAGGACGCGCTTCCCGCATGGCCCGGCCCGCCCTGGCGCCATAAACCAATCCCTCCAGCAGCGAATTGCTGGCCAGGCGGTTCGCGCCGTGGACTCCCGTGCAGGCTGCCTCGCCGGCTGCATAGAGCCGCTCCAGATTCGTGCCGCCGTCCAGATCGGTGCGGACTCCGCCCATGGCATAATGCGCGGCCGGGTGCACCGGCCCAGGCTGGCTCGCCAGATCGATGCCGTAGTGCAGACAGGTCTCATAAATGCGCGGAAATCGTGCGCGCAGGCGCTCTCGTCCGAACTGGGTCAGATCCAAGAAAATTGGCCCGCCGCCGGTGCGCTCGATTTCGCTGACGATGGCCCGTGACACGATATCGCGCGACGCCAGCTCCTCCATGGGATGATAGCGCTCCATGAACTGCTCGCCGGACTGGTTTCGCAAGACCGCGCCTTCGCCCCGCAGGGCTTCGGACAGCAAGAACGGCGGCGCTCCAGCGACGTGCAACGCCGTGGGATGAAACTGCACGAACTCCAGATCGCTGATCTCCGCGCCGGCGCGATAGGCGGCCGCCACGCCGTCGCCGGTGGCTACGTCCGGGTTGGTTGTATCGCGGAAGACACGTCCCAGACCGCCGGTGGCCAGCAGCACGGCGCGGGCGCGAATGCCAATCAGTTCGCGCGAGCTCTCTTGAAGTACCGTCGCGCCTGCCGCACCGCCTTGGCTGTCCAGCAACAGGTCAGTCATGGCGCCAAAACTGAGGAACCTGATGTTGGCGAGCGATGCCGCCTTGCGATACAGCGTGCGCGCGATCTCCTGGCCCGTAGAGTCGCCGTGGGCGTGCAGGACGCGGCTGCGGCTGTGCGCCCCCTCGCGCGCGAACAGCAGCTTGGAGCCTTCCCGATCGAACTCAGCGCCCCATTCGATGAGTTCCTCGACGCGCGCCGGCCCTTCCTCCACCAGCACGCGCACTGCCGCGACGTTAGACAACCCGTCGCCCGCGCGCAAAGTATCCTGCTCATGCAGCGAGACGTCGTCATCGTCGGCCAGGGCAGCGGCGATCCCTCCTTGCGCGTACTCGGATGACGATTCGTGCAAGCTGCTCTTGGTCACAACCAGCACCCGGCCCGCGGGCGCCAGTTCAATCGCCGCGCGCAGACCGGCGACACCAGCGCCGATCACCAAAAAATCGGGATGAATGTGTTCGGGGAGGGCCGCGATAACCACATGGTACAACGATTGTATGCCGTCCTTCGTGGTTCAGACGCCGCTGCTCTGCTATTCCATTTTGGTGGAGCGCGGCTGCCTGGCGAGGCTGCGCGAATTTATCCCCGGGCGCTCCGGGAAGCTGTTCGTGCTGTCGACCGAAGACGTCTGGCGGCTGCACGGCGGTCTGGTGAAAGCGGGACTCGATGGCCGGCCGCATGAACTGCTGTTCTTTCCCGGCGGCGAGGCGCGCAAACGATTGGCCCAGGTTGAGGCGCTGGCCGAGCAGATGGTTCAGAAAGGCGGCGACCGCTCCAGCGTGGTGATTGCCTTTGGCGGCGGGATCCTGACCGATGTCGCGGGCTTTCTCGCCGCGATCTTCATGCGCGGCGTTCCCGTGATCCAGGTTCCTACCACGCTGCTGGCGCAAGTGGACGCAGCCATCGGCGGCAAGACCGGCGTCAACCTGGTGGCCGGCAAGAACCTGATCGGCAGCTTCCACCAGCCACTGGCAGTGCTGATCGATCCGGCGATTTTAGATACGCTGCCAGAGCGCGAGTACCGCGCCGGATTGTTCGAGATCATCAAGCACGGCGTAATCGCCGACCCCGATCTTTTCTGGCTGATGCGCCGCGAGCCGGCGCGCGTGCTGTCGCACGTGCCCGCGGTGGTCGATCGCATGATATGCGATTCGGTGCGGCTGAAGGCCGAAGTTGTATCCGGCGACGAGAAAGAGGAAGATCGCCGGCGCATTTTGAATTTCGGCCACACCTTCGGCCATGCGCTCGAGGCCGAGACCGGCTATTCGCAGTTTCTCCACGGCGAGGCCGTCGCCTGGGGCATGAAAGCGGCGGCGTTGCTGGCCGAAAAGCAGCGGATCTTGCCGCGCGAGGATCAGCGGGAAATTACGGAATGCGTCAACTCCTACGGCCCTTTTCCGCCGGTCTCAGGCATCGATCCGGGACGCCTGGCCGCGCGGCTCCAGAGCGACAAGAAGACCGTCCAGGGCCGCGTCCATTTCGTGCTGCCGGAGCGGATCGGCGCGGTGCGAATCACCGCCGACGTCGACCAACGGCTGGTCCGGGAGGCGATCGAAGAAGCGCTGGCCTGCTGAGATCAGATCGGCAGCACGTCCAGCGCCGCCTGCAGTTCGCTGCGCGTGTGCTGGTCGCCGGTGCGCGAGGTGGCCTCGATCCCTTTGTGATAAAGCTCGCGCGCCTCATCCACGCGTCCCAGCTTCTCGAGCGTCTGCCCTCCGTGGAAGTAGGCCGCTGCGTAATCCGGATTGTGTTCGAGCACGGCGCGATACTCGGTCACGGCGCGCTCCAGCTCGCCCTGGTTTGCGTACTCCATCGCCAGACCATAACGCGCGAAGCTGTCGCGCGGATTCTGCGCGACCATGCTCTTGAGAATCTCCATTCGATTTGTGGCCATGTCCCTACGTGCTACTATACCGGGCGATGGCGTGCCCGTATTTCCGTCCCACGGCGCGGCTGGAATCGAGCTCCTGGATCGTTCCGCCGCGGCTGCCCTTGGGCGACGCCTTCACGGGCGAATGCCTGGCCGGCGCGGACGCGTTCCAGCCGGACGAAACGCGACTTCGCCAGAGCTGCAATGTGGGTTATGGCCGCGCCGCCTGCGAACGCTTTCCTCGAGAAGCCAGCCGTGACGCAGTTCGCTTCCACGTAGCCCAGGATGCCGGCGAGCTGATCCGGATTCAATATGTGTTCGAAGCGGGCTGCTGGCCTCGGGAGCGCGGCGTTCTGGAGTGCTCGGCGGCTTCGCGCGAGGTTAAAGGCGCCGAGGATGCGGTTCTGAGAAGTCAGGCCGCCGCCTTCGTCGAGAGTTATCTCAGAAGGCGCGACTCAGGCGCTAGGCCTTGTACATGTACTTGATGTTCGGCTTGAAGATCAGAAGATTGGGCGCGCCCTCCCGGTTGATCTTCAGGCAGGTTTTGTCGTACCACTCGATCACGCCTTCCAGGGTCTCGCCATCCTTCAGCACGAACACCATGGGTGTCTTGGCCTGCATTTGCTTCATGTAGTAAAAATTCTCGGCGTTGGTCTGGTCCGGAGGCGCAGCTTTCTTTTGATGATTGTTGCGGCGGTTCATTTGGTCCTTGGCCTCGTTGAAGGATGGACGGATTAGTTTACGATTTCCAGACTCCACGGCAGAACTCCACTCTTTCGAGATTTCCAATCAGGTCCCCAGTTGCGCATTCATTCGCCGGGCCGTTTTGAGGATTACTTTGATGCTCGGACTCAGAAGTTTCTACTAAATTTATTGAACCACACCAGCCACGGCCCCGCAAGGCTCGGTTCTTCCCACGCCGCGAGCACATGAAGTTTCAAGCGGCCTGCTTTCGAAGCTCTACGGCCAGCGCGTCGAGCGCCAGGCTCTTCTGAATATTCCGGCGCACCAGGTCTGAGAGTTCGTCGGTCTTTTTGACCGCGGCCCGCATCCAATCGAACGATACCGCGCGCGCGAGGGGCTCCAGTTCGCGCCGGATGTCGGCATTGCGGATGTCCCGGGCGCCGTGCGCGAGCGCCAGCAGGTCCTCGATCAGCCAGTACAGGACCGCGAGAAAATGCTCCAGCTTCTCCTGCTTGCGCGGAGCGATCGCCTCGGCGTATTTCACCCACTCGGAGAACGGCGCACGCCCGGCCCCCACCTTGAGCAGCGTCAACATCGCCGCGCGGCGTTCGTCGTACGCATCCAGGTCGATTGAAACCGCCAGCCCGGGACTGCCGGCCGCGAGCGCGCTGCGCCGCTCCGGATCCGCCAGCCGGCGGGCTGAAACGAACGCGCTCATTTGGTCCTGCGACAGCCGGCCGAGATGGAATGGGACGGCCCGCGACCGAATGGTCGGCAGCAGGTCGTAGGGATTCTCCGCCGTGAGCGCCAGGATCAGGTGCTCGGGCGGCTCCTCCAGGGTTTTGAGCAGCGAATTGGCGGCCTGTTCGTTGGCGCGATCGATGTGATCGATCAAGAAAATACGCCGCTGGCCGTGCAGCGGCTTAAACTGCGCGCGCTCCTTGAGCAGCCGCATCTGCTCGATGCTGATTTGGCGCAACGGCCCATCGGGCGGGAAAGTGATGAAGTCCGGATGGGTCGCAAACAGCAGCGGATCTTCGTTGCGCTTGTCGGCCGGCCATTTCTCGCGTTCGGCCATTACGGCCCCGTTCGGCTCCAGGCTCAAGTCGTCTTGTTCGATCTTGTCCGCGCCGCCCAGCAACGCCGCGGCGAATCGGCGCGCCAGAGTCGCCTTCCCCACGCCTTTCGGGCCCGAGAGCAAAATGGTCTGCGGGATTCGTTCCTGGAGCGTCAGCGCGAAGAGTGCTTGCGCCGCCGCCGCGTTGCCGTAGAAATTGTCGAACATGTGGATGCCCGCTGGTGGCGCACGCGCTGATCTCACTCTTGCGTACCGCGCTCGCACTCGTGTGAACGCGAGGTTGCCTCGGCTTCACGCCACATGCGAATGCGAAGCACGACTGCGGGCGCCACCGCTCTAGTGTGACACAGACTCGCGTCGTGGTAGCGTACAGGGAGAAGGTGAACATGAAATTCCGATTCGCGTTGGCCATCCTGCTCGCGTCCGGGCTGTGGGCCCAGGCGCCCGCGTCCAAAGAGGTCGAGGTTTTCGGCCAGAAGATCCACTACGTGGAAGCCGGCGCGGGGCCCACCGTAATCCTGCTGCATGGACTCGGCGGCGACGGCACCAATTGGGCGCTCACCACGCCGGCGCTCGCTAAGAACTATCACGTGTTGGTGCCCGACCAGATCGGTTTCGGCGAGTCTCCCAAGCCCATGATCAACTATCGCGTAGCCACGCTGGTCGATTTTTTGGCTGCCTTCACGAAAAAGCTCGGCATCACCAAGGCGACGCTGGTCGGCAATTCACTGGGTGGCTGGACCGCGATCGCCTACACGCTGGCGCATCCTGACCAGGTGGAACGGCTGGTGCTGGTGGACAGCGCCGGCTATTCGCTGACCCGCACCGGGGTGCAAGGCTCGCGCGAAACGCTTACGTTTCTCGATCCTTCTTCGGTGGCAGTCGAGAAGATTCTCATGCAGACCATTCTGGCCAACAAGGCCATGGTCACGGACGCGTTCGCCGAGAGCGCTTTCGCCGAGCACCTGCGCAAGAACGACGGCTACACCATCGATCGATTCATCGAGTCCATTCTTCGCAACGAAGACGTTGTGGACGGCAAGCTAGGTGCGATCAAAGTTCCGACCCTGGTGGTTTGGGGCCGCGAAGACGCGTTAATTCCGCTCCCTGCCGGCGAGCTGATGTCGAAGGAAATCGCAGGCTCGAGCATGGTGATTCTGGATCACTGCGGCCACGTTCCCCAACTCGAGTGCGCCGTGCCGTTCGATACTGCCCTGATGAAATTCCTGAATGGCGGCGCGCAGCCGTCAACCGGAAGCCGCTAGCGCACCGCGCTGCTCCCGAGGAACATGCTGTGAGGCTGGGAATCGATTTCGGCACCACTCGCACCGTGGTCGCCACGGTGGATCGCGGCAATTATCCGATCTTGCCCTTCGAACATCCCGACGGCGCAACCGTCGACTGGTTTCCTTCGCTGGTCGCCGTCCAGGGCGCCGAGCGAGTCTATGGCTGGCAGGCCTGGGAATGCCAGCCGCATCCAGGCTGGACCATCGTCCGATCGCTGAAACGTCTGCTCGAAGACGCCGGTCCGAACACGCTGCTGCAACTCGGCGAGCAGACCGTCCCGCTGGTTCAAGTGCTGTGTGAAATGGCGTCCGCGTTGCGCGTTCAGCTCCCGCGGGAGCGCCTGGAAGTGATGCTGGGCGTGCCGGCCAATGCCAATAGCAACCAGCGTTTCTTGACCGTGGAGGCGTTTCGATCCGCCGGCTGCGAAGTGATTGGGCTGCTGAATGAACCGTCCGCCGCGAGCATCGAATTCGGCCACAAGACCAAGTCGAGCGGCACCATCCTGGTCTACGATCTGGGCGGCGGAACCTTCGATGCTTCGCTGGTCGAGATCGGCGAGAAGACGCACGAAGTGATCGCCGCCGAAGGCATCTCTACTCTCGGCGGCGACGATTTTGACGAGATCCTGGCGGAGATGGCCGTGAGTGGCGAGGACCGCGAAGGACTGACCCAGGCCGAGCACTTCCGGCTGCTAGAGGAATGCCGCGGCAAGAAAGAAGCGCTGAGCCCCAATTCGCGCAAGATCGCGCTCGACATGGATAGCGTCCGGGAAGGCTTAGGCGCTGTAACGGTGCCGGTGGCGGACTATTACGAGCGCTGCCGGCCGCTGTTGGAGGAGACGCTGCACGTCGTCGATGATCTGCTGGCGCCGCAAGGACCGGAGTCGATCGCGGCGCTCTACGTCACGGGCGGAGCGAGCGAGCTCCCCATCGTGAGCCGCGTGCTGAAGGAGCGCTTCGGCAAACGCGTCCGGCGTTCGCTGCACGCGCGCTCGGCCACTGCGATTGGACTCGCCATTCAAGCCGACCGGGAAGCCGGCTACGTCCTGAGCGAGAAGTTCACGCGCTATTTCGGAGTGTGGCGCGAAGGCGATAGCGGAGCAAAGATTGTATTCGATCCCTTGTTTCCCAAAGGCGCCCCGCTGCCCGGCCCCGATGAGCCTCCTTTCGAAATCCGGCGTCGCTACCATCCGGTCCACAATGTCGGCCACTTCCGCTATCTCGAATGCAGCCAGTTGACCGAGGATGGCCAGCCCGCCGGGGACGTCACCGTCTGGGACGAGATCCAGTTTCCCTTCGATCCCGCGCTGCGTGACGCCGATGGCGCTCCGGTGGCGCATTCCGACGCGGCGCCATTGCAGCAGATTGAAGAGCGCTACTCCAGCGACGCGAGCGGAACCGTTACCGTCACCATCAGCAACACGACTGCCGGCTACCAGCGCCAGTACAAGCTGGGACGATGGGCCTCGAAAAACGCGCCCGCAGTCGCCGCGAAGTCTCGCGCCCTGCAGGGCAGACGGAAAGTGGACGGGGGAAAAGTGGAGGCGCAGCGGCGGTGAACGATCTGCTCGGCCTTTTGCGCCGCTCCCGCGTCTTTGATCTCGCGCAGCCTTATTTTGTCGGCATGCCACACTTCCCGACGCATCCTCCATTCCTGTTCGGATTGACCAAGAAACACGGCGATCTGGTGACCGAAGGCGGCGTCAGCTCGGCGGCGGACTCGATTGCGCTCGGCAGCCACGTAGGAACGCACATCGACGCGCTGGCTCATTTTTCGTGCGGCGGGAAGCTGCACGGCGGCATCGAGGCGCGCTCCGTTCAGAGCAACGGCGGGGGCGTGCTGAAGCACTCCGTCGACACCATCGCGCCCATCTTGCGGCGCGGCGTGCTGATCGACGTCGCCGGTCATCTCGGGCAGGACGCGCTACCCGCGGATTTCGCCATCACTTCCGGACATTTGGAATCGGCGGTCAAAGCCCAGAACGTCGCCATCGGAAAGGGCGACGTGGTGCTGCTTCGAACCGGTTGGGCGCGTTTTTGGAACGACGCCGCCCGCTACATAACGGGAGGGAAGGGAACGGTGGCGCGCGGACCCGGTCCCGAGCTCGACGCAGCGCGCTGGCTCAGCGGCCAGGGCGTATTCGCGGCTGGTTCCGACACCGTGGCGTTCGAGCGGGTGCCCGCGGCGGAGATGCCGGTGCACGTCCATCTGCTGGTCGAAAACGGGATTCACATCCTCGAGGCCTTGAACCTCGAAGAGATTTCCCGCGAGCATGTCTACGAGTTCGTGTTGCTCGCCGTCCCGCTCAAGATTCGCGGCGCCACCGGATCACCGATCCGTCCTCTGGCGCTGGCATGACGCGGCCGCCGCGATCCTCCAGGCGCGCAGCTTGCTGAAACCAGCCGCAATTTCCGGCGCCATCGGGAATGCGGAGCAAACCAGTTGATAGTGGCTGGTGCGCTCGAACATCGGACCGAGTCCCGGCGCTAAACGGGTATGGAAGCGTCTCAGCCGCGCTAGCTATGCCGTGACGCTTTCACGGACCGGCACCGCGACGGGCTTGCGTTCGAGCCACACCACCGCCAGCGCGCACAGGTAAAGCACAGCACCGATCAACAGCGTAGCGCGCAGTCCGAGATAGATGGCTAGAAAAATCGCGCTGGCCGAGCCGAGCACGCTGGCAGCCGCGTTCAGCGCCCAAGCCCAGCGCACCGCTTGCGGGAAGCGAACTTGAAGTCGCGCCAGGCCGATGGGAAACGGCATGCCCATCAGAAAGCCCGCGGGCGCAATCAAGCCGGCCGTCACGGCGATCTTGGAAGGCAGCGGCCAGCCCACGCCCAGCGCGCTCACCGGCTGAACCACGAACGCCAGTCCGGTAACCAGCGCAGCCACGCCCGCCAGCGCCGCCGCCAGGTGGCGGTCGCTCCTTACACTGATCAAGCGGCGGCTGAAATAACTTCCTACGCCGCTCGAAATCAGCATCGAAAAAATGATCACGGTCAATGCGTAGGTGGGATGCCCGAGGAAGAGCACGAACTTCTGGATCAGCGCCACCTGAATCATAATGTAGCCGGCGCCGATGAATGCAAAATAAAGCAGGAGGCCTCGCACGCCCTTCTCCCTCGGCAGCCGCGCGCGCAGCAGCATCGGCGGCAGCGCCAACACCACCGCCGTCGCCAACAGGCTGACTCCCATCAGTTCGAACAGCAGGGGCAGCGCCTGATTTATCTTGGAATCCGCCGCATCCCTGGTTTGCTTCAGGAATCTCCAGACGTCGTCCGGCTGCACGGTGTAGAAGAAGAACGGCCGATCGTCGCTGACCGGCGAGACATTGAAGCGATATTGCCCCCAGAAAGTTTCCGGATCGCGAGCCGCCAGCATCCGGCCAAATTCGTTGTTCACCGCCTGGCCGGGAAGATACAAAACTTGGAGGCGCGTCCCGGCCAGCTTGGCCCGCACCGCGGCCAGGTCATCGCCAGCGAGGGGCTTCCGGAAAATTAAGACGGTATCCTGCGCGCCCCAGCCAGCGAGCTTATCTGCGTCCTGTCTCACAACGACGATGTGCGTTGCAGGCTGTGCTTCTCCCACATCCGCAAGCCCGCGGATCGCCAGCGAGACCAGCCGCAGCGATTCGCGCGGCGGCTCGAATCCCCAACGCGTGAACGCCAGCAGGCCGTCGCTGGTCAGATGATTCAGATAATCGCGGAATGCGTCCGTTGTGTACAGGTTGTTTTCCGAAAGTGCGAACGCTCCCGCGGCCGTGGAAGCCCAGGTGTCCACCAGCGTGGCCTGCAGCACCTGAAATTTGTCCTGGCTGCGGCGGACGAAGCTGCGTCCGTCCTCCACAAACAGGTGCACTTCGGGGCGGAAATACAGGCGCCCGCTCCAGTCCGGGAAGCGCTGCTGCATGATGGTGCGCGCGATGATCGGGTTGATCTCCACCGCGGTGATGTCCTCGCTTCCGGAGGCGATCGCGCGCGCCACGTCCCAGCCTCCGCCGGGTCCGAGGATCAATGTTTTCGCGCCCGGCCTCAGCAAATAGGGCACACCCGGCCCTTCGTGCAACAATTTCTCGCGATCGCGAGCGGACAGGGAGTCGAACTTAAACGAAGGGATATAAGTGGAGGCATCCGCGTCGATGAAAATCGCAGCGCCCGCGCCTTCCGCGCGCACCAGCCCTATGCGCGAGAAGCTGTTCCATCGCACGAACGCCTCGTTCGGGATCTGCCGGCCTTTGGCGTAGTGAACATCGATCAGATGCTTCCGGCCATTGAAGGCGATCAGAACGACGAAACACAGCGCCAGCGCGACCGCGCCCACGCGGCCCCGCAGAGTTCGGGCGAGGTTGTACCAGATGGCCGCCGACACCGCGAAGAAGACCGAGGCCGCGAGCACCGTGTTCGGCCCGCCGAAGTAATCCAGGAATGGAACCAGCGCCAGGCATCCGGCAGCGGCGCCGAGCAGATCGAAGAAATAAACCCGGTCGACGCGCTCGATAGCTTCGGCGACGGCGATGGAGACGATCGTGCCGGAAAAGAAAAACGGCACAGCCGCGGCGAAGTACACCGCCGCGAGAGTCCACGCTCCGGGCTGGCCGGTTACGTTGAGGAGCACCAGGAGCGACGCCAGCACCGCGATGCTGTTGAACACCGCCAGCGTGCCGAGCTTTGAAAAAATGTTACCTCGCGGGCTGGTTACTACGTACGAAAACACGCCGCCGGCGCCCAATCCAAACAGGGCGATGGAGATCGCCAGAAAAGCGAAGTGATAGAAGAAAACGACGGAAAAAATGCGCGTCAGCGATAGCTCCAGCAGCAACGTTCCGAGCGTCGTCAGGCCAACGCCGAGATACAACTGTGGAAAGCTGATCCTGCCGGAGTCGAAAGATGAGGTGATGCGCGGCAATTTATCAGGATAGCGGCTTTCCGAGCGCCAAATCGGCCGCCGGGACATGCGGTCTTCTCACGTCCTCCAGCGGCCGATCCTTCTTCCCTACAATTTTGAGACGATGCTGCGGCGCGGCGGGTTGCGGTGTTCAGCCACCGGGCCTTTGCATTTGGCCTATGGAAACAAAATACTTGGCACACCCCTGGCACACCGCGCGGCTCATCATTTGCGATGAGTAACGCATCAGTGTGGCTTGAACGTTTTGCCTGTTTCGATCAGTGTTTTGAGGCGGGAGAGGATGCGCGGCCAGCCATCGGTACAGTAGGCGTAGCCTGTATCGCCTTCCGCCCACTGGTCATGCGTGACGGAAACCTTGGTGGCCTCACTCTCTGGCACGAGCTCTATCGTGACGCGGGAAACCTTGCTGGAAGAGCCAAGGGCGAAGGTGTATTGCAACAGCTTTGGCGGCTCGGACTGGAGCACTTCGCCGCGAACGTAGATGCTGCGCGTACCGTCGGCCCCAGCGCCGACCCAGTTCATCGGACCGCCTGGCCTCAAATCGACTTCGAGTTCGGCCCCGCCAAAGATGATGCGGTTGGATTCGGGGGAGACGAAGCCCTCCCATACTTTATCTGGAGGTGCGGCGAAGTAGAAGACGAAGTGCAATGGAGCTTGCTGGTTCACGTGCTCTCCTTCAGTGTTTGTGTAGGCCTGCAAGGGACTATGCCAGTCTGTTGACCACTGTACAGGATTGGATCGGGGCAGGCGTCAGGTACCCCGAGCGGTTGCAGTTCCTGTACGAAAGCAGGTTGGTGGGTCAAGTATATTGCTGCCTTGGCCTACATCATGGCGGACGGCGGGGCGGGCTCGTCGGGACTTCCGGCGTTGGCCAGCGGCAGGCGCACCAGCAAAACTCCCAGCAGCGCAATCACGGCGGCGCCGAACACATACGACGGCTCCTTGAAAATCACCGGAAGCGGCCACTCAAAGAAGCGGAACGTGGCGATCCCCAGGCCCATCAGCGCCTCGCCCGCGATGAGTCCGGAAGCGGTGAGCACGCCCACATTTTCGGTCCGAGCCTGCTGTGCTTCGTTCAGGCCACGCTGCTGGCGCACCGAATTGGTGAGCCAGCGAAACATGCCGCCCAGAAAAATGGCGAACGTGGTATTCACCGGCAGGTACATCCCGACCGCCACCAGCATCGGACTCTTCACTTTGACCATGATCATGACGATGCCGAACATCACGCCCACCACCACCAACGGCCACGGCATGTCGCCGCCCACGATGCCCTGCGCCAGCGTCGCCATCAGCCCGGCCTGCGGCGCCGCCAGCTTGGGGTCGCCGAAACCCGTGCCTCCGCTCTTGATGTTCGCGGCTTGCAGAATGTAAAGCGGGAAAAACATGGCGCTGCTTGCTACTACCACCGCGATCAGCTCCGCGACCTGAATGCGGCGCGGCGTTCCACCCAGAATGTAGCCCACTTTGAAATCCTGGAGCAGCTCTCCGGCCACCGCCGAGGAGACACACGCCACTGCCGCCACGCCCAGCACCACCGCCACGCCTCCGGGACCCGAGACGCCCAGCGACACCATCAGCAGCGCGGCGATGATCAATGTGGTCAGCGTGAGGCCCGAGACCGGATTGTTGGTCGAGCCGATCATCCCCACCAGGTATCCGGAAACGGTCGCAAAGAAGAACGCGATAATCAGCATCACAATCGCCGCCACCACCCCCGCCATCCTCTGCCCGGACAGGTAGACGTACAGCGCCACCATGAAGCCGAACATGATCGCGATCAACCCGAAGACTGCTTTAGAACTCATGTATTGTTCCGTGCGGCTCAATTTGCTAGCCTGATCCGCAGTCATTTTCAAATCGGAGATCGCGCGCTGCAATCCGTCGAACAGGCCCTTGCGCATGCGAAACAAGGTGTACGCAGCGCCCACCATCATGCCGCCGACTGCGATCGGACGGACGATGTAGCGCCACACCGCGCTGGTGAGGCCGGACCACGATCCGTCGTTGGAACCAGCCGGCAGGAAATTCTGAAGCTGTGGGCCGAGGAAGAAGATCAGCAGCGGGATCAGCAGTCCCCAGGCAAGCACTCCGCCGGAGAATTGGAGCGCGGCGAGCTCCGGTCCGATGATGTAGCCCACGCCGATGTAGGCCGGACTCACCGTGGGACCCGACACCACGGTCACGCCGCCCGCGCCCAAGGTCCGATTCTGGGCGCCCAGCCGCACTACGCTTCTTCCCAGTTGCCCCACGCGCATCAAGAAATCCTTGTCGGGCGCGAAGAGCTGCATTTCTCCCAAAATCTGAATCAGCGCGCCGAGCCCTATGTTGTAGAACAGAAACTTGGCGGCTTCCGCGCCGCGCCGTCCGGCTTTGTGAATTTCCGATGCCGCCACCGATTCCGGAAACGGCAGCTCGGGATCTTCTACCATGACGCGCCGCACCAGCGAAACGAACAGAACGCCGATGATGCTGCCCACCACCATCAGCGCTGTGGATTTCCAGTAAGCATCCTTGGGCTCGAAGGATGTCCACGCACCAGAAATCAGAAACGCCGGCAGCGTGAAGATCGCTCCGGCCGCCACCGATTCGCCGATCGACCCCGCGGTGCGCGTGATGTTTTCTTCCAGAACCGAGCCCTTGAAAACCCGCAACACCGCCATGCCAACCACCGCCGCCGGGTAGGTGGCTGCAATCGTGATCCCGGCGCGCAGCCCCAGGTACGCATTCGCGGCGCCCAGGATCACGGTCAGGACCAGACCCAAAAGCAGCGCCCGCAGCGTGAACTCGCGCATCTGCACGTTCTCGGGGACGAACGGACGAAACCGCTGTTGTTGGCTCATCGGTTCAAATCATATCAGGTGAACCCCGAGCCGAGGTGCGTTCCTGAGCGGCCGCGGGTATGGTGCAGCTACTGAACGTTGAGCCAGAGCGTGTTCGGACTCGGACGGCTGCCGACCTTGAGAACCACTTGCAGATAGTTGCCCGAGAGCGCGTCCGGCACGCGCGCGCTCACCAGCAGGATACCGGCCACCATGCCCGGCGCTGCTCCCGCGCGTAGCACTTCAGCTTCTTGCCCGTCGATCAGAACCGTTACAGGCAGAAGCGGAATTGGATATGGAAACTCATTGGTCACTGCGCCGTTCACGCTGGGGGGAGTGGTCTGGCCGCCTCCCGTGGCATAAAAAGTCACGATCGAGCCGCTGGACGTGGGATTGCTATCCGAGTTCTCGGTTCCATCCGGGTTGAAGACTCCCACGCCGCCTCCGTTGCCATCAATCGAAAACAGCGACGGCGCCGCACTCACAACCGGCACCGTGAACGTATCCGAGGTCTGCCCGTTGTAGACAACTTGCAATTGGGTGGTCGGGCCCAGGATCTCGAATGGGACAACCGCTCCTACCTGCGTGGCTGAAACATACAGCAGCGGCGCGGTGACCCCGTCAAACAAGACCTGCGTACCGGCCAGAGAAGTGCCCACGTTGGCGCCGGCATCCATCTGCTGTTGCGTGAAGCTGGACACGCCGAGATTCGCGCCAAAGATCGCGACCACCTCGCCCGGCGCCACCGCTCTCCCCACGAAGCTGGCGCCGCTCATCACCGCGCTGACTTTGGGGGCGGGCCCGTCCTGCGGATCGCTGTCGAGCAGTCCATAAATTACCACCGCATTCGAGAACGTCGGCGCGTAGACTCGTCCGTTGGCAACGGTTGGGGCCGCGAATTTCGCGAAGCGGCCTAGCCCGTCGCGATCGGCGTTCATATTGCTGTTCCAGAGTTCGTTGGATAAGTCGGAAGCATCCAGAGCGTGCAGAGAGCCTGGGACCTGGTTCAGGTCATTGGCTCCCCTCGCGACCCAGACCAGGCCAGTGCCGTCCCTGCCGCCGTCGGCCGAAACCGCGAGCGCGGTATAGAATGATCCCGAAACTGAAAATTGCGAGGAGGGAGTCGATTCGAGCTGGCCATTCGTCATCTGGAATGCCTTCACCGCGGTCTCGGGTTCGGTCAGATAGACGACAGCCCCCTTGTGGTTCTTCCACAGCGCTAGGTCGAACATGCCCCATTGATTCACCTGCACGGCCTGCGCGGCGCCGGGGTCCACCTGGCCGTATGCCATCGAGCCGCGAGGAACGACGTACAAAACACCCGCCTTGGACCCAGCCAGCAGCAAGTCGCTTCCTGGAACCAGAATCGCGCCCGTGGACCCGAAATCGGAGTCGGCATCGTTCAGAACGGCCCAATCCTCCGGAGTGAACCAACCGCGGTTCGTCAGACTTGTCGTTTGCCCCTGAGAGGGTGCGGACAACCGCAGCAGAGACTCGCCAAAGGCAGTCACGCCATCATAGTCCCCGTTTCCAGTCACGATGTAAATGTCGCCGCCAGCGTCAATCGCGGGCGCACGGCCGCCTTGCCAGATGGAACCGCCGCCGCGGTTGGGAGTGGTGTTGAAGACCTGAATCTGCCTTTGCAGGTTGGATGCGTCATAGCCGATCAGCCATCCGTGCCAGACGCCCATATCCGCGTGCGAACCGAACGACACATAGACCGCTCCGTTCGCCAGAGCCAGCCCAGGCCGCTGCAGATGGAACATGGGATTCAGGTTCAGCACGCCCTGGCCGTCGCTTCCTTCTCCTGTTCCGGGCACGGAAGCAGTGATCACCACCGGCCCGTTCATTTGCTCGCTTCCGTCGGATAGAGACAAAGCGTGCAAGCGAAAGACGGGAGCCTGGTTTTCCAAGGTATCGGAGACGACATAGATCACGTTTTGAGAAGGGTCAATCACCGGCGTGCTGAGGATGCCCACTTCGGGAAGAATGTCGGTGAAGTTGAATACCGCTGAGAGAATGGGCCGCCCCAGGTTTTTCATCCACAGCGGCTGGGTGTTCTGGGGAGCATCCGCGTCCATGGCGTAAACACTGTTATGCATGGTCGCGATGTACACCACATTGCGCTGGCCGGCCCCCGCGATCTGCACTCCCGACACGTACAGAGGCTGCGCGTAGATCTGGCCGTCTACGGCAAACGTCCCGATCTTGCCGAAAGTGGCCGGATTTACCGTTTGGGGGCTGAGCCTGGTTTCATGCAGGTTGGAGTTGGTGCGATTGTTGTCGTAATTGGCCGTTAGAACATTGACCTGCGCGAGCGCTGCGGCTGCCGCCCACAGCGCAACCGCGGCGAGTTTCGCCGCTGCGGCAAGTTTGATCTGCCAGCTCGCCCGGCGCAGGGCTCCGATAGACACAGCTTCACCACCTCCAATGCACGGTGCTGGTTCCCACGTATGCGCTTACAGGTGCAGATCCCGCTAAGCGTTTGAATGTCTAGACGCGCCCGCCGGCGGGAATGTTTCCCGCGCTCACAATTTCTTACGAAACAATGGATACTGCTCCTCCCATCCCTTTCGGAAAGAAGGTTGACACCCGACGGCTCCTGGACGCGATCAACAGGGAGGCCGGCGCGGCCGGGCGCGGGCGCCATGATTTCCATTTCGCGGAACCCGCTCCTTGCGTATCTCGTTATCGTTATGATGGGCGCAGGCTCTTGATCCCGCGCCAGGAACGGCAAGCGTTCCCGCGCATCGACACATAAAGGTTCAAAAACGATTCTGATGAAACGATTCCAAGCAGCTCTTTCTGCCCTTTGCGCTGTCCTGCTAGTTTCCAGCCCAGCCAGCGCGCAAAACGCGATCCGAATCGACCCCGCCGCGGGGCCATTGGGATGGCTGTTGAACCCTTATCGCCCGCGCAGCGTGCCGCCCATCAACTTGAGCAATACGCCACGCTTGGAATTGCTGGTGCGCGCCGGCAATCTGTACTTGACCGCGCCGGACGTGGTGGCGCTGGCCATCGAGAACAACCTGGATGTCGAGGTCCAGCGCTATGGGCCGCTGCTGGCGCGTGAGGTGCTGCGTCGCGCGCAAGCCGGCGGGGCTCTGCGCAGCGTCGGGTTGGGCGTAGCGCCCGGTCCGCAGAGCGTCAGCCTGCAAGGCGTCAGCCTCAACTTCGCCGGCGAAACCGTGGCGGCGGCGGGAGTGGGTGTGAGTTCGGGCGGCGGAATCGTTACCCAGCTCGGACCCCTGATTCCGTCGCTCGATCCCACCGTGGTCGGCGTGATGAACTTCCAGCACGCCACCATTCCCCAAAGCAACACCATTCTCACCGGGACCACGGCGCTAATTCAGGACTTGCGCACGTATCAGGCGCAATATTCGCACAACTGGATTTTCGGATTGAACATGCAGGTGACCTACCTCAGCCAGCACAATCACGTCAACAGCCAGTTTTTCAGCTTGAATCCCTACACCACCGGCGACCTGGATCTGCAGGTCACGCAAAACCTGCTGCAAGGTTTTGGATCCGCGGTGAACGGCAGGAACATCCGGGTGCAGAAGAACAATCTGAAAGTAACGGATCTGCAATTTAAGCAGCAGGTCATCACCACGGTCTCGGCGGTCCTCAATTTGTATTGGGACCTGGTGAGTTTCAATGAGGACGTACGGGCGCGCCAGCAGGAAGTGGCGACCGCGCGGCAGTTGCTCGAGGACAACCAGCGCCAGGTGGCGATCGGCGCGCTGGCGGAGATCGAAGTCACGCGCGCCGAAGCGCAGCTCTATGCGAGCCAGCAGGATCTGGTGATCTCCCAGACCAACCTGCTGCAACAGGAAACGATTCTAAAGAACGCCTTGAGCCGGAACGGCGTAGCCAGCCCCACGCTGGCCGAAGTTCACGTGGTGCCGCTCGACATGCTGGCGGTCCCCGCGAAAGACGAGCTCAAGCCCGTCGACCAGTTGACCGAGGACGCGATCGGCAAGCGCAACGAGATCGAGCAGAGCCGGATCAACCTCGAAAGCAACCGGATGAACCTGGTGGGGATCAAGAATTCGCTGAAGCCCACGCTGCAGGCTTTTGCGGAGCTGACCAACAACGGCTTGACCGGGGATCTGACCGCCCTGGGCGCGTTCGAACCGGGCGTGGCGTACCTGGCGGGCGGCTATGGCAACCTGCTGGCGCAAATCGCCCGGCGCAATTTTCCAAACTATTCGGCCGGCGTTTCACTGAACATCCCGCTGCGCAATCGCGCGGCGCAATCGGACTATGTGACCAGCCTGCTGGAAATCCGGCAGAACGAATTGGGCCTGCAGAAAAACATCAATCAGGTTCACGTGGACGTGCAGAACGCGGTGATCGGGCTGGAACAGGCGCGCGCCCGCTATGATGCCGCGCTCAAAGCCAGGGACTTGCAGCAGCAGACGCTCGCCGCAGACCAGAGAAAGTATCAACTGGGAGCAGGCACCGTGTTTCAAGTGATCCAGGACCAGCGCGACCTGGCCACCGCGGTGAGTGCGCAAATGCAAGCCATGGCGAACTACACGCATGCGCGGATCGCATTCGATCAGGCGCTGGGCACGACGCTGGAGACCAACAACGTCTCACTGGACGAGGCGCTGGCCGGGCATATATCCAGACCTTCCGCGCTTCCGGACAATCTGCCGGCGGGGGTGCAGCGATGATGCGCCGCGACAGGGTGCACCTGCGGGCGCGTCAGGGTCTCGCGATCGCGCTCTGCTGTACGTGTTCGCTGGCGTGGGCGCAGCAGCCCGGCATCGAACCGGTGCGGCCCCAGGCGCCGGTTGTGAGCCGGCCATATCGGGCTCCCGAGGTGCCAGCGGTTCGCCTGGCCAATTCCAGCCGGCTGCACGACCTGATTCGGGCCGGGATGCTGTATCTCAGCGTCCAGGACGCGATCGCGCTGGCGCTGGAGAACAACATCGATATCGAAGTCGCGCGCTACGAGCCGATCCTGGCGGCGTGGCAACTGGAGCGCTCGCAAGCAGGCGGCGCTTTGCCGGGCGTGCCGAGCGGCGCCGCGCAAGCCGGTTCGGTGGCCAGCGGACAAGGCGTCGCCGGAAGCCAGGCCGCTGCCGGAGTGAGCCTGACCGGAGGAACTGGAAGCGCGGGCGGCGCGGGCAATGCGACCATCTCGCAGATCGGCCCCGTCACGCAGACCTTGGATCCCTCCATCCAGGAAGCCAGCACGTTCAGCCACAGGACCACGCCGCAGTTCAATATCGTGCAGAGCATCACGCCGGTCCTGATCTCGAACACCAGAGTTTACACCGGAGCCTACCAACAAGGTTTTCTCACCGGCGGAGCTATTACGCTGAATTACAGCGACCACTACTTGAACGAGAACGCGCCGACCGACGTCCTGAATCCGTCGGTTGCGCCCAGCCTGTCGGTTTCGTTCCAGCACAATCTGCTGCGCGGCTTAGGCATCGCCGTGAACGAACGCACCATCACTGTCGCCAAGATGAATCTGAATACATCCGATTTGAACTTCAAATCGCAGGTGATCGCGACGGTGGCGCATGTTCTGAACCTCTATTACGCCGTGGCGGCCGGCTATGAAGACGTCAAGGCCAAGCAGAGTGCGCTGGAACTGGCGCAAGCTCTGTATGCCAACAACCAGCGGCAAGCCGAGCTTGGATCCCTGACTCCGCTGGATGTCACGATCGCAGAAGCGCAAGTTGCCTCTGCCACGGGGGATTTGGTGGAGTCGCAAACCCGCCTGTTGCAGCAGGAACTGCAGCTCAAGAACCTGATCAGCCGCAACGGGGTCGGGGACGCCGAACTGGCCCGTGTACGCATCGTGCCCACGGAACGGATCGCGATTCCTCCCCAGGACGACCTGGCGCCTTTGCAGGAACTGGTCCAGAAGGCGTTCGCCAACCGCAGCGATCTGGCAGTGCGGCAGGCCAACGAGAAGGCCGAGGAAGTTTCGGCGCTTGGAACGCGCAACGGAATTCTGCCCGCCTCCCAGGCCTTCGGCGGCGAGAGTCAAGTGGGACTGGCCGGGGCGCAGCACAGAGTGATCACCCAGGGCCGTGTCCAGACCGCCGATCCGTACTTCGTGGGTGGCATGGGGACGGCGCTGGGCCAGATTTTCCGCCGCAATTTTCCCACCGAGCGAATTGGCGCGTTCATGGCCGCGCCGCTCGGCAATCGCCAGGCGCAGGCCGATTTTGGAATCGATCAGCTCCAGCTCCGGCAAACGCAGCTCGAGAAACAGAAGAGTCTGAATCAGGTGGGCGTGGATGTGCTGAATTCCGTGGTCGCGTTGCGGCAAGCGCGGGCCCGTTATGAAGCCGCCGTCAAAAACCGGGAACTCGATCAGCAACTGCTGGACGCCGAGCAGAAGAAACTGAGCCTGGGCGCCTCGGTTCCCTACAACGTGATTCAGCAGCAGCGCGACCTGGCCGCGGCGCAATCGGCTGAGCTCGCGGCGCTGGTCAGCTACAGCAACGCGCGTGTTGCGCTGGACCAGACACTGGGCACCATCTTGGACACCTACCACGTCTCGATCGCGGGCGCGCGTGCGGGCCGGGTGGAAAGGCCGTCGACGCCTCCCGCGGAACCGCGCCAGCCCTAGCGATCAAGGGGCTCCTGGCCGCTCCCGGCGACACGCAGCCGGGACCATGGTTGACTGATCGGTGCGCCCAGGCGCTGATCGCGCTTTAGATGTCCAATTCGCTATTGCAGGCTGATCGACAGAGTGTTCGGGCTGGTGTAATCCCCGACCTTCAAGACCACCTGCATGTTGTAGCCAAGGAGCGTGTCCGGTATGCGCGCTTTCACTTGCAAGATGCCCGCCACCTTACCCGGCGCGGCTCCGGCGTACTGTACCGCTGCCTCCTGGCCATCGATCAGTACCGCGACAGGCAAAAGCGGGACCGGGTATGGCGGCCCGCTGGTGAGCACGCCATCCACGCTGGCGGGAATCGTTCGACCGCCGCCCGTCGCGTAAAACGTCACCACCGAACCCGGCGCCGCGGGGTTGTACCACGTGTTCTCGGTTCCGTCCTGGTTGTTGACACCGGGTCCCCCTCCGTTTCCGTCCATCGAGAACAAGGATGGGGCCGCGCTAACAACCGGTACTGTGAGCGGGTCCGACGTCTGCCCCTGGTACACGACTTGAACCTTGGTGCTGGAGCCGGAGATCTCGAATGGCACCACGGCCCCTACCTGCGTGGACGAGGCGTACGTCAGCGGCGCCGCGATTCCATCAAATAGAACCTGTGTGCCGGCCAAAGACGTACTCACCCGGCCCTTCGCGTCCGTCTGCTGGCCGGTGAGCGCCGACGCTCCCAGATTTGTGCCGAAGATCGCGACCACCTCTCCGGGCGACACCGCATCGCCCAGGAAACTGGCGCCGCTCACCACACTGGTGATCTGCGGCGGAGCTATGCTCGGAGCGTTGCCGCTCAGCAATCCGTAAATGACCAGCGCGTTCGAGAACGTCGGCACGTACACTCTGCCATTCGCCACCGTCGGCGCGACGAATTTCGCGAAGCGCCCCATGCCGTCCCGGACGGCATTCAAGCCGCTGTTCCAGAGCTCCTTCGACAGATCCGCCGCGTCCAGGGCGTGCAGCGTGCCGGGTTGTCCGCTGGCGTTGCTGTCGCCGGTGGTCAGCCACACTAAGCCGCTGCCGTCCGCGCCGCCATTGGCCGAGACTGCCAGCCCGACGAAGAACGAGGAAATCGGAAATTTGGACAGCATGGTCGGATTGATTTGACCGTTGACGATCTGGAAGGCCTTCACCGCCCCCCGCGGCTCCGCCAGATACACTATAGGGCCTCGGGCGTTCGCCCACAGCGCCATGTCAAACATGCCCCAACGGTTCACTTGCACTGCCTGCGCTCCCGTCGACCCCACGTGCCCCATCGAGTCGCACGGAATCAGATAGAGTATTCCCGCCTTGGAGCCGGCCAGCAAGAGCTTGGTTTGCGGCACCAGAATGGCGCCTGTGGAGCCAAAGTCCCAATCGCTGTCGTTCAATTGCCCGAAGTTCTCCGGCGTAAACCAGTCGCTGATGCTCAGGTTTGCATTCACAACCGCCCGCCCGGCCGCGGAATGAAGTGTTCGCTGGCCCGCTGCGGGCGCCGGACGCGACAGGGCGTCCGGCCCGGCCGAACTCGTCAAGCGCAGGACGGACTCGCCGAAAGCGGATTCTCCATCGAAATCTCCGTTTCCGGTTACGACGTAGATGTCGCCGTCGTTGTCTACCACCGGACCACGCCCGGCTTGCCAGATGGATCCGCCCACGCCGTTGGGTGACGTGTTCAAAACCCCAATCTTGTGTTGCAGGTCCGAAGCATCGTAGCTGATCAGCCACCCGTGCCAGTTCCCGAGATCGGCGTGCGAGCCGAACGCCACGTAGACGGCGTTATTAGCCAGCGCGAGACCGGGGCGTTGCAAATGCAGATAAGGATCGAAGCTCACCACCCCGTCTTCGCTGCTCCCAGGGGCGGTGCCGGCCACCGCAGCCTCGATCAACACCGGCCCGTTCATCTGCTCCGACCCATCCGCGAGCGACAGCGCGTGCAGCCGAAACACCGGGACGCCGGATTCCAAAGTGTTCGCCACTACATAGATCACTCCACGCGACGGATCGATCACCGGCGTGCTCAGGATGCCGACCTCCGGCAAAATGTCGCTGAAGTTGAAGACCGCCGAAGGAATCGAGGCTCCCAGATTCACAGTCCAGAGCGGCGAGGTGGTCTGCGGCGCATCCGCATCAATCGCATAAACGCTGTTGTGCATGGTCGCCACGTACACCACGTTGCGCCGGCCCCGTCCGGCGATCTGCACGCCGGAAGCGTACAGCGGCTGCGCATAGATAATACCGTCTACCGGAAAAGTGCCGATCTTGCCAAAGCTGGCCGAGGTTACCGTTTTGGGATTGAGTGCCGTTTCATTCAGGTTCGCGTTGGTTCGCCCATTGTCATAGTTAGCCGTAAGCACGTTCACCTGCGCGCTCGCAGTTCCAATTGTTCCGGGCGGCGCCATGGTAAGCGCGGCCAGCATGGCCCATGACCTTGTCCCCGAGAGTACCTGATTGATTCGTTTTATAGACATTGACTCAGCTCTGTTGGAAGGACTCGTTTACGATCCAGGGGCTGCTCGCCAAGCCTCAGCTTTGGCGTCGCGCCGAAACGCGGCGGCTCCCGGCAAAGACACGAATTCCGATTCGAGACAAACCTCCGGCATTAAAGTCAAACAAAGAAAACATTCACGCTACGGACAACGCCCGAGCCCCCAACGTCTCTGGCGGACGCCCATGCGTGGTATTGCTTTGCAATCGTGTGCCCACGCTCTCATTGCAAAGCCGGCAGCACAGAATCAGTCGTTCGCTGCTCTATTAATGTTTTTCCTATTTTTCTCGCGTCTTTGCCATCAGGGGGAAGCCTTAAGGCGATCGTTTCTGTAACCGACCCGAGGTCCAGGACTAAAAGAGAGAATTGCCCGCCGCATCACACTTCAGTACTAGTGTTGGCTGCCAGGGCCGGTGGTGCGTCAGGAGGCCAGGCCGTGGATGGCCTGGAGCTTTTCCCACAATGGAGCCAGTCGATCCAGCCGCAGCGCGTTGGGGCCGTCGGATAGCGCGCGTTCGGGCGCTTCGTGCACTTCGAGAAAGACTCCGTCGACGCCCGCCGCGACCGCCGCCCGCGCCAGCGTGGGAATGAATTGTGGCTGGCCGCCCGAAGCGTTGCCCATCCCGCCCGGAATCTGTACGCTGTGCGTGGCGTCGAAAATCACCGGCCAGCCAAAGCCGCGCATGATTTCGAGCCCCCGCATATCAACCACCAGGTCGCGGTAGCCGAACGAAGTGCCGCGTTCGGTCAGCAGGATTTTATTATTCCCAGTCGATGCGACTTTCTCGGCGGCATTGCGCATGTCTTGCGGCGCGAGGAACTGGCCCTTCTTGATATTCACCATGCGTCCGGTGCGGCCGGCGGCGATCAGCAGATCGGTCTGGCGGCACAAAAAGGCAGGGATCTGCAGTACATCCGCGCCTTCAGCCGCGATCTCGGCTTGCGCCGGATCGTGGATGTCGGTCAGAACCGCGAAGCCCTCGCGCCGCAAATCGGCCAGAATGCGGATGCCTTCCTTCAGCCCCGGCCCGCGGTACGAAGCGCCGCTGGTGCGGTTGGCCTTGTCGAAAGAGGCTTTGAAGATGAAATGCCCGGCGATCTTCCGGATCGCATGAGCGAGAAAATGCACGTGCGCTTCGCCCTCGATCACGCAAGGTCCGGCGATCAGCGCCAGCGGACACCCACGTCCGATTTCAGGTAGCGTGCTCAATCGGCGTGCGAGAAGTGCTCGGATCGCGCGCGCTGCGCGGGCCTGGCGCGACGCTGGCGGTTTTGGTACGCGGCGCCGACAAAGGCGGCAAACAGCGGATGCGGTTCGAGCGGCTTGGATTTGAATTCCGGATGGAACTGGCAGCCCAGAAACCAGGGATGGTCGGGGAGCTCGCAGATCTCCACATACACCGCGTCGGGCGTCTGGCCGGCGATGCGCAGGCCGCCGCCGGTCAGGATTTGCTCATATTCCCGGTTGAACTCATAGCGATGGCGATGCCGTTCGCTGATCTCCGAAGCTCCGTAGGCTTGCGCGGCGAAGCTGCCGGGCGCGAGCAGGCAGGGATAGGCGCCCAACCGCATGGTGCCGCCCAGCTCGTCCACCCCCTTCAGCTCGCGCAGCTTGAAAATCACGCGATCCGGTGTGGCCGGATCGAACTCGGTCGAATTCGCGGTCGCCAGGCCGCAAACATGGCGCGCGAACTCGATCACCATGGTCTGCATGCCCAGACAGATGCCGAAATAGGGAACCTTGTTTTCGCGCGCGTAGCGAATGGCGGTGACCATGCCTTCCACGCCGCGCTTGCCGAATCCGCCGGGCACCAGAATGCCGTCGAACTTCTCCAGATCACGGAAACAATCCGGCCAGACCATGTTCTCGGCTTCGATCCAGTGGATGTTCACCTTCAGGCGGTGCGCCAGACCGCCGTGCAGCAGCGCTTCTTTCAGGCTCTTATAGGAATCCTCGTATTCGACGTACTTGCCCACCAGCCCGATGTCCACCTGATCCTCGGGATTGTGCATCCGCTCCAGCATCCCGGTCCAGCGGCTCAGGTCGCGAGCCTTGGTTTCCATGCGCAGCAGGCGCATCAGAATCTCGTCCACGCCTTGCTCGGCGAAAACCAGCGGCACTTCGTAGACCGAATGCACGTCGGTCGCGGTGATGACCGCCTCGACGTCCACGTCGCAGAACAGCGCGATTTTTTCCTTCATGTCGCGCGGCAGCGTCCGCTCCGAGCGGCATAGCAGCATATCCGGTTGGATACCGATGGCCCGCAGTTCCTTCACGCTGTGCTGCGTCGGCTTGGTCTTGAGCTCCCGCGCCGCCGCGATCCACGGCACCAGTGTCACGTGCACGAACGCGGTGTTGTCGCGGCCCAGCTCGTGCCGGAGCTGGCGGATCGCTTCCAAAAACGGCAGCGATTCGATGTCGCCCACCGTGCCCCCGATCTCGACGATCACCACGTCCACGTCCGCCGCCACCTTGCGCGCCGCGGCCTTGATCTCGTTGGTCACGTGCGGAATCACCTGCACGGTCTTGCCCAGATAGTCGCCGCGCCGCTCGCGATGGATGATCTGCTCGTAGATTCGCCCCGAAGTCAGATTATTGGCTTGCGTGAGCTTGGCGTGCGTGAAGCGCTCGTAGTGGCCCAGGTCGAGATCCGTCTCGGCGCCGTCGTCGGTGACGTAGACTTCCCCGTGCTGAAACGGGCTCATGGTGCCGGGATCGACATTGAGATACGGATCGAACTTCTGCAGCGTCACCCGCAGTCCCCGGCTTTCGAGCAGGCAGCCGATGGAAGCCGCCGCAATGCCCTTACCAAGAGACGATACTACGCCCCCCGTAACGAATATGTACTTGGTCGCTGGCATCTATCCTCGCTCCTACTTCGTTAAAGTTGGCTCAAAAAGCATGGCGACTCTTTCGAGATCCTGGGGCGTATCCACGCCGAAGGATTCGCAGTCGGTTTCCACTACGCGGATGCGGTACCCATTTTCAAGAGCCCGCAGCTGTTCCAGACGCTCGGCCCGCTCGAGGGGACCTATCCGAAGACGGGAATAGGCAAGCAGGAAGTCGCGCCGGTAAACGTAAAGACCAATGTGCTTGTAATGCGCCGCGCCGCCTTCGCGCGAGAACGGAATGGGGCAGCGCGAAAAATAAATCGCGTCGCCGGCCATATTCTTGACCACTTTGACGACATTCGGATCGGCGAGCTCCGAGGGATGCTCGATGCGCTTGGCGAGCGTGGCCATGGGAACATCCGGATCGCCGGTAAGCGCCGTCACGGCTGCATCGATGGCCGCTGGATCGAGCAGCGGCTCATCGCCCTGGATGTTGACGATCACCTGAGCGTTCTCCGACTCGGCGACCTCGGCCACGCGGTCGGTCCCGGACTGGTGATCGGCGCGCGTCATCCGCGCCGGGGCTCCAAACGAGCGCGCGGCGTCGAAGATCCGCTGGTCGTCGGTGGCGATGATGACTTTGTGGAGATAGCGCGCCTGGCTGGCCCGCTCGAAAACGTGCTGGAGCATCGGCTTACCGGCGAGAGGAGCGAGCGCTTTTCCGGGGAATCGTGAGGAGGCGAACCGGGCTGGTATTACGCCCAGGGTTCTGCTCGGCACAATCGATCATAGCACAGTCAAGCCGCGAGAAAGAACAGCCTTGAAAATTCGCCCCGCCTTAAGCGTTTGGAAGGCGTTGAAACTTTGCGGAACGGTGGCGGCTGCGAGTGCGCCCGCTCATAAACAGAAACCCGCCCAGAATGGCATAGCAGACGCCATTGCCAAAACCGGAAATGCCGAGCATCACAAGTACGTCGGAGATAGTCGGAGGAGGGAAGGGCACATCGACCAGGATCAACAACTGCGCGGGGCACAGTGCGAACAAAAGGAGGGTCCACCAACCCCGTGGTACGACGAACTCCAAGAGCAGACAGCAAAGGACTGCAACGATCACTCCGAGCAAGAAAAACTCACCGCAGAACTTCAGCATTTCCCATTTCCCGAGACGGTACGCCATCAAAATCCCACCAATAAGCAGGCTCGGCGTGACCACCATCTGGATCCACCAGGGGCTGGCCGAGAACACCATCAACCTTACAATCCAAAGAAGCGGAGCGGAAGTCAGAGCAAAGAGCAGCCAGATCACAGACGGCGGGCACCATCTCGGATCGCCGAGCCTAAACCTGGCCTCCCAGTCCTTCTCCACGGAAACAGCATACCGAGCTTTCAGGTTTGCAGGAAGCCACCCGGCTCATACCCGATGAACTCCGCCACGTTCTCTAGCGTCGCCTCCGGCTGATCGCGGTGCGGCGCATGGCCGCAATGCGCCAACAACAACACTTCGGTCTGCGGCGCCTTTGCTTGGATCGCCTCCACCTGGCGCACCGTTCCATACTCATCGTCCTGGCCCTGGATGACCAGCACCGGGCACTGGATCGCCGGCAAATATTCCTCGATGTTCCAGGAGCGAAAACGGGGGTCCAGCCAGATATTGTTCCATCCCCAAAATGTCTCATCCACGTGCCCGTGATATCGGGCCAGTTTCTCCGGGAGATCCGTGGTCAGATACGCCGTCCGCGCCCGCGCGATGCTGTCGATCGCCATGTCCTCAACGAACACGTGCGGCGCCTCCAGGATCAGGGCGGCCGCCGCGCCGGGAAACTTCCCTGCGAAGATCAGCGCGATGGACGCGCCATCGCTGTGTCCCAGCAGCACTGGCCTGCCGATGCCCATCTGGCCGAGCAACGCGGGCAGCACCACTTCGGCCTCGCGATGCAGGTAGCCGGCATCACGCTTCTCCGCGAGCCGCTCCGAATTGCCGGAGCCGTAGCGGGAATAGACCAGCACGCCGCAACCGGTGCGGGCAGCAAGCTGAGCCGGGAAGTCCTTCCAATGCGCGATTGACCCCAGGCCCTCGTGCAGCATCACGATCGCCGGAGCACCTTCCACCGCGGCGGGAATCCACAACGTCTCCAGCCGCCGGCCGTCGACGGTCGCTATTTCCGGCCGGCTCAACGCCCTCCCGCTCCGGCGCGCATCTCGGTGGCGCGCTTCTGCAGCAGAAAGCGCTGGATCTTTCCGGTGGCGGTCTTCGGCAGTGCGTCGATGAACTCGATCCAGCGCGGATATTTGTAGGGCGCCAGATGCGCCTTCACAAAACTTTGCAGAGCTTCCACCAACTGCGGGCCGCTCTGCGCCGCGGGCTTCAGCACCACGAACGCCATCGGCTTCACCAGGCCGCTCTCATCGGGTGCGCCCACCACGGCCGCTTCGAAAACGGACTCGTGCGCCATCAGCACGGTCTCCACCTCCATCGGCGAAACCCAGATGCCGCCCACCTTGAGCATTTCATCGCGGCGCCCGCAGTAGACGAAGTCGCCCTCCGGCGTCTGGCGGAATTTGTCGCTGGTGCGCACCCACTCTCCCAAGAACGTGGCGCGCGTCTTGTCCGCGTTGTTCCAGTAGCACGCCGCCGCGGTCGGCCCGCTGACGTGCATTTCCCCCACCTCGCCCGGCGGGACGTCCGCGCCGCGATCATCCACCAGCCGGACGCGATAGCCGGGCACCGGGCGACCCGTCACGCCGTAGCGCACCGCGCCCGGCCGGTTCGAAACGAAAATGTGCAGCATCTCGGTCGACCCGATCCCGTCCACAATGTCCACGCCGGTGTGCTCGCGCCAGGCCCGCCCCAGGTGCTCCGGCAGCGCCTCGCCCGCCGAAGTACACAGCCGCAGCGTATGTTGGCCGCTGCGAGCCAGCCCGCCCGAGGCCAGCAGCGAATTGAACAGCGTCGGGACTCCGCAGAAGATCGTCGGCCGCCGCTCGCGAAGAATCGCGTTCACCGCCTCGGGCGTCGGCCGGCCGGAGAAAAGAATGCTGGTCGCACCCACCGACATCGGAAACGTGAGCGCATTCCCGAGCCCGTAGGCGAAGAACAGCTTCGCAGCGGAATACACCACGTCCGACTCCGTCAGACCGAGCACGCCTTGCCCGAACAGTTCGGCCGTTCGGATCAGGCTGGTGTGCCGATGCACCACGCCTTTCGGCTCGCCGGTGGAACCCGAAGAATACAGCCAGAAGCAGATGTCGTCCGGCCGCGTCTGCGCGATTTGCGCCGACGCTGCGGCCTTCGCGAGCAGATCGGACAGCTCGCCGTCTGCCTCCCCGGCGATGATCAGGCGCCCGCCCCACCCGGCCAGGCGCGCCGCCTCTTGAAAGACCGCCTTGCGCGCCTCCGACACGATGGCCGCCTTGGGCCGCGCATCGGCCAGAATGAACGCGTAGTCCTCCGCCGTGCACAACGTGTTGAGCGGGATCGGAACGATGCCCGCCGCCACCGCACCGAGAAAGCAGGTGGGAAAGTCGATCGTGTCCAGCAGACAGAGGATGACGCGCTGCTCGGCCTCGATTCCCAGATTGCGCAACGCGTTAGCGCACCGGTGCACGCGCTCGGCGAGTTCAGAATAGGTGTAGCTCCCGCGACCGTCGATCACGGCGATCTTGCCGCCGCGCCCGCTTTTCAAATTGCGGTCGAGCAGGTCCGCGGCGGCGTTGTACAACTGCGGAGGCCGGAATTCGCGCGTCATGGCTACCGTGTGCAGTATAATCGTGGCCGATTGGCCTCCGCAAGCAACGTCGAGACTCAAATCATCGATTTCGAAACTCACCCCTCGCGCTACCGCCATTGGCGGCTCTCGTTTGACGGCGCAATCGCCACGTTGGCGCTGAACGTCCAGGAAGACGCAGGCATCCGCCCCGGCTACGCGCTCAAGCTCAACTCCTACGATCTCGGCGTCGATATCGAGCTCGCCGACGCGCTCCAACGCATCCGCTTCGAGCACCCCGAGACGCGCTGCGCCGTGATCACCAGCGCCAAGCCGCGCGTGTTCTGCTCCGGCGCGAACATCTACATGCTGGCGTCTTCCAGCCACGCCTGGAAAGTGAATTTCTGCAAATTCACCAATGAAACACGCAACGGAATAGAAGATTCGAGCGAGCACTCCGGCCTGAAGTTCCTGGCCGCCTGCAACGGCTCGACGGCTGGAGGCGGATACGAGCTGGCGCTGGCGTGCGACCAGATCGTGCTGATTGACGACCGCTCGTCTTCGGTCAGCCTTCCGGAGCTTCCCTTGCTGGGCGTTCTTCCCGGCACCGGCGGCCTGACCCGCCTGACCGGCAAACGCAGAGTGCGGCGCGATCACGCCGACGTCTTTTGCACAACGCCCGAGGGCGTGCAAGGCCAGCGCGCCAAGGACTGGCGCCTGGTGGACGAGATCGTCACGCCGCAGCAGTTCAGCGACTACGTCCAGCGTCGCGCCAGCGAGTTGGCGCAACTGAGCGATCGTCCCGCTAAAGCTGCAGCCGTGGCGCTCCCGCCGCTGAAACGCACCATCGACGCGGCCGGTTATCACTACCAGTACGTCGACGCGCGGCTCGATCGCCAGGCCCGCACAGCGACTCTCACCGTCCGCGCCCCCGAAGCGGTCTCGGAACCAGCAGCCGGCGCGGAGTGGTGGCCGCTCGCCATGAGCCGTGAGCTCGACGACGCGATCCTCAACCTGCGCACCAATGAACCCGAGCTGGGTTTGTGGATCTTGAAGACCACGGGAAACCCGGAAATGGCGCTCGCCTTCGATGCGCAAATACTCGCGCGCGGCAGCCACTGGCTCGTCCGCGAAACTCTCGGACACCTGCGCCGCACCTTCGCGCGCCTGGAGGTTTCCGCCCGATCCATGTACGCTGTGATCGAACCGGGCTCGTGCTTCGCCGGATCGCTGCTGGAGCTGGCCCTGGCGGCCGACCGCGTCTACATGCTGGACGCGCCCGAAGTCTGTCTCTCGCTTTCGGAAATGAATTTCGGCTCGCTCCCGATGGTGAACGGTTTGTCGCGCCTCGAAAATCGTTTCTATCAATCAGCACCAGCCATCGAAGCCCTGCGCCGCCGCATCGGAACTCCCCTCACCGCGCGCGAGGCTTTGGAAGCGGGTCTCATAACGGCCGCTCCGGACGACTTGGATTGGGTCGACGAGTTGCGCCTCGCGATCGAAGGCCGGACCGCATTGTCGCCGGACGCACTGACCGGCCTGGAGGCCAATCTCCGGTTCGGCCATCATGAAACCATGCGGACGCAAATCTTCGGCCGCCTTTCAGCCTGGCAGAACTGGATTTTCACCCGCCCCAACGCAGTAGGCCCGCATGGCGCGCTGAAAGTCTACGGCACCGGCAATCGCCCGAAGTTCGACTGGGAGCGAACGTAGTGTGGGTGAATAGAACCGCAACATGATCGACTACACCGAACGCATCCCCAACAACGTCGACCTGGCCGCCGACAAAACCCTCCAGCGCGCGCTCGAGCGCTGGCAGCCCGCGTTTCTGAACTGGTGGAGCGACACCGGTCCGGTCTCGAG
>DASQHQ010000186.1:0-7293 GCA_035632015.1 Bryobacteraceae bacterium
ACCGCTGCGGATACTTAGCATTTGTCCGGTGCGCCGCGAATACAAGAACACCGCCAGGAATCCGGCTGCCGGAAGCGCCACGATCAGGCGCAGGATTGGGAAGGGCAGCGGAAAGAGGCCCAGCAGAATGGCTGTAACCGCCGCCAGAAATCCGATTCGCACCGCGATCCGGTTGTGGAAGCCGATGTCGGTGATGGGCGCCGGCGCCGGAATGGCGATCGGCGGCGGCTCCGGCGGAGCGGTCTCTTCCGCTAAGCCCGGGTAGTCGTACTGCGGCTTTCCGCACTTATGGCAAAAGCGGGCGTCGGGCGGCAGTTGCACGCCACAGGTGCAGAAGTCGGGCACGATTTCAGTTTGACATACGCGGCGGCTGCAGGCCAGCGAGGCGAAAAAGCAAATAGCCGCCAACCGGGGCTCGGCTGGCGGCTAATGCACTGCGCGCGGATTCCGTCGACTCTCGCGCCTTAGCTTTCTTTGACTCGCAGATTATTGGTTACTGAGAACACGCCCGGAACACCGTTGGCGCGGATGCTGGCCATGTTCCTATCGGCCTCCCTGTCAACCACGCCGGTCAACGTGACGTGGCCGTTGTCCACGATGATATGGATGGACGGATTGGCCCCCATCGCATACCGGTACAGGCCGCCAAATCCGAAGATGGCACGGTATTCCGCTACCCGAATTCGATTGTCCATGGGCGACAGCGGAAGAACTTTGATGTTATTCACTACCTGGGTAACGCCGGGAATCTTTTTGACGGAGTGCTCGGCGTCGGACTTCAGAATGGGAAGCCTGACCGCGCCGAACAGCGCCACCACGCCGGTGTCAGGATTCACGTTGTAGCCCAGGTCGTCGAAGACGCTGTAATACGGCTGCATCACCAGCTCGTGACGAACCGCATCCGAAAGATCGCGCGGCCGGTCGCTTCGCGCAAACATCGGGACAGAAAAAACTGCGAGAGCTACAGCCAGCGAAACGCTTTGAATTTTCCTCATCATATTCTCTTCCTTCCTGTCTGATTCTCTTCTCTCCTGCCTAACTAAATTGATGGTTCCCCCCGGTCTCCGGTTGCCGGCAGTTACACAGATTTACAGCATGCCGGCGATAAAACCGTGGCGCCGCTGGACTTGGGTGGTGTTTTGTGGGATACAGGCGCCGGCGCCCGATGCGCTATGGTGCGGCCGCGCGCTGCATGAGATTCCACAGCGCTTCGACGTGCTCGCGCTCGGTGGCCGCGGCTCCGATGGAAACCCGCACCATCCAGCGTCCGTCTAAAATAGCCGGCGTCAGGTAGGCGGCCCCGGAGCGGTTTACGCGATCCACCCAGGCCAGCGTATGCCGGTCGAGCTCCGCGCCCTCCAGGCCGGGCGGCTGGTGCCGCACACACACGGTTTGTAGCGGAACGGGCGCGACAACCCGCCAACTGGGAGCCGCGCGCACCTGTTCGGCAAACCACAGCGCGTTTGCCAAGTCGCGGCGCAGGCGCTCTCGCAGGCCTTCCACGCCTTGCTCGCGGATCAAAAACCAGAGCTTCAACGCACGGAAGCGGCGGCCCAGCGGAAGCCCCCAGTCGCGCAGGTTCTTCACTTGCGAGTCAGCGGCCGATTGCAGATAGCTGGGATTGGTGGACATCACGCGCACCAGATGCTGGGAGTCGCGAACATAGTACAGCGAGCAATCGAAGGCGGCGCCCAGCCATTTGTGGGGATTCAAGACCAGCGAATCGGCGCCCTCGATGCCTTGCCACATCCAGCGGCATTCCGGAAGAATCATGGCCGAGCCCGCCATGGCCGCGTCGACGTGCAGCCAGATCCCGTGCGCGCGCGCGACTGCGGCGATTTTTTCAACCGGATCGAGAGCCGTCGAAGCCGTGCTGCCTGTCGTGGCCACGACGGCGCAGGGCTTGAGACCTGCCTCGAGATCGCGGCGGATGCTTTCGTTGAGAGCTTCCGGCCGCATGGCGTACTGGCCGTCGTGCTCCACCACATGGATGTTGTCGCGACCGAACCCGGCCAGCAGCGCAGCCTTTTCGACCGAGCTGTTACTGAGCGCCGAAGTATAGACGACCAGCGGTTTCGACTCGGCCTGCAGTCCGCCGCGTCCCAGCGCGTAGTTGGTCGCTTTCTCGCGCGCGCAGATCAACGCCACCAGCGTGGACACAGAGGCCGTATCTTGGATCACGCCGCTCCAGGCGTCCGAAAGGCCGAGCATCCGGCGCATCCAATCGGTGACCACTTCCTCCACTTCGGTCAGCGCCGGACTCGCTTGCCAGGAGAGTCCGATCACGCCCAGTCCCGTGCTGGCGAAATCGCCGAGCACACTGGCCAGCAGCCCGTTGGAGGGAAAATAGCCGAAGAAGCTTGGATGTTGCCAGTGCGACAGCCCGGGGACGACAAGTTTCTTCAGGTCCTCCAAAATGGCCTCGAACGGCTCGGCACGCTCGGGCGCCTGCACTGGAAGCCGCGCCTTGATGTCGCCGGGCGAGGTTTGAGCCATCACCGGAAGCTGTGCGATGTTGGTACGGTAGCCGGCGATCCAATCGACCAGCTCATAGCCGAACTTTCGAAATTCTTCTGGAGTCACGAAGCCAGTGTATAATTTCGTCCGTATACGGAGTTGTTTCACGTCGCGCGCCACGCTGATCTTGGTAACCTTGTCCCCGCTGCTGCTGGCCCAGCCGCGAGCTAACGGCTGGATAGCGGTCCCTGCGGGCCACTCGCTGTGCACGTTTGCGCTGCGGAATTAAACCGCGCAGCAGAGCATGCCCGCGCCGTTCGAGTCGGCGAAGACCCCGCGCGCTTCCTCATGCCGCGTGTGCGCCGTATGTAGAATCTCTTTGAACTTCGGCTGGCCGCGCAGCGAATCGAGCCAGGGATCGGCCGCTATGGCGGGAAAACAGAAAAAGCCCCAATCCACGGCGCGCGAGAGGGCGAACAGAGCGCGTTCGGCTTCGCTCAGATAGCCAAGCTGCCGCGCCAGGTGATACCAGCCCTCCGGATCGCGGAAGGTGGCGCTCAGGAGTTCATCGCAGGCCCTCACGCTTGCGGCGCGGTCTCCTTCGAGCAAACTTCGCAGGGATTCTACGAAAAGCTTCCCCAGCCGCCAGGAAGTAGGCTGATCCTTTTCCTTGAGAACGGCGATCGCTTCCCCGCTGCGGCCGAGCATGACGAGCGAAGCCGCGATGGCGTAACCAAAATCGCTGGTGCTGGCGTCCAGAGCGCTTTGATAATCGCCCAGGAAAAAATAAGTCTGCACCACGGTGGTGGGAATCCTGGGATCGAGGCGGCGAGCCTGGCGATGCGCCGCCAGCGAAGCTTCCAGCAGTCCGCAGTAGCGGCAGGCGTGCGTCAAACCGGCAAAAAGCTCCGGATCGTTTCCAGCGGTCTGCGATCTCTGGAGCAGCCGCCGCATGGCATCCAGGGCCCGGCCTTGCTCTACCTGCACGCGCGTGTACAGGTTGTGCGCGAGCGCGAGATCGGGATTGAGTTCGAGCGCGCGACGCAGCGAGCTGTCGGCCTCAGCCAGCTTTTCGGCCGAGCCGGCCGCGTACTTGTCGGCCAGCCATTGCGCAGATCCGAGGCGCGCCCAGGCGGGTGCATAAGCCGGGTCCTTGGCGACGCACTTCGAGTACAACTCGATCGCGGCGGAAATACTTTGCCGGTCGCGTGTAAGTTCATTGGCTCGGAGATAAAGATCGTAGGCCGAAGCATCCGCGGGCGCATCGCGCGCAAGCTGCCGGCGCTCTCCGGCGGTCAGCGGCAAGGCCAGCGATTCGACCACACTCGAAACCAGGCTGTCCTGAAGCTGGAAAATATCCCGCAACTCCACCTGGGAAGTTCGCGACCAGATGAGCGTGCCTGCCGGCGCTTCGATCAATTGCGTGGCCAGGCGCAACTGCGTCCCGGCGCGCAGCAGCGTGCCGGTGAGCACCACGTCCACATCCGCCTCCCGCGCAATCTCTTTCAAGTCCACCGCCGGGCCGGCAAAACGCGCCGCCACCAGGCTGGACCGCACCACCAGAGAGCTCAGTCCGGCCAGCGAGGCAGCGATCGCGTCCGGGAGACTGAAGGCCAGAAAATCGGTATCGGGATCGGCCCGCAGCGAGCGGAACGGAAGCACGATGAGCCGCTTGACGGTGCGCGTTTCCACTTGAACGCTGCTGTCATCGAGACGCAGTACGGCCCGCACATCCGCCGCCAGTTCGTCCGCGGTGCGGTAGCGGTTTTCGGGATCCTTGGCAAGCGCCTTGTGCAGGATGCGGTCGACGGACGATCCCGCGGGAGATCCGCCCAGCGTGGGAATCGAGTCGTACAGAATGGCGTGAAAGATCTGGATCGGCGAATCGCCGGGAAATGCGTATTTCCCGGTCAGCATTTCAAACAGGATCGCGCCGGCGGAGAACAGGTCGCTGCGGGAATCGAGCGGCTTGCCCAGCACCTGCTCGGGAGACGCGTAGCGCGGGGTCGCGGCGATCATTCCCGGCTGCGTGATTTCGGTTTGGGTTGGACCGTCGGGATCGTCGGCTGCCGCGAACGGCTTGGCCAGGCCGAAGTCCAGCAGCTTCACGCCCTGGGTCGAGAGGAAAACGTTAGAGGGCTTGAGGTCGCGATGCAGGATCGAGCTGCGATGCAGAGCGGCCAGCGCCGACAGGATGCCGAGCGTGATTTGCACGGCCTCGGGCAACGGCAGAGGACCTCTGGAAAATCGCTCCGCCAGCGATTCGCCCTCCAGCAGTTCCATCACCAGGAACGGCTGGCCTTCGTTTTCGCCGATGTCGTAAATGCGGCAGATATTGGGATGGTTGACCGAGGCGGCCGATTGCGCTTCGCGGAGAAATCGCTTGCGGAGATTCGCTTCGTCGCCCGAATCGCGGATCAACTTGAGCGCGACGGACCGGTTCAGGCGGGTATCCTGCGCCTGGTAGACGACACCCATGCCGCCCTGTCCGATCTTGCCGGTAATTTGGTAAGGGCCGAGGCGTTCCAGGTCCCCGGGCATGGCTGCGAATTCCTCTTTTCAAGTGTAAATGGATTCGCCAGCTCAGGATTGCCCGGCCACAACCCTCGAACCCTGCTTCAAGCCGTTCGGCGGATGTAGGACGACCTGCGCGCCTTCACCGACACCTTGCTTGATTTCTGCTTCGAGCGCGTTGCGGTGGCCTACTTGCACCACGGCCAGATGCGCCCGGCCGCCCTCGACGATGAACACGCTCCAGTTCTCTCCGGAGCGGAACAGCGCACTCGACGGCAGCTTCAGCGTCTTGGGGCTCTCCCAGATCACAACGCGGGCGTCGACGCGATAGCCGTCTCCGAGTCCATCCGGCGAATCGACGAAGTCCGCGATGACATTCGCACGCTGTTCTTCAATGCCGAGTGCGGACACCTTGGTGAATCCATAAGGCTCGACGGTGCGCACGCGGGCGCGCAGCGGTTGCGGGCCGCCCCAATTCTCGATGATCACCGGCGCGCCGGGTTTGACCTTGACGGCGTCCGTCGAGAGCAGATCGATGACGATCTCGATCTTCCTGGGGTTGCTGAGCACGACGATGGGCGTGCCGGATGGAACCACGCGCTCGCTCTTCTCCAGGATTCTGAGGATGCGGCAGCGCTGGGGCGGGTGAATTGCCACCATCTTGCCAGTCTCACGCTGCTGCGCTTCCAGCGAGATCAGCCCGGACTTCGCACGCTCGACCTCGGCCGCTGCCGATTGCTCTTTAAAGCGTGCCGCCTGAAGCAGCTTGGCCGCGCCGGTTTCTCGAGTCTGCGCCTGCTCGAATTGCTGTAGAGAAATCACTTTGCTCCGGAACAGCTCGGTTGCGCGCACCAACTCGCGTTGCGCCTGGAGATGATCGGCCTCCGTCCGCGCCGCTTCCTCGACCGCCCCGCGCTGCAGCGCTTCGGCGGATTGCACCCGCGCCTTAATCTCGGCCAGCTCACGCGGATCCAGCGGCAGCGGCGAGATGGTCGCCAGGACCGTTTCGGGCCCAACCGAATCGCCCTCGTGCAGCTCGATGCGGGAGAGCCGTCCTGCCACTGGGGCAGCCAGGCTAAAGCGGTCATGCGCGCGCGTCTCAGCGTCCTCGTCTACGGTCACCTGCAGCGGACCGAGCACCACGCGGCCTGTCTCCACCTGCACCGGCTTGGGCCGAAAGGCGAGCCAAACCAGCACCCCCACGCCTGCAACCGCCAGGATCAAAATTACGCGCTTTAGAATTCGGCTCGTGTGCACATTCACTCCCTGGACTTGAGCACCTCGGTAAGATCCATGCGCTGCAACCGGAGTGCCACAATCAAGCCGGAGACCGCGGCGGCAGCCAGCACAACCATCGCCGCAAACGCGTACGTGCCGGCATTCACGACAAACGGCAAACGAAATGTCTCCCGCGACATAGCCTTCGAAAGCCAAAAGGAAAGCCAGAGGCCGATCAAAAAGCCCGCCGGAATCGCCGGCAGCGTCAACAAACCTTGCTCGCCCAGCAGAATACGGCCGATCTCAACGCGCGTGAAACCCAACACGCGCAGACACGCCAGCTCGTGGCCGCGCTCGGAAAGCGCCATCCGCGCACCGTTGTAAACAATCCCGAGGGCGATCACGCAGGCAAAACCCGCCAGGACCAGCGTGGTCCAGACCAGCGACTCTCCGAAGGTCTTCCAGAAGCTGGCGAGCGCGGCCTCACGCACCGCCACGCCGTTGATCGAGGGCGTGCGCTTCAGGAACGAGTAAAGCTTGGCCGAGCGCGCCGGGTCTACCTGCAAGTAGGCGCCGGACACCGTGCCGGCTTCTCTCATCAGCCGGTGCAAGGCTTCAGCCTGCATGTATGCGCCCAGCCCGACCGGCTCGTCAATCAGCAGTGCGACGGGGGCCGTGAGCACCGGGCGAGCTCCTTCCAGAACCTCGATGGTGAGCATGTCGCCGGCGCGAGCGCCAAGAATTTCGGCCAGCTTGGAATTCAAAACCAAGCCCTCGGGCGGCAGATTGACGGCGCGCAAGTTCCGGTCGAGGATGCGCCGCAACTGGGCGCCGCTGTCCAGACCGAGCACGGCTGCCAGACGCGACCGGTGGCCCAGGCGGAGCCGCGCCGGAACTTCGCGAAAAGGCTCCACTCGAAGAACTCCCGGGAGCTGAGCCAGGGTGTGCCGGACGCGTTCCGCGCGCGGTTCCTGAAACGTGATCATGACGTCTTCCCGCTGGACCTTTTCAAATTGCACGTCCACTAACCGCTCGACGGAGTCGATCGCGAACCGGCCCACCACCAGGATGGACACGGCCAGGGCCACGCCGAGAGCGGAGAAG
>DASQHQ010000187.1:0-57440 GCA_035632015.1 Bryobacteraceae bacterium
TCTACCACCTCGAGCGCCGTCGCTTCGCCGTTTTGATAACGCAGGATGGTGAGGCGCAAGCTCTCTTCCGCCAGGCTCAGCGAACTTCGTAGCGAAGCCAGTTGTGCGTTAGCGGCTTGCGCTTCGGCGTAGAACGCGTTCAGATTGGCCAGCAACTGGCGCTGGGCCAGGCTGAGCTCGGCTTGCGCCTGCTGCACCCGCAACTGCGCCTGCCGGACTCTGCTTTGCGTCGCGCCCCAGGTCCACAGGGGAATGTTCAGCGACGCCTGCGCCACCGACCCGAGATTGTTGAGATGCGCGCGATTGTAGAGTGCCACCTGGTTGGCATCGATGCCGAAAAAATAGTCCCAGGAGAATGCCGGCAAGTAGGCCGCCCGAGCCTCCGAGAGCCCGGCGTTTTCTTGTTTTATGGCAGCTTGCGCCACGCGCAGCTCGGGGCTGTACGCGGTCGCACGCTGCTGTACCTCGGGCAACGGAGCTAGCTCCGCGACTGTATCGAGATCGTCGACCACCCGGAAATTCTGCTGGAAGTCCGGATAGATGAGCACCGCCAGGGTGATGCGGGCCTTGTCGATGGCAAGCTGCGCATCGGCGACGTCGCGCTCGCGCTGCTGAACCTGCAACTGCGCCTTGACCACGTCGGCGTGGGCCGCTTCACCGCCTTGCTCCTGCTTCTGCGTGATGTCCAGGAATGTCCGTGCGTCCACCAGGCTGCGCTGCGCGTTGGTCAGGCGCCGTTGCGCCGCGACCAGGCCATAGTAGTCCTGCACCACCGTCGCCACCAGCCCGCGGCGCGTGAGGTCTATTTTCGCCTGGGCCAGCGCCTCGGCGGCTTGAGTGCGGCGATACTCGGCGAAGTGCGTAAGAGCCAGATCGTTGTGCACCTGCGCCTGGCTACTGTAGACGTGCGGGCCGTCGTTGGCGATAAAGACGCCCGAAGGCGTACCGTTGGGCTGGGTATAGATGAACTGGTTGAAGTAGCCGCTGTTGGGCAGCAGCGCCGCCTTGGCTTGAAGCCGATCCTCGCGGGCCAGCAGCGCAGCGATGTTGGCGGTCTGCAAATCGACGCTGTACTGGCGGGCGCGCTCCAACGCCTGCTGGAAGCTGATGGTCTGCGGTTCGGCCGCTGCCGGCGGCTGCTGCCCGAACATCGCGAGGCTCGCGAGCAGCGCTGTGACAAGCGTGCGGCTCATTGCGCTCAGCATACTCCTGCCAATCTGAAAATCACCTGAATTCACCCCTCAAATTAGATCTATCACGGGTCAACCATGTTACTTCAGCCCGAATAGAAACGCTAGTATGGAAGGACAGCGCATGCAGGTACTGGTGGTCGAAGACGAGCAGCGCATGGCCGAGCTGCTGCGGCAGGGCCTGGAAGAAGAGGGCCACTCCGTCGTGCTGGCGGCTGACGGCCGGGATGGTCTGGCCATGGCCGAGTCGCATGCGTTCGACGCCATCGTATTGGACGTGATGCTGCCCGGCCTGGATGGCTTCACCGTGGTGCGCAAGCTGCGCGCGGCGAGAAACCAGACGCCGGTTCTGATGCTGACCGCTCGCGATGCATCCCAGGACGCCATCCGGGGGCTGGATTCGGGCGCCGACGATTACGTCGCCAAGCCGTTCGCCTTCGAAGTGCTGATCGCGCGCCTGCGCGCGGTGTCGCGCCGCGGTCCGATTGCGCAGCCGGTGCCCTTGCGCGCGGCGGACCTCACCTTGAATCCGGCGTCTCGCGAAGTGATGCGCGGCCCGCGCCGAATCCTGCTGACGCGCACCGAGTACAGCCTGCTCGAATTGCTCATGAAGCGCGCCGGGCGCGTGGTGCCGCGCGAGACGCTCATCGAATCGGTGTGGGGATTCGATTCGGAAGTCCGCAGCAACACGCTGGACGCTTTCATCCGCCTGTTGCGCGATAAAGTGGACGGCGTAGACGAATCCAAGCTGATCCAGACCGTGCGGGGCGTGGGGTATTGCCTGCGTGCCAAGGAGTCGTGATGTCGCGCTGGCCCATCCGGATTCGCCTGACCGTGTGGTATTCGCTGTTGCTGCTGGCCGGCCTGGTTTTGTTCGGCGGCGGTATCTGGTTCGTGGTCTCGCACAGCCTGATGGCGTCGCTTGACGACAGCCTCACCGCGCAAACCAACGGAGTGGTGACCGTCATCCGAACTGAGTTCAACCCTTCCGATCCCCACCAGCTTCAGGAGGAGTTGAGCGAGTACGTGGAGGCGACCCCGGAGGGCAACCTGATGGAGATTCGGGATTCCCGACGCGGCGCCATCATCTCAAGCGCTACGGTGGCGCTGTCGCGAGCGCCGCAGCGGGATGGATTCGGAGTGCAAACGGCTGCGTCGGGCCGGTATCGCACCTTCACGACGACCGCCGAGGTCAGAGGCGAGCAATACCGCATTCTCGTCGCCACGCCGCTGGATGGCACGGAAGCAACGTTGCGCCGCGCCCGCAGCTTGCTGCTCTGGACGGCTCCGGCCGTCCTGCTGATCGCATCGCTGGGCGGCTACTGGATCAGCCGGCGCGCCCTGGCGCCCGTGGACGCCATCACGCAAGCCGCCCGATCGATCGGCATCGAGAACCTCTCGCAACGCCTGGAGGTGCCGGTCACCGGAGATGAGCTGCAGCGGCTTTCGGAAACCTGGAACGGGATGCTGGCGCGCCTGGAGGCCGCCGTCGGGCGGCTGTCGCAATTCACCGCCGACGCCTCGCACGAGCTGCGAACGCCCATCGCGCTGATCCGCACCACGGCCGAACTGGCGCTGCGGCGCGAGCGACCGGCGGAAACCTATCGCGAGGCGCTGCGGCAGATTGTGGCCGAGTCCGAGCGCATGTCCCGGCTGGTCGAGGATTTGTTGCTGCTGGCGCGCGCCGATGCCGGGCTGCCCGGGCTGCCGCTGGAGCGGATCGAGCTGACGCCGCTGGTGCGCGATGTCTGCGAGCAGGGCGAGGTTCTGGCGCGGGCGCGCCAGCTCGATTTGTCCGCGGAAGTGCCGGAAGAGCCGGTGTACGTGCGCGCCAACGATCCTGCGCTACGTCGCCTGTTGCTGCTGCTGCTCGACAATGCGGTGAAATACACGCCCGCCGGCGGACGAATCACGGTCACGGTGGGCTCGGATGGCTCCGGCTCGACGGTAGCGGTCAGCGACACCGGCATCGGGATTCCGGAATCGGCGCTGCCACACGTCTTCGAGCGATTCTATCGAGCGGACCAGTCGCGCCATCGCGATTCGGGCGGCGCGGGCCTGGGCCTGTCGATCGCGAAATGGATCGCCGAGCGTCACCACGCCAGCCTGGAAGTCGAGAGCGAGTCCGGACGCGGCGCCACGTTTCGCGTTCGTTTCCCAAGTGACACAGGCAATGGAGGAGACCAGCATGCCGCGTAATGGCTTGTCCTTGTTCGCAGCATTTTTCGTTTTATCTTCGGCCGCTCTTGAGGCACAGCCAGCGCGCGTAGCGGTTCCGAAAGAAACGCTCGCGCCGGTTTTGACTCCCTGGGAGATGGCTCCGCCGCGCACGCGCGACGAGAACAACAGCGCGTTTCCACCCCACCATGTGATCGGGAATGTGTACTACGTCGGCACCGCCGACTATGCGTCGTTCCTGATCACGTCGGATCAGGGCCACATTCTGATCAACCCCGATTTTGAGGATTCCGTGCCCCTGATTCAGAAAAGCGTCGAGCAGCTCGGCTTCAAGTTTCAGGACATCAAGATCATTCTCATCAGCCACGCCCACGGCGACCATTGCGCCGGCACCGCGCGGGCGAAGGAGCTGACCGGCGCGCAGGTGATGGTGATGGATCGGGACGCCGAGGTGATCGAAAAAGGCGGCGCCGGACGTGGCGGCTTCCCGGCGGTCAAGGTCAGCCGCGTGCTCCACGACCACGACGAAGTCAAGCTGGGCGGCAACACGCTGGTGGCTGTCCTGACGCCCGGCCATACCAAGGGCTGTACCACCTGGACGCTCAAGACCCAGGACGGCGGCAGAACCTATGACGTGGTGATTGTCGGCAGCGCAGGCGTCAACGACGCTCACTATCTGGTCAACAACGCCAACTATCCGGACGTGATCGAAGATTATCAGCGCACGTTTCGCACCCTGAGAGCGCTGCCGTGCGATGTGTTCCTGGCGTCGCACGGAGGTTTCTACGGGCTCCGGGAGAAATACCCGAAGCTGGCCCAAGGCGGGCCGAACCCATTCATCGACCCGGACGGCTACAAAACGCACGTGAAGTTGATGGAGCGCGCGTTCTACTACAAGCTGGATTGGGCGATCCGGCAGAATTAGCGCCAGGCGCGAACCTCCGGGTGCGAACCTGAGGTGTTCGCCTGAGCCGGTGCCGGATCGAGGGTGAGTGCTCAAGTTCGGCCGCGAAACCGCCGAATAAACTACTTGGTGCGCGCCCGCGGCCTTCTTCTCGTCTCGACGTTTGTTCTCGCCCCCGCAGCCGGTGCGATCACCGTGCGGGATAGCCGGATTACGGCCTCAGCCAGCGAAGAAACCTGCGCCGCTCCAAAGCCGGCCGCGGAGTTCCAGCCGACGGCCCGTCAGGCCTTCCTGTGGTTTGCGGCGCGCCGCGTCCGCTCGGGCGACCAGCTTCGCGTGGAGTGGGTGGACCCAGCCGGCGCTGTTTCGACGACCGCCGACTACGGCGAGCTTCCCAACGCCCCCGAGCTGTGCTTCACCAGCCAGCTTCCCATCGCCGGCTTTGCGCCCGCGTCGCAGCCGGGCACGTGGAAGGCGCGCGTCTTCGCGAACGGCGCGCTGCTGTTCTCGCGCGAATTCAGAATTGCGGCCGAGCTCGACACCGGCGGACCAGTGGTGACCAGCGTCAAATGGTCCGGGCTAAAGGCGCAGGAGATCGATTTCACCGTGCAGGGAAAAAACTTCCAGCCGAATTCGCTGGTCTTCATCGCCGAGTACACGCGCGCGGGTGGTTGGACCTATCTCGCGAACCTTCAGCCGCGCACCGCGACGAAGAACCAGTTGGTGGTGCATTACGCCGGGCTGCCGGCGAACGAGTACCTAGTGATGGTCGAAAATGCGGATCAAAGAATGAGCCGGCCGATGCCCTTCCTGATCGAGAGCGGCGGCTACAAGCTGCCGATGCCGGCGGGCGAGCCTTGGATTGTCACGCAGGGTCCTTACGGCACTTTTTCGCACTGGGGCAACAGCCTGCACGCCTACGACATCGCGCCGCGCTCGGGCCGCTGCGTGGTGGCCATGAAGGCTGGCATCGCGTACACGCACGACCTCGGTCTCAAGCAGGACCATCGGCATCACTCCTTCGGCAACTACATCACCATCGACCACGGCAACGGCGAGTTCAGCCATTACGCGCACCTGGCCACCGGCACATTCGTGGTGGAGAACGGGCAGCGCGTGGAGCAGGGACAGGCGCTGGCCATCGCCGGCAACAGCGGCTACACACTGGGCGAAGGCGGGGGCTACCATGTGCACGTCAGCGTGACGCGCGCGCTGGCAATCTCTGCGCAGAGCATTCCGTTTCAATTTGAAGAGTTGCCGGAGACGCGGCGCGTGAGCTGGAATCGCGTCGTGGTTTCCTCCAATGCCTCGACGCTGTGCGATTGCCGCGAGCGCCATCCGGGCGAGATGGCGCGGAACCCGGCCGGCCCGCCGATGTCCGGCCAGGTCTCGGTGGCGCAATGGTGGACTGAATTGGTTACCGTGCCGAAGGGCGCGCGAACGCTGGAAGTGAGCCTTGCCTGGCAGGCGGCTGCCAGCCAATTGGACTTACACCTGATGAGTCCCAGCGGCCGGCACTACGGCTGGTACGGTGACACCAGCGGATATTCCGGAGCCAACACGAATCCGCAGGAGTTCCACGTGGCCCGGCCCGAACCGGGTGTGTGGCGCATCTCAGTGGAAGGCGTGCGCGGAGGCCCGGGCCCCATCGAATTTGCGGTCCACGCCTCGCCGGCCAGCACGGACTCCCACCTCGCCGCGTCTCGCCCGATGTCGCGCCCGTCACAGTAGGCTTTCAGCAAATCTTCAGATTCACGGCCTAGACTTCCCATGGCCCAACATCGTCGGCCAGGAGGGAACCGTGTCTCGTAGCATTGTGGCGCTGTTCGTTTTGGCTGTCGCTTTCGCGCAAAGCGGCTACCGCCAGATCAGGAAGATCAACATCGGCGGCGAGGGCGGCTGGGATTATCTGATTGCGGACGGCAGCGGCCGCGTCTACGTATCGCATGCCGCCGAAGTGGCGGTCGTCGATACCAAGAAGGGTGAAGTGGAGGGCAAGATCACCGGCCTGAAGGGCGTGCACGGCATCGCGCTGGCGCCGGAGTTCAACCGCGGCTTCATCAGCAACGGCCAAGGTAACAACGTGACAATCTTCGATCTGAAGACACTCGCCAAGATCGGCGAGGAGGTTCCCGCCGGAACGAATCCGGACGGGATCATTTACGATCCCGCATCGAAGCGCGTGTTCGCGTTCAACGGCCGCAGCTCCAACGCCACCGCGATCGACGCCAAGACCGGCAAAGTGGACGGCACCATCGCGCTCGCTGGCAAGCCGGAGTTCGCCGCGGCCGACGGAAAGGGGCACGTCTACGTGAACCTCGAAGACAAGAATTCAGTGGTGGAGATCGATTCCAAAAAGCTCAGTGTTGGGCACACTTGGCCGCTCGCGCCGTGCGACGGGCCATCCGGCATGGCCATAGACACCAAGACGCACCGGGTTTTTTCGGGCTGCGAAAAGATGATGGCGGTTCTGGACGCCGACAGCGGTAAGGTCGTCACCACCATGCCGATCTGCAATGGAGTGGATGCCACGGGGTTCGATCCCGGCACAGGCTACATCTTCCATTCCTGCGGCGACGGCACGCTCAGCGTGATTCACGAAGATTCGCCTGACAAGTTCACCAAAGTGGAAGACATCAAGACGCAGCGCGGTGCGCGCACCATGGCGCTGGATCCGAAGACGCACAACGTGTACCTGGCTATCGCCGAGTTCGGGCCTCCGCAGGCTCCTCCCGGCGGCGGCCGCGCGCGTCCGACTATCGTGCCCGGCAGCTTCGGCCTGCTAGAATTCGGGAGGTAATGACCGGGCTTCTCGCGGACGCCGCCTGCAAGGAACACCATACCGGCCGCCATCATCCCGAACGCCCGGAACGTTTCGACGCCGCTTTGGGCGCGCTGGACGGCTTAGAGCTTTTCAAGATCGAGCCGCGCGTCGCCACCGAAGACGAGATCGCGCTGTGCCATCGCCGCGAGTACATCCGGCTGGTGGAGCGCGAAGTGATGACCGGCTTCCACGAGCTGAGCACTGGCGACACTCTCATCTCCACCCGCTCGCTCGACGCCGCTTTGCGGGCCGCCGGCGGTGTGCTGAACGCCGTGGATGCCGTGGCCGATAAGAAAGTGCAAAACGCTTTCTGCATCGTGCGGCCGCCCGGCCATCACGCCACGCCCATTCGCGGAATGGGTTTCTGCGTATTCAACAGCATCGCCATCGCGGCGCGCTACGCGCAGCGCAAGCATGGGATCGGCCGCGTGCTCATCGCCGACTGGGACGTCCACCACGGCAACGGCACGCAGGAAATCTTCTACACCGACGGCAGCGTGTTCTTTTTCAGCACGCACCAGCATCCGTGGTATCCGGGCACCGGCCTTCCCGACGAAACCGGCGAAGGCCCGGGCATGGGCATGACGCTCAACTGCCCGTTTCCGGCCGGCGCGGGCCGCAAGGAAATCCTGGGCGCGTTTCAAAACGAACTGGCGCCGGCGGCCGACGAAGTGAAGCCGGAGCTGGTGCTGATCTCGGCCGGCTTTGACTCCAGAGAACACGACCCGCTGGGCAATTTTCTTCTCACAGACGCCGACTTCGCCGACCTGACGCGCGTGATGCTCGAAATCGCTGCCAGGCACGCGGGCGGCCGCGTGGTCTCGGTGCTGGAGGGCGGCTACAACCTGGCCGGGCTCGCCTCGGCTGTCCGCGCGCACGTCGAAGCGCTGCGATAGTCAAGGACTTGCGACAATTGCTGCATGGCATCCGCGGCGCCCGACCTTCTTTCCATCCGGCCCGCCACCGAGAGCGACGTGGCGCTGATCCTGAGCTTCATCGAGAAGCTGGCCGAATACGAGAAGCTCTCGCATGAGGTGGTCGCCACGCAAGCCGCGCTGCGGAAGTATTTGTTCGGCCCCCGGCCCATGGCCGAAGTCATCCTGGCTCACTGGGGAAGCCAGCCGGCGGGCTTCGCGCTCTACTTCCACAACTTCTCGACTTTCCTCGCCCGGCCGGGCATCTATCTGGAAGACCTTTTCGTCGAGCCGGAGTATCGCGGAAAGGGGATCGGCAAAGCTCTGCTCGTAAGTCTGGCGCGGATCGCGATGGAGCGCGGGTGCGGCCGCCTGGAGTGGTCGGTACTCAATTGGAATGAGCCCTCCATCCAGTTCTACCAGCGGCTGGGCGCGGTGGCTAAGGACGACTGGACGATCTATCGGCTCACCGGGGATGCATTGCAGCGGCTCGCGACGGGAAGCTTGTCATGAGCATCACGCGGCGCGAGTGGATGCTTGCCGCAGCCTGCTGGAGCGAGGTGCTGCGGGCGCAAACCAGGCAGTTTGCTTTTTTCGACCCGGCTACCGCTTCGGAAATCGAGGCCATCGCTTGCCAGATCATCCCTGATGACGACACGCCCGGCGCCAGGCAGGCCGGCGTGATCTGGTTCATTGACGGCGCGCTCGCGGGCTATGACTCCGACAAGCGGGAGCTGTACAAACTCGGGTTCGCCGAAACGCAAGCCAAGCGGGCCCAAATGTTTCCAGGTTCCACCCGCATTGCGGGCCTGGCCAGCGGCCAGCAAATCGCTCTGCTGAAGGCGATCGAGAAAACTGAATTCTTCCAGCAGGTCCGCCGGCACGCCGTGCTCGGTTTCTTGGGCCATCCTCAGTATGGCGGCAATCGCGGCATGGCGGGCTGGAAGCTGATCGGCATCGAACACCAGATGCAATACCAGCCGCCCTTCGGCTACTACGACGCCGCAGCGTCCGAATCGGGTTCGAAGTGAGTACCGCTCGATTCAGGCCCAGCGATCGGGTGGACTTCGTCGTAGTCGGTTCCGGCGCGGCCGGCGGTGTGATGGCCAAGGAGCTCTCGACAGCCGGCTTTCGCGTGGTGGTCCTCGAGCAGGGGCCGTGGCGTCACGAGAAGGACTTCACGCACGACGAGATCAGCGTGATGTACCGCTGCGGCCTGACCAACGATTTCAGGAAACAGCCCAACACTTTTCGCAAGACGCCGGCCGAAGCCGCGAAACTCCAGCCCGCGGTCGAATACGGCCGCATGGTGGGCGGCGGCTCGGTGCATTTCACGAGCAACTACTGGCGTTTTCATCCGGAAGACTTCCGGGAGCGGTCGGCGCTCGGCGCGGTGCCGGGAGCGGATCTGCGGGATTGGCCGATCGCCTACGACGATCTGGAGCCTTACTACACAAAGGCCGAATGGGACCTCGGCATTTCCGGCCGGGGCGGTTCGAATCCCTTCGACGGCCCGCGCACGAAGCCGTATCCGCTGCCGCCGATGCCGGTGAAATCTTCCGGAGTGCTGTTCGACCGCGCGGCGAAGAAGCTGGGGCTCAATCCGTTTCCCGCGCCAGTCGCCGTGCTGTCCCGGCCGTATCGCGGCCGCCCGGCGTGCGTGCACTGCGGCTTTTGCGAGAGCTTCGGGTGCGAAGTGGGCGCCAAGTCCAGCACGCTCGCGGCGCTGATTCCCGAGGCGGTAAAGACCGGGCGCTGCGAAATCCGGCCCAATTCGTACGTCCGCAAGATCGAAATTGGAGCAGACCGGCGCATCCGGGGCGTAATCTATTTCGACGCCGCCGGCCGCGAAGTGTTCCAGCGCGCCAAGGCCGTGGTGCTTTCGGCCAACGGCGCCGAAACGCCGCGCCTGCTTCTGATGTCGAAATCCAACGCCTTCCCGCAAGGCCTGGCGAATTCCAATGGGAACGTCGGCAAGTACCTGATGTTCGACAACGGCGCGCTCGCGCTGGGCCTGTTCGATCACCCTCTGAATGAATACAAAAGCATCGTGGTCACGCGCGTACTACACGATTATTATCGGTCCGACCCGAAGCGCGGATTTTATGGCGGCGGAGGACTGGACTCGCGCTTCGACTACTATCCCGCCGGCTTTGCGCTCGATGGCATGCCCCGCGACATGCCGCAATGGGGTTCGGACTGGAAACGTGCGGTCGGACAATACTATACGCACATGATGGGCGTGCTGGCGCACAGCAGTTGCCTGGCGGTGGAACAGAACAGCATTTCGCTCGACGACACCGTGAAGGACGCCTGGGGACTGCCGGCCCTGCGCGTCACCTTCCAGAATCATCCCGACGACATGAAAACCATTCAGTTTCTCGCGGAGCGCCAGAAGGAAATTCTCGAAACCGCCGGCGCACGCAAGGTCTGGTTCGATCCAGTCAGCCTGGAGGAAGCCACGTATTCGCGTCACTTGATGGGGACCTGCCGCATGGGCGACGATCCGCGTTCGAGCGTGGTGGACCGCTGGAACCGCGCGCACGATGTCCCCAACCTTTTCGTGCTGGACGGAAGCAGCCTGGTCACTTGCGGCCGCCAGCAGCCGACCGCGACCATTCAGGCGCTGGCATACCGTGCGGCGGACCACATCCGGCAAGCCGCCAGCCGCGGCGAAATCTAGCCCCAATTCTGTGCGCGCGGCCTGGTGCTGAATCTGTGCCGGTCTGAACCGCGCCGGCCCTCCCGCTAAAATGGAGAAAAGGCCCGAGCCTCTTACAGCACTATGGTCTCCAGAATCCAGGCGCTTCGTGACGCCCTCGAGAGTCGTATTCTTATCCTCGACGGCGCCATGGGCACGATGATCCATCAGGCGCCGCTGTCGCTTGAAACCGACTACCAGGGCCACGAGAACTGTCCGGAGATTCTGGTGGCCACGCGGCCCGACGTGATCGGCGGCATTCATCGGGCCTATCTGGAGGCCGGCGCCGACATCGTCGAGACCGACACTTTCGGCGGCACCTCCATCGTACTGGCCGAATTCAAGCTGCAGGATCGCGCCTCCGAATTGAACTACGCCGCCGCGAAGCTGGCGCGCCAGGTGGCCGATGAGATGTCCACGCCGGCGAAACCGCGCTTTGTAGCCGGGTCGATGGGGCCGACCACGAAAGACCTCAACATCACGGCCAGCATCACGTTCGCGCGCCTGCGCGAGGCCTACTACCAGCAAGCCAAAGCGTTGATCGATGGCGGCGCGGATTTTCTGCTGCTCGAGACCGCCTTCGATACCGGAAGCCTCAAGGCGGGCTTGCTGGCGGTCGAGAAACTGGGCCGCGACCTGGGTATCGATATCCCCGTGATTGCTTCCGTGACGATCGAGCGCAACGGCACCATGCTCGGCGGCCAGCCCATCGACGCGCTGTACGCCTCCATCGCGAACCACGGCCTGCTGGCGATCGGTATGAACTGCGCCACCGGCCCGGATCTGATGACGGATCACATCCGCACCTTGCACGAGATGTCGTCGTTCCGCATGGTCTGCTATCCCAACGCCGGCCTGCCGAACGCGGAGGGCAAGTTCGGCGAAACGCCCGAGTCGCTCGCAGCGCAGCTCGAGAAATTCATCGATCACGGCTGGTTGAACCTGGTGGGAGGCTGCTGCGGCACAACTCCCGCGCACATCCGCGCCATCGCGCAAATGGCCGAGGGCAAACCTCCGCGCGCGTTGAAGCCTTCCTCGCATCGCGCCTACTATTCCAACAAAGAGCTGGTGGAGGCCGAAGAAAGCAACCGCCCGCTCATCGTCGGCGAGCGCACTAACGTCATCGGCTCGCGCCTGTTCAAGAACCTGATCGCCGAGGAAAAATGGGAGGAGGCCACCGAGATCGCGCGCTGGCAGATCCGCAACGGGGCGCACATCGTCGACGTCTGCCTGCAATCCAGCGATCGCGACGAAATCCAGGACGTTCCGCACTTTTACGGCAAGCTGATCCGTAAGATCAAAGCGCCCATCATGATCGACACCACCGATCCGAAGGCGGTGGAGCTGTCGCTGGCTTATTGCCAGGGAAAGTCGATCATCAACTCCATCAATCTCGAGGACGGCGAAGAAAAATTCGCAAAGCTATGCCCGCTCGCCAAGTCGTACGGCGCGGCGGTGGTCTGCGGAACCATCGATGAAGACAAGCAGCAGGCGCAGGCCTTCACGCGCGAGCGTAAGCTGGCCGTAGCCCAGCGCTCGGTCGGGCTGCTGACGACGAAATACGGCTTGGCGCCCGAGGACATCATCATCGACCCTCTGGTTTTCCCCTGCGCCACCGGCGACGAGAACTACATCGGCGGCGCGGTGGAGACCATCGAGGCGGTCCGCCTGATCCAGGAGAACATCCCGTTCGTCAAAACTGTGCTGGGCGTCTCCAACATTTCCTTTGGCCTGCCGCCCGCGGCCCGCGAAGTAGTGAACTCGGTGTTTCTCTACTATTGCACCAAGGCCGGTCTCGACCTGGCTATTGTCAACGCCGAAAAACTCGAGCGCTTCGCCTCCATTCCCGTCGAGGAGCGCCGCCTGGCCGAGAACCTGCTGTTCAACACGCCGCCCGCGGAAGTTCCCGCCGATCATCCGCAAGCTGAGGAACTCAGGACCGCGCCCGAAGACTGGCGCCGGCAGTCCCGCGAGCAGAAAATCGGGATCAATCAATTTCACATCGCCGCCATCGCCGAGCACTTCCGCAAGGCCGGCAAAAAGGAAAAGAAGAAAGCCGCTGATTTGCCGCTGGACGAGCGCCTGGCCAACTACATCATCCAGGGCACCAAAGACGGCCTGATTCCTGACCTGGACCGAAAGCGGGCCGAAGGCGCCGGGCCGCTCGACATCATCAACGGTCCCCTGATGGCCGGAATGTCCGAAGTCGGGCGGCTGTTCAACAACAACGAGCTGATTGTCGCCGAAGTGCTGCAATCCGCCGAAGCGATGAAGGCCGGCGTCGGTCATCTCGAGCAGTTCATGGAGAAGACCGAAAGCTCCACGCGCGGCAAGATCGTGCTCGCCACCGTCAAGGGCGACGTCCACGACATCGGCAAGAACCTGGTCGAGATCATTCTCAGCAACAACGGCTACCGGGTGGTCAATCTGGGCATCAAAGTTCCTCCGGAAGAGTTGATCAAGGCCTACCACGAGCACCAGCCGGACGCGATCGGCCTGTCGGGCCTGCTGGTGAAGAGCGCGCAGCAGATGGTGGTCACCGCCGGCGATTTGAAAGATCACGGTGTTCGCGTACCGCTGCTGGTGGGTGGCGCCGCGCTATCGGAGAAGTTCACTCGGACCAAGATCGCCCCCAGTTACGGCGCACCCACGTTCTACGCCAAGGACGCTATGACGGGCCTGAGCAATATGAACGCGATCATGGACCCGGAGACGCGCGAGCGGGTGCTGGCGTCGCACATCTTTTCCGAGAGTGGCGAGGCGCCCGCGGCCAAGAGGGAAACGCCGGTCGTGCCGCAGCAATCGCGCAGCTCGAAAGTTAGTACCGCCATTTCGATTCCGGTCGCGCCCTACCTCGACCGGCGTGTGCGCGAAGTCCCCAACTTGCCCGAAATCTGGAGCTACATCAACCCCTTCATGCTGTACGGGCGCCATCTCGGTTTCAAGGGCAATTTCGAAAAGCTGCTGGCCGAACGCGACGCCAAGGCGCTGAAGCTGTTCCACGAGGTCGAAGAGGTAAAGGCCGAGGCCGCGCGTTTCATGAAAGTGAAGGCGGTCTGGCAATTCTTCGAAGCCGAGCGCGACGGGAACGCCATCCAATTATTCGCACCCGGGGCGGCACAGGCGATACACACGTTCCGTTTCGGCCGCCAGCCGCGCGCCGACGGCCTCTGTCTCAGCGACTACATCCTGGATGCCGACGAAGGCCGCCGCGATCACCTGGTCTTGTTCGTCGTCACTGCCGGCGCGCGCGTGCGCGAAGAATCCGAACGCGCCAAGCAAGCCGGAGAATTCTTCAAAGCGCACGCGCTGCAAGCGCTCGCCATCGAATCCGCGGAAGGCTGCGCCGAATGGCTGCATCGCCGGATTCGGGAAGACTGGGGCTTCCCTGATCCGCCCACCATGACCATGCAGGAGCGCTTCACCTCGCGCTATCGCGGCAAGCGCTACAGCTTCGGCTATCCGGCCTGCCCCAACCTGGACGACCAGCAGGGCATCTGGAAGCTGCTGCATCCCGGAGAAATCGGCGTCGAGTTGACCGAGGGCATGATGATGGAGCCGGAGGCCAGCGTCAGCGCGCTGGTGTTCCACCATCCCGATTGCGCGTACTTCACCGCGAGCGAAGTGTCCGATTCCTCGGCGGCAGACTGAGTCGCTTGGTGGCGCACGCACTCGTACGTGCCGCGTTCACACTCTCGAGAGAGCGCGCACTACGGAACGCCGCGGCGGCGCTTTTTGTCAGCCACGGGGAGGCCGCGGCGTCCTGTGCGCTCGTGTGAACGCCCAGCTTCCACAACGACACCACGCCCCGCTACGACGTAGCCGCCGCAAACTCGCCTGACACCGCACGCTGGAGTCTTTCAACAAATATCTGCGGAGTTGACTAATCCGCGCCTGGATAACTAGATCCCCGCCTTCGGGAACTTCTTCCGCATCCAGGCCACAAACTTCTCCGGCGCCTCCATGGTCGACAGCCGGCCCTGCCGCACCAGCGCCCAGTCGTCAAACAGCGTGGATTGCTTGATCTCGGCCAGCGTCACCGGCGGATCCAGCCGCGTCACAAACTCGAAGTCCGCCACCGCCGATTTAGGATTTTTCGGATCCGGCCGCCCCTCCGAGACCACGCGCGCCAGCCCCACTACGGCCGACAGCCCGCCGCTGTGATAAATGAAAACTTTGTCATTCGGACGCATGGCGCGGATGGCCCGCACCGCCTGCGGGTTGGTCACGCCGTCCCAGACGGTCTTCTTCTCCCTCTCCAACTGGTCCATCGCGTAGGTTTCGGGGTCTGTTTTCGCGAGAAAGTATTTCATATGCCCGGACTATAACTACAGCAATCCGAGACATTGTACAATGAAGTGTCTACTGCGCATCCGGTGAAGGTCCTCTTCTCCGCGCAGGCTGTGCTCGCGGCAGTGATCGCATCCGGCAGCCTGACGGCGGGCGCACAAACCAAATCCGACGACCCGCATGCTCCGGCCGGCATCGTGGATGGCGTGGCCGCGGCCGTCGACCCCAATAAATATCGCATCGGGGCGGAGGATGTGCTCTTCATCAAGGTGTGGCGCGAGCCCGATTTCACGCTTGCCGTGGCGGTGCGCCCGGATGGGAAGATCACCATGCCCCTGATCGGCGAGATCCAGGCCGCCGGCGAGACCCCGCTGCAGCTCACCAAAAATCTCACCGATTTGCTGGGCGGGTACATCAACAATCCGGATGTAACCGTGTTTGTTACTGACGTTCGCAGCAAGAAATATTACATCGACGGCGAAGTGAATCGCCCCGGCTCCTTCCCGCTGGTGACGCCCACCACCGTGCTCGAAGCGCTCAGCCACGCCGGCGGCTTCAAGGATTTCGCCAATCTCAAAAGGATCCGGGTCCTGCGCCACGGCAAAGTCTACTTCTTCAATTTCAAAGAAGTCACCAACGGCAAACACTTGGAACAAGACATTCCCGTCGAAAACGGCGACCACATCATCGTTCCGTAGGAAGCGCAAGGAGAACAATCGCAGTGCAACCGCAGAACCCGCTAGCCCGCCAGCCGCGGCCGCTGGACTTGGAAGACTACATCGACATTGTGCGCCGGCACAAAGCCTGGATCTTAGGCCCGGTCTTCGCGGCCCTGGTCGCCTCCACGGTGCTGGCGTTCCTGTGGCCCGACACCTATGTATCGGTGACGACTATTCGCGTCGTGCCGCCGCAGGTGCCCGAAAGCTTCGTCCCGGCCAACGTGAGCCTCGATTTACAAGGACGCGTCAATTCCCTGGTTCAGCTCATCCTGAATCGCGCCACTCTCACCGACATCATCAACACGCACGGCCTGTACCGCAAGGAGCTGGCGCGCCAGCCGCTTGAAGACGTGATCGAGACCATGCGCTCGCGCGATCTCAAAGTGGTCCCCATGCCGCAGAGTCTCAACCAGATTCAAGATCAGCAGCACCCGCAGTATCCCGCCTTCGAGATTCGCTTCGCGTATAACAATCGCTTTACGGCCCAGAAAGTCACCACGGACCTGGTGGCGAGATTCCTGGAGGAGAACGTTCGCGAAATGTCACAGCAGACGGTCTCCACCACCCAGTTCCTTCGCGATCAGTGGGACGAAGCGAAAAAGAAGCTGGACGGCCTGGAGCAAAAGCTCAGCGTGTTCCGCTCTCAGAACATGGGCCGGTTGCCCGAAGAGCAGCAAAGCAACGTCCAGCAACTCACTGCGCTCGAGAGCCAAAGGCTGAACCTGAATCTGTCGATGAACCGCGTCAATCAGGAGCGGTTGCTCAATGAAAACCAACTGCGGATCTATCGCGAGCAGCTGGCCTCGCTGAAAGATCCGAACGCGCCGGAGGCCGCCGTCCAGCAAAAGAACGACAAGCTGGTGGAAAAAGACCGTGAGATTTCCCAGTACGAAGATTCGCTGGCTGCGGCGCGGCAGCGCTACAAGGAGACCCACCCGGACGTGCAGCGTTTGACCGGTCTTCTGGCTTTGGCCCGGCAGCAGCGCGAGGCGATCGCGATCCAGGACGAAGCCATGAAGCCCGAGCCGCCTCCGCCGCGGCCCGCGAGCCCTCAGTTGGTGCGCGAACAGCGCGAGCTCGCTGCCCTGATCGAACGAACACAAGGCCTGATGCAAGCCAAAGACCTGGAGATGGACGATTACCGCAAACAAGCCGCGCAACTGGACACCACCATCAAGAGCTACCAGGCCCGCCTGGAGAGCGGGCCGCTGGGCATCAAGGAATACGACGAGCTGATTCGCGATCGCGACCTGGCGAAGAAAGAATACGAAGAGCTGGATCGCCGTCTCAACACTTCCGCCATGGCCACGGCGCTCGAGAACCGGCAAGCCGGCGAGAGACTGGAGCAGCTCGACCCGCCGTCATTGCCGCAGACGCCTACCGAGCCGCAACGGCCGCTCATCATCTCGCTCGGAACCAGCCTGGGGCTGCTCATCGGACTGTGCCTGACGGGAACGCGCGAACTGAAGGACACCGCGCTCAAGAATCTGAAAGATGTCCGGGCCTGCGCCGAGCTTCCCATTCTCGCCGCTGTTCCGCTGCTCGAAAACGACCGTGCGGTGCGGCGACGGAAACGCCTGATGTGGCTGGCTTGGTCCGCCGTATGTCTGGCCGGCGTGGCCGTCATGTCCAGTTCCGTGGTGTACCACTATGCCAGCAAGCTTTAAGGAGCGTGTTACGTTATGAGCCCAGTCCACGATGCTCTGCGCCGCGCCGGGATGACCGGAGCTGCCACCGCCGCCGCGCAAACGATCGATAACGATTTTTTGTCGCGCGTCCGCGCGGTTGCCTGCCGGCCCTCGCCCGACGCGCTGATCATCGACCCGCAGCGCCCGCGCGCCGCACCCATCGAGGAATTTCGGGCGCTTCGCACCCGCCTAAACCACATGCAAAGCCGGCAGCCCATCCATACCCTGGTCTTCACCAGCGCTGCTCCGGCCGAAGGCAAATCGCTCGCCGCCTCGAACCTGGCGCTGGCCGAGGCGCAGCTATCCGGCAACTTGACCCTGCTGTGCGACTTCGACTTCCGCCGCCCGGTGATCCACAATCTGTTCCAGATGGATCGCAGCCCCGGAATCACTGACTACCTGCGAGGCAAAATAGCCCTGTACGACGCCATCCGCAGAATCGGCGATACCAACCTCTACGTGATGCCCGCCGGCGAACCGGTCCCGAATCCGCTGGAGCTGTTGAATCTGCCGGAAGTCAGACAAATGCTCGATCAGCTTCCTGCTCTCTTCAACTGGATCATTCTGGACAGCCCGCCGCTCCTGTTCGCCGCCGACGGAAATCTCCTGGCCAGCATGTGTCACGGAGCGATTTTGGTGGTCCGCATCGGCGCCACCACCAGGGATTCCGTGGCGCGCGCGATGCAGTCGCTCTGTCAGAACAACGTCATCGGGATGGTGGTGAACGGCGTGCGCCGCGGTGAGCTCTACAGCAAATACGCTTATTATCATTCCTACGATTCCCCGGACCAGGCTTGACTCCGCTCGACCGCGTGCGCCAGACGGAATCGCCGCGCTTCGGTCACTATCGCCCGGCGGCTCGCGGCCCCCGTGCGGAAGCGGCCCACTGTGGCTAATTTCGCCCATTTCGAAGCTGCGGCAGTTTCAGCTAGAATAGAGCTTCGTTCCTCGGATTGCCGGGAAACCGGCCCTACAATGAGGACGTCTGAACAGCGTTAGGCGCAGAGTGGAAAGGAATCCTTCTTGAAATGATGTGTCACAGGCTTGGCTGCCTGCGAGTCGGGATATTCTGCGTTGCCATCCTTTCCATCGCTGTGATTCCCGGGGCGGGTCAGCCGCCCAGCCAGCAGCCTGCCCCGCCGCGACAACCGCCGCCGCAACAGCCGCCCCGGCCACAACCTGCCCAGCCGCCACAATCCGGGCAGCCGCAGCAACAACCCGGGCAGCCGCAGCAACAACCCGGGCAGCAAAGGCCGCCCAATCCCTTTGAGACCGTGCCGGTGGCTCCCGCCGAGCCGCCCCGGCCGGCGCCCCAGCCGCAGCAGCCGCAAGCGCCCGCCGCAACTCAACCCGGCCAGCCGCCCCAGGACATCATCGAAGAGATCCAGTTTCGCGGCGCCCGCCGCGTACGCCAGGACACATTGCAGGCTCTCATCTTCACCAAGCGCGGCGACAAATTCGACGAGGATGCGCTGCACCGCGATTTCATGGCGCTCTGGAATACGGGACGCTTCGACGATATCCGCCTCGAGCGCGAGGCAGGCAAGGAGGGCTGGATCATCCGTTACGTCTTGGTCGAGCGGCCCGTGGTCCGTTCCATCAATTATGTGGGCAACAAATCCATGTCGGTTTCCGATATTCTGGACCGCTTCAAGGAGCGCAAGGTCGGCCTGGTGGTCGAATCCCAGTACGATCCCAACAAAATCCAGCGCGCCAGGAACGTGTTGCTCGACATGCTGGCCGAGCGCGGCCATCAGTACGCCAAGATCGACCCGCAGGTTCGCCGCGTCCCTCCCTCCTCGCTGGAAGTGACTTTCAAAATCGACGAGGGCCCCAAGGTCAAGGTCGGAAATATCGATATCGAGGGAAACACCGCGTTCAGCGATCGCGAAGTCATTCGCGCCATGAAAAACTCGCATCCCATCGGAATTCCGCATTCCATTCTGTTTGAAAACCTGTTTGCCAAGACCTACGATTCCACCAAGCTGGACGAAGACAAGAGCCGCGTACAGGTCTTCTATCAGGAACACGGCTACTTTACGGCGCACGTGACGGATTCGAGCGTGACCATGCGAAAAGTGGGCGGCACCGGCCTCCACATCCCCTTGCTGCATCCCAACAAGCCCGGAACCCGCGCCGACATCATGATCAATATCGAAGAGGGCCGCAAGTATCATCTGAATAACATTACGTTTGCGGGAGTCAAGTTCTTCCGCACGCCGGAAGCGCTCATGACCCCGCTCTTCGGAATGTCGAAAGGCGAAATATTCTCCACCGCCAAGCTCCGTAAGGGCATCGAAAACATGCGCAAGCTGTACGGCGATTTTGGCTACATCGACTTCGTCGTGGAGCCCTCCTTCGAGCCCATTCCCAATACCGATCAGCTCGATCTTTCGCTCTCGGTGGACGAAGGCAACCAGTTCTTCGTCCGGCGTATCGATTTCAGCGGCAACCTCACCACCCGCGACAAGGTGATCCGGCGCGAATTGGTGCTGGATGAAGGACAGATCTTCAACAACCGCCTGTGGGAGATGAGCGTCCTGCGTCTGAACCAGCTCGGCTATTTTGAGCCGCTGAAAGCCGAAGAGGCAGCGGACATCAAACGTGATACCAAGACCAACACTGTGGACATCACCCTCAAGGTCAAGGAACGCGGCAAGAACTCGATTCAGTTGAACGGCGGTGTCTCCGGAATCGCCGGCAGCTTTATCGGCTTCTCCTATGCCACCAACAATTTCCTTGGCTTGGGCGAGACTCTGAGCCTCAGCTCGCAATTGGGCACGCGCCTCCGCCAGGTGCAGTTCGGCTTCACCGAGCCTTACCTGTTCGACAAACCTCTCCAGACCGGCTTCACTCTTTACACCACTCGTTTCAACTACGATCAGGCCCGGGAAGCATCCATTCTTTCGGGCAGCAACCTGATTCCGCTGTTCAACCAGCTCGGAACCAGCAACCTGTTGAACTACATCTCGAACGGCTACGGCGGCACAGTCTTCGCGTCCTACCCGCTCAAACGCAGTTTCGCCCGCGTGGGCATCACGTACGGTTTTGATATATCCAACATCCAGACACTCACCAACGCCGCCTCCACGTATTTCAACTACATCGATTTTCAAGGTGTCGGCGGTCCCAACCAGCTCAACGGCATCCGAACCAGCAAGGTCACGCCGTCCTACACCTACAACAGCGTAAATCATCCCATCACGCCCACCGCCGGCAAGTCCATCTTCATATCCGCGGCGTTTGCGGGAAGCTTCCTGGGCGGCAACGTGAACACCGTCGAACCGACCGTCGATTTCAAGTACTTCCGCAGCGGCTTCAAGAGAGGCCATGTGATCGGCATGCATTTCCTGGGGCGGTTTCTCACCGGCTACAGCGGCAAGGTGGCTCCGCCATTCAACCGCTATTACACCGGCGGAGAGAACGACATCCGCGGCTTCGATATCTGGGGCATCAGCCCGATTGTGTTCCTGCCCACCACCGCCACCGTCAACGTGTTCAACGTCGATGGGACCCCGCGCATGCAGAAGCAACTCATCAACAACGTCGTGACCTCCAGCCCGGTGACCATGACCATTCCTTCCTACCAGATCGCGTTCCCCGGCGGCGACACCAACTTGGTGGCGAATGTGGAATACCGCATTCCCATCGTCGGTCCCGTGGTGCTGGCGATTTTTGGCGACGCCGGCATCGACAAGCTGGCCCTGCCCAATCAGCTCGCCCTGAACCCGGGCCGCATCGATCAGTTGAACAGCCAATTCCCTCAGGCCGGCTACAATGGACGGGCCTATATCGCCCCCGGCACGCAGAAGATGCGCGCCTCCACCGGGCTCGAGCTGCAAGTCTTGATGCCGGTCGTGAATGCACCCTTCCGTGTGTATTGGGCGTACAATCCCAGCGTATTTCGAGGCTATCTGCAGCCGCCCATCGCCGCCGACCGTTCCATGTTTCCGAATAATATTACTTACAACAATGCCATTGCCTCGGTGGGCCAGCCCTTTCCGTTCTTCGAACAGCGGTCCACCTTCCGCTTTACCATCGGCCGGACCTTCTGATGCGAGAACAGACCTGAGCCGTGCTGCCGTTTCTGTCCTTGTGCCCTTGTTCGAACCCATCCGGTTCGGGCCGGCGCTCGCAGGACCGGGAATCGGCGGGAGTCCCGCGCCATCCCCCGCGGCGGCGCTGAAAAAGCGATAGATTTCTGGGATAGACTATAATGACTCAAAGGTTAGGAGTAGCACCGTGAATATAAAGGCTTTTGTCAGTCCGGCATTCGTTCTGGCTATGACGCTCGGAGCTTACGCGCAGAGCCAGACCAAGATCGCCGTCATCTACCTGCAAGGCGCCATCATCAACACCAAGGACGGCCAAAAAGCCGCCGCCGAGCTGGACGCCAAGGCCGGGCCCAAGAAGAAAGAAATCGACCAAAAGCAGAACGACATCAACGCTCTGCAGGATCAGCTCAACAAGGGGCAGAACACTTTGAGCGAGGCCACCAAGAACGAGCTCTATAAGAGCATCGAGAGCAAAAAGAAAAATCTGCAGCGCGACGTCGAGGACGCGCAGGCCGAGCTCGATCAGGAGCAGCAGAAGATTCTCCAGCAACTTGGCGCCAAGATCCAGGCGGTCATCGAAAAATACGCGCGCGACCACGGTTATGTGATGGTGGTGGACGTGAGCAATCCGCAAAGCCCCGTGTTCTATGCCTCGCCCAGCATCGACATCACCAAGGAGATCATCGAGCTGTACGATCAGAGTTCGGCCGCGCTGAGCACTCCAGCGCCCGCGCCTAAGAGCCCCGCGCCCGCCACCACCGCTCCCAAGAGCCCGGCCACCGGCGCACCCGCCCCCAAACCGGCTACGCCTGCTAAGCAGCCGTAGTTGTTGAAGTGCCCGCGGAAGCCGCGCAGTGACTTCGGCCACCAAAGTTGAGCTTGCCAGCGGCCGCAAGCTGCGCGAACACAACAAACCTTTGTACCGGCTGGCGCACTGGCCCATCTGGATCTTCGTCTTCTTCATCGCGCCCGGCCCCAGCACGTTCGATTTGTTCGAGTGCGGCTTCGATCCAGCCAAGCTGCTGTGGCTCGCGCTGGTGACCCTGGCCACGGGCGTGGCCGCGCTGCAAGGCCGCCTGCCGGGCGTCGAGCCGCAACCGTACATCATTCGCTTCGTCGAGGACAAACCCAACCCGCTCTATCGCCGCATTTGCTATACCTTCGCCTGGAGCATCGTCACCGCTTTCGCGGTTTTGAACTTCACAGGTCTGGCCGCCGCCGTTGTAACCGGCGCGTGGCGCTTGAAGCAAATCTACGAATACGGTTATTTCCCGATCGCCTTCGGCATCTGGGCGGCGGGCGCTCTGGGACTCTTGCCGCGCGTCCAGGCCTCCACCAAAGGCGAAGGCCACGAGCGCCGCTATTTCTATGGCGCCGTCTGGGCGTCCTGCATCGCTCAACCGATTCTGGGGATTCTCTGGAAAACGTTGCCACACACGCGCGCCGCCGACGCGCTCAAGCTGGCTGTTTTCACCGGGATTTTCGCCGCCGTTGCCCTCCTGGCCCGCCGCGGCATCCTGCCCAGAACCCGTCCCATCGTCCCTGGCGAGCTGGCGATTTCCGATTAAACCGGCTCCACACTTCCGCCGCCGTTTGCGTCATGATGATTGGTGGGCTTGCGCCCGATGAAGCTGGTCTTGTCATTTCTAGCGGTTACGTGCTCGGCCCTGGCCGGCGAGTACGCCGTTCTTTCCAGCGGCTTCCGCCTCCATGCCGACAGCCATGTCGCCGAGGGCAACCTGATCCGCCTTCAAACCAGCCAGGGAGTCATAGAGATTCCAGCCGGCTCGGTGGTCGCGTTTGAGACTGAGGATTACACGCCCCCGCCCGCGTCCGCTCCCAAATCGCCGCAGACCGCCGCCCAAGCCTACCCCGTTCCGACACCGCAGGAACTGATCACCCGCGCCGCCATCCAGGCCGGACTGCCTCCGGAAATTGTCCACAGCGTCGCCCGCGCTGAATCCGGCTATCGCGCCGACGCCGTTTCCTCGAAAGGCGCCATCGGCCTCATGCAACTGATGCCGCAAACCGCCGCCGAGCTGAACGCCGATCCCTACGATCACGCTCAAAACGCGGAAGCCGGCGCGCGTTACCTCCGGGACTTGCTGCTGAAATACGCGAGCGATCCGCACCAGGTCTCCAAGGCCATCGCCGCCTACAACGCCGGGCCCTCGGCCGTCGACAAATACAACGGCATTCCACCCTATCGCGAAACCATCGAATATGTTCAGCGCGTGCTGAAGGAATACGAGAAGCAGCGGAAGAAACCCGCTGGAACCGACTGATCGAGTTCTCGCAACGCAGAACCATTGAGCCCACGCAAAGCGCCGCGGTAAACAGAAACAAGAAACCCTGATTCATAGGTTGATATCCTGGTTCCATAGGGTCCATGAGCTTCGGCCGCTATTGTTTGAGTGGGGTTGCGGTTGCTCTTACAGTTGCTTGTTGCGGCTGCGCGCGCGACCGCTTGCCTGGATTCCCCCGCGTGATTCTGTGGGCCTGGGAGAGTCCCCAGAATCTCAGCTTTCTTGATCCTCGCGAAGCTGGGGTCGCGTTCCTCGCCAAAACGTTTGTCCTGGCCGACCGCCAGATCATCGCAAGGCCGCGCTTGCAACCGCTGCGCGTTCCGCCGGCCACGCGTCTCATCTCCGTCGTGCGCCTGGAATCCACCGGCCGTGGCGACCTGCCCGCTGCGGCCTCCCTCGCCCCCGCCATCGCCGCCATGGCCAACGAACCCGGCATTAGTGCTCTGCAAATCGATTACGATGCCCGCGTCTCCGAACGGGCCTTCTATCGCGACTTGATTGGCCGCGTCAGAGAACGCATCCCCGACGGTTTTCCGCTCTCCATCACCGCTCTGGCGTCTTGGTGCAATTCCGACGGCTGGATTGCAGCGCTTCCAGTCCGAGAGGCGGTCCCCATGCTGTTCCGAATGGGACCCGACCGCTACCGCCCCGGCGCCGCGTTTCGTGTACCGCTTTGCCAGGCCAGCGTAGGAGTCTCCATGGACGAGCCGCTGGCAAGCTTGCCTCGCGGCCGGCGCGTGTTCGTTTTTCATCCCGGTTCATGGTCCGAGAGCGACTACAAAAATGCCCTTCAGGAGGCACACCGATGGCAGTGAGAGTTGCACGCCTCGCGGTCCTGGTTCTGCTCGTGGCCGTTCTCACCAGCCCAACCGACCTTTCCAGTTGCGGCCCCTTCCTGACGACCGCCGTTTTCACTTTTTCGCGGCAACCCGATGATCCTGGCGCCGCCCCGATGGGTATTCTGTTGCCGACTTTCTACCGCTCGAACCTGATTGTCGCGTACCGGCGCCTCATCGGAGTCGGATTCGATGACGCCGCACGAAAAGCCTTCTTCCCTCCGCCACCCAAGCCCGAGCATCCACCAAACGGGGTGCCTGCTTGGGGCGTGTTGCTTCCCACAGCCACGCAAGATTGGCTTGCCGCGCGCAAGAAAGTGCCGGGCGCCCCGGAACCTCCTAAGATCGACGTCTATCGACGGGATCGCACACCCGGCGATTACGACGAATACGTCAACTGCCCGGACGACGCGTTCCGCACAGCGAGCACGACGCTGGGTGACCGGCTGGCCAGGTACGGCGCCGCCAATCCGGAACTCTTGGACTGGCTGCGCGGCCAGGACGACGTTTTCGCCAACTGCTCGGGTTCCCCCGTGAATCCAAACCCCCCACCAGAAGGCGGCAGCGCATGGCTCCAGGCTGACCGCGCCTATCAGATCGCTGCCGCCAGTTTCTATGCCGGCGATTTCGACCGGGCCGAAGCGGAGTTTCGGGCTATTGCCGCCGATCAACGCTCGCCCTGGCGCACCAGCGCGCCTTATCTCGTAGCCCGCTGCTCGATTCGCAGGGCAACGCTTAGCCACCAGCCCGAAGCGATGATGCAGGCGCAGACGCAACTCGAGAATATTTTGAAAAATGATTCATTGAAGCCCGTGCATGCTGCCGCCGCCAGCCTGCTGGCCTTTGTGAACGCGCGTCTCGATCCCGATCGCCGGCTTCACGAGCTATCACAATCGATTCTCGCCAAAACCCCGTCGCCATCCCTGGCCCAGGACTTCACCGACTACCTGTTCCTGTTCTATAAGCTCGACTGGAGCAAACTCAACCAGCCGGACGATCTTACCGACTGGCTGTCGACGTTCCTGGTATCGCCCGCGCCCGCCGATCACGCCCTGGAGCGCTGGCGCGCTACGCAATCGCTGCCGTGGCTGGTCGCCGCCCTGACCAGAAGCCAGGCCGGCGCTCCCCCGGATCTACTTCAGGCCGCCGACCAGGTGCAGTCCGACTCACCGGCGTACGCCACGGTCGCCTTCCAGACCGTCCGCTTGCTCGAGAACTCCAAGGAATCCGCCGACGCGCGCCGCCGCCTGGACGCGATCCTGGCCGAGCGAACCAAATATCCGCCGTCTACCGCAAATCTTTTCCTCGCGGAACGGATGCGAGTGGCCGAATCCTGGGAGGCGTTCTTGCGATACGCTCTTCGCGTCCCGGTTGGTTCCGGCTACGACTACGAAAGCGAAGCTCCAATCGACCCCGCCGCCGATCCCCAGCTAAAGGCCTTCGCCGGCGGCCGCCCGATCTTCGACATGGACGCCACGACGGTCCTGAACCGACAGATACCGCTGCATCTGGTCGCCGATGCTGTGGAGCGCGGAGCGCTGCCCGCTCCGCTTCGCTCGGTGGTCGCGAGGGCTGCTTGGGCACGGGCGGTGCTGCTCGATGACGACGCGGTCGCGGAGCCCCTCGCCCGCCTGCTCCAGAAGATCGAGCCGGCATGGAACCAGCCTCTTGGCGACTACTTGAAAGCAGCGGATCGAAGCGCCAAGAGATTTTCCGCGGCGTACCTGATGCTGCGCAACCCGGGGGCGCGGCCGTACCTCGATCCTGGCTTCGGCAGGCTGACGCCAATAGGCAAACTCGACAGTTTTCGCGACAACTGGTGGTGCGCTCCGGCCAAGGGCGAGCAAGGCGCCGGTTCGCCGGGAATGGGTTGGGCGTGGAGTCCGCCGATGAGCCTGCTGTACGGCGCCAGCCGCCCCCAAGCCACCTTCCTCACCGAAGCGGATCAGGCGCAAGCCGCTCAAGAATGGGCGAAGCTCGCGGGGTTTCCCGGAGCGCCGTCCTTCCTCTCGGCGGTCGCGCTCGAGTACGTAAAGGCACACCCGAATGATCCGCGCGCGCCCGAAGCGCTGGCTCTCGCCGTGCGATCCACCCGATACGGCTGCGCGGACGCCGACACTGGCAAGCAATCCAAGGCCGCGTTCCAGTTGCTGCACGCTCGCTACGCATCCACCGATTGGGCCAAGAAGACCAGGTATTGGTACTCGCTCCACTAAGCTCACGCATCCGCTTTGGCCGTCCTTCCAGCTTTCGCCTCCAGCGGCCTTGCAGTGCCGCTCTGGGTTGTCTTGGCCGCGGTTGCGTTCGCACCAGCTTCCGTGCAACCATGATCTGGTGCGCCTATGACTGTCCTCTAATCGAGCCGCGAGGTCGCAAGACCAGACGGCCGCCTCTCTGAAATTCCGCGGGCGAGCCCGCCCGCCTGCAGTCCATTTATTTCAAGAAATGAAGATTTTCGAAATGTCTCGAGAGGACAGAAAACTGCGTAAACACTTTGAGGAACGGGCCAAGCGCGAGCTGCGCCTGGCGAAAAAATTTCGATCGAAGTTCGGCGGCGAGCCGCGATCGCGCTCCCGGGCGAGCAGCGCCGGAATGGCGGTCGAGACCGGTCCCGGCTTTTGCGACGTTCTGAGCGGCGGCCAGCGAGTCCGTTGCCGGTCGGCCGGCGACGCAACCATCGGCGATCGCGTTCTGTTTTCCGTCGATCGCCGCCGGATCGAGGAGGTCCTGCCGCGCCGCACCACGCTCTCCCGCGCCGATCCCCAGAACCCGCACCGCGAACGAGTCATCGCGGCCAATATCGACCTGGTGGTCCATGTGGTCTCGCTCAAATCGCCCCCGCTGCGCCCCGGTTTGATCGATCGCTACTTGATCGCCACCGCGGCAGCCGGCGCGGCGCCGCTGGTGTGCGTGAATAAAATCGACCTGCTGGAAGCTGCGTCGGAGCTCGAGCCGCTTCAGACCTATGAAGCCTTGGGCGTTCCCGTCTTGCGCTGTTCGGCGGCCAGCGGCCAGGGCATCCATCAGCTCCGCGAGGCGCTGGCCGCCAAGTTGTGCGTTTTCACCGGTCACAGCGGCGTCGGAAAATCGTCGCTGCTCAACGCGCTCGACCCCGATCTTGAACTCGCCACCAACACGGTCAATGCGGCCAGCGAAAAGGGCCGGCACACCACCACGTCGTCGGCTCTTTACCAGCTCGCCAACGGTGGAATGGTGATCGACACCCCGGGCATTCGCGAGTTCGGACTCTGGAAGATCCGCGCTGCGGACGTTCGGCGTTACTTTCACGAGTTCTCCTCGCACCAGTGCGCATTCTCAGACTGCTCCCACATTCATGAGCCGGATTGCGCGGTGCGAGCGGCCGCCGATTCGGGAGCGATTGCGCCGGCGCGCTATGAAAGCTATCGCCGCATCGTAGCCACACTCGATACAGGGCCATCTTGAGCTGTAGCTGCCGTGCGGAAGCCCGGACCGTCGCGCCGGAAGCAGCACGTTGCCCGCCACACCAGCCAGATCGAAATCCCGTGCGTCAGTCCAAACGCACGGTCTTGATGGGATCGATGGGCGGTGTGCCGGCGTGGCGGCTTCGGCCAGGCATGGGTGAATCGACCTCGACTGGGCTATGCTGGACCTTGCCTCGGCCGAGCGCTCATCCCCATGTCGCCGTCTAATCTCGTGATCTCGAAGATAGGACCCGAGTCGGAAATTGTGCTTCGCAATTTGTTCGAGCACTACCTGCACGACATGGCCGAGTGGTTTGAATTGGATACCCAGCCCGACGGACGCTACTCTTACGACACATCCTCGATCTGGAAGAACGGCTACGACGCGTATTTGGCGAAAGTTGATGATTCGATCGCGGGCTTTGCCCTGGTGGGACCTGCGGTGGAGTGGCTAGGCGACCTTGGCGCCCACGACGTGCGCGAGTTCTTTATCCTCCGCAGATTTCGAAGGAGCGGCTTCGGACAGAGAATGGCAACGCTGCTTTGGAATGAACGTCCCGGCGAATGGCTCGTCCGAGTCCTCCAATCTAATGCGCCGGCCGTCCTGTTCTGGCGAACCGCGATTTCGGCCCACTCGCGTGGTTCGTATAACGAGGAAGCGCGCGTCGTCAACGGGCGTCCGTGGCGATTCTTCAGGTTCCGCTCCAGTGGCCCTAACGGATCGCTCAAGAAGGTCCCTCTCCCCGTCTGATCGGCCCATCCCTCTGCCGCTCAGCCGCCCCGGCCGATCCACGCTATACTGGCTGTAGGAAGTCCGGGCTCCCATGATCAACAGTCGCCTTAAGATTTTTGTCGCTTCAACCTCCACCTGCCTCGTCTTCGTGCTCCTGTTCGGAGCCATGCGCGGCAAAAGCGCTTCCCCCGAAGATACCTACCGCCACCTCGCCGTCTACACCGAAGTGCTCTCGCGCATCAAGAGCGACTACGTCGAGGAACCCGACATGAAGAGCGTCACGCTCGGCGCGCTCAACGGGCTGCTGGAGTCCATCGATCCCTACGCCAGCTACCTCAACGCCGACCAGTACAAGCAGTGGCTCAAGAGCAAGGATCAGCACAAGGCCGGCGTGGGCCTGATCCTCTCCAAGAAATTCGGCTACGTGGGTATCGTCGACGCCGTCCCCGGCTCGCCCGCCGCGAAGGCCGGATTGGGAACCACCGACGTGCTCGAAACCATCAACGGCGTCGCTACGCGCGACATGCCGCTGGCTTTCGCTGAGCTGCTGCTCGAAGGCGATTCCGGGAGCACCGTAGAAGTGGGCGTGCTGCGATTCCGCAAGCCCGAACCGCAGAAGCTCACGTTGACCCGCGCCGTCGTCACCTATCCCGCGGTCACCGCCAAGCTGCTGCCCGATCAGATCGGACTCATTCAGGTTCAAAGCCTGGAGGGCGCCAACGCCAAGGAAGCCGCCGCCAAAGTTCAGGAATTGCAGAAGCAGGGCGCCAAGAAGCTGGTGCTTGATCTGCGTCACTGCGCCACCGGTGGCCCGGAAGAAGGCACGAAACTCGCCGATCTGTTTCTCGATAAGGGCCGCGAAATCGCCCACACGCAGGGTCAGAAATCGCCGCGCGCCGATATCGCCGCCGACGGCACCGAGGTCACTCGACTGCCGCTGGTCGTGATCGTGAATCGCGGCACTGCCGACGGCGCGGAGATTGCTGCCGCGGCGCTGCTCGATGACAAGCGCGCCGACGTGGTGGGCGAGCGCACCTACGGCGACGCCTCCATTCGCAAAACCATCACGCTCGAAGACGGATCGGCCGTGATCCTCTCGGTCGCCAAGTATTATTCTCCCAGCGGCAAGGCGATCCAGGATACCGGCGTCACGCCGTCCGTCCCGGTGATCGAAGCCACCGACTCGGGCGCCGTCGACGACGACGGCAATCCCATCGCCGAGCCACAGCAGCAGCCCACCGAGGACTTGCTGTTGAAGAAGGCCATCGAAGTCATCACCAAGGGCAAGAGCGATGTCGCCGCCGCTCCGGACGCCGACAAAACAGCGGGTGCCCCTGAGCGCCGCGAGGTCCCCGATCGTCCCCTGACTCCGCTCAACGTGCCGCGCCCGCCGCAGCAGCAGTAGGCCCGCGCAATGCCGCTCTACGAGTACAAGTGCGACAAATGCGGCAAAACCTTTGAAGTGATGCAGAAGTTTTCCGATGAGCCGCTCGCCGTTCATCCCGGCTGCGGGGGACGAGTGGAAAAACTGATCTCCGCGCCCACTTTTCAGTTCAAGGGTTCGGGCTGGTATGTCACCGACTACGGGCGAGGCGGCAACGGGTCCAGCAAGAAGGATTCCGAGAGCAAGACCGCGAGCACCGAAAGCAAGCCGGCCGATTCCAAGCCTGCGGGATCTAAGTCCTCGGAATCAAAACCCGCGGCTAGCGAGAAATCGAAGTCTCAATAGCTGAACGCCGTTGCACCCCCGCTCCCGGCCACATCGGGCGCGATCATTTCTGGAGGACCAGAATCTCTCGTGCATAGTTGCGGGGTGTGGCCAGCGGAACACGCAGGTGACTTCTTCGCTCGGGAAGAAATCCGGATGCCGGCGCAGCTCTTCGGCGGCGTCCATGGAATCGTGGCGGGTGACGGTAACCACATCCATGCCCCGTCGCTTCAGGCCTTGATACACCGCGCGCGGGTTGTTGTCACTCTCGCGGCACACCCGCCGCAGCAGCGGAACTGTGCACATTCCGGAGTGCCGCGTATGAACGTGGAGATCGCACTTCATGCCCCTTTGTAACGCGCCAAGAGTTACAAATTCATGACTTGTGGAAAAGACATTCGTGACAAGAGATCTCTATTGCCTTGCGGGCCCTCTTTTTGGCGGTGTTACCATCGAATCGTAACCGGCAATCGCGCCCGTAGCTCAGCTGGATAGAGCGATTGGCTTCGAACCAATAGGCCGGGGGTTCGAGTCCCTCCGGGCGCGCCATTCTTACCGACCCGCAATAGAAGACGAGTGCTCGGGACGGCCAGCCGTCTAACTTCGCCACTAGCCCTTGATCGGGATCCAAATCTCGAACCCGCCGGCTCCCGTTTCCGGATTAAACTCTTCGCCGTAGCGCTCAAACTCCGGACCCTCGGCGGGTTTACACCCGGACTCCGGCAGGCCCTTGTTCCAGATGGTGAACCAGGTCCGCCGGATGGTTGAAATGTGGTCGCGCTGCCGGAAGACCGCATACCTTTGCGCTGGAATCCGCAGCCGGCTGAATTCGTGGGGCACTCGGGCAAAGTCCGATACCTCGACGCCGCTCAGGTATTCCGTGTTGCCCGCATCGTCGCTGTTGCACAGCACGCCATAAGCGGTGCGGCCGACCTGCCCGGGAATGTGGCCCAGATGGGGTGTAAACCGCTGCCACTGCGAAGGAATGCCGGCGCTCGTCTCCGAAGTATAGCGCTCGCTCAACCCGGCTAGGAGTAATGTGCGGCCGTCCTCAATCCGCGGTGGTTCAAGATTTGTGAGTAACGTTTCATCCATTTTGATTGGCTCCGTGAGTTCGATGTTGGTCAAATTGCCGCGTGCGCGAATCGCTTCCGGAGTTAGGCCGAACCGATCGCAAAACGCGCGCGTGAATGCTTCGTGAGAGCCGTAGCCCGCTTCCAGCGCGACCGCCAAAATGTCCGGTGCGCCGCCGGCGAGGATCCGGGCCGCTTCCGTCAGCCGGCGGGCGCGCACGTAGCGCATGAGCGATCGTCCGGTTGCAACTGAAAAAGCTCGCGCGAGGTAATAGCGCGAGACACCAGCAACGTTGGCGACGTCATCCAGAGTTATCTCCTGGCCGAAGTGGCTTTCGACGTACCAAAGCGCTTTCTCCGCCAGATTCATCGGGGCTCTCTCATCGTGACGAAGCCAGAATACCCTGTCTCAGGAGGACGTGCTTGATCGCGATTGCGCTCTCTGAACCACGATTTGAAGGCGAGACGAAGAAAAAACCGCGCGGGTACGCGGCGGCGGGATGACCAAGTCCCGGGAGGCGCGCCGCGTCCCGCGCGAAAGAAAGGCGCCGGGCGCCCTTCCACGTCCGATCACTACTTTGCCGTCGTGATCGGAACCTGACGAAGCGCCGGCTTCACTTCCGGCACCGGAATAACCACTTTCAGGATGCCGTTGGTAAGCTCAGCTTTGATCAACTCGGGCTTCGCTCCCTTGGGCAGCGGGATCGACCGGTAGAACTTGCCGTAGCTGCGTTCAGACCGGTAGTAACCCTCCTCCTTCTCCTCCTTCACCGCCTTTTTCTCGCCTTCGATGACCAGTGATTCTTCGATCACTTCCACCTTGATGTCTTCTTTGGCGATGCCCGGCAGCTCGGCCGTGACGATGAAGTTGCCTTCCTTGTGCTTGACTTCGAGCGGCGGCGCCCACAGTTCAAACTCCGTCGGTGCGGCGCAGCCGGTGAACATACGGTCCATTTCTTCACTGAACCGTTTCATCAAGCCAAACGGAGTGGTTCCCAGCAGACTGCCGAACGGGAACTTGGGAAAATACACTTCGGGGCGATGTACCACCGCACCGCCATTGTCCTTAGCGACTTTGACTTCAGGCATACAAATCCTCCTTTCGGTGCATCCATCGGTTCACGCAGCCGCCGGCTAAAGGGCGGGCATGAGCCACAAAAGGTTCGTCCGTTCTGCTCAAGCAAGCGCGCGCCAAGGCTCGAATGCAACGTCGCTCCAATTCCGGACGGTTGCGATCCGGCGCCCTGGTGCGCGTAGAACGAGTTAATGAATGCTATTCCAATTTGCAACGCGCATGCCGCGGACCCTAGCTGAGCTGATGCAAGTGGCGCAAGGAGTTACAAGAATCAGTTTCGCCAGCCGCGGCGAGCTGGCCAACCTGACGCACCCACGCCCTGCGCAAGTTGCCTCAGACCATCCATGCGCCGCCCCGCGGGCTAAACTACCACACGAACCGAAGGCTCAACTGCAGGCGGCGGGCCAGCGTCCCGTCGGGAGGCGCGGCGTCGCCGATGCCGACACCGAATGCGCCTGGACTCAGAGTAAGCACGCCCTTCGACTCTATGTACTGTTGGTTGTTGATACTCGTGGGCGACCAACTGTTGCTGATGTTGAACGCTTCAAAGCTCACATACAGTTTGTAGCGTTCGTCCGGGCCAAACGGGAGGATCTTGCTTAGGCGCGCGTCGCTCTTGTAAAGCGCCGGCAGGAGCAGATTGTTGACAGGCAAGAAAGGAACGCGCGAGCTGAGCCCCGAGCCGTTGATGCTGAAAGTGTTGAACATGCCAGGTACGGGCGTGTCGCGCAAGCTGATGGTTGGACTCGTGGCGACGCGCTCCCCATTGATGGTCGTCAGCGAGGAGAGCTGCCAGTTATTGACCACGTACTTGTAGAATGCGCCGGACCGATGCGTAAAGGTCGGCTGCCACACCCAGGAAAACACCAGGCGATGCCGTTGGTCCAATTGGCCGTTGCCTCTGTCGAGCTTGTAGTTCCCGTTGTAAAGCCAAACGAACGCGTTGCTCAAGAAGATGTTGGAAGTGGCTTGGCCAACGCCCTGGCCGTCATCGATTTCATGCGACCAAGTGTAGGCCAGACCGGCTTGCAGCCCGTGTGAGAATCGTTTTTCGACCTGAACTGCCAGCCCGTTGTAGAAGCTGGTGACGCCATTTTCATCCTGGACGACGCCGCCATACCGTGAGTCGGGGCGTCCGTTAGCGGTGGGGAGTTTCAGATACATGTTGGTCGCGTAGGCGCCCACCGGGTTGCCGTTGGCGTCAGCGATGGCGTAGGTGAAGCTCGTCGCGCTGAGCGGGGGCAGGTTCAGATCGCGCTCGCTATAAAGTTGAATGCCGCGGCTCCAGATATAGGAAGCCGTCAGAGCGATGTCGTGCGTTAACTGGCGCTCGACCGCAAACGTGCCTTGCTCCGAGTAGGGCGTTTTCCAATTCGGCGCGGCAAACTGGATGTTCGCGGCGCCGAGCGTGATACCGGGTGGCACCGCACCGAGATTGTTCGGGAAGACGGGTCCTGCGGCGAGCTGCGCGGTCTGCTGGCCGTTCAGCGATACCGACTGCTGGACGACCCCGTTGCCCAGCCACAGATCCATCAGCGTGGCGCCGGGCACGGACGAGAAGAATAATCCATAACCGGCCCGGAGGACCGTCTTGTCGTTCAGCCGGTAGGCCAGGCCGATGCGCGGCATCAGATTGGTGGCCTTGGTATTGATGCGGCAGGTCTGCGGATAATTGGGATTGCAGGCTGTAGATTTTGGCTCAGGCAACGGCTCGATCTCGTAGCGCAGTCCGGCGGTAGCGGTCAATCGGGGAGTCACCCGCCACTGGTCTTGCACATACATACCGTAGTTGTTCATCCGCATATCGGTAGATCCGATACCGAGAGTTTGGGAAAACGCCTGCCAGTTCTTGGCCCCGGTGGCGTTTCCGCTGTAATCCAAGGCGAACTGATTGACGGTCTGGTAGGTGTAGCTGCCGTGGAGGTTGGGAAGGAACAGTGAGAAATCGCGATTGGTGGTGATATCGAGCCCGAACTTCACCAGGTGGTTGCCCTTGGTCCAGGAAAGATTGTCGGCAACCTCGTGGCGGCGTTCGTTGGGCTCGACGCGGGGCAGGTAATTGATCGGCCCCAATTGGACGCCCACAACGGAAACATCCAGCAGGCCAAGGCCCGGACCGGCCAGCGCGGGATTGGCATCGTCGCCCTCCAGATCGGTGGACCAGCCGTAGCGCAGTTCATTGACAATGTTGGAGGTCGGGACAGAGGTCCAGCCGAGTTTGAAATTGCGTACGCGCCCAAAGTCGTCACCGTTGCCGTTGAACGCCTGGCCGGTGGTGGAGTTGAGAAGCGTCGCCTGGAGTCCATTGGGAGAAGTGAACTGCATGTAGTTGAACTGAGCGGTGAAGGTGTTGCGATCGGAGAAGTGATAGTCCAAGCGGCTAAAGCCCAGATACTGAGTCTGCGTTCTCGGGATCGAGCCGAAAAAATGAGGAAGCAGAGTTCCGATGGCCGAACATTGGGCCGGAGTAGCGGCCGGCGTTGAACCGGAGGCCACGCCGCAGCCTACCCAGGCTTGATTCTCCACCACGCCAGCCTTAAAGAGGCTGTCCGTCAGCGGGAAATCCCGATGCATGTACTCTCCGTTGACGAAGTAGAAGAGCTTGTCTTTGACAAAGGCGCCTCCGAGGCTCACGCCCACCTGGTTGCGAGTATCGGGAGCGATCAAGCTCTGGTAGGGATCGTGCGCGTTGAAGTTCTCATTGCGGTAAAACCAGTAGCCCGTGCCGTGGAACGCATTGCTCCCGCTCCGAGTGACGGTGTTGACGACGCCACCGCTGGCGCGCCCGTATTCAGCCGAAAAATTTGCTGAAACTACTTGGAACTCCTGCACGGCGTCCTGCGAGATCTGCGACAGAACCCGCGTGCGGCCGTTGTTTTCCATGAAGAACTTCTCGGTGGAGTCGTTGCCATCGAGCAGGAAAGAATTTCCGTTGGCGACGCCGCGGAAACTAAGCAGGCCGAAGTTGCCGTCATTAGTGACGCCGGGCGTCAGCAGCACGAAGGTGTCTACGCGGCGGCCATTGATCGGCAGCTCTTGAATCTGGCGCGTATTGACCACCTGGGAAACGTCGGTCTTGGTGTCGTTGACCAATTCGGTCGCGCCGCTCACGTCCACCTGAACCACGGTGGTGCCCAGCGCGAGCCCGACGTTCAAATTGAGGTTCTGGCCCACTTGGAGTTCAAGGTTCTCGGCGGAGTATTCCGCGAAGCCGGAAGCAGTCACGCTGACCTTGTAGCCCGGGCCGGGCGTGAGCGCCGGCGCCGAGAAGACGCCCTCCGCGTTGCTATCGAGCGTGCGGATAGTGCCTTGATTCTCCCGAGAAATAACCACCTTGGCATTCGGAACGACAGCCGCGGATGGATCCCGGACGACGCCGGAGATTCCCGCGAGTCCCGCCGCCTGTTGCGCGAATGCTGGAACCGATAAAAGGATCAGCAAGAATATCGCGAGCCTGAATTTCATAGTGACCTCTGAAATGCCTAGACTAAAACGACGGCGCGGTTTCGACCCAGACACGCGCAAGACCCTGGCCCTTGTTCGTGTCCCAATGAAAATCCCCAGCGGCTCACGCGGCCGGCCACGAACAAATGAATGCCTGAACTGTCCCGATTATAGCCGAAGACGGGCCGGAACGAAATGAATTTGCAATGAAAGGCCGGGCAGCCACCGAGGCGGCTGCCCATCGAAGATGGCCTCGAAATGCGCGATCAGAAGAGGAATCGCACGCCGAATTGCGCCTGGAACGGTGTTCCCAACTGCGTGTTGTTGGCGTCGTACAATCCGTTGGGCAGCTTCAGGCGCATGAACGTCTGGCCGTTTGAATCGCTGCGGATCGGTACCGGGTTTCCGTTGGCGTCCACGCCGAGACCGTAGATGGTGTTCAAACTGTTGCTGTCGGCCGGCCCGATGATCACATTGTTGAAATTGAACATGTTGAACATCTCGGCCGAAAGCTGCGCCGTGTATTTCTCTTTGAACTTGAAGTCCTTCATCACGCGGAGGCTGACAGTCCGCCATCCTACGTTGCGGAAGGAATCACGCGGAAACTCGACGCCCACGGCCTTGAAGGCGCGGTCGCCGCTGGGGCTCTGGAACTTCGAATCGCCGTTTACGTTCGACCCGGCGAGCGGATCGATGGGCTGGCCGGTGGACGCAGTCACGGTTCCGGACAGATGCAGCCCGTAGGGCAGATTGTATAGGGCGTATCCAGCGAACTGGCTTCGAATATCGTAGGTGGAATATCCGTACTCGGCACGGAAATTCGCGGCGCTATCGTAGCGGCAGCAAGTGGCGTCGCGCTCGTTGGAATCGTCGTCGTAGGCCTGAGCCCAGGTATACTGCGCGCCGAACTGGATGCGGCTGCTGGCGGTGTAACGAGTGCTGAACGAGGCGCCCCGATACATGGATCGGGAGGAGCTTTCCCGCAGGACAATCTGTCCAAACTGCGGCAGCGGCCGGTTGAGGCGGTTGTAGATGTAGCGGCCGTCGGAAGCGCGTAATGCGGGTTCGGGCAGGTTGTAATCGCGGTTGCGCTCCAGGTGGACCGTGTTGATGTAATTGAACTGCGCGCTGACCAGCCATCCCGAAGTGATTTCCTGATCGAGGCCCACGCCGGCCTGCAAGGCGCGCGGATTCTGGAAGTCGTTCGCCGTGGCCGTGTAGCTGGTGGCTCCGTTGGAGAACACGTTGGGTGCGTTGCCGGTCAGCGTCGCGATGGCGGTGCTGGCTTGCGTGGGAGTCAGCACCGGCAGGTTGTCCAGCTTGTAGTTATTCAAATCGAAGCCGGCCGTCTTGAACACTTGATATACGGTAGGCTGGCTGGCGGAAGTCGGGCTGTAACTGAGGCTCAGATCTCCCGGCGGGAGGCGGAAGTTGTTGGTCCCCGCGGCGTAAACCAGCATGGGCGTGGCGGCATAGAAGAGTCCCGTGTGCCCGCGGATCACGGTCTTGGCCGACCCTTTGAAGGGGCTGTAGGTGAAACCGAAGCGTGGCATCCATTGATTCAAATTGTTCTGCGTCTGAGTAGGATCGAACTTGTGGTTGAGCGGAAACACAGCCGCCTGGACCGCCTGTACCACCGCGGTATTGTTGGCGTCCGGCGACGGATTTACCTGCCCCTCCCAGCGCACGCCGTAGTTGATCTGGAATTGCGGTGTGATCTTCCACTGATCCTGGGCGTAGAACGCGATCTGGTTCATGTGGAAATTCGCCAGCAAATTTCCAACGTTCAGTGAGTATCTCAGGATTGGGACGTTGTTGGCGTCTCGGGCATCGAAACGGTTTTGGCCGGGAGCCACGCTCATAGCGGCCAGCACGGTAGACAGCGCAGTGGTGGAGAACGAGAAGGAACCAAACTGATTGAACCCGAACAATTGCCCCGTAGTCAGATAGCTGTAGTCGCCGCCAAACTTCAGGGTGTGCGTGCCGTGAACGATGCTGAGGCCGTCGTTGATCTGATAGCGCGTGTCGTCCTCGACGGTGGGGAGAAAGTTCCGCGCGCCGAAGTTTCCGACGACGTTGCTCACGTTGGGGATGGCCGTATTCGAGGTACGCGGCCGAAGCTCGTACGTCCCAGAGAAGCGAAAGTCGTTGGCGACGGCCGGGGTGATGATGGCCGTGTACTGCGCGACGCCGGTGTAGATACGATCTTTTTCGGAGCCAGTTCCGCTGAGCGCGCGGCTGTCGACCACCGGCAGAGGAGCGCCGGTGGTGATGGCGTTGTTGGCACTGGCGTCGCTGAAATTGAACCGGGCCGTGAGGCGGCTGCCATTGCTCATTTGATAATCCAGGCGCCCTAAAGTCGCGGTGGCGTCGTTGGTGGAGCTGATCGGCCCCTGCTGGGTCTGATAAAAGCTGAGTGCCTCCTGAGTCTGCGGAGTGGCGGCAACGCCATAAATCGAGGCGAAGAAAACCTGGCGGGGCAGATCTGAAAGCTGGCGTTCGGCCGAGGCGAACCAGAACAGCTTGTCCTTCAAGATGGCGCCGCCGGCGCCTCCGCCGAACTGCTGGAGCTGCTCGCGCGTTTCCCCCACCGTAACGTTGGGCGTCGCGCGAATGGTTGCGATCAACGGATTCTCTTCACCGGCCCCACGCGGGCGCATCTGGTAGAACGCCTCGCCATGCAGTTCGTTCGAGCCGGACTTGGATATCGCGTTGAGCAGCCCGCCGGTGGAGCGGCCGTACTCGGCGGCATATCCGGTGGTGATGGCTTGAAACTCCTGAATCGCGGTCTGGGGAATGGTCGGAATGAAATTGGAACGCTCGCCGCCCCGCGTTCCACCGAAAAACGGGTTGTTGTAATCGGCGCCATCCACCATGACGTTGCCGTTGATGCCACGCTGGCCGGCGAAAGAGATGGAGCCGCGCTGGGGATTGATCTGCACTGTGGGGGTGAGCGCCGCGAAATCCGTGAAACGCCGCCCATTGATCGGCAGATTCTCGATCGCGCTGGTGTTAATGATCGCGGACGGCGCGGGCATGTCCGAACCAACCAGGGTGGAAGCTACTTCCACGGTTTCCACGGTGGTCCCCAGCTTCAGGTTGACCGGAAGATCGGCGGCGCTGCCGACGTTGACAGTGACACCCTTGAAATTCGCAGGCGCAAAGCCACTGGCTTCCACGCTGACGTCATACGTGCCCGGATCGAGCAGAACGGCGCGGAATTGGCCGGCATCGCCGGTGGTAAGCTCGCGCACCGCGCCCGTCGCGATGTTCTTGATGGTGACCTTGGCGTTCGGCACCACGGCCTGGTTGGGGTCAAACACCGTTCCTGCGATTTGTCCCTTGTTGGCATCCGCTTGTGCCCACAGACCCAGCGGCAACAACAACACGGCGAGCATACGGAGTGTATGTTTCATTGGCTCCTGTCCCCCAGTTGAAGTGAAAAACTAGTCTCCATAATACTCGACTTTTTCTGCCCGCGCGAGTGAAAATTTCATAACCAGGTGGGCGGAAGCGCAGGCGGACGGGTCGGCCGTCAGGCGGCTGGACGACGTTGTCGGACGGTGGCGGCAGTGGTGGACGGCAGGGGCGGCTCTCTCAGATGGTCCGCGAGGCCGGCGGATCACTCAAGCGGCCGCCCCCCAACCGAGGCCCTGCAAGTTCCTCCATTTTTTGCTAAGGTCGCAACATGGCGTTGGAGTTTTTCGATTGGGAAGTAGGCAGCGTGGTTGTTCTGCATCTGCAAGGCTCCATCACGTTAGGAGACGGAACCAACCGATTCCGCAAGTTGATTCACGACACTTTGGATGCGGGCAAGAAGGACATTCTGCTGAATATGTCCGAGGTTTATTACATCGACAGTAGCGGTCTGGGGGAACTCGTAGCGGCTCTTACTACCAGCCATCATAAGGGTGGACGCCTGAAGCTGATGCGGCTGACGCCAAAGGTCCAGGATTTGGTGCAACTGACGCGCGTGCACCGGGTCTTCGAGATCTTCAGCGACGAGGAGTCGGCGGTTCGCAGCTTTCAGCCGCAGGCGGAAAGCAAAACAGCCGGATGAAACACGGGGCCCCGGAGCTGCGGCGTCCCTTACGCTTCGAGCCGCTTCAGCCGGGTATCGAAGTTTTCGCGCATTTTCTCGACGTTAGCGCTGAGAATTCGCACGTCTCCGGAGAGTGTTTCTAGGCCCAGAGTGACGCGCTGCACATCGCCGCTGAGCCTTTCTACAGTGCGATCGAGCCTTTCAAGCTGCCGTTCAACAGCACTTGAGCGGTAAGCAACAGCTTATGTTCCTCGCGAAAGAGGATGTGATCGTTCACCATCAGCTCCAACGCTCGCTCGATGCGGTCTAAGCGCTGGCCGCCAGTTTCTTCCTGGCCGTTGGGATGAGTATCATCCATGGATGGTTTCCTGAAACAATTCTAGCGTCAACCGCGCTTGCGCCGAGCTTGGCTGCCGGACCGCCGCGCTAAAATGAAAGACCGCGCCGATCCGCCCATGACTCAACCGACCGCAACCCTCAAGGCCACGCCGCTCAATGCCGTGCATCGCAAGCTGGGCGCCAGGATGGTCGATTTCGGCGGCTGGGACATGCCGGTGCAGTATTCGGGCATCCTGGAGGAGCATCACGCGGTGCGGCGGAGCGTCGGCCTGTTCGACGTGAGCCACATGGGCGAGATCGAAATTACGGGGCGGGACGCGTTCGCCCTCACCGATTTTGTCACCACCAATGCGGTGGCAAAGTTGAAGGTCGGCCAGGCGCAGTATATGGGCTTGTTATACGACCACGGCGGCTTTGTCGACGACATTCTGGTCCACAAGGTGGCGGACGACCACTATTTCCTGTGCGTGAACGCCTCCAATCAGGAAAAGGATTTCGAGCACATCGCCAAGGCCAACGGGACTGGCGCGCGCGTCGAGTTCGCGAGCGGCCGTTATGCGCAACTCGCCATTCAAGGCCCGCAGGCGCTGCCCACGCTACAGAAGCTCACCGCAACCGATCTGGCGGCCATCCAGTATTATCACTTCGCCGATGGCAGCGTGTCGGGAACGCGGGCGCGCATCGCACGCACCGGCTACACCGGAGAGGACGGCTTCGAGATCTACATCCCGCCGGAACAAGCCGGGCGCGTCTGGAACGACATTCTGGACGCGGGCCAGGAGTTCGGCATCAAGCCATGCGGGCTGGGCGCTCGAAACACGTTGCGGCTGGAGGCCAAGATGGCGCTTTACGGCCACGAGATTCATGCCTCCATCACGCCCTTGGAAGCCGACCTGGCCTGGATCGTGAAAATGGACAAGGGCGAGTTCATCGGCCGGGCGGCGCTGGCGAAACAAAAGGCGGCCGGGATTACGCGGAAGCTGGCGGGATTCGAAATGACCGGGCGGGGAATCGGCCGCGACGGCTACGAGGTTCTTCAAAACGGCGCGCCCGTGGGATGGGTGACCAGCGGCGGGCCGGCTCCCTCGCTGAACAAGAACATCGGACTGTGCTATCTTCCTACCGATCGAGCCAAACACGGGGAGCGGATCCAGATCATGATCCGCAATCAGGCGGTGGACGCCGTCACGGTTCCGACGCCGTTCTACAAGCGGGCCAAATAAAAGAATGTATCCAGAAAACTATTTCTACACCAAGGAACACGAATGGGTGCGCGTGGAAGGGGACATCGGGGTGGCGGGGATCACGGACCACGCACAAGATCAACTGGGCGACATCGTCTACGTCGATCTGCCCAAACCGGGGACGCGTGTCGAGCAGGGCAAGCCGCTCGGCTCGGTCGAGTCCGTCAAGGCGGTCTCGGATATTTACGCGCCGGTGTCGGGCGAAGTGATCGAGATCAACGACGCGCTGGCCACGGCGCCCGAGAAGTTGAACGAAGATCCGCACGGCGCAGCCTGGCTTGTTAAAATCAGGTTGTCGGCCCCTGGCGAAATCAAGCAGCTACTCTCCGCCAAAGATTATCAGAACTATATAGGAGCTGAAGGATCCGGGCATTGAGCCTGGAGTTCCTGAACGTGATCCCGATTGCGCTATCTACCGAAGTCTGATCTTGAGCGCCGCGCGATGCTGTCCGCGATCGGCGTGAATTCCTTGGAAGACCTTTTTTCGCATCTGCCGGCGGAAGTGCGGCTGGACCGGCCGCTCCAGATCGCGCCCGGCCAATCCGAATACGAGATCGTGGATTATTTCCGGGCGCGTGGCGATGAGACTGCCAACGGCTACGCGTCATTTTTGGGCGCGGGCGTCTATCATCACTACCGGCCGGTGCTGGTGGACACCGTCGTGTCGCGCGGCGAGTTCCTGACCTCGTACACGCCGTATCAGGCCGAGATCTCGCAAGGCACGCTGACCACGATCTTCGAATTCCAGACCATGATCTGCCAGTTGACCGGCATGGAAGTGGCCAACGCGTCCATGTACGACGGCTCGACGGCCGTGCCGGAAGCCGCCATGATGGCGATGCGGATCACCGGGCGCGACCGCGTCGTGGTGGCGCGCAGCCTGCATCCGGAGTACCGCGAGGTGCTCGAAACCTACGCGCAACATCAAGGCATGCCGGTGGCCGAGTGCGGTTTCGAGCGCGACGCCGGGACGCTGGATGTCGCGGATTTGGACAAAAAGATCGACGGGGAGACAGCGGCGGTTGTGATTCAGTCCCCGAATTTCTTCGGCGTCGTGGAGGACGTCCGGCGCGCCGCCGAGATCGCGCACCGGCACGGAGCGCTGCTGATCTTCGTCTTCGCCGAGGCGGTTTCGCTCGGGCTCCTGGAGCCTCCCTGCGACGCCGACATCGTGGCGGGCGAACTGCAATCGTTTGCCATCTCGCCCAGCTACGGCGGCCCCTTCGCGGGAATCATCGCGACCAAGGAGAAATTCATGCGGCAGATGCCGGGCCGCATCGTCGGCGAGACCAAGGACTCGCGCGGCAACCGGGCCTTTTGCCTCACGCTCGCTACGCGCGAGCAGCACATCCGGCGCGAGAAAGCCACCTCCAACATCTGCACCAACCAGGCGCTCATCGCCCTGATGGCCACCGTTTTCATGACGGTGTACGGGAAAGAAGGCTTGCGCGAGCTGGCCCAACAAAACCTCGCCAAGGCGCACTATCTGGCCGGCAAGCTGCCGCTGCGATTCTCCGGGCCGTTCTTCAATGAGTTTGTTGCATCGACCAACGGGCGCACGCCGGAGCAGATCAATGACGCGCTGCTTCAAAAAAGGATCATCGGCGGCCTGCCGCTCGGGCGTTTCTATCCGGAACTGAGGAACGCGATGCTGCTGTGCGCCACCGAGATGAGCCGCCGGGAGACGATGGACGCGGCCGCGGAGGCGTTCGCGCGATGATCCGCAAGGTCCGCCAGCACATCAATCAGAACGAGCCGCTGCTGTTCGAGCGCAGCTCGCCGGGCAAGCGCGGGTATCAGTTGCCCGCTCTGGACGTTCCGGCCGTGGATCCGGCGGCGGCGCTGGGCGCCGGCAACGTGCGCGCGGAGATCCAAGACTTCCCGGAAGTGAGCGAGGTGGAGGCGATCCGGCATTTCACGCGCTTGTCGACGCACAATTACGCCATCGATCTGGGGCTTTATCCGCTGGGCTCGTGCACCATGAAATACAACCCGCGCGTGAACGAGCAAGTGTCGCGCATCGAGGGATTGGCATGGGCGCATCCGTATCAGCCGGAATCGCTCGCCCAGGGAATTCTGGAAGTGATGGGCACGCTGGAGCGGATGCTGGCGGAGATCACCGGCATGGACGCGGTGACCTTGCAGCCGGCGGCGGGCGCGCATGGCGAGTTCACCGGGATCCTGCTGATCCGCGCGCTGCTGGAATCCCGCGGCAATCCGCGTAAGAAACTGCTGATTCCCGATTCGGCGCACGGCACCAATCCGGCCACCGCTACCACGGCCGGCTACGCCGTCGAAAACATCAAGTCCAATGCACGCGGCATGGTGGATGTCGAGGCGCTGGCTCGCCTGGTGAACGAAGACGTCGCGGCGTTGATGATCACCAATCCGAACACGCTGGGAGTGTTCGAAGAGAACATCACGCGCATCGCCGCGATTCTGCACGACAAAGGCGCGATGCTGTACATGGACGGCGCCAACATGAACGCGCTGGTGGGCATGGCGCGGCCGGGCGACTTCGGCGTGGACGTGATGCATCTGAACCTGCACAAGACCTTCTCGACCCCGCACGGTGGCGGAGGTCCGGGCTCGGGGCCGGTGGCCGTCAAGGCGGCGCTGGAGCCGTTCTTGCCAAAGCCGCGGCTGGCGCGCGCCGGCGACCGGTGGACCTGGAAGTACGACCGGCCGCACTCGATCGGCCGCGTGCGCGCGTTCTACGGCAACATCGGCATGCATATTCGCGCCCTGGCCTACATCCTGGCGCACGGCGGAAACGGGCTCCGCAACGCCACGCTGGACGCCGTGCTGAACGCGAATTATATTCGCAAACTCATCGAGCCTTATTACGATCTGCCGCTGAACGCTCCGTCCATGCATGAGTGCGTGTTCAGCGACGACCGGCAGGCCAAGCGCGGCGTCCGCACCGGCGACATCGCCAAGCGGCTGATCGATTACGGATTCCATCCCTACACCGTCAGTTTTCCCTTGATCGTGCACGGCGCGCTGATGATCGAGCCGACCGAAACCGAAAGCAAGGACGAACTGGATCTGTTCGCCGACGCGCTGATCTCGATCGCGAAAGAAGTGGAGGAGAACCCGGAGCTGGTTCTGAAGGCTCCGCACCTGACGCGCACCAGCCGCGTGGACGAAGTGACCGCCGCGCGCAGGCCGGTAGTGCGGTGGAAGCCGCAATCGACCGCCGGCAAGGCAGCGGATTAGGCGCTCCCTCGCGCCGCGGTCCTGCTATCTTGATCTCTTGCGCCGCGAACTCATTTTGATCGCCCTGTTCGTTCTGGCGCTGCGCCTGCCTTTTCTCAACCAGGCCGTGCAGGGTGACGATGTCTACTATCTCGCCGAAGCCGAGCACGCCCAAATCGAGCCGCTGCATCCCAAGCACACCGAGTACGCGACCCTGGGCCGCATGGTCGACATGCGGGGCCAGCCGCACCCGCCCTTGGACGCCTGGTATCTGGCGCTGCTGCTGGCCGTCTTCGACGACATCCGCGAGATGCCGTTTCACGCCGCGTTCATTCTGTTTTCGCTGGTGGCGGCGTTCAGCGCCTGGTCGCTGGCACGGCGCTTCAGCCCGCACCCGCTGCTGGCGACGCTGCTCTTCCTGGCGACGCCCCCGTTCGTGGTGAACGGGAATTCGTTCGAGTCGGATGTGCCCTTCACCGCTTTCTGGCTGCTGGCGGTGGCCCTGTATGTGGCGGCCGTGGATCGCCGCTCGGCGCTGCTGCTTGGGGCGTCCTGCGCGGCGATTGCGCTGGCGGCGCTCGCGGCTTACCAAGCGGTGTTTCTCGCTCCGATCCTGTTTCTGTATGGACGCAAGTGGCGCCCGGCTGCGATCGCCGTGCTCATCGCGCCGGCCGTGCTGCTGGCCTGGCAGCTTTTCGAGTGGTTCGGTACCGGCGCGCTCCCCGTCGCGGTCTCCACCGGCTACATGCGCTCGGACGGGCTGGAGGCGCTCTCCCACAAGCTGAAGGATGCCGGCGCGCTGACCGCACACCTGGCCTGGATCATTTTTCCGGGATTGTGGCCGCCCTCCTGGGCGTTGATTCCGGCCGCAATCGGAGCGGCCTTCTACGATCCCAACCCCCTCTTCTGGGCGTCCTTCACGGTCGGCATTGGAATTCTGGTCTGGTGCGCGCGCAACTGGCGCGATTTTCTCGCCGCATGGGTGCTCATCTTTTTTGCGGGCGCGCTGGCCATATTCTACGCCGGCGCCGCGCGCTACCTGCTGCCCATCGCGCTGCCCGTGGCCATCCTCGCGACGCGCCGCGCCGGCCCGCGCTGGCTCGCCGTTGGAATCGGATGCGGGCTGGCGCTCAGCGTCACCATGGCCATAGTCAACTACCAACATTGGAACGCCTACCGCGAGTTTGCCGCTTCGCTCCAGAAAGACGCGGCGGCCAAGCGCGTGTGGGTCGACGGCGAATGGGGGTTGCGCCATTATCTGGAGTCGGAAGGCGCGCTGCCCATCGTGACCGGCCAGGCCGTTCATCCCGGCGAGTTGCTGGTTTCGAGCCGTCTCGCGTATCCGGCGCCGTTCACCGCCGGCGGCGGCGTGCCCGTGCCCGTTGCCACCCGCACGGTTACGTCCGCGATCCCGCTGCGGCTGGTGGCCCTGAACGGGCGCTCGGCTTACTCCACCATCATGCTGGGGCTGCGGCCGTTCGACTTCTCTCTCGCGCCCATCGACCTGCTGCGCGCCGAAACGATGGTCGAGCACCAACCCACGCGCACGGACCTGCCGATGAACGCGCCCGAAGCCGAGCAGCAAATCGTCAGCGGAGTTTTTCAACTGGAAAGCGAAAAGTGGCGCTGGATGAGCGGCACGGCAGTCCTTCTGCTGAAGTCGCCGGATCAGCCTCTGCCGCTGGTAGTTCGGTTTTTTATTCCCGACCCGGCGCCCGCCCGCCAGATCAAAATCGAACTGGACAATCAGATCGTGGCGGCGCAAACCTACGCCGCACCGGGCAGTTACACGCTCGCGAGCAGCCCCCAACAACCCACTGGCCAGAGCTCGCAAGTCGCCATAACAGTGGATAAAACCTTTTCGACGCCAGCAGATACCAGGAAACTTGGGGTGATTCTCACCGAGGTTGGATTCACGCACCCTTGACGTTGTTTTAATCATACGTATAATTAAAACAGACGTATGACAACCAAGGATCGTATCCTCGATGCCGCCGAGCGCCTGTTCGCTCGCGATGGCATCGAGGCTACTTCGCTGCGAGCGATTACGGCGGAAGCGGGCGTGAATCTGGCCGCCGTCAATTATCATTTCCAATCCAAGGACGCGCTGGTGCACGCCGTGATTGCGCGCCGCATGGCGCCAGTGAACCAGCGGAGGCTGGAGCTTTTGGATGCCTGCGAACGTGCGGCCGGCGACGGCCCGCCGCCGCTGGAGCAAGTGCTGGATGCGTTTCTAAGGCCGGCGGTTGAAATCCTCGCCAGCCATGCGCGCGAGTTCACGCCGCTGATGGGCCGGCTGTACATGGAGCCGTGGGATTTCGTGGAGAGAATTTATAAAGAGCATCTGGAGCCCGTGGCTACCAGATTCATTCGCGCCTACCAGCGCGCTCTGCCGGGACTGCCCCGCGCGGAGCTGATGTGGCGTCTGCATTTCGCCATCGGCGCGCTGGCGCACACTCTGGGCGCTAGCCACTTGCTGCAGATTTTTTCGAGCGGCGAGTGCGATCCATCCGACGTGGAGGGCACATTGCAACGTTTGGAGGCGTTCACGATCGCCGGGCTCACAGCGCCCGTTGGGGAGGTTCAGCATGCCGTGCACTAAATATTGCATTGCGGTCTTTCTGATTTCGCCCGCCTTCGCGCAGCAGCTTCAGAACCGGCCGCCGGTGCTGCAACTGAGCCTGAAGCAGGCGGTGGAAATCGCGCTGGCGCCCGAAGGCAACACGCGCGTGCGCCTGGCGGAAGAGGCGCTGAAGCAGTCCGAGACTCAATCCAACCAGTCGCGCGCGGCCTTGCTCCCGGACTTCGAGAGCTACGTTCAATATCAGAACGAGACCAACAATATAAAGGCGTTTGGTTTCAACTTTTCTTCCTTCATCCCTCCGATTCCCGGTTTGAATCTCAATTTTCCCAGCCTCCTCGGCCCCTTCAGCATCCTCGACGTCCGCGCCAACGTGAATCAGAGCATCTTTGACTTCAGCTCGCTGCGCCGCTACCAGGCCTCCAAGGTAGCCATCCAAGCCACCAAAGCGGAGAACGACGGCACGCGCGACCAGGTTACGGATCAGGTGGCGCGCGCCTATCTGGCCGCGTTGCGGGCGCAGGCCGCGCTCGACACGGCGCGGGCCAACGTAGAGCTGTCCGAGGCTCTGCTCCGGCTGGCGCAATCGCAGAAGGCGGCGGGAACCGGCACGGGCATCGAGATCACGCGCGCCCAGGTGCAGCTTGCCAACGACCGGCAGCTCGCCCTGGTGGCCGAGAACGACCTGGACCGGGCCCGTCTGCAATTGCTCAAGGTGGTCGGGCTGCGCCTGGACAATCCCGTGGAACTCACGGCCAAGCTGGAGTACGTCCAGATGGAATCCATGAACGAGGCGCAGGCGCTGGCCATCGCCCAGGAGCACCGCGCCGAATTGAAGGCCCAGCGGCGCCGCGAAGACCACGCGCGGCTCAACTACAGCGCGACCAGAATGGAGCGGCTGCCTACCCTCGCCGCCTTCGCCAACTACGGCGATCTGGGCAGCGGACTCACCAACGCGCTGCCTACGCGCAGTGTCGGGTTCACGGCCAAAATTCCGCTGTTTGATGGAGGGCGCCGCGACGCCCGGCGCGCCGAGAGCGCGTCGCTGTACCGGCAGGAGAAGATCCGCACCGTCGACTTGCACGATCAAATCGAGCTGGAAGTGCGGGAGGCGCTGGACGGAATGCGTTCGGCGGACGCGCAGGTGAAGACCGCCGAAGAAGGGCTGATGCTGGCCGAAAACGAAGTGGCGCAAGCGGAGCGCCGCTACCGCGCCGGAGTCACCAACAGCATCGAAGTGACGGATGCGCAGACCCGGCTGGCCCGCGCGCGCGACAATCGCATCAATGCGCTCTACAACTACAACCTGGCTCGCATCGACCTCGGCACCGCCACCGGGACGATCCAGAGCATGATCCAGTGAGGCCGAAATGAAGCGAAAAATCATTCTCACCATTCTTCTTCTTGCCGCCCTGGGCGGTGCGGCCGGCTATTGGTGGTCGGGGCGCTTCGGACGCGGTCATGAGAATCGTCTGCAGGTGTCCGGCAACATCGAGCTGACGGAAGTCGACATTTCCTTCAAGGTTCCCGGCAAACTGATCGAGCTGAACGTGGCCGAGGGCGACACGGTAAAGAAAGGCATGGTGATCGCGCGCATCGACCGCGAGCAGGTGGAGCAGCAGCGCACTCGCGATGAGGCCAGCGTGGCCGCATCCCAGTCGCAATTCCAGCAGATGGAGACCTCCGTCCGCTGGCAGCGCGAGACGCTGGAAAGCGACATCGCCCTGCGCAAGGCCGAAGTCCGAGCCGCACAGGCCAAGCTGGATCAACTGTTGGCGGGTTCGCGTCCGCAAGAGATCCAGCAGGCGCGCGCCGCCGTCGCGGATGTCACCGCGCAGCGCGATCAGGCCAAGGGCGATTGGGATCGCGCCCAGGAACTCTTCAAAAACGACGACATCTCCAAGGCGCAATACGATCAGTACCGTATGCGCCTGGACAGCACTGCCGCGCTATTGCGGCAGACGCAGGAGCGGCTCGCGCTGGTCGAGGAGGGCCCGCGCAAGGAGGACATCGAGGCCGCGCGCGCCGAGGTGCAGCGCGCCCAGGCGGCTCTCCAGGCCAGCGAGGCCAACCGCCTGGAGGTGACGCGCCGCGAGCAGGATGTGACCGCCCACCGCGCTGACGTGCAACGCGCCCGCGCCCAGGTCGCCATGACCCAGACCCAGATCAACGACACCGTGGTCACTTCGCCCATCGACGGCGTGGTGCTGGTGAAGGCCGCCGAAATCGGCGAGGTGCTGGCCGCCGGAACCACCCTGGTGACCATCGGCGACATCGATCATCCCTGGCTGCGCGCCTACATCAGCGAGACCGATCTCGGCCGCGTCAAGCTGGGCCAGCCCGTGCAGCTCACCTCCGATTCGTTCCCCGGAAAGACCTATCCCGGACGTGTTGCATTCATTTCGTCCGAAGCCGAATTTACGCCCAAGCAGATTCAAACCCGCGAGGAGCGCGTGAAATTGGTCTATCGGATTAAGATTGATGTGGACAATCCGCGGCATGAGCTCAAGTCCAACATGCCCGTGGATGCGGAGATTCAACTCAATTGACGCCTGAAGCGAACCCGAACGCGATTATCCGCGCCGTGGATCTGACGCGCTGCTTCGACGGCGTCACGGTCGTCGATCATCTCAGCCTGGAAGTGTCGCCAGGCGAGATCTTCGGTATCGTCGGGCCGGACGGCGCGGGAAAAACCACCACCCTGCGCCTGCTGTGCGGCCTGCTCGATCCGACCAGCGGCGAGGCCTGGGTCACCGGCCGCAATGTCGCGAGCGATCTGGACGCGGTCAAGGATCGCATCGGCTACATGGCCCAGCGCTTCGGCCTGTATGGCGATCTTACCGTCGACGAGAACATGAATTTCTATGCCGACTTGTTCGGCATTTCCAAGGCCGAGCGCGCGAGCTTGATGCCGCAGCTTCTGCGCATGACGCGCATGGAGCCGTTCCGCACGCGCCTGGCCATGAATCTCTCGGGCGGCATGAAGCAGAAGCTGGCTCTGATGTGCACGCTGCTGCATCATCCCCAGGTCCTGTTTCTGGATGAGCCCACCAACGGCGTGGATCCGGTCTCGCGGCGCGACTTCTGGGCCATTCTCTACCAACTGGTTCACGACGGGCTCACCGTTTTGGTTACCACGGCGTATCTGGATGAGGCCGAGCGATGCAATCGCGTGGGACTGATGAATCGGGGCCGGATGATCCGCTGCGAATCGCCCCAGGCGCTCAAACAGACGCTCGCAGAACTTTGCTTCGAGGTCGAAACTTCCAACCAGCGCGCCGCTCGCGAGTTTCTGCATTCTGAGGCCGGCGTGTTGAGCGTCGAACCGGCCGGCTCGAAACTCCACCTGTTCCTGGAGCCGGAAAGGAATTCGGCTGAAGCGCTGCAGCAGGCGCTGGAAGCGCGCGGCCTGCGGGTGCTCGAGTTCCGCCAGATCGTTCCTTCGCTCGAAGACGTATTCATAGGACTGGTCCGCAAGGAGGCCGCGGCGCATGCCGGATAACGCTGTCGAAATTCGCGAACTGGTGAAGCGCTTCGGCGATTTCGTGGCCGTCGACCACGTGAATCTGGAGGTGCGGCGCGGCGAGATCTTCGGATTCCTGGGGCCGAACGGCGCGGGCAAGTCCACCACCATCCGCGTGCTGTGCGGGCTGCTGGCGCCCACCTCCGGCAGCGCCAGCGTGGGCGGCCTGGACGTCGCGACGCGGCCGGAGGACATCAAGCAGCGCATCGGCTACATGTCGCAGAAATTTTCGCTTTACGACGACCTGACGGTGGAAGAAAACATCGACTTTTTCAGCGGCATCTATGGCGTGCCCCGCGCGCGCCGGGCCGAACGCATGGAGTATGTGCTTCGTATGGCGGGCATCGAGCAGCAGCGCTCCAGCCTGACCCGCTTGCTGTCGGGCGGCTGGAAGCAGCGGCTCGCGCTGGGCTGCGCTATTCTGCACGAGCCCCCCATCCTGTTCCTGGACGAGCCGACTTCGGGCGTCGATCCCATCGCGCGCCGCACCTTCTGGGATCTTATCTACGAGCTCTCGCGCAGCGGCCACACGGTCTTCGTCAGCACCCACTACATGGATGAGGCCGAGTACTGCCATCGCTTGGCGCTCATGTATCGCGGCAAGGTGATCGCGCTCGGAACGCCGGCCGAGCTCAAGCAGTCGCTCGGGGCCGATCATCTGGTGGGTTTGCAGGTCTCGGACCTGCTGAGCAGCATGAAGCTGCTGGAAAAAGTGCCGGGCGTTTCGGATGTCGCGGTGTTTGGCGGCGGGCTGCACGTGACCGTGGCGGATGCCCAGCGCGCGATTCCGCAGATCCGGCCGGTGCTGGAGCAGGCCGGAATCCAGGTGACCTCGCTCGAGCCTATCGAGCCGTCGCTCGAAGACGTCTTCGTGGCGATGATCGAGCGCGAAGAGAGGAAGGCCGCATGACCGGCGTGGGGTACGCACTCTTGCGTGCCGCCCCGGCACTCATGCCGGCGCTTGGCGTCGGATTCACGAACGGCGTTCTCACCAGCGCGCCGGACGCCGCGGCGTTCCTTGGTGTGCGTTTTCCGAAAAATCCGAACCCAACTCGCCCGAGTGCGTGCCCCACGGTGTCCCTATGAGCTTCCGCAGACTGAAAGCCGTCACCAAGAAGGAGCTGTTGCACATCGTGCGCGACATCCGCAGCCTGTATCTCGCCCTCGCGCTTCCCCTGGTGATGCTGCTCCTGTTCGGCTTCGCCCTCACCCTGGACGTCGACCGCATTCAAACCTACGTCTACGATCAGGACCGCACTCCGCAGAGCCGCGAGCTCATCGATCAATTCCAGTCCTCGCGCTATTTCGAAATCCTGCGCAACGTCACCGACTACAAAACCATCGAACTCGGCATCGACCGGAACACCATCCTGCTCAGCATCGTGATTCCCAAAGACTACGCGCGCCATCTGCTGGCCGGTGAACAGGCGGATGTCCAATTGCTGATCGACGGCAGCGATTCCAACACCGCCGGAATTGCCGCTGGATATGCCGACGCCATCATTCAGACTTACGCTTCCCGCATGCGGTCCAGCTCGCTCGGACGGCGCAGCGGCCAGGCTCTGGGCATTCCGGTGGACCCCCGCATCCGGGTCTGGTACAACAGCGACCTCAAATCCAAAAACTTCATCGTGCCCGGCCTCATCGCCGTCACCATGATGATCATCGCTTCCATGCTGAGCTCGCTGACCATCGCGCGCGAGTGGGAGAACGGCACCATGGAACAACTGCTCTCAACACCGGTGCGGCCGCGCGAGCTGGTGCTCGGAAAACTGCTGGCGTATTTCGTATTGGGACTCACCGACATTTTTATCTGCGTCGTCGTCGGCGTGTTTATTTTCCAAGTGCCGTTCCGCGGCAACGTGCTGTTCCTGTTGCTGAGTTGCTGCCTGTTCCTGTTCGGCGCCCTGGCTTGGGGGATCTTCGTTTCGGCCGGCGCTCGCACGCAGCTTCAGGCCTACCAGATGGGCATGCTCAGCTCCTTTCTGCCGGGCTACATCTTGTCGGGCTTCGTCTACGCCATCCGCGAAATGCCGAAAGTGATTCAACTCATCAGCTACGCCGTGCCGGCGCGCTATTTCGTAACCATCTTGAATGGCGTGTTCCTGAAGGGCGTGGGGCTGCAGGTGCTGTGGCTCGAAGTCAGCATGCTGGCCGGATATGCGGGGCTGGTCTTCGTGCTGGCAACGCGAAAAATGCGTTTGAAGGTGGCTTGAATATGCGCGAGCGGCTGTTCGAAATCATTCGTAAAGAATACCGGCAGGCGTTTCGCGAGCCGCGCATGCGGTTCATGCTGTTTCTGCCGCCCGTCATCCAGCTCCTGATCTTCGGCTTCGCCGTGAACCTGGACGTGAACCACAGCCAGATCGCCTGGATGGACGGCGACAACAGCTTCGAGAGCCGCGAGCTGCGGGGCGCGTTTCAGGCCTCGCAGCGCTTTGAAATTGTGGCGGAGCCTTCCAACGACCGCGAGGCGCAGGCGCTGCTCGACCGCAGCAAGGTGGACCTGGTGATTCACATCCTGCCCGGATTCGAGCGCGACATCCAGCGCGGCCGCACCACCGCCGTCCAGATCCTGGTCAATGGCTCCAATTCCAACATCGCCAACATCGTCTCCGGTTATGCGTCCTCGATCGTGGGCCGGTTCGCCGCACAAGTCTCCGAGGATCAGATCCGCAATCGCCTGGCCGCTCGCATGGCGCCTTCCGCCGTGCAGTTTCGCGCTCCCAGAGTAACCGCGGAGAGCCGCGTGTGGTTCAATCCCGAGCTGAAGAGCCGCAACTATTTCGTGCCGGGCATCGTGGTCAACATCTTGATGCAGGTGACCCTCATGCTCACCGCCATGGCGATCGTGCGCGAAAAAGAAATCGGGACCATGGAGCAGTTGATGGTCACGCCCATCCGCCCGAGCGAGCTCATGCTCGGCAAGACGCTTCCGTTCGCCGTGGTCGGCTTGGTGAACATGGCGACAGCAGCCGGCGCGGCCTTGCTTTTGTTCCGCATTCCGTTTCGGGGCAGCGTGCTGCTCTTGTTCGCCTGCTCGGTCCTGTTCCTGATGACTTCGCTCGGCGCGGGCCTGTTCGTGTCCACCATCTCCCGCTCGCAGCAGCAGGCCATGATGACCACATTCCTTATCTTCCAGCCATTCTTTCTGCTGAGCGGCTTCACCTTCCCGCTGCGCAACATGCCGGTCGCCATTCAATATCTGTCGCTGCTGAACCCGGTGCGCTACTTCATCGACATCGTGCGCGGCTTGTTTCTAAAGGGCAGCGGCGTCTCGGTGCTCTGGCCGCAGATGCTGGCGCTGGCGATCTTCGGCGTCACGATTCTGACCCTGAGCGCGCTGCGATTCCGCAAGCGCCTGGATTAGCCGTGGAAGAGCCGCCAGCCGGCGCACCTCCAAGGCGCGCCACTGGGACGTTGCGCCACTCGCAATGGCTCATGCGCATTTCTTGGAGCTCTGCTTTTGAGGTTCGAGCACCAGGTTGACTTATTTAAGTCACTCATCAAGAATAAAAGCAGGATGAGGCCGAAGAGCGTCCGAACCAGCATCGATTTGCCGCGGGATTTGCACCGCAGGCTGCATGAGGCCGCCGCGCGCAAGGGGTGCTCTGCCCGTCAACTCATGCTCGCCGCAATCGAGCAGGCCATCGTCTCCCCACAACGCCGCAGAAGGCGGCTGATCCTTGACCGGCCACTGCTGGCTGGCAGGCGCAAGCCAATCTCAATCACCAATGACGAGATCTATGAGCTTGGCTTTCCCTGACATTAACGTCTGGCTTGCCCTCAGCATCGAGCACTCCCAGCAGCAGCTTGCACTGGACTGGTGGCGGCAACAAGCGGGCGGCATTGCCTTCTGCAGGTTCACCCAACTTGGCCTCCTCCGGTTGCTGACTACGGCCGGAGTGATGGACGGTAAGCCGTTAACGATGCGCCAAGCTTGGAAAACGTACGACCGGTTCCTGAATGACGAGCGTGTGGAATTCATCGGGGAGCCACCCTCCATTGACGCAGCCTTCCGGGGGTTCTCCTCAGCGACACACGCGTCGCCCAAACTCTGGGCCGATGCTTACCTTCTCGCGTTCGCGACCGACCTGGGAGGAATCGTGGTCACTTTTGACCGGGCTCTGGCGAGCCGCTCCAGGCACAGCCTTCTGCTGGCGTGAGGATCACTCCGCTATCCCAGCGCTGCGCGTTCCGGTAGTCGCTAAATCTGTAGCGCAGCACCCCCCAACCGAGACGTGGCACTTCAATTCTTTGTACCCTGTAATAGACGGCCGCACACGCGGCATTATCCACCCGTGGGAGAGCACTAATGATCCAACTCAAGGTAAATGGGACCAGCCGCCAGTTCGACGGCGATCCCGACATGCCGCTGCTGTGGTACTTGCGCGACGTGCTCGACATGACCGGCGCCAAGTACGGCTGTGGCGTCGGGCTGTGCGGCGCGTGCACGGTGCACGTCAATGGCGCTGCCACGCGGAGCTGCTCGATCAGCATGAAGCAGGCCGCCGGTAAGAATATTCTCACCATCGAAGGCCTGGCCGCGCACGGCGATCATCCGGTGCAGCAAGCCTGGCGCGCCAACAACGTCCCGCAATGCGGCTATTGCCAGAGCGGCCAGATCATGCAGGCCGTCGCGCTGCTCAAGCAAAAGCCCAAACCCACCGATCGCGATATCGACGAGATCATGCAGGGCAATATCTGCCGCTGCGGAACCTATCAGCGCATTCGCCAGGCCGTCAAGCAGGCCGCGGGGGTGAAAGCATGACCACCATTACCACCGTCAGCCGCCGCGGTTTCCTGGAAGGCGTCATGTCGGCCGGCGCGCTCATCCTGGGCGTTCAGGTCGCGCCGAAAATTCTAAACGCCGCCGACGCCGACAAAGCCGCATTTCATCCCAGCGTGTACGTCGGCATCCAGCCGGACGGCCAGGTCATCATCGTCGTGCACCGCTCCGAAATGGGCACCGGCATTCGCACCTCGCTCCCCAGGGTGCTGGCCGATGAGCTGGAAGCCGACTGGAAGCGCGTCAGAATCGAACAGGCCATCGGCGACCGCAAGTACGGTTCGCAAAACACCGATGGATCAGTTTCCATCGTGAGTTTCTATCAGCCCTTCCGCGTGGCCGGCGCCACTGCGCGCAGCATGCTCGAAAGCGCCGCCGCCTCCAAATGGGGCGTGCCCGCGTCGGAATGCCAGGCCAGGAATCACGAAGTGGTTCACGCCGCCACCGGACGAAAGCTCGGCTTCGGTGAGCTGGCGAGTCTGGCCGCGCAGCAGCCGGTTCCTAAACCGCAGGACTTGCATCTGAAAAATCCCGCCGATTTCCGCTACATCGGCAAGGACGTGCCCATCACCGATCTGGACGCCATCCTCACCGGCCAGCGCGCCTTCGGCATGGACGCCAAGGTGCCCGGAATGGTGTATGCGTCCGTCGAACATCCGCCGGTGTTGGGCGGCAAAGTCACCAATGTCGACGATTCCGAAGCGCTGAAAGTCAAAGGCGTATCCAAGACCATTCAGATCGAGGGCTTCAAACCGCCCAATTACATGTTCCAGCCGCTGGGCGGCGTGGCCGTCATCGCCGACAACACCTGGGCCGCTTTCCAGGGCCGCAAGAAGCTTAAGATCGATTGGGAACTGGGGCCGCACGCCACCTACGATTCGGTCACCTACAAGAAGGAATTGCAGGAGACCGCTCGCAAGCCCGGCCGCGTCGAGCGGCAAGTGGGCGATGTGGACGCCGCCTTCGCCAAGGCCGCCAAAACTTACGAAGCCGAATACTACGTGCCGCATCTGGCGCACGCTCCCATGGAGCCGCCGGTCGCGGTGGCGGATTTCAAGGACGGCAAGGTGACCGTCTGGGCGCCGGTCCAGGATCCGCAGGAAGCGCAAAGAACCGTGGCGCGCGCGGTGGGCGCGAAACCCGAGGACGTCACCTGCAACGTCACCCTGCTCGGCGGCGGCTTCGGACGCAAATCCAAGCCCGACTTTTGCGCGGAAGCCGCGGTCCTCTCCAAGCAGCTCGGCAAACCGGTCAAGGTGGTCTGGAGCCGCGAGGACGACCTTCGCTTCGACTACTTCCATTTCGTGACGGCTCTCTACATGAAGGCCGCTGTGGATGAGAAGGGCCTGCCCACGGCCTGGCTCGGGCGCAGCGTGTATCCGCCCATGTTGTCGGGATCGGACAAGCCCAGCTACGGCGGGCTCGGTTTCATGGGCTGGATCGACGTGCCCTTCGACATCCCGAATTTTCGCGCCGAAAACGGAATGGCGCAGGGACACGTGCGCGTAGGATGGCTGCGCTCGGTCGCCAACATCCCGCACGCCTTCGCGGTGCACTCGTTCATCGACGAGCTCGCGGCCAATGCCGGGCGCGATCGCGTCGAATATCTGCTGGCGGCCTTAGGCTCGGATCGCATCATCGAT
>DASQHQ010000188.1:0-21420 GCA_035632015.1 Bryobacteraceae bacterium
GGTGATCGGGCAGACCGCGCCCCGCCACACCAGCCAGGAGTTTGTAGCCTTCTTGGGTGACGTGCTGGCCTCACAACCGACCGAGCGCGAGATCCATATCATCCTCGACAACCTCAGTGCTCATAAGACGCCTTTGGTCAGGCGATTCCTAGCGGCGCATCCGAACGTGCAGTTCCACTTCACGCCGACCTATTCCTCTTGGTTGAACCAGGTTGAAATCTGGTTCTCCAAACTCCAACGCCAGGTGATCGATCGCGGCATCTTCACCTCTGTCGCCGATCTTCGTCGCAAGATCCTGCGCTACATCCGCCTGTACGCGAAATCTGCCAAGCCCTTCCGCTGGAAATACTCAGACCCCCGACGCAGAATTCCGCCGTGGTAAATGTTTCTCACAGACAACCCACTAGAGGCACCGAACTGGGCTGCTGTATCGACCCCTTTTGCAGCAAAAGTTCGAAATGCGTCCAGGCTGGGGAGCCAACGTCCAGCCTGGGCCCCCAGGATCCGCTTTCCAACTCCGGCGTTCTCTGTTGACAGCGTCGCCCACGCCGCCGGCGATCATCGTTCATCGGGCACTTGACTTGCACCGTCAGGCGCGTATAAGATTTTATACGTGCCTGCATGAATGATGAAAAGCAGATCCGTTGGGTAGGGTCTGCCTATCACGATCTGCTGGCATTCCCAAAAGACGCCCGCAAGGAAGCGGGCTTCCAGTTGGGGAAGGTCCAAGCCGGGCTTGAGCCGGCCGACTGGAGGCCGTTCGACGACGTGGGTGCCGGTACGAGGGAGATTCGCATCCGCGACGCGAGCGGCATCTACCGTGTGATGTACGTCGCCAAGTTCGAGGAAGCCATCTACGTACTACATTGCTTCCAGAAGAAGACTCAGGTGACCAGCAAGCAGGATAAGGCTATTGCCGCGGCACGCTATCGCGCGGTGATCAACGTGAGGAAGGAAAAGAAATGAAGATCGACACCGAAATCCGCCATGTGACGAAGCCGGGCGCGAACCTCTTCCTGGAACTGGGCTTCACGCCGGACGAGGCCAAACGTCTACAGGCCGCGTCCCGCAAGCAGATCAATGACGCGCGGCGATTGAAAGAGCAACTGATGGAAGAGTTGTCTGTTTGGATTGCGGAACATCACTTAAAGCAGGCCGACGCCGCCGAGATTCTGATGGTCTCGCGCCCGCGTGTGTCCGACGTTATTAATAAGAAAACGGCTAAATTCACCATCGACACGCTAGTGGAAATGCTCAGCCGTGTCGGCAAGCCGGTGAAGCTAGCAATCAGTTGACCACGGACGCTCTTGTACTCACCGCGTTACGAGCGGAGAGGTTGTTGGAAACCATGGTTTTCGGGGAGCCACTACTCAGCAGTGCTATCTGTTGCTCACGAATGTTAAGGGTTGCTCGGGCTGGCTGCGCCGAGCCGTTGTATCCTGCGAGTGGAGCAACCAATGGCCGCCGAGAACCTTGCCGATGTCATCCGGTCCCTCACGCCCGAGGAGCAGGAGTCCGTTCGGCAATTCGTCGAGTTCTTGAAGCAGAAAGGGGCTGTACCCTCGTCGCCCTTTCTGGCGGCGGTTGATGAGTTCATCGATCAGCACCCAGAATTGCTTCGCCGTCTGGCGCAGTGACCGTTTACCCTACAATCGATGAGGTAATCAGTACTCATGCGATATTGATCGCGCGCTTCGGAGGCACAGCGGGCATTCGCGATCGTGGTGCCCTCGAATCCGCAATTGGCCAGACCGCAGAGTGGCCACTATCCCGACGTCATTCAGGAAGCCGCCGCACTTTGGGAAAGCCTGTCGCAGAATCATCTGTGGACGGGAACAAGCGCGTAGCCGTGACGGTTACGGCAGCATTCCTGAGGGTGAACGGATACCGGCTGGAGTTCGATGACGTCGAGGCCTTCTCGTTCCTCTCCAGCCTGTATCGAACTGGGACGACGCGGTTCGCTTGAACTCGATGACTGGTTGCGAAGACATTCAACAGGCCCGGATCAACCGACGTAAGGCAAGTCGCAGTCAAACTCCGAACTCCGAGCCAGTTCGAATCCACGGCGTAAGCCCGGAAACATTAACAAGTCTTTGAGAGAAGAAGCTGGAAAACCGTGTTATTGGAGAGCCAGACACCCGTGTTCGGAATGTATCTAGCGGCAAAGGCCTGCCTAAGAGGGTGCGTTGTGCACACTCGCAAATCGACCGAAGGCGGGCTCGATCAGGATTTTACCTCGCTGCAGGCCCAGCGCGAGGCGGCCGAGGCCTACATCCAGAGCCAAAAAACATCTGGGCTGGGCCATAGTTGAGACGCGCTATGAGGCGCCCTGGTCTTTCAAGGCGGATTCAGCGACAGCTTCCTGCAACCAGGCAAAGGACTGCGGTCGTTGTCGCTAACTCCAGCAGTACGGCCCGAACCTATCCTGCAGTGTCCCACGTATAGGGTCGGCCCGCGGCAATCAGATTCTCGGATGACGTTGTAGGTGTCGCTGAGGTTGAGATCACCCGAGGCACCGCGAGAAGACCACGCTCTACCATAGAATACATGCTAATCAGAACCCCGTTGGTGACCATCATCGTCCTCCTGGCCGCAGGATCGGCCTCTCTGGCGCAGAACAGGCTACTGGCGAGCCCGGTTGGCGCTTCCTCCACGCAGGTGGGCGGCAAGTACGATGAGCGCGACGTTTATGTAGGCGGCAAATGGATCGAAGTGCGGTACGGCCGCCCGATCAAGCGCGGCCGGGATCTGTTTGGGCCGTCCGACTACGCGGAATTCCTCAACGACGGGGCGCCGGTATGGCGCGCCGGCGCGAACGTGTCGACGCGATTGAACACGGAGGTCGCAATCGTGATCGGCGGCAAGACAATCGCGCCTGGTGAGTACAGCCTGTTCATCGATCTGCAGGGGGACGTATGGATGTTCATCGTATCGTCCTGGCCAGCTCAAACCACTTACGACACCAAGAACAAACAGGCGCTGTTTGGCGCCTTCGACTATACTCCGGACCGCGACATCGTCCGGACGCGGATGACCCGCACCAAACTCCCGTACTCGTTTGATCAACTGGCTTGGGAGTTTCTCAACATGAACGCAACCGGCGGAAGACTCGCGATAATATGGGACACGCAGATGGCTTGGGTGCCGTTCAAGATCGCGCGCTAGTGTGGAAGGCGGACCTCTTTACTGAGATCTCTTTTCGTTCTCGCGAACCGCAGGAAGCGCGTGATCCGTATATCCACAGCGAAACGGCCATCGTATAGCGCTCATTACTTGTACGCTCAATCTTGATCTCCATTCGACCTGCGGCTGGATCACAGGTGGGTACGTGGCGATCACCCGTGGATCCATCGCTCGGCCACTATTGTCGTCGCAAAATAGCGTCCGTCCGTGCGCGCCATTCGAAAGATCGCAAGGAATGATTTTTCTACTATGCATGGCTTCCCGAAAATCGAAGCTCGAGGGTGGCTCCCGCAGAGGGAATAGGCCGGCGCGCGCTAATCCGTGTTACGATCGCTTGGTCGAGATTTCCGCGCCGGCGTGCGCCTCAAGATGTGAGCCCGCCGGACTCAGGTCTGCCCTGGTTTGAGAGCAACAAACGTGACTTGGCACCAAGAGGGAGGGATCAAATGAAGAGAGAGCGATTGAACGCTACCTCTAGAATGAGCCTGGTATGCGTCGGAGGCTTGATTGCATGTGGCGTCATCGCAAGCCTCACACAAACTCTCAAGGCGGCTGATAAGGCCAACGATGAAGTGCCGACTTTCCGTTTTGATCCGGATTGGCCCAAGCCATTGCCGAACGGCTGGACGACCGGCGTCATCGGCGCGATTTATGTCGACAAGAACGACCATATCTGGGCCGCTACGCGGCCTGGTTCGGTCAACGCATCAGTGGAGCGCTATCTGCTTGACGGCCTGGGAGAGTGCTGTTCTCCGGCCCCTCCCGTTATCGAATTCGATCAAGCGGGAAACGTTGTCCAGGCATGGGGAGCAATTCATGCCACCGACCGTGAGGCCAGGAAGGAAGTGCTTATCGGTAAGCAGCCCCCCAACGGCCCCTATCCAGATGGCCTATGGCCGAGTTCTGAACACGCCATGTTTGTTGACCATAAAGATAACGTCTGGGTGACGAGTCAATCGCCGCCCTCACAGCTCATCAAGTTTACACACGATGGAAAATTGATAAAGCTGTTCGGCACCAAGGAGGCTACGTCGAGTGCCGATATCGCCAATTTCGCGGGCCCTACAGGTGTCTGGGTCGACCCACAGACCAATGAGGCTTACATTAGCGATGGCTATCGGAACCGCCGTGTCATCGTGGTCGATGCCGACACCGGCGACTTCAAGCGGATGTGGGGTGCGTACGGCAAACCTCCCAAAGATCCCCAGCAGAAGGATGCGTTTGGCTCTGACAGGGTGGAGGACTCGTTTTCAGTAACGCACTGCGTAGTGCCAGCTAAGGACGGGCTGCTCTATATATGCGACCGGGCCAATAGCCGCATTCAAGTGTTCAAGAAGGACGGCACATTTGTTCGGGAAGTCATTATTCCAGAGGCACCGGCGCCAACCCCAAGCCCGGAGCTTGCGGCGCTTTGGAAGTTGGAACCAACACGCCCGAACCCAAAGACTCACCTCGGATCCGCCTGGTTTGTAGGTTTCTCCCCGGACAAGGAACAGCGGTGGATGTACGTCGCCGATGGCACGAATAAAAAGGTGTGGATCGTGCGGCACAGCGACTTAAAGGTTATTGGCTCGTTTGGTCACGGGGGCAGGCAGGGCGGTCAGTTCCAGACGATTCATTGCTTGGCCGTCGACTCCCACGGAAATATTTACACCGGGGAGACGCTCAGCGGAAACCGGATACAGCGTTTCCTCTTTACAGGCGCGCGCCCGGCATCTAAGAACTAGTTTCCAGTGCAAAGTGGTCCTCCTGCCCCCTTTGCGTGCCAGTGTGCCCGGCCGGCGTCGTCGAACGCCATACCAAGAAGGCGACGGCGCTGAATGCTGAAATCTCATCGCGTTCAGAGCCAAAGTTCCAAGAACGCCCGCCATTCCAGATTGCGCCGAACCGCGGCGCAGGCCGCCGTTTTGGATCCCTCCGCCGCCGGCAATCTCGCCCCTTCCGGTACACCGCGACCTTGCGGACCGTGCTGGACGAGTGCCAATGATTTCAACTAAGGGCCGGTCAGGCCCGCCCTTAGTGCTTCATCTGAAACCCTTACACGATGTCAGTCTATTGGAAATCGCCACATGACTCCCCGAAATTACAGTGAACGGCATCCAGGTCATGCCCGGAATCATTAAGGAATCTTGAGAGAAAAAGTTGGAAAACCGTATTTTTGGGGAGCCACTACTCAGCAGTGCTAACTGCGAGTGGAGCAATCAATGGCCGTCGAGAACCTTGCCGATGTCATCCGGTCCCTCACGCCCGAGGAGCAGGAGTCCGTTCGGCAATTCGTCGAGTTCTTGAAGCAGAAAGGAGCTGTACCGTCGTCGCCCTTTCTGGCGGCGGTTGATGAGTTCATCGATCAGCACCCAGAATTGCTTCGCCGTCTGGCGCAGTGACCGTTTACCCTACAATCGATGAGGTAATCAGTACTCATGCGATTATCCTTGTATCCGTCTCTGCTGAGGAAACTACCGGAGCAGTGGCCGGAGGCGCGAACCCGGTATTTTGTCGAGAGCATCGAGCCGTCTCCAAACTGCGCGCATCCGAAACATTTGGCACAATTTGCGATTCTTCAGGTTCTTCATGACGCGAGCCAAGTCGGTTCTGGCGAATCCCCGATTCCGGCCCGCGGCGATCCAGGACTGACTGATTGCATCAATCAGCATACCCGGCGGCACTACAATCCACCAGAAATGTCCAAGTGAGCAGGGCTATATACCAGTCTTTAGGGGACGCCAACTCCAAGGAGGGCCAAAGCACGCAAAGCTGTGGCATTTCACCCACGAGGCTTCGGCTAACACACGTAGCTTGAGCGATTTGACGAACAATTGAGGGGATTCGCGCCCTGGCATGTCGACAGAATCTGGTCATTGGAGTGCAACGTGGCAAAAGCGAACTATCTTAAGCGGCGCCCTCTCGGGCCTTACAGGAGATGCTTGTGCGTCTATGCATTGCGCGATTCTTCGTTGCAGTTTCCATCCCGCTGGTGGCGACCTTCTCTTTGGTAGCTCCGAGCGCGTATGCCATTCCCGCATTCTCCCGCCAGTACCAGACCTCCTGCAGCACCTGTCATGTCGATTTTCCGAAGCTAAACGATTTCGGCAAAGCGTTCAAGGATGCGGGCTTCAAGTTCCCTAAGGACGATGAGACGCTGCTCAAGGTCCCGCACGTGCTGTTGGGCGCGCCAGCCCAAAAAGAAGTATGGCCGAACAGCATTTGGCCCGGCTCCATTCCGGGGCTACCGCCGATTGGCTTGCGGATGAACACCTTCTTCCAGGTGACCAGTGGAAGCCGCGATCGCTTCAACCCTCTGGCGCCAAACAACGCCGTCCCCCAGTTCATTCCAGCGACCGACTTCCAGACTGGATTCTTCAGTATTTTCACGGCTGGTAATTTCGGAAGCGACATCGCGTTCTGGGTAGATGACGACATCAGCGTCGGCGGCAGCAACGCGGCCGGTGGACTGGGCGATGGTTACCTGAAGCTCGTGAACATCGGACGGGTTTTCCATCTCCCCACCGATGCTCTTCATTTTCGGGCCGGACAGTTCGAACTGGATTTGCCGTTCACCCAGGCCAGGGGTATCAATCTCAGCCCCTATGACATCTACTCCCAGAGCAACATCGGTGCGATCAATGCGCTGACCGGCCAGCAGAACGTTGCGAACCAGTTCACCTTCGCGGGCGCGGCGCGGGGTCTCGAACTGAGCGGCGGCCATATGTACGGGGGCTACCACTATTCGGTCGCGGTAATCGATCAGAACACCAGCGGCATCAATCAACCTGCCAATACCAGCCCATTTGTGCCCTCCGCAACGGGAGGCTCCAGCGGAGGTGTTGGGTTCGCTTCCGACACGAGCGCCAAGGCCCTGTACACTCGTTTCTCTTACCGATTCAATCTGGAGCGGGATGAGGCCAACCGGAAGGAAATCCAGGCGGCCGGTCCAACCGGGCCACGCGATCACACCTATCTGAACCTGGGCGGCTTCTATCTTCGCGGAAATTCCCGCCAGGCATTCATTGGGGCGGCGGCCAACGGCACCGACACGACGTCGCTGACCGTGCACGAGCCCTATTATCGCGCGGGCGGCGACTTCAGCTTCAATTACCGCAAGCTAAACGTATATGGGCTTTACATGTGGGCTCGAGACAACAATCTGCTGCCGGTGGATGCGGATGGAAACGTGATCCTGCTCCCGTTCTCCGACGCCAGCCCATTGCCGGTCCGGTTCGTTTCCAGTGTGCCGGCCAAGTTCAGCGGGGGATTTGTGCAGGCCGATTACCTGGCTCTGCCCTGGACCATGCTGATCATGCGCTGGGATGGCGTCAATTCAAGCGCCGACCGGATCAACGGCTTCACCCTCGCCAGCGGCACACCGTATTTTGCTCCGCTCCGATCCACTCGAACGCGCTTCACACCAGGCGTGCAGTTCTTGATCCACCCGAACATCAAGGCCGACTTCGAGTATCAATTCCGGCCCCAACAAAGCGTGGACGTAGCGACCTCAGCTACCAACCTTCAGGCCGCTCAGAACGCGTTTCGGGTGCAGACCGCGCTCTTCGGGCTGGAGTTCGTGTATTAGACGTTCTTGCATTAACTCAATGGAGAAACTCATGTTTACAACGTACAGTCATTTCGTGAAAACAGTTCTTGTTCTGCTTGCCGGCAGTGTAATCGCCTATGGCGGTTGCGTGAGCGGGAAGATCAGTGGCGGAAAGGGAGCGACGGTCGTATACATCGAAGCCATTCCGGGAAAGACGTTCCCGGCGCCAGCCAAACACATCGTTATGGATCAAAAGTCACTCCTGTTTCAGCCTCACGCCACAGTGGTCCTGGTTGGCACGACAGTGGACTTCTTAAACAGCGACAACGTGCAGCACAACATCTTCTGGCCGTCGCTTGCGGGCAACAAGAAGCTGAGCCACAACATGGGCACCTGGCCCAAAGGCGAAATTCGTTCGTTCAAATTCGATACCCCTGGCTTGGTTCCTCTGCTGTGCAATGTGCATCCCGAGATGTCCGGGTTTATTGTCGTGGCGCCTACGCCATACTACGCCGAAGCCGACGCCTCCGGGGGCTACAAGATCGACAACGTCCCAGATGGCAGCTACACCGTCACAGTCTGGCGCGAGGGAATGAAAGCCCAATCCGAGCCCGTCGCCGTGGCCGGCGACGCGACTGCGGATTTCACGCTCACTAAATAGCGCCACGTGTCCAAGGCCAACGCCCATGCTTACGCGATTTCGTGATAAGAAAGTCGATCACGACTGGCTGAACACGAATTTCCCGTGCATGATGGCTTGCCCGGCGCAGACCAATGCGGGCCGTTACGTTGCGCTTATCGCCGAGGGTAAATTTGAAGAAGCATATCGTTACGCGCGCGATCCCAACCCCATGGCCAGCATTTGCGGCCGGGTCTGTGCGCACCCTTGCGAGACGGCCTGCCGGCGCGGCGCGATCGACAAGCCCATCTCGATTCGCGCGCTCAAGCGTTTTTTGACCGAACGCTACGGGCCGGAGTCGCGACACCCCCTCGGTCCAACGCGGCGGGCGGCCGAGAAATTGCCGTACCGGGTGGCTATCGTCGGCAGCGGTCCGGTGGGCCTTTCTGCGGCGCACGACCTGGCGCTGATGGGCTACTCGGTCACGATCTTCGAAGCCGCCCCGGTCGCCGGCGGCATGCTGTGTCTCGGGATTCCGGAGTACCGACTTCCACGCAGTGTGGTGGAGGCGCAGGTGCGCGAAATACTCGACCTGGGCGACATCACACTGAAGCTCAATCAGGCGGCGGGGCGAGACTTTGCCATCTCCGACTTGCGGAAAGGATTCGATGCTGTGGTGATCGCGGTAGGAGCGCATCGCAGCCGCGACCTGTCGATTCCCGGTGTCGAACTGGACGGAGTGCTCAAGGGAATCGACTTTCTGCTGAACTCGAACCTGGGATACAGGTTCAGCATCGGCAAGCGAGTGGTGGTGATCGGCGGCGGTAATGTCGCCATGGATGTGGCGCGGTCCGCGGCGCGAGAAGTGGTGCGGCAGCATGCCTCCGGTGATACGGAGAGCATTCCATCCGAGGAGAGCATCGCCGCCGTCGCCACGCACGAAATGATGGACGTTTCGCTCTCCGCCCTCAGAATGGGGGCGCGCGAGGTCAACATAGTCTGCCTGGAGCAACGCCACGAAATGCCAGCCGCGCTGGAGGAGATTGAAGAAGCTGAAGCGGAGGGCATCGTGGTGCATGCGGGCTTCGGGCCGAAGCAGATCGTCGGCCGCAACGGCAGCGTGGCGGGCCTGGAAACGCTCCAGACCAAGTGGGTCTTCGACTCAGCCGGCCGCTTCAACCCCGCCTTTTATGACCACAGTGAATCCGTCATTGAGTGCGACACAGTCATCCTGGCGATCGGACAAACCACCAAGTTGGATTTTCTGCGGCCAGAGGATTGTGTGCAGGTCAGCCCGCGCGGCCTGATCCTTGCGGACCCAAAGTCATTGGCGACCACCGCGCCGGGTGTCTTCGCCGGTGGCGATTGCGTCTTCGGCCCCCGGCTCATCATCGACAGCGTCGGCGACGGGAAACGCATCGCCATCGGCATCGATGAATACCTGCGCGGCGCCAGGCATCCGGATCCGGAAGTCGAAGTTGAGGTGCTGGATCGCCATCAGATGTTTCCTGGGTACCTGGAATACTCGCGCGAGGCGGTGCCCATGCTTCCGCTCGAAAGGCGCACCGGCGTAACCGAAGTTGAGATCGGATACGACGAAGAAGCGGCCATGCGCGAAGCGCGGCGATGCCTGCGCTGCTGGATCAACACCGTTTTCGAAGGCAACGAGGACGACGGATCCCGATGCATCCTGTGCGGCGGATGCGTGGACGTCTGTCCGGAAAACTGCCTCCGGCTGGCGCCCCTCGATCAAATCGAATTTCCTGCCGCAACACTGGAACACATTCAAGACAACGTGGCGTTGTACGCGGTGGAACTCGATGATGTGGCGGCCGAAGAGCTGGGCGTAATCACCGGAACAGCCATGCTCAAGGACGAAAGCAAGTGCATACGTTGCGGCCTGTGCGCGGCGCGGTGCCCGGTGAACGTGATCACGATGGAGGCTTATCACTGGGTGGTCAAAAGCCCGACCGGCCTCATTCCGCCGCAATCGCTGTATTTGAGATCGTCGGGCGCACAAGCAGTGCGCTGAGTTAAGAGGAGGCAAAGATGGAACAGAACGAGAAAGCTCCCCAGGACAAGCCGTCCGAGCAATCACCCGACGAAGTGACGCGGCGCCAGTCGTTCATCAAGCTTGGCCTCGGTTCGGTGGCTGTAGCCGGATGTGGCGCAGCCGTGTTCGGGTATGAATTTCTTTCGCCCAACGTTCTGTATGAGCCCTCGCCCATTGCGAACCTCGGCAAACCGGACCGCTTTCCGCCCGACTCCGTTACTCCCGACCCGGTGGCCGGCGTTTACATCATCCATGCCGCCGAGGGCCTCTACGCGCTCTCGGCCACCTGCACCCATCTGGGCTGTTTCACAGCTTGGAAACCGGAGCTCGGCATCATTGCGTGCCCTTGTCACGGCAGCAAATTCAACCGGCTCGGCATCAAGATTGACGGACCAGCGCCCAAGCCGCTTCCCCGCCTGAAGGTGTGGGTCAGCGATGAAGGCGATCTGCTGGTGGACCGGTCGACCATCGCGCCGCCGGATCAATTCGTTAGGACCTGACGAATGGCGAAGGCGATGGAAGGCTATTGGAACGATCTTCGCAGCACCAAGGTGTGGCGCTCGGTGTTCCGCAGCGGCGCGGGCGCGAGCAATCTGCACCGCTCGCTGGCGGTTCAGCAGAACGTCTTCCTCCACCTGGCGTCGGTAAAGATACGCCGGCGATCCCTGGAGTTCAGCGTCACCTGGTACCTGGGAACGCTCACGCTGGCCACTTTCCTCATCCTGACAGGGTCCGGCATACTGCTCATGCTGTACTACCATCCTTCGGTGCCGCAAGCGTACGCGGACATGAAGGATCTCCAGTTCGTCGTATCGGCCGGCGTATTTCTGCGAAACCTGCACCGCTGGTCGGCGCACGCCATGGTGTTCCTCGTATTCGCGCACATGTTCAAGGTCTTTTATCGGGGCGCATATCGGCCGCCCCGCGAATTCAACTGGGTGATCGGCGTCATTTTGCTGCTGGTCACTCTGTTTCTCAGCTACACTGGATACCTCCTTCCCTGGGATCAGCTCGCGTTCTGGGCCATCACCGTGGGCTCGAATATTATGTCCGCTGTCCCGCTTTTGGGCGGGAAGCTGCGTTTCCTGATGCTGGGCGGAAACACGGTAAACGCGAACGCACTATTGCGCTTCTATGTGCTGCATTGCGTGATTCTGCCGCTGCTGGCGGCGCTGCTGGTTGCCGTTCACTTCTGGCGCATTCGCAAAGACGGCGGTTTGTACACCGGCAGGACGGGAACGCATGGCTGAGCCGAAGCCATTCGAGGCAAGCGTTGGCTCCGATAGCCGCAAGGAGCCGGTGCGGGTCGCGTTTGTAACACGGCGCACTTCGCCGCACGTCAAGGCGGACGACGACCAGTTCGTGATGACTTGGCCGGAAGGCATCTTCCGGGTAGCGGTGGCCTGCGAGGTGCTCGCCATCGTGTTAGTCGCGATATCGTTGTTCTGGGATGCGCCGCTCGAGGGTCTGGCGGACCCCATGCAAACGCCGAATCCTGCCAAAGCACCCTGGTATTTCCTGGGCCTCCAGGAGTTGCTGCACTATTTCCCGCCGGTGGTCGGAGGCGTGCTGATTCCCACCCTGGTGGTCATGGCGCTGGTCATCATTCCTTATTTTAATGTGAACATTCAGGCAGAGGGCCTGTGGTTGCGTGACCGGCGGAAGCGGCTGCGAATCTTCGCTGCGGTCGCGCTGGCGCTGGTGGTCCTGCTCCTCGCGTTCAAAGTGTACGCGGTGCTTGCGCCAACCGTGCTCATCGGCGCTGCCATGCTTTTTGCCGCGCGCGATTCGAACCAGGCGGGCTGGTTCCGCCGGTGGCTCTCTCTTCGGCCTCTATCGTTCTGGATCATGACCTGGTTCCTGCTCACCTCTTCGCTACTCACCGCGATCGGAACCTTCTTCCGTGGCCCGGGTTGGTCCTGGGTCTGGCCGTGGAGCGAGTGATGGCGATCCGAAAACAATTCGCTTCCCTGTGGGACCGGCTCTTCGGCGATAGCGCTCGCGCCTTCGGTACGCTCGCTCTGGTTTTGCTGGTCTTGCTCGCCATTGTTCCCGCAAGAGATCACTTCCGCGAGTGGTACCGTTACCAGAAAGGCTACCTTCGCCTGATTCGCGGCCGCGACGACGCCGTCACGCTGCAGCGTCGTCTTCAAGCTGGAGTTCAGCAGACCTGGATTCCCGAACTCAATGTGGTGGACCGTTGCTCGTCCTGCCACGTCGCGATGAAGGAGACCGGTTTGCGCGGCGTCGGGACGCAGCCTTATCGGCCCCACCCGACGATTCCGCATACCTTGGATCAATTCGGGTGCGTGATGTGCCATCGCGGCCAGGGTGTGGCCACCAGCGTGGAAGAAGCGCACCGCAGCACGAAAGCTTGGGAGCAACCCATCCTCCCCGCGCGCTATTTCGAATCATCCTGCGGCCAATGCCACACCGACAAACTGACGGGCACGCCGAGACTCAATGCAGGCCGCACGCTGCTGACGCGTTACGGCTGCGTGCACTGTCATTCCCTGACACTTCCGGATGGCAGCCGGCTCACTCCCACCGACGATCCTCCGTCCTTGGCGCACGTAGCCGACAAAACCACGCGGGAATGGATCTATGCCTGGATTAAGAACCCGCAGGCCTACTCCGAAACAGCCACCATGCCAAACTTCCAGTTGAGCGATGCCGATGCCCGGGACATCTCGGCATTCGTGGTGGCGCAGTCCGCGCCCCTGGCTGCTCCGCTGGCGCCCGCCGCTTCAGCGGCTCGCTCGGATGCGGAGGCGCTGCAGGCTGGCGCCAGCGCGTACGGCGAATCGTTCTGTGCATCCTGCCACGCCATGCAGAACGCCGCCGGCCTGCTGGTGGGCGGCGATCTGGGCCCCGAGCTGACGCGCATCGGAACCAAGGCGAAACCAGAGTGGCTCCGCCAATGGGTCCGCAACCCCAAGGCTTACGATCCGGGGACGGCCATGCCCCACTACCGCTTGGATGAGAAACTGCTCTCCCTCATCACCGCTTTCCTCGAAGGCAAGACCGATCCCGATTTTATGGCGAACGTGCATCTTGAGCCGGCGACTGCACAACAAGTCGCACATGGAAAACTGCTGGTCACGGAAATGGGTTGCGCCATTTGCCATGAGATAAACGGCCTTCGCAAGCCCGAGGACTTCGCTCCGGATCTGACGTTGGTGGGTGCAAGACCACTGGCAAAAATTGTCTTTCTCCCCGGAATGCCGCGCGCATTGCCGTCGTATCTTGAGGCCAAGATCAAACAACCGCGGAGCTTTGGCTCCGCGCTGAAGATGCCGCAGTTCACGATTCCGACATCTCAGGTGGACGACCTGGTGACCGCCCTGCTGGCACAAACGGACCGCGCCAGTACGCTCCCGGCACGCCTTCACGTCGCCGGCCGCACCCCAAGCAGTTACGAGCCCGCCGGTACGGCCGGACGGCTTATGCGGGATCTGAACTGTTTCAGTTGCCACTCCATCAATGGGCGCGGCGGCGACATGGCGCCGGATCTCTCCTGGGAGGGCAGCGCGGTGCAACACGAATGGCTTTTTAAGTTCTTCAAAGACCCGAATACTCTGCGCCCAGCGTTGATCCGGCGGATGCCTAAATTCAATCTCACGGACCAGGAAGCCAACTCTCTCACCGATTTCATCCTGACCGCCTATCAAACGCCGGCATTCGAGCGCGATTCCATGCATCCTGATTCGGATCCCACCGCGATCGAGCAGGGACGGCAGCTCTTCTACTCCAAGTACGCCTGCCAGGCCTGCCACATCGTCGACCCGAAGAAGGACAAAGGATACGTCGGTCCAACATTGACTCAGGTGGGTTCGCGGCTAAACGCCGCCTGGGTTTTCCAATGGTTGAAAGGTCCACAGGCATTGCGCCCGGGCACGCTCGAGCCCGACTGGAAAATGAGCGACTCGGATGCTGCATCGCTGACAGCCTTCCTGATGGCGCAGAAAGGCAAAGCAGCATCGCAGGAGGGCGCCCACAAGTGAGAGTGACTCTGGGTGTGACGGCAGCCATGCTGGTGGCGTTATGCGTCTCTTGTTCGCGCCGCGCGGCCGAGCCAGTGGCGAAGCCGCCTGCGGCAGTGCCATCCGCAATTGTCGAAGTCAGTGGTGGCAAGCAGCTCTCCACCATCGGGACTCCGTTGGGCCAGCCCGTTGTGGTTCAAGTCAACAATTCACAGGGCGCGCCCGTGGCCGGTGCTCTGGTGCGATTTCGCGCAGCCAACGGAGTGACCTTCCAGCCCCCCTCGGGCGTGACCGGATCCGACGGCCAGTTTACGTTCGCCGTGACGCTTGGCAGCCTGGCGGGACGTTACCAGATCGCGGCTTCTACAACCGGCGCCAGTGGAAAAACGATCGAGGTTCGGATCCCGGCGCTCGCGCTTGGATTCGAGGAGAATAAGGGCCGCCAGTTGAGCGACTTTTACTGCGTACGGTGTCACGACCCGGAATCTACGGCGGAACGCGTGTCCAACCATGACAATCTAAGTGTGCAACCCCACACGTTCGACGACGGGGCGTTCTTGAACAAGATCAGCGATGTAGATCTGCTCGCGATCATTGCGCATGGTGGACCGGCGCTCGGCAAGTCGGCTGAGATGCCGCCCTACGAACACACGTTGAACAAGTCCGATATCGCCGCGCTGGTGGCCTATATTCGCGCCATCGCCGATCCGCCGTACCAGTCCAGGGAGGCTGTATATGCACAGAGGTAATGCTGTTCTAGCGGTAGCAACTCTGATCGCTGCTGTTCCGCAGATCCGTGCGCAGGTACTCGCGCCGCCGGAGATTCTCGACCCGGCCATGCGCGCGCTCCAGCAGAAGCACCTTCCGGAGTTGAAAGCCGCGGCAGTCGACATCACGACACACAACTATCCTTACAAGTTCTATCTGAGCCGCACGCTGGATGTGACCGAAAAGCAGGAACAAGTCACCGATCAGCGCTCCGTTCGCTTCTCCAATTTCCAAGGCCATACGGTACTCCAGGTGACGGGCAACTACTTCGCCTCGTACTCGGAAGATTCCATGAACCAGAACGAGCGCGTCAAAGAGACGTATCTGGACGTGGTGCTCCCGATCCTGCGTGCGACTGCGCCTCGACTCGCCAGCGAAACTCAGCTCAGTGCGTTTGCCATCGAAGTGGCTCATCACGTTCGCAAGAAGGTGCTGGGCGTCACCGTAGAACGCCCTGAGAACCTGGCGCTCATCGTTCCGCGAGCGACGGCCGAGAAAGTGGCGGCGAGCGATAACGTAAACGAACAGGTGACAGCCCTGCTGGAATCGCGAGTGTTCATCGATGGCAATCCAGTGAAGCTCTGGCCCCACGCAGACGTGACTGCATCCGAAAGCTCGGAATCTGAAGGTCCCGTACGCCCAAGCCCAGCGATTACCCTTGCGGAGCGCGCGCCTGCAGCGGACCGCCTGGTTGCGCCTACACCTGCGCCACCGCCTGTCATCCGGGATCTATCCCCCGAGACGCTGCGGAAGCAGCAGGCTTCGTATCAGGGAATGATCGAACACATCCTGCTCGAGTTGGACGCGGATGCACACTTCGTATCCTATGCGCCTCCGGTTCTGGTAGCCTTTCACGGCATGTCCTATCTGCAGTTGTCGGTTACGACCAACCTTGTGGCTTCCGATTCGGGCTCCCAATACCGCATCGCTGCTTTGGCTTTCGACCGGCACGTCTCCCATCTAATCCGGCCGCTACTGTCTATCCTCGAAAAGGATCCTGACTTCGACGGGATCGTTTTCAGCTCCACGGTGCGGATTCCCCCTAAGACCGGCGATTCGGCAGCATCTGAAGCGGTCGAGTTTTTCCTTTCGCTTACGGAACTGCGGCTTTATGCTCAATACGACATAACGGGCCAGCAGCTGATCAATTCCGGGTTCGTGCTTATCAACGGCGAGCGCGTCGGTTTGGAACTCCAGACAGCCGAATCCGACATCAGGTAACACAGCGCGCACCATGAAAACGCCATGGTTGCACCTTTGCACGATTCTCCTTGGAGCATCCACTCTGGCTCTGGCAATTACCGGAGCTTTCGTCACTACTAATGAAGAGCGTCCCCTCTACTCCCTGGGGCTTTTTCACCCCGTGGCGGGGACGTCCTTGGTTATCCTTACGTTGGGCCTCGCTCTTTGGATGTCGGTCGTGGAGCAGCGGAAATGGATGCGCCGGCTGGGCTGGATCGCTTTCAGCGCCTTTGTCGTGGAAGGTTTGCTGGGGATCCCGATGCCTCCCCGACCGCTCCCGGTGAGGCTTTCTCACACCTTGCTCGCGTACCTTCTTTTCTCAACTACGGTCCTGATCTCTGTCTTTACGTCCCGAGTTTGGAATCGGGGCCCCGAAATAGTTGAGGAGCGGACTGGGAAGCTCTCACTGCAGTCCCTGTCAATCGTCTCGTGCGCTACGGTTGCAGTCCAGGTGGTGCTCGGCGCCGTGTTCCGATACGGAGTCACGAACGTCATACCTCACATCTTAGGGGCGATGGTGGTTGCCGTCTTGAGCGGAGTAACGGGTTTCCGGGTGAAGCAGCAGTTCCCCGAGCATCGTTCACTGCGAATTGCTGCGACGGCCACGATAGGAATCACACTCTCGCAGGCGGTCCTGGGAATGGCTGTGCTGGCGGTCCAGGTGATCAATCCGGAAGATCCTCTGCCGGTGATACTCCTGATCTCTGCCCACGTTGGGACCGGGGCCTTGACGCTCGCCGCGAACGTGGTCTTAGCCATCCAGATCCATCGCAATGTGCGGAAAGCCAGGGCCAACGCGGAAGAGTCAGACGCCGCGTCAACACGCTCGCAGTCACTCACATAGCAAGGAGGTTTAAGCCGTGAGAGCGCGCACGGCGCACTTGTCAGTCGATCTTGGCGTGGGATCGCGAGGAGTGTGATCCCGGATCAAAAACGCCGAGTACTTGAGATCTCTCCTTACGGCCGGCACCTAATTCGTCTTGATGAAACTTCCCACGCCAAGCCGCAAGAATGGACCGTCGTCAGTGGAGATCTGCTCCGTGACCGTGAATGAGGTCGCTGACAAAATTGCATACGAGCGTCGAAGCTTGACCGTCCTCCCCTGTACTTGCAGCGGCTGTGTATCGAAACGGATCCCGAGCGGCGAGGACCAATCGCCGAGACTGAGTAAATCGGCATTCGTCGCTGTCTTCTCGTGAACGACCAGAATCTTCTTGTCGGGGTTCCAGGCAACTACGCCACCCTCTTTATACGCCGCTCCCCCGTCGACCTTCCCGTCGACCTTCCCTTCGATCTGCAGGTTCATGAAATTGCTCTGGCCGATGCGGGTGAAAGTGGCTGTCCCGCTTCGTGGTCCAGCTGTAATGGGACTCTCGCGTCCAACCCATGAAAAGGCCCACGTCCCCAGGAAGTACTCAAGCCCCTGCTGTTGGTGTGGTTGCGGCGGGCTTGGGTGACCAGGCAGGTTTGTGGTCACCGTCGTCGGCACCGTTGGATCTGTCGGCCGGCTGTTTCCTCTTATGACTGCTCCTTCGCGTCCTGGTGTGGCGGGTGTGGAAGAGGTGGGAGGCTGCTGCGCTATCAATACAGCAGCTCCCCCCAATACTGTTACCAAAGCTGTACAACAAATCGCGAGATGAAAACGCGTCAACGGCTCCTCCGTGTCAATCGCTATTGCCCGCCGCCTGAGCTTGTGGTCTTCTGTGGCTGCGGCGTGTCGCGATCGCCTAACGTTTCGATAGCCGCGATCATCATTTCTTCCCACGTCTGGTCGCCCCAGCGGACTTCATGCGAGGGGTCGGGGTTGTTCAGGTTGCGTGCGGAGTTGTCGTAGTGCGCGATGACTTCGATCTCCGTGCCCTTGGGCAACAGCTCCGCCTGCTTCAACTCGTACGTCGTCTGCCAGCGGAAGTCGTAGCGCGGTACCGACAGCAACGTCTGGGTTCGGCCATCGCCGAAGTGGGCCAGGATGGTCATATCCTTGCCTCTGACGTGCATGTGAGGCATGAACGCCCAAACGAGGGTATCCTTTGTCAGTTTCCGCTTGGTCCGAACCTCGTAATTTGGATCGTTTGGAGGGATTACGAAGGTGAGGTTGGTTACCCCTGCCGAGCCGACGAGCTGCTTCGGCGGTTCCTTGGCGAAGATCAGACCGACTTCCGTACGATCCGTCGACGGCGTGCCGTTCGTCGTGTAGTGCATCTGCAGGATGATGTCCGAGTTCGCTGGCAGAAGCTTTGCCACGCCGGGCGGGAGCAGGACACCGGGACGGCTGGGCACCAAGTTCCCCAAGCTGCCCATCCCTTCGGCGATGGCCCCAGGGCCAGCGTTGGGCGGAACGATAGTGGCAACCACGTGATGAACTTGGGCGCGATTGCTCGGCCGGAACTCATAAGCCTGAATCCATTTGTCTTCGCCCAGATGGGTCGGTATGCGGAAGTTGAGATACGGCACCGTGCCCTCCGCGGGAATGGGGTACTCAGTCGCCATCGAAAACACGACGTCAGGCTTGCCGATGGTCCATCCATCCGTACTGAAGGTCGGCGTCGGCGGCATGTCCTTGTCCGCCCCCTTGGGTGCGCCTGCATCCACCCATGCCGCGATCGTGTCGATCTCGGTCTGCAACAGCCGTGGGTCGTTCTTGAAGACGCCCGCGGGGTCATCAGCGTGCCACGGCGGCATTTGGCGCATTACGACCTTCTCCTTGATCGCGCGGGCCCACGGCCGCACTTCGTCATACGTCATGAGCGACATCGGCGCGAACATCGTGGGTCGATGACATTCGACGCAGCTCTTATCGAGGATCGAGGCGACGTCTTTGGTGTAGGTGACGTTCCGCGGCGCAGACGTGTTGGCAGCCATCGCCACCGTCGCAGCCAAAAAACTTCCAACGCAGCAACGCATCATACGAAGTGTTTCCCCTCTCATTCCTCTAAGACCTCAACTCTCACTCGGTTAAGAGCAAAGCCATGCTAACATCCAGACACCACGAGCACAATCGCCCATCCGAGGTATCGCTCGAAAGAGCGATACCGGCGTGAGCGAGCCGGCCAAGAAGGCTACTCACCGATTATATCTGCTTATATCTGCGTTGACGCGAACCGATGACCCGATTGTAAACTAATCAACGCTGCAAATCAGGCCCAAACGATAGTTTTGAGTCCCGATCGAGATCAGCGGCTAAAGATGAACGATACCGCGCTGGATGGCGGCCGTAGGTGCCTCCGAGCGATGCTCCACATTCAGCTTTATTAGAATCCTCTTCACATGCGTCTTGACCGTGTGCTCGCTAATGCGCAGGGCCAGTACGATCTGCTTGTTGTGATTTCCTTGAACAAATCGATTTCAGCACATCGAGTTCTCGCGGGCTTAAGTCCGTTCGTGGGTTCTGCACGCTCACCGACTCGGCGATTGCCGCAGGAAGAAATTTCCTTCGGTTCTGCAGGTTGTTTACCCTTGCGTTTGCAGCCTCGAGGACGGCGAGCGGAAGCCATCCTTGAAGGGCATCGACTGTTTGATGCGCCGGCAAGCAAAATTTAGACCTTAGCGAGCCACCGAACGCCCTAGCGGCATAGTAAAATTCGGCATCGTTGTGATACACGAAAACAGTGTTGTAGCGGCGATCACAAAAGAGGGCGCCACCGAGTTTTCTAACATCAGAAGGTGTTCTCACCCAGCTCGACGTTTTCGTAATTGTTCTTTCGTTAGAAGCTCGATGCCCATGGCAGCTGCCATATCAACAGCGTTATCTTCTGGTTTATGTTCTTTCCCTGACTCCAGTGCTTCACGGTCGTAGCAAACACTTCTGCGGCCTTTAGGGCTTTCCGCTGAACAATCGTAGAAAGGCATGTTTTTCTCAAGACGGGCTTTCAATACCCTGAGTAGTTCTTCACGCTGTTCTGGAGACAACCCCTTTTCCGAACGCTTGGTGTCATCTTTCATGATTGGTTTGTCCCCATTGATTCACGACCTGTGAGCCGCCTGAGGAGGCCGGTTGGGCGTTTCAACGCCGAACTGCTTGGCGTACTCGGCGTTCAACCGCTGCCAGCCGCCGAACTTCATGGCCTCGGGGCCAACGGTGCGGCCGATGGGAGTTCCCCTGAGAAGGCGATCCAGAACATCCAAACAAATGTGCCACCCGGCAGCACCCATTGAGATGAAGCGGCGATCGATGCTGGTCCACAGCGTCAGGCGGGTGCCGCCACCAAGGGCTTCGAGTTCCCACCGGATAGCGTTGCCACCCCAGTTGTACTCAAGCAGCTTAGGAAGGTCGGCTCGCGTCACTGTTGTTTCGGTAACGTGCGGCGTGGGCGCTCCCACCGTGGTGAGCTGCACCGTGGTTCCAGCCATACCCAGGCTCCCATCGGCGTCGAAGGGTGCCCACTCGCGCAGATGCGCCGGATCGGTTAGCGCCTGCCAGACTTTTTCCGGCGAGTGGCGCAGTTCTCTGACGAGAATCAGCGTCCACTTTTCTCCGTCCTTCCGTACCTCCGCGCCGCTGGCGGGACCCGGTGTGTACTGCTCGCGATCGGTCATCTCTTTCTCCTTGTTTCCCTTTTCGTTGGTGTGTTTTGATCCATGCGGTCAAGGTGGCGTTCGAGAGCATCTACGTGAGCGGACCAGAACCGGCGGAACGGAGCCAGCCAGGCATCCACGTCCTGAAGTGGTTCAGGTTTCAGCCGGTAGAGGCGGCGCTGTGCATCCACCGTGGATTCCACGAAACCGGCCTCTCGCAGCACTCGCAGGTGCTTTGACACGCTCGGCTGCGGCATACGAAGCTGACGCTCGATCTCTCCCACCGACTGTTGTGACGAGACCAGGAGGCTCAATATCGCACGGCGGCTCGGCTCCGCAATAATTTCGAACACAGATTCCACGCTCTTAATATACTCCACATTGCATATACGTGTCAAGGTATATATAGGCCAGGGGGCCAGGCAACGGTTTCAACCGGAGTGGATGCACCGTCCGATGCGTTTTTGGGCGGGTGCGATTCAGAGCGCTGCGCGCTCCGGCTGCCTCAGCGTTGAGGCGGGGACAA
>DASQHQ010000189.1:0-4958 GCA_035632015.1 Bryobacteraceae bacterium
TTAAGTACCCGCGTTCGATGTATGCACGCGGCCAATTCGCCCTTTTGGGGGCAGGCCCAAAGTGGATGCTGGCGCTGCTGATCGTGGCCGCAGCCGTAAGTCTGGCGTGGCTGATCCGCCGCCATCTGGCGCAAGCGGCTCAGAACATGCGCGGTTGGCGAACCTGGCTAATCTGGAGCTTGCAGTCGCTGCTGGCCGCACTCGTGCTGGTGCTGCTGTGGCAACCGGCGATCACTGTCGCCGAGCTGAAGCCGCAACAAAACATCATCGCTGTGCTGGTGGATGATTCCCGGAGCATGGCCATTTCCGAGGACGGTTCCACGCGCCAGGCGCAAGCCGTTAAGGCGCTTCAGAACGGCGTCCTGGCCAGCCTCAATCGCTCCTTTCAAACGCGTCTTTACCGCGTCGACGACGTGGCCGCCCGCATCGACAACCTAAAGGACCTCGAACCCAACAAGCCTTCGACGCGCATCGGCGACAGCCTCAAGCAGTTGAGCGCCGAGACTTCCGACCTGCCCATCGGCGCCGTGGTGCTGCTCAGCGACGGCGGCGACAACACGGGGAGCATCGGCGCGGATGCGATCAACGCCCTGCGCGCCCGACACATTCCCGTTCACACCGTCGGCTTTGGACGCGAGCGCGCCCAACATGACGTGGAGCTGGACGATGCCGTCGTTGCTCCGCGCGCCCTGGCCGGCTCACGCCTTGCCGCCAAGATCACCTGGCATCAACGCGGATACGCCGGCGCCAAGATCAATCTGACCGTACGCGACGTCAGCGCTCCCCAAGCGAAACTCCTTAGTTCTCGCACCGTCGCCGTGGGGCCGGACGGCAATCTCCAGAGCGAGACTCTAATGTTCGATATCGGTGGCGCGGGCGCCAGAACGCTCCAAATCGCCGCCGTGCCGTTGCCAGGCGAGGAGAACACGGCCAACAATACGCTGACTCGCGTGGTGAATGTCGGCTCCGAGCCGCGCCGCATCCTGTACATCGAAGGCGAGCCGCGCTGGGAATACAAGTTCATCCGGCAGGCGGAAGAGGACGACCGCATGGTGCAGATCACCTCCATGGTCCGCACCAGCCAAAACAAGATCTATCGTCAGGGAATCTCCGATCCCAAAGAACTCGCCGACGGCTTTCCTGCTCGCGCCGAGGACATCTTCGCCTACCAGGGACTGATCATAGGGTCCGTGGAAGCCGGCTATTTCAGTAACGCCCAGCAGGAGCTGATCCGCGAGTTCGTGGATCGGCGTGGCGGCGGGCTGCTGCTGCTGGGCGGTCAATTCGCGCTGGCGGACGGCGGCTGGAACGCATCGAATCTCACCGACCTGCTGCCAACGACGCTGCCCACCCAGGCGGGAACTTTTCATCGCGAGGCCGATCCCAAAAACGGCGCCACCCACACAGTAGCCGAGCTGGCGCCCGCCGGCGCGGACAGTATTATTACCCGCCTGGTGGATGACCCTGCCGCCAACGCGTCCAAGTGGAAGCAGCTTCCCTTCCTGATGGACTACGAAGATCCCGGCACGCCCAAGCCAGGCGCCGCCGTTCTCGCCAACATGATTACCCCCGAAGGCCGCAAGTTGCCATTGCTGGTCACTGAGAATTTCGGCCACGGCCGCACTGCGATCATGGCTACCGGAGGCAGTTGGCGCTGGCAGATGAGCTTGCCGCTGGGCGACACGGCGCACGATTTGTTCTGGCAGCAGCTCCTGCGGTGGCTGGTTTCCGATACGCCGGGCCACGTCACGGCTTCCGTCTCGGCTCAGATGCTGCTCGACAACGGCGCCGTAACTCTGAACGCCGAGGTTCGCGATCAACAGTACAACCCCGCTCGCGACGCCAAGGTGGAAGCGCATATCCTGGGCCCGAGCGGCGTGAGCGCTCTGGTTGAGATGACTCCGGTGCCCGATAGCCCGGGCCAGTTCCAGGCCGCCTGGTCCGCTCCCAAAGCCGGCGCGTACCTGACCGAGATCACGGCGCAGCGCAGCGATCCCAATACGCGCACCTTCAAAGAATTGGGCCGCGACGTATTAACCTTTCAGCGCATGGACGGCGTAGCGGAGAATTTTCACACCGAGCAGAACCGCGAGTTGCTGGAGCGCCTTGCCACTCAAACCGGCGGGCAATATTGGAAGCCGGCCGACCTCGGCAAACTCGCCGGCGCGATTCCTTTTTCGGAAGCCGGCGTGACGGTGCGCGAGACCAAGGATCTGTGGGATCTGCCGCTGGTCTTCCTGGTGTTGCTGCTGCTGCGCTTTTCCGAGTGGTGGCTGCGGCGGAAGTGGGGGATCGTGTAAGTGGGACTCCTTGCGCCCTGGTTTCTGGCCGGTCTCGCGGGGGTCGCGCTTCCGCTCTACCTGCATTTGTTGAAGAAGCTAAAAGCCACGCCCAGGCCGGTGCCCTCGTTGATGTTTTTCGAGTCGCGCACGCAAAGCTCGACGCATCATCGGCGGCTTCGCTATTTCCTGTTGCTGTCGCTGCGGCTGGCCGTTCTCGTGCTGTTGATTCTGGCCTTCGCCAATCCCTTCATCAATCGCAACGCGGCCGCCTTTTCGAGCAACCGGCTGGTGCTGCTGGTGGTGGACAATTCCTTCAGCATGCGCGCCGGAACCCGCCTGCCCGACGCCAAGGACGCGGCAATGCGCGTGCTGTCGGCAAAGGGCGCTGCCCGCGCGCAGGTGGCGGCGTTTGGCTCCGAGCTGCAGCTCATGACCACGCAACCCATCGAAGACCAGTCGGCGTTGCGCGCGGCGGTGCAGGCCATTCAGCCCGGCGATGGCCACGGCAACTTCGCCGAATTGGCGCGGGCGGTGCGTGCGATGGCCGAGTCGGTCCATACTCCCATCGAGCTTCACTTGTTCAGCGATATGCAACGCGGCGAGCTAGCCGGCACCTTCTCCGACATGGCGCTGCCCGGCAACGTTCAACTGGTGACGCATGCGGTGATCGCCAAGGCGCAACCCAACTGGACGGTCGAATCAGTGGAGGCCCCCGGACAAGTCTGGGGCAAGGACGCCAAGCCGGTTCACGTGCAAGCCGTGATCGCGGGCTTCGGCACTCCCGCTGCCCGGCGCACCGTGTCGCTGGTGGTAAACGGCAAAACCACTGCCACGAAGAGTGTGGATGTGCCCGCCAACGGACGCGCCACGGTCGACTTCCCGGCGCTCGAAGTGCCCTACGGCTTCAGCCGCTGCGAGGTCAGGATCGACGCCGCGGACGGTTTTCCAGCCGACGACCTGCGCCGCTTTGCCGTCGAGCGTTCCGATCCGCAAAAGGCATTGCTGATCCACAACTACGGCGACAACCGTTCGCCGCTCTACGTCCGCGCTGCGCTGTTGGCCGCCGCGGAATCGGCCTTTGCCCTCGAATCGATCGCTGTCAACGAGGCCGCCGACCGAAAGCCGTCCAATTACGCTTTCATCATTCTGTCCGATGTCAACACGGTGCCCTCGCTTCTGGAAAATTCGCTCACCCAGTACGTGCGCGGTGGAGGCAGCCTGTTCATTGCGGCCGGAACCTCCGCGGGCGCCCGCTTGAAGATTCCCATTCTGGGTGCGCGCATCGTCCAGACCCGCGACTACACCCGCGTTCCGGATCGCTTCATGGCGGTCGGGTCGAGTGACTCCTCTTATCCGGCGGTGGCCAAAGCCGGCGGCTGGCCAGGCTTGAAGTTTTTCTATGCGCTCGATGTCGAGCCCGGCGATGCCCGTGTGATCGTGCGCTTAGGTGACCAGACGCCGCTGTTGCTGGAGAAAAGCATCGGCGAGGGCCGCGTGGTGCTGTTCACCTCCGGGCTCGACAACCTCACCAACGATTTCCCCTTGCAGCCCGCCTTCGTCCCGTTCATCGAGCAGACCGCGCGCTATCTTGCGGGCAGCGAACGCCAGGGCGGCGCGCGTCCGGTGGACGCCTACTTCGAGCTTCGCAACGCCAAGGAGCAAGCGCAGCGCGTCGAAGTCACCGACCCCGAGGGCCGGCGCCCGCTCAGCCTGAGGGAGGCCGCCTCAGCTCAGTTGTTCCGGCTGACCGAGGCCGGCTATTACCAGTTCCGCCTGGCCAACGGCCGCCAGGACGAAGTCGGCGTCAACCCGGATTCGAAGGAGTCGAACCTGGATGTGATCCCCGACGATGTCTTGTCCTTGTGGCAGGGCAAGCGAGAGCAAGCTGCACAAGAAGCGTCGACGTCTGGCCCGACAACGGCCCGCAAGACGCCGCAAACTCTGTGGTGGTACGTCATGCTGCTGGTGTTCGCTTGCGCGCTTGCCGAATCGGCGCTGGCCACCCGCTACCTGGGCACCGCGCGCGAGGAGTAGTAAGTCCACCGGGTCGGGTTACCTCGAGCGCGTCACCGGCGACTTCGGTTTTAGACGGCCTATAATCGGGATTTGGTCAGGGCTCCCGTTCCCGAACAACCACTGCGCTTCATCCGCGAATGCTTATCCATCGGGCAGGTTCGCTGGACGTATCACGTGACGATGCGTCTCGAACAGCGGTCGCTTGGAAGTGAGATGCTGTTAAAGGGAGCCGATTCACCGGAGATTATAGAGTCGTACCCGGATGACAAATACCTGCCTAGCTTCCTCTTACGAGGCGAGTTCGATGGCCGCGTGTTTCACGCGCAGATCGCCACGGACGTGGAGGCTGGAAATGTTCGGGTCGTAACTATGTATATCCCGGTTTCAGAGGAATGGGATCCGGGATTTCGAATCAGGAGAGTCCAGAGATGAGATGCCGTGTTTGTGGCGGGCTGCTGGAGCGGCGGGTAACGGACCTCCCGTTCAAGATCGGCGATTCGTCAATTGTGATTCTGAAGGCATTGCCTGTCCTTCAGTGCCGCCAATGTGGTGAGACGGAGCTGGAGCACGCGACGATGCTTCGCGTCGACCAGGTTCTCGCCGGAGTCGATACGTCCTCCGAACTTGAAGTCATCCGATTCGCAGCCTAAATCAACCGCC
>DASQHQ010000190.1:0-5460 GCA_035632015.1 Bryobacteraceae bacterium
AGATTGTGGCGGCGGCCGGCACGATGTCCGTAGTGAATGCGGCGGAGGAGGCAGAGGCGCGGCGGGAGATCGCTGAGGCCGACGGCTTTTTCGGCAAGATCACGCCGCCGCTGCTCGCGGCTGCGCGGCGCTTGCGCTGGGTGCAGGCGCCCACGGCGAGCCTGGAGCATTACGTTTTCCCTGAGCTGATCGCGCACCCTTGCCAGCTCACCAACATGCGCGGCCTGTTTTCCGACGTCATCGCCGACCACGTTTTCGGCTACATCCTTTGCTTCGCGCGCAACTTTCACCGCTACATCCGCAACCAGACGGCCGCGCGCTGGGAGCCGGTGGGCGGCGAAGAGGACCGCGCGAACTTTCTCACCGGGCCGGGGCGCGTCACCGAGCTGGATCGTGCTCATATGCACGTGGCCGATGCGACGCTCGGCCTAGTGGGCCTGGGCGCGATCGGCAGCGAGATCGCCCGGCGCGGGCTGGCGTTCGGCATGCGCGTTCTTGCCGTCGATCCGGTGCAGACGCAGGCTCCCGAAGGCGTGGCCGCGCTGTGGCGGCCGGAGCGGCTGCCCGATCTGCTCGCGCAAAGCGACTTCGTGGTGATCGCCGCGCCCCACACGCCGCAGACTGAGAAGCTGTTCCGGCGCAAACAATTCCAGCAAATGAAGCGAACCGCTTACCTCATCAACATTGGCCGCGGCGTGATCGTCGATCTGCAGGACCTGGTTGCGGCGCTCGAAGCGGGCGAGATCGCCGGCGCGGGCCTGGATGTTTTCGAAACCGAGCCGCTGCCGCGCGATCATCCGCTGTGGAAGATGGAGAACGTCATCCTCACGCCGCACGTGGCCGGTGTTTCGCCGCGCATCCCGGAGCGCCATCTCGCCGTGCTGCTCGACAACGCCGGCCGCTTCGGGCGGGGCGAGCCGCTGCGCAACGTGGTGAACAAGGCGATGTGGTTTTGAGCGCCCCGGCGCGGTCTCTCCGCTGGCCTATCCTGCGCGCCGCCGCGAGGAAAGTTCTGGCGCAGCCGCCTCCAACGGATGGAGGGATCCCATCACGAGTTTGTCCACCACCAATCTGTGCGCGGGCAGCGGTATCTCGATGCCTTCCTGCCGGAAGCGCTCCAAAATGCGCTTTCGCAATTCACTCTGAACCTGGTATTGATCAACAAATCTTCGCACGTGGACATCGAGCGTAAACTCCAGCGTTGACTCGCCGAATCCGGGAATCAGCTTCGCCGAGGGCTCCGGAAATGCGAGCAGTCCGTCGACTTGATCGCGAGCTGCTGCCTGCGCCGTTTCCACCAGCGCTCTTTCCACGAGTCCGGGATCGGTCCCATAAGGTGCGGCGACGCGGACACTGATCCCCATCCGCTCCTCGGGCTTCGAATAATTAGTGATGATCGCCTTGGACACAGACAAATTGGGCACCACCACGATGTTATTTCCGAGAGTGCGAATCGATGTAGAGCGCCACCCCACGTGGACCACAAATCCTTCATATCCGGAATCCAGCTTGATATAGTCTCCCGAGCCGATGGGGCGGTCGGCGAGGAGGTAAATGCCCGCGAAAAAATTGCTGAGGGTTTCCTGCAGCGCCAGGGCGATCGCTACGCTGCCCACGCCCAGCGTGGTCCAGATGGCCGTCAGATGAACTCCCAGGTTCTCGAGAACGACGATGGAAGCTAACACCGCGAAGAGCACCTGGGCTACGAACGCCGCCGGATCGGTGACACGCTCGAGAGCAGGATCTTTCCGGCTTAACCGGCTCAGATATAAAGTGACCATCTTGGCGAAGGCATAGAAGACGAGCAGAATCCCCAACGCCGTCACCATTTGCAAGCCGAACTGCGCGTATTTCGGCGGCAACGTCACCACACGCAGAATCGTCTCAATCGCCAGGAGCGAGAAGACCGCGCGCGTAATGGAGGCAGCGAACTGAAGTGTCCGGCGCAAGCCGGGCTTTCTGTGACCCAGCCGTTCGAGATACACAACGATCACCTTGGCCGGGAAAAAGTAAAACACGACAACCGTCAAGGCGGAGATGAGTTGAGACGCAATTTGTTCGTAACGGCGCGGCAGCGCCAGCATTTCCAAGCCAAGATACAACGCGGCCAGAATCAGCAGTGGAACAGGCAAAGACGCGAGGAGCGAGAGCGCCAGCTCCCTCCACGAGTCTTGAAACTTTTTGGAGCTTCTGCGGAGAAAGCGGCTGACAATCAATCCCAAGACGGCGCCAAGGATGGGGAGCACAACGAATCCCAACAGATAATACGTGGACCGTGAGAAGGGAAACATTACAAATTGTCGCGTCATACCCGCATTCCTTAACTGCTTCAGCGGCAGCGATTCGGCTAAATTGGATTTCGCCCTTGGATGATTCGAATGAGCACCGCGATAATGGCCAGGACCAGCAGGATGTGAATGAATCCTCCGAGAGTGTAGGAGCTGATGACGCCGAGCAGCCACATGATCATCAGGAGGATCGCAATAGTCCAAAGCATTTGGGCCTCCTTTCTCGCACGCGCCTGAGTTCGGCCTGATCAGCAAGCGCCGGCAGCGGGCTCGCCTTTCCCTGTCACGAGGCTCCGTTGCTTTCCTCGCTCTGCTTGCCTCGCCGCCGCAGGATTCCGCCGAGTTTCCCGAGAATCCGGCCGGGGATTCGCTTGATCCCCCGGTGTGGCCGCGGCACGCTTTCGTCACCGGAGGTTTCGACCGCGTTTGCTTCCGTGGTTGGCGCGGAGGGGCCCGCGTCGGGTGCGCCTTGGTCTGAGCGGGTCTCGTGCTGCTCCCCACGGAGGGCAATGGCAGCAATGTGTCTCGAACGCGCGCCGGTCTGATGTGTGGCGGCGTAAGTCAAAGGCTTGGCGGCTGGTTCGGCAGCCGCCGGCAGCGGACCGGCCCCCTCTCGTGCTTGCACGATGAATCGCTTGGGAGCGGCGCCCAGGTAAGAGAACGGATAGCACGTGACCAGGGTCAGGGTCGGCTGCCACGACGCTTGCAAAAGCTGCGTCTGGTCCGGATCGACGACTGCCGCGGATTCCACCCAATACTCGTGGATGCCGTCGGTGGTGGTTACGGTGATTTTGTCGCCCTTGCGAATATTCCGAAGCGGGCGGAAAAACGTATCGCGGTGGCCGGCCAGCACCACGTTGCCTGGCGCTCCGGGCAGCGCGGCGCCGTGAAGGTGCCCCACCCCGAGTTGCAGGGTGCGCTCATCGCTGCCCTCCAGCACCATCGCCGAAAGACCGATCCGCGGAATCTCGAGCCTCCCGATCAAGCTCCCGGGCTGTGGCGGAACGGTCTTTGGCGGAAGGCGGGCCGGTGCGGCGGCCGGGGCGCTCTGCGCTGCGTCTGCGGTGTCGCGCCGAACGGAGAGCTTCTGCTGCAAGGCCTGATCCAGCCGCCGGCTTTCGCTGGCCTGGTAGATCCGGGCGTCCAGAAGAACGAACGCGCAGTAACCGAGGGCCAGCAATCCGGCAACCCACAGGCAGCGCTCCGACCAGCGGAGAATGGAATCGGTTGTTGCCAGCCGCCGCACGATACCTCGCTCGGGTAACCCGGCTCAGCTAACCCCTGCTCAGGCAACCCTTCTCATGAACAGGCGCAGGGCGATCGCCCCGCCCACCGAGAGCAGACCACACAGCGCCACCAGCGGCAGAGCACTGGCAGTGCTGGGCATCTTCTCCGTTTGTTGTTCTGGCGTTGTCGATGCAGGCTCTGTCGGTCGGGCCTGCGCTATTTCAGTTGGCGGCGCCGGCGCCGCACTGTCGGCTGCATTGGGCTCGGAGTTCCCTGCGCTCGTTTCTGGGCCGACAGCGCTCGATTCCTGGAGCGGCGGCTCCGCAGCAGGCCGGTTCTCCGCCAGCTTCGGCTCCATGTCGGCCGGCTCTACAGGAACATTCTGACTGGTGACCTGCGAGATCTGTGTGGCCCGCGTCTTTGGATAAGCAAACTCCTGCCCGAAGTTGTCGCCGGGATAGAACCACGCTTTCATGGCTTGCGGCTGGCCCGCGGGCATTTCGTAAAAGGTGATCGCGGTCTTGTCAGAGGGCTGGAGACGATAGTTGGGGATCGCCAGGATCGTCGCGTAGACGTGATTCTGGTCCGCGTTCAGCACCTGCACAGTGTGGCGATCCGACTGGGAGTCCACCAGCTTCATGACATACTTGCCCGGTTCCAGGACGGCGCCTGGAATCTCCACCGGAGCGGAGAAGGTGACATCGGTTTTCTTGTTCCACACATCTGCGTTTACAGGCGGCAGAAATGTTGCAGCCAGCAAACCGCCTAGCAAGATCTTTCCAACTAAGTTCGGCTTATACATAGCTAGAACCTCCTTGCACGGAACGGGTTTTTCCGTACCACAGGGGTTGAGCAGCTTGCCTGCCATCGCTGCAAGCTGCTGAAATCTGGTGGCTTGTATCGGTCCGGGCCGAGTGGGTGGTGTGCCTTCTACACGGCCGCGAAGAACCTTTTTACACGCGCGCGAGTTTACACGCGAGCGAGCCATCGCGACAGCAGGATCGGCCGAAACCGCAGGCTCGCGCTGCGGACTGCCGGCCTCGCGCGCATAGCAGAAGACCGAGTTCGTCGTAGCCCAGAATCTGTTCCGGGGTGCGGGTGTCGAGGACCGGCAGAGCGCCGATCCTGGAGCACGGAGCGCCGACTCTCGCGCGGTTCAGGGGCCGTCCGACGGCGCCCCAACGCCTCTTGCATCTCCAGCAGTTCTCACGCCGGGAAACCGCGCCAGGCGTTTGAATCCGTCATCGGTCCGGCGAACCCTCGGGATGCACCATCGGGCGCGTCCGCTGCGCAACACTCTCTTCGTAGTTTGCCGAGCGCCACCGCTTCTGCCGCTGGCTTCCCCCGTAGCGGCAAGACTGGGCAGTCTCCACGCGCCCCCTCAGTTGAAGTCGAAGCGCTCCTGGTGCAACTGCGGATCGCTTTTCACCAGCACCGGGCGGCGGAGGATTCCCTCGATCTCCTCCAGATACGTGTTGTCGCGGGATTTGAGCGCTCTGGCGACATCTGGATTCACGCGCAGCGTCACGTCACGGCCGTCGAGCGTGCGGGCGATCTTCCTGGCCTCGGTCAGAATTTCCTGGATCATCGTCGTCACCGACTTCACGTAGCCGGAGGCGTCGCAGTAGGGGCAGGGCGAGCAGAGCGTCCGCTCGAGCGACTGCTTCACCCGCTTGCGGGTGATGGCCACCAGGCCGAAATCGTTGAACTGGAGGATTTTCGACGGCGAGCGGTCATTGCGCAGCGCCTCGTCGAGCGCCTGCATCACCTTCTGCCGGTTCTTGCGCTCGTCCATGTCGATGAAATCCACCACGATGATGCCGCCCAGGTCGCGCAGCCGGATCTGGCGCACCATCTCCTTCACCGCGTCCAGGTTGGTCTTAACAATAGTGTCTTCGAGGCGGTTCGACTTGCCGACGTATTTGCCGGTGTTGACGTCGATGGC
>DASQHQ010000191.1:0-14232 GCA_035632015.1 Bryobacteraceae bacterium
CGTCACGAAAACGCCGGAGGAAATGGCGCGCGCGATCGCAGAGCTGATCGAGCATCCCGAAAAGCGCCAGTGCCTGGAGCAAGCGGCGCGGAAGACTGTTGAGCGCGACTTCGACTGGGACGTGATCGCGCGCAAGCAAAAACAACTGTACGAAGAATTGTGCCAGGGCTGATGTGTGGCGGGGAGCCAGCTCGATGTTCAGTGCCGGCGCTTGCGTTCTTCGCTCCGGTCCCAGGTCGCGGTGATCTTGGTGAAAACTCCGCCGCGCGGCGTGAACTCGCCAGTGAGGCTCGCCGAAATCGGCCGGCAGGCCTGCACCACATCCTGCAAAAACCGATTCACCACGTTTTCCTGAAAAATGCCGAGGTTGCGATAGGCCAGCATGTACATCTTCAGCGACTTCAACTCCAGGCACAACTTGTCGGGCACATAACGCAGCGTGAGCTCGCCGTGATCGGGCAGGCCGGTCTTAGGACAGACCGACGTAAATTCCGGCAGCACAATTTCGATTTCGTAGCCCGGATACTGGTTCTCCCAGGTTTCGATTTCGGGCAGCTTGGCGTGCACTCCGGCGCGCGCGTGTTCTTCGGTGTACTGGCGCTTCATGACGCGGGAATCAAAGTTCGCGCCAGCAGATCGAGAAACAGGCCGACGTCCGTCACCACTCCCACCGCCTGGCCCGTGCCGCGGTCGCTCACCTTGGTCGCGACGGCGGGGTTGATGTCGACGCAGACGATTCTGACCCAACTCGGCAGCATGTTGCCCACCGCGATGGAGTGCAGCATGGATCCCAGACACAACACCAGGCCGGCGCCCTTCAACAATTCCGCGTAGACGTCCTGTGCCTGGTTCATGTCGGTGATGGTGTCGGGCAGGGGGCCGTCGTCGCGCAGGCTGCCGGCCAGAGCGAACGGTATGCCGGCGCGCACGCATTCGTACATAACGCCGCTGCGCAGACGGCCGCTCTCCACCGCGCCGCGAATGCCGCCGCACTGATAGATGGCGTTGATGGCGCGCATGTGGTTGCGATGGCCGTGCTCTTCCTGGCGCCCGTCGCTTTGGCGGATGCCGAGCGAGGTTCCGAACAGCGCGGCTTCGATATCGTGGACGCCCAGCGCGTTGCCGCTGAGCAGAGCGTTCACGTAGCCTTCGCGGATCAGGCGCGCGAGCGCCGCCGCGCCTCCGGTGTGCACCACCACGGGTCCGGCGACGGCGACGATCTTGTGTCCGGCGGCGCGCGTCTGTTCCATGAGCGCGGCGGTTTGCTTGACGGCCGTTTCAACCTGACGCTCGGACGAGATGCCGTTGCTCATGAAGGCGAAGGCCAGGCGGTCGCGCTCCTTGGATTCGGGAATGACGCGGATGCCGCGCATGCCGGTGACCACCTGGTCGCCCGCCCGGATGTCGCGCAGTCGGCGGCACCAGGCTTGCTCGCCTTCGACGACGATAAGCGCGTCCATGCGCTGGTTCTGCACTTCCACCCATTGCTGGTTGCGGCGCACGTAGGTGCGATGGTTGGTGGTGGAATAGAAATCTTCGGGAGCGCAGCGGTCGCGCTCGATGACGGCGAGCTCGGCGTCGCCGGAGTCCACCATCGAGCAGCCCAGGCCGAGCAGTTGCGAGAGAATCTGACGCATCGAGTCGGCGTCGTCGGTGTCCACTTTGAGCCGCAGGTAGGACGGCTCGCTATTGGTGCGCCCGATGCGAAACTGCTCGACTTCGAATCGGCCGTGGTACTCGACCACGGTGTCGAAGATCTGCTCCATGATGTGCGAGTCAATCAAGTGACCCTGCGCTTCCACCCGCTCTTGCAGGGGAAGCGCGGTGCGTGCTGCGTTCATACGTCTTAAATACAGGATACCTGCTATTGGGAGTTGGATCGCAGGTTGGGGAAGGCGTTCACAGGGACGCACCAGGTCGACGCGGTCTCCTCGTAGCGGACGAAAAGCGCTGCCGCGTCGTTCCGTTGTGGGTGGACTGTGGACGCGCTATCCTCCCGCGGGCCGACACGTCATAATGTCCTTTGTCCCGCTTGGATCTGGCGCGCAAGACGGCTTATTGGACGACCCCTTCTCTGTTCGCGCTCGTGCTCTATTGGCCCAGCTTGATGTGCTGGTTCCAATCCGACGACTTCGCGTATCTCAAGCTGTTGCGCATGGCCCGGGAGTCGCAGGGCTTCCGCTGGGCGCTGTTCACGCCGTTGGCCGAAGGCACCCTGCGATTCCTGAGCGACCGTGCGTTTTTCATGTCGTTTTCCGCGCTGTTTGGCTTGCATGCGCTCGCTTATCACAGTTGCGTGTTCCTGACCTTCGCCGCGAGCCTGATTGTGCTTAGCGCCCTGTGTTCCCGGCTCACCGGATCGCGCGCCGCCGGTTTCTGGGCGCCGATTCTTTGGACCGCGAACGGCGCCATGGGAACCGCCCTGTCGTGGACCATCGCGTACAACGAAATTCTGTGCGCGTTTGTGTTCCTCACCGGCCTGTATCTGCTAGTTCGCTACGCTGAAACCGGAGAACGGCGCTTCTATGTGGCGCAGTGGGCGACGTTCCTGCTGGGCTTCGGAGTCCTGGAGCTGAACGTCGTCTATCCCGCGCTGGCCGCCGCATACGCGCTGTGCTGCGCCCGACGGATCCTCGGAAAAATCTGGCCGATGTTTCTCGCCTCCGCCATCTACGCATGGGTTCACATTTCGGCCGCCCCGCTTCCGGCCGAAGGGGTTTACAAGCTGCATTGGGACGCCAGAATTTTCTCGACCCTCTGGACGTATTGGAAATGGGCGCTCGGTCCGAACCGCCTCATCCTTCTGAAGATTTATCCGTCTCCGTATCGCTCGCTGCTGGCCGTTCTCCTGATGGTGGGTTTGCTGGGATTCCTGGCTTGGAAGATGTGGCGGCGCGAATGGCTGGCCACGTTCTTCGCGGCCTGGTTTCCGATTGTCCTGGCCCCGCTGCTGCCGCTTCGCAACCATATCGATCCGCTGTACCTGACCGTCCCGCTGGCAGGCCTGTCGATGTGGGGCGGCTGGGCGGTCGCGTGCGGCTGGCGCGCCGGCCGGTCTGGAAAGAGCGCCGTGGCTTTGCTGCTGGGCATCTACCTGCTGGTTTCAATTCCCGTCGCTCACGCCGTTAGTCTGTCTTTCTACGACTCCACCCAGACGGTGCGGCGTTTCGTCCTGAGCGTGGTGGCCGAGACGCGCGGGCAGAAAGACAAACTGGTTTTGCTGAGAAATGTCGATTCCGAAATTTTTTGGAACGCCGTATATGGCCGTCCGTTCGCGCTGTACGGGATTGAGGAAGTGTATTTGCTGGAGGACCGGGGCAACGGCGTCAAGAGGGAACTGCCGCCGGCTCTGCGCCCGCAGTTTTTCGCCACTGCGGCCATGCTTGAGGAAGCCTTGCGGCAAAGACGCGCCATCGTCTTGGACGTCTCTCACGGCCACGTGCGCGATGTCACCCTGAGCTACGCCTCCCCGCGCTGACAGGCTGCCGCCTGGCGTGCGCGCTACTCCAGGGGATTCCTTACGCCGAACTCACGTCGGGTCTCGATCCGCCTTTGTGCTTGAGAAGCGCTTCCACCGCTCTGCCGATCTCGAACAGATCGTCCAGGTTTGCTGACTTCTGGATGTAGAGGTTTGCTCCCAGCTGTTTGGCCCGCGCCTGATCGTCGGGCGACGCCGAAGCAGTCAACATGATAACCGGAATTTCGGCCCACGAGGGGTCGCGGCGAATGTTTTCGAGGATCTCGTCGCCGCAGTGCTTGGGAAGATTCACGTCCAAGACAATCAGGTCGGTTCCGCGTTGCGGGCCAGCCTTGCCCAGGTCCTCGAGCAACGCCATGGCCCTCTGGCCGTCTTCGGCCACGACGATCTCAAACGAAAGGTTACAACCGCGCAGCGCTTCGCGAAACAGGAGCACGTCACCTGGGTTGTCTTCGGCGATCAGAATGCGAAACATTTACGCTCGTACCCGGTCATTCGTCTCACGCTGATCTAGACCGATCAGTGTACCGCACCGGAGCGGTGATCTGTACGGGGAAGGCAAGGCCACGATCAAGCTGCGCCGGTTTTCGCCAGGCCGGGCTACGAGCTGGGCGTGGGATGCCGGATCACCGGCGTTGCGTTCCACGCGCTCGATCGAGCGTTTCGCTAGAGTCGGAACCTAAGGCCTGCCGGCGCCCGCCGACTGCAACACCGTTTCGGCGCTCACATAATCAAATTGAGGCGCCAGCTTCCGTATCCCGTCGAATACGAAGAATCGCGCCGTGGCATCCATGCCGATGCGGCCCGAAGCGATCCCGCGATCCTTCAGGGTCTGCACAATCTGCAAGTAAGGGCTCTCGTCCTCCTGCCACACCCGGATGCCCGCTCGGCCGCGAATCAGCTCGCGCGCACGCATCTCCTCAAAACCTGGCAGCACAAACGTCAACTCACCCTTGGCAGGTACTACCAGCACAAAGGTCCGCTCGCTGCGTCCCCACCGCACTCCAGTCAAGTAGAGCATGGCAGGCCCGGGTTCCAGCACCACCGCTGCGAGGCCGAATTCTTTCATCACCTCACGCAGCTTCTCGATCCGGGCGCGATAGATGTCTTCAGAAATTCCCAATGTCTGCGGCATGAACCTTATCCGAAGGGATTGTCGATGGACGCGCTTGGTCTGGTGAACATGCGGGCGCCGTCTTCGGTAATATACATGCAATCTTCCAGGCGCACGCCGAATTCCCCGTAAATGGCGATGGTGGGCTCGTCGCTGAAGCACATGCCAGGCAGGAGGCGAGTCTGGTCGCCGCGCACCAGGTAGGGCCACTCGTGACCGTCCAGTCCGATGCCGTGGCCGGTGCGGTGAGGCAAGCCCGGAACTTTGTAACCCGGGCCGAACCCAAAATCGGTGATCACCTTGCGCGCGGCCGCATCCACGGACTCGCACGTCGCACCCGGCTTCGCTGCGGCCAGCGCCGCATCCTGAGCCTTCCGTTCCAAATTCCAGACCTGGCGTTGCCGGGCGCTCGGTTTTCCGAACACCACAGTACGCGTGATATCGGACTGGTAGCCCTCCACGCTGCAGCCGTCGTCGACCAGCACCAGATCTCCTTCCTGTAATTTCTGCGGCTGGATGCTGCCGTGCGGATAGGCCGTGTACTTGCCGAAGCTGGCCATCGCCTCGCCTCGCACCCCCAGCGCCTGATAGGCGGCTGCAACGTACGCGCTCAATTCGTGCTGCGTCATGCCCTCACTCAAGCGGCTCAGCGCGGCACGATAGGCCGCGAGAGTGATTTCGTTGGCGCGCTGCAGAAGCGCGAGCTCCGCCGCTGACTTGATCATCCGGCAGCCCGCCGTTACCCGATCGCCGCCGGTGAATTCGAGCGCCGGCGCGTGCTTGCGAAGGCCGTCGAAAACGGCAAACCGAGTGCGCTCTTCAAGTCCCACGCGCCCCATTGCGATCCCGCCATCCCGCAGGGCTTGAGCGATTCGGCTGAATTCGCCATCCGCGCCCTTCCACGCCCGGATGTCTGTCCCCAGGCGAATCGCTTCTTGCGCTCGGGGTTCGTCGTCGGCTGGAACAATCCAGACTGGCTCGCCGCGCGCCGGAAGCAGAAGAAGGAAGCTACGATCCGTCACGGCCCAGTGCGTTCCGGTGAAGTAGAACATGCTGGACCCGCTCTCCATGATCACGGCGCCCAGGCCGTTGTCGCGCATCAGCCTGCGTGCCTTCTCGACGCGCGCCTGGCGCTCGGCCGCGGTGATGGGCTGGATCCCACCGGTCATGGGCCGGAGCCTCCGGATCTCTTCGGGGACATCCGCCGTTTGCGCGCCCGCGGAACGAGAGAGCCCGACCGCCGTGGTCGCAAGAAAGACTCTTCGGTTGACGGTTCTCATCTGGCTGCCGGGACGGCAACCAATATCATCGCTCTTTCGCGGAAGTGAGCGCCGGCGCGCGCCTGGCATATCTCAATGGTGCGCGGCAAACTACAAACGACGGGCCGAGTCTAAGATATCGCGACTTGGAGGTTAGCGTGCGACGGCGCCACAGCCGAGCCGCTCGCCGCCCGATGATTGCTGGTGTGCTGAGTCAGGTCGATGTTGCCCTTGATGTAGCCGCCGTCTTCGATGATAATGCCGCCGGAATGAATATCGCCGACAAACTGAGCGCCCTTTCGGATATAAACCTTGTCGACGGCTTGCACCGTGCCTTCGATGGAGCCCTGCACTTCCACGATGCGCGCACTAATTCCGGCCTTGACGTTGCCTTTCGCATCGATCGTAAGGCGGTGCTCGGACATCTCAATGGTCCCTTCCACCTGGCCTTCAATGGTGAGGTCCTCGCGGCTCTGGATTTGTCCTTTGATCGCGACGCTCTTGCCGATGACAGCTTTAACCGGCGGATGCTCAAGTCCGAATGATGGCGCGGCCGACATAGTCTCTCCTTGTGCTCTGGCGCGTTTGAAGGCGCTCGATGCGGTAATCGACTTCCAAGCGCACTGACTTTAGAGCGCGGCAGGCGTTTGACGGCGGGGGAGTGTGTCAGACGGCGGCGGAGAATTTCGTGCGGTACAACTCGACCAGCGAGCCCTCATCGATGCCGATGGCGCGAGCGTATTGCCGGATGTAGCTGATGTTGTAGATACCGCCGGGCAGGGCCTCGAATTTGCCTTCCTCGATGGCTTGCAGCGTCGAGACTTTGAGTTTCGTGTGGCGGGCGATCTCTTCCAGCGAGATGCCCTTGGTGTTGCGAATTGGCGCCACGCACCAATTATCCAGAGATGACGTCGCCATGGTCACTCCTAATGCTCCTTATCGGCGGCTATGAGTATTGGCTATATGGCCTCAGGTACTTTTCCTTATGTCCGAAAGCAAGCCGGGTGATAGGATCTTAGTAACATTCAGTAACCGGCCTCTCCAAGAGATGGCCAAGATCTTAGGAAACCATTTTGGCTATTGGCGTCGCTGCGTGCAGCCAACCTCTTTGATCTTGCTCACCAAGGTCTTACGCTGCCGGATTGGCACTATTGCAACCTGGCGAGCCGCAGAGGGCGACGCTCCGCCCCGCGCCGGCAGCGGTTCCTCCTTATCCTGAAATGGCATTTTCTATCAGGGCGGCCGCATCCCTCCGGATCCGGGCTCCCATATCGGCGGTTCACCCTACTTCCATATCAACATTACTTACTACAACGGTTCGCCGCCGATATGAGCCACACCAGCGGTTGCAAGCCCGAAGCTGTTCTTGGGACAAGCCCATCGGACGGGCGTGAATTTTGAGCGGGCCCGTTGCCCGATCATGGCAAGCTCGATCAGGGTTGCGCGATGGACTGGTGCGTGGCGCTGGGCTGTGCGGTCGAAGGTTGCGCCGTGAGATCTGGCGCGGCGGAAGGCTGTGTCGACGCTGCACCGGAGATCCGCCCGGTTTTGAAATTCAGGACGTAGTGCTGCATTCCGCGCTCGATCCGGGACATTCCATGCGAGAGGGCCTCCTGGAGCGCTTTTCCATTTGGCCAGTGATCGTGAGCGATGCGATAGCAGGCGATCACGGTGCCGGTGCGATCCGAACCGCGCCGGCAGTGCACGAAAATGGGTGTCTGGCTGCTCGACTCCAGGATCGCCAGAGCCTGGGCGATTTCCTGGTCGCTCGGAGCGCGGAGCCCTTTCATCGGCATGTTGACGTAACGCATGCCGGCGGCTTGGACGGCTTGCTCTTCGCGGCCGGTCGGGTGTTCACTGGGCGGCCGCAGATCGACGACCAGTTTGATACCCAGATCGGCCAGGCTTTTCCAGCCGCCGTCGGCCGGTTGACCGCCGCGGAAGATGCGGTCGTTCACTTGATGGAAGTTGGGAACGCCGGGCGCGGTTGGTTCCGCGCCCCAAGCGGGGGTGAGGCTCAAGGCGAGGAGAAAAACCGGGAACTTCGCGAGCCGCATCAATTCCATTGTCTAGCAGATTTTGGGGCGCTGCGGAATGACCCCGAGCGGGCGTCGACACGAGCGCACAGGACGCCGTGGCCTCCTCGTCGCGGGCAGAAAGCGCTGCCGCGCGGCGTTGGTTTGTGCGGGCTTTCTGGAGAGTTCCGACGCGGCGCCGAGGAGCGCTTTGCGCCACGTCACGGCAAAGCGAAGGCTACGACGGCGTCGCTCGACGGGCCGCGGCGCAAGTGGCCGGGGCCGCCGACCACGATCACTACGTATTGCTTGCCGTTGCGGCCCTGGTAGGTCATCGGCGTAGCGTTGCCGTCGGCCTCCAGCCTGGTTTCCCAGAGCAGCTTGCCGGTGCGGGAGTCGAACGCGCGGAAATGCTGGTCGTTCGTCGCGCCAATGAATACCAGGCCGCCCGCGGTGGAGATGGCGCCGCCCAGATTCGTCGCGCCGGTGTTCTTCAAGCCTTTGGCTTCGAGCTCTTCGTAGGAACCGAGCGGGACGCGCCAGGCGATGTCGCCGGTCTTAGTGTCGACCGCGGCTAATTCGCCCCAGGGCGGCCGGTTGCACGGGTAGCCGTCCTTATCTACGAAACGCGAGTAAGCCAGGCTGTTGCGATAGGGCATGGGCGAGCCGGGCGGGGTGGTGGCCATCAGTCCCATTTGGCCGAGATTCGAAAAATTGACGAAGACGTAGCCGAGCTTCGGATCGAACGACACGCCGGCCCAGTTGGCGCCACCGATGGAACTGGGAAATGTGAGGCGCGGCTCCTTGTCGCTGAAAGGCGTGAACGGGCCGAGCGTTTTGTACTTCTCGAATTGCTCGACGCAATAGGCGTGCGATTCGGGCGAGATGTTGGAGAGCTCTTCTTTGGTCAGGCTCATGCGCGAAAGCAGGGGCGGCTTCAGGGGAAAGGGCTGCGTGGGCCAGGATTCTTCGCCCGGGGTGTCGCTCTTGGGCACGGGGCGCTCCTCGACTCCCCAGATCGGTTTGCCGGTCATGCGATCCAGGACGTAAAGCAAACCGTTCTTCGAAAACTCAGCTACGGCGGGGACACGCTTGCCGTTCTGGGTGGCTTCGATCAAGGCCGGCGGCGCGGAGGCATCCAGATCGAAGATGTCGTGGTGGACGAGCTGGAAATACCAGCGCAGTTTTCCAGTGGCCGCATCCAGCGCGACGATGCTGTTGGCGTAGAGATTTTGTCCCTTGCGGTCGGCGCCGTAGAAGCTGTCGGCGGGATTGCCGAGCGGGACAAAGAGCAGGCCGCGCTCGGTGTCGACGGCCATGCCTCCCCAGGCGCTGGGGCCGGCGCGATCCTTCCAGCCCTCCGGGCCCCAGGTGTCGTTGCCAGGCTCGCCGGGCTGAGGCACGGCATGGAAGCGCCAGACCAGCTTGCCAGTGAGGGCGTCGAAGGCGCGCGGATCGCCGCTGGGACCTTTGCTGGGGCCTTCCTGCGTGGAGGGACCGAGGATGACGAGATTTTGGTAGATGGCGGGCGGCGAGGTGATGGCGTAGTGCGCACGCGGATAATCGTCGGCCACGCCGGCGCGCAGATTCACTTCGCCGTTGTCGCCAAAATCAGGGACGGGCTTTCCTGTTTTGGCGTCCAGCGCGATCAGGCGCGCGGCAGTGGCCAGGATAATGCGCGGCGGGTGTTGCTTGTCGCCGATCCAATAGGACACGCCGCGATGTTCGGAGACGCGAGGCGTTTTCGGATCGTAGGTCCAGAGTTCGCGGCCGCTTTCGGCGTCGAGCGCGATGACGCGGTTCTTTTGCGAAGCGAAGTACATGACGCCGCCGACGACGATGGGAGTCTCCTCCCAGGTGCCGCCCGGCTCGCCGCTGTGGTAAGTCCAGGCGACCGCGAGCTGGGCCACGTTCTTGGGAGTGATTTGATCGAGCGGGGAAAATTTCGTGCCGGCGGGGTCGCGTCCGTAAGCGGGCCAGTCGGCCGGGTCCTGGGCGAAGGCGGGGAAGGCGCAGAGGATCAGGAGGAGGCTGAATTGTTTGGGCACTGGGGGCACCCTCCGGTTTTCGTGGGTTGAGAGAAACCATGGTGGCAATTGGGAACGGGGGTTGTCAACGTGGGCGGTGATTCGATTCTTGCGGGGCGCTGGCGGCCGGGTAGGTGGCGCATTCTGTGTTTATTGGGCGCCGGGCTGCTAGGCAGGGCAGAAAAAATCTGAACCCTTTCTCAGATGAGGACGTCTTAATCTCTAGTCATGGCGTTCCGGTCCACAAATCGGCTCCTGACCTGGGCCTGCGTACCCCTGCTGCTAGCGGCGGCAATCTGGGTGGACACTTCCATCGGGGCGTTTGCCGTTGTCGCCGGGGTATCGTTGCAGCCCAGCAGCCTACCGGCCGGCCGCGGTCCGGCACGAGCTAACCGACGCCTGGCGTCCGGCGACCTCAAGCGTTGGAGCCTGGCGGCCGGCCAGACCGGCAAGGTTCCTCCGACGGAGCGGTGTGGGCTGCAATGGCAGGACTGCGGTCCTGCGATCCAAGCAGCGGCGACGCGCCCGACGCATTGCGCGAATCATCTACCTCCTGGCCGCGCGCCGCCTTTAGCGTGATGGCACGGGCAGCGGTGTCGCGGCCCGAATCCCAACCTCAAGTATTGTGATCGCGGGAGCTCCCCGAGCCCTGCGCGCGCACAGTGGTTCAACGCCGAATGCCAGGGCTTGCGCCCACCGGTATTCAGCAAGTCACGTGAAGAGGTGGCATCGATGTTCAGAACATTCAGGGAACCGTTCAAGCTGGCACGAACGAGCTGGCTTGTTCGATGGGTTACCGCGGTCGCGATCGCCGCTCTGGAATTCCAGGCGATCTACACCGTTTTGCTGGAGTGGGAATGACATGACAAGTGAGGAGGCCCTGGGATGATGCATTTGGTCTGTGTAGCCGACGTCAGAAAAATGGTGCGCTCAAAGAAAAAGAGCGAGCCACGTCTGGAGTTAGTGGCCGGTCGCGGGCGGCGAACTCGCGAAGATTCGGACGAGGTTCGCCAGGCAGGCGGCCGGGGGCGCGTAATTCGCATGCCACGAAGGAAAGAAGATGGAACCGCCACCGTCCTTTCTTGGCCCGGCGCCTAGTACGCGTAGCCAGGCGCTTTATCCGCAGTAGGCGCCCGTGTGGTGCGGAAAGCAATGAAAATACAACGCTGCACCAAGTATTTTGGAGGGTGCCGACGCGGCACGCACGAGGGCGTACGCCACGGCCTAGCCCGTTGTTTTCAGGCCGCCGGCGATGGCGTTGACCGTGACCAGGAGCGCCTGGAGGATCTGGTCGGCTTCGCTGGTGCGACCGTCGCGCAAAGCTTCGCGCCATTCGCGGAGCAGGCGGATTTGTTCGCGATGCAGACGCATCAGGGCGTGGCGGCGGATTTCCACGGCTTTGATCAGCCGGGGCCGGCGGCGGGCGCGGTTGCCGCCCAGCAGGTCGTCCAGGATGTCGCGCGTGCGGTTGTATTCGTCCATGATTTGGCTCATCAAGCGCGCGCGCAACGCCTCGTTTTCCACCAGCATCGCGTATTCGGCCATGATGGTTGGATCGGCGGCGACCACGCTGAATTCGACGTTGTGCAGTAGATAGGACAGGAACGGCCAGGAGCGGGCGTTGCGCAACAGCGCCTCCCAGGCGGCACGATCGTTTTCGCGAAGGCGCTGGAACGCGCCGCCGACGCCGTACCAGCCCGGCAAATTGAAACGCGCCTGGCTCCAACTGAAGACCCAGGGGATGGCTCGCAAATCCTGAATGCCGCGGCGGCCGCTACGGCGCGCCGGCCGGGAGCCGATGTGGCTGCACTCGATGGCGTCGATGGGCGTCGCCTGCGAGAAGAATTCGATGAAGCCTTCCTCTTCGATGAGGCGGCGGCAGACCTCGCGGCTGATGGGCGCGGCCCGCTCGAACACATTTTCGAGCGCGGGGGCGATGCGATCGCGCGATTGCATGAGAGTCCAGCGCGTCACGCCGGCGAGAAGCCGCTCTAGATGCGTCGAGGCCGTCAGCCGGTTGGCGTACTTTTGTGCGATCACTTCGCCCTGCTCGGTAACGCGCATCTCTCCTTCCAGCGTGTGGGGCGGAAGCGATTCGAGGAACACGTGCGTGGGCCCGGCGCCGCGGCCGATGGTGCCGCCGCGGCCATGAAAAAATCGCAGCTCGACGCCGGCGCCGCGAGCCGCCTCGGCCAGCCGCATCTGCGCCTGGCGCAAATACCAATGGCTCGCCAGGATGCCGCCGTCCTTGTTGCTGTCGCTATAGCCGATCATGACCTCCTGCAGCGGCCGGGCGCGATTGTCGCGCTGCTGGAGGAATCGCAACGTGCGCTGCGTGACCGGGTGGCGCAGAAAATCCGCCAGCACGCGGCTGCCGTTCTCCAGATCTTCAATGGTTTCGAACAGCGGCGTTACCGCGATCTCGTACACCGGGCCTTCGGCCGAGCTGCGCACCAGACCGGCCTCGCGCGCCAGCAGATAGACGTTCAGGAGGTCCGAGGTCTCGTGCGTCATGCTTACCACGTAGGAACCAATGGCGCCGGGCCCGTGCCGCTCCCGCCATTCCCGCACCAGGCGCAGCACGCCGACGCTGGCATCGGCTTCGGGAGGAAGCGCGGCGGAGGAGGTGGCAAACGGGCGCGGCGATTCGAGTTCACGGTCGAGCTCGCGGCGCTTCCGCTCTTCGGCCCAGGTTGGGTAATCCGTTCCCTCCAGACCGGCCATGCTAAGAAGCTGGCCGATGGCGAGGCTGTGAAACGCGCTGGACTGGCGGATGTCCAGCGATGCTCCGTGGAAGCCATACGTCGCCGCCAGGTGCTGCACGGGAGCGACTTCGGAGACAGCCAGCCGCCGCGCGCCCACTTGCCGGAGCGCATTGCCGAGCAGCCCCAGATCTTCTTCGAGCTGATTGGGGAAACGGTAGCAATGGGCCGGCGGCTGCGCGTCTCCAGGCTGCGGCACGCGGGCCAGGATCAGATGGACGAAGTGCCGCCACGGCTCATCTTGGTACTCGCGCGAAGTTGCGCCGGCTCCGATCATGGCTTCGTACGCCGCCATGCGTTCGCAAAGACCAGCCGGCGCGCGCTGCATCGCGTCTGAAAGACTGAGGCGGCTCGCCAGATTTTGCAAAGATTCGCGCAGCACTGCCAGAGCACGCGCGTGAAACGATTCCAAAGCGTAGCGGGTCACCTCGGTGGTCACGAAGGGATGGCCGTCGCGATCGCCTCCCACCCAGGTACCGAAAGTCAATCGAGGCTCCGCGGGCGGGTCGCTCGCGGGGAAGGCCCACTGCCAGGATTGGCGGAAGCGCTCCGTGAGGAGCTGCAGCACGCTGGGGAAGACGTTGGATATGTAATGCAGCGTGTTGCGGACTTCGGATTCGACGTCGGGCCGCTCGACCAGGATTTCGCCGGTGCGCCACAGCCGCTCGAGCGTGTCTTCCAGGCGCTGTTCGAGAGCCTGCTGCTCCATGGGAGTTTTGGTGGGATTCTCGCGCTCGACCAGCATCAGGTAGATCTCGCGGTGACGCTCGAGCACGGATGGACGCTTGGCTTCGGTGGGATGAGCCGTGAGAACGGGCTGGACGTGAACGGAGGCGAGCGCACGCCGGATTTCGCGTTCATCGAACGACGCCGCATAGAGCTGCTGCAATTGGTAAGGCCAGGTGCCAGGTTCGCTGGCCGGTCCGCCGACCGTTTCGCGCATGCGGCGCACCTGATTGGAGGTGTTTTCTTCGGCCATGTTGAGGAGCTGGAAGGCCATGGAGAGAGCCTGCGCGCCCCGGGGCGGGAGTTTGGCGTCGGCTACGGGAGCCGGCGAGAACACGTCGGCGAGCAACGCCGCAAGATCGGTCTCCCCGGTCCCGCGGAGCATGTGCTGGTAGCAATCGAGCAGAAAGCGAAAATCGTCGTCCCACTTCTTCAGCTCGATATCGAGCAGGCTGTGCGCGCGCGCGGGTTCGGGCGCGTTCCAGGCGGGAGTGCTCATGGTCCAGTGTTTCACGAAGTGAGGCGGTGGCGGTAGTTCGTTGACTTGCGTTCACACCGTCGAAAAACCCGCCGTTCCCTCGCCCTCTCGACGCCATTTGTTCGCCCGGCGAGTTTTTCATGTCGATTGGTTGACCCAGCCGTTCCGAGTGCTGTGACCGTAGCGTAGGTCAGTTGCGGGAAGCTAGGCCGCGCTGTCGGATCTAACAACGGAGACTTTCACGCGGTAGCCCAGGGAGGCCAGGATGCGGATGAGAAGATCGCTTGATACATGTTGAAGATCATCGTTGAGGATCGCGGTCACTCGGGTGCGCGAGGTTCCCGCGCGCTTCGCGATTTCGGCGTGCGTGATT
>DASQHQ010000192.1:0-14335 GCA_035632015.1 Bryobacteraceae bacterium
GTTCCTGAATCATCGCGGCCGCCGCCTGACCGATCGCGGGGCGCGCGCCATCGTGAAGTTTTACGCGCGCATGATCAGCGGCGATTCTTCCATTCATCCGCACAGCCTGCGCCACGCCTACGCCACCCACTTGCTGAGCGATGGCGCCGACTTGCGCGCCATCCAGGAATTGCTCGGCCACGCGCAGCTTTCCACTACGCAAAAATACACCCAGGTGTCGCTGGCGGACCTGATGGCGGTGTACGACAAGGCGCACCCCAAAGCATAGCCATCCCGTGGCGCACGCACTCCTGCGTGCCGCGTTCGCACTCCTGCGAACGCTCGGTCTCGAGGGCATGACACCGCCCGGGATCGACATGAGCGCACAGGAGCCGCCTCAGCATCCTCCCTGAAGAGAGGAGGCGCTGCCGCGGCGCTCCGCGGTGCGCGTTTTTCCGGAAAATGGCGACGCGGCGCGCCGAGGACGTGCGCCATGCTAGCCTGAGCGCATGGATCGCCCGCCGATCCTGATTCTCTACGCCACACGCGAAGGCCAGACACGGCGCATCGCCGAACATCTAGCTGCTGCGGCCCGGGCCCGCGGTCTCGCCGCCGAGGTCGCCGACGCGAAGCATCTCCCCGGCAACTTCTCGCTCGACGCCTATTCCGCCGCGGTGTTGGCCGCTTCCGTCCACATGCAGAAGCACGAGCCGGAAATGACCGCTTTCGTGAAGCGCCACGTGGCCGCGCTCGAACGCATGCCGGCGGTGTTCCTGTCCGTGAGCCTGTCCGAAGCGGGCGCCGAGGACCCCACCGCAACGGCGGAGCGCCGCGCTCAATCCGCCGCCGACGCGGAAAGAATGATGCAGCACTTTCTGACCGAGACCGGCTGGTATCCATCGCACCAGCACGCCGTCGCCGGCGCATTGATGTACACCAAGTATAATTTTCTGGTTCGGTTCGTGATGAAGCGCATAGCGCGCCAGGCCGGCGCGAGCACGGATACTTCCGGCGATCACGAGTATACCGACTGGGAGGCTCTGGATCGCATCCTGGACGAGCTCGCCTCGCGCGCCGAGTGAGCGCTCTCGCTGTTCGACCAGCACCACGGGCGACATTCATCCTCGGGACCGGTCCACCATGAACTCACCGTTAGACAGCGTCCCATTCCCGCCGGGCCGACCCACTATATAATGAACCGATGAGCGTGGAGAACGATCGCGGATGATGCGCAACATTCGCGTCCCAAGGCTGTTGCTCGGATTGATCTCTTCGGTTCTGCTGCTGCCCGCGCAGCGGCTGACCTGGTACGAGCGCATGATCCTGCTGCCCGAGGAGCACTCGGTATCGGGCCGAGTCGTCGATCCCGCCGGCGAGCCGATCGCCGGAGCGCACATCGATCATTCCGACGTCAAAGAGCAGGAGCAGCTCTTCACCGACGAGATGGGCCGCTTCCATGTCGAAACACGTGCGCTGGCGCTGGTGATCCGGAAGCGCGGCTACAACGGCCAGATCATTCGCACCGGCGACTCGGGCCCGGTTCGAGTCGTGCTCCAGCGCGCCACGCCGCTGCCGGATTGCAAGACCGCCTGCATCACCCTGAAGGGCTCGCACACCGCCTTCTGCCTTCCGGCAGTCCCGGGCATTCAATTCAGCGAGCAGGGCCGCATGGGCGACAGCGTGATGCGCGAATTCATGGTGCCCACCGTGGACGGGCCGCGCGAAATTCTGTTCGGGAGCGGCCCCACCTGGAGCCTTGGCATTCCTTACACCGGCGACGTCTGGGAATCCGCGGATTATTCTGAGCGATCCTACACGGCGGGCGACTCGGACGTGATCGACGCGCGCGGAAAAACCGCCGCAGGCAAACTGTGGCGCTACGTGGGCACGTTCGGCGAATCGGCCTCGTACTATGAAGTCGACCCGCACGACGCCGCCCTGCCGGATCGTTTCCTGGATGGCGCCTGCGCAGCCGGCGGAGCGCGCTAACGGCCACGACCTGCCGTGGCGCACGCGCGCATGCGTGCCGCGTTCGGTCACACTGGTGTGCACGCTCATCTGCGCCATGCGTTGCCACGAGCCGCGACGCAGCCCGCCCGAGTGCGTGCCCTCAAATCCGATCGACCTTTACGGACGGATTGCCCTGCGGGTAGCCGCGACTGCGGGCGCGCAGAATCCAGCCCGCTTATTTGAATGTCGTAGCTGTGCTGATGCATCGGTTGCTCGACGCCGATCGCCCAGATGGCATCCCACACGATGACGCGCTTGTTTTCGAAAAACCTGGTGGCGCCTTCGCGGTGGAAGGCATGCGGGTCCACCCGCACTGCACAACATCAGCGCTTGGGCTGCGCTGAGGTGAGCTGCCGGGCGGTCTCGAGGAACGCGCGGCGGTCGACAATGTGGTAAAAGCGGACCGAGCCCTCACCGCCGCTCAGATAGGCCAGTAGTTGTTCCAGCGCGTCGGATGGGTTGCCGGCCTCGACGCCGACCGCGCGCAGGTAGCCCGAGTTGCGGAGCCTCCGCCAAAGCTCAGGGAGCGTGTAGCGGCCTTCCAGCGTCAATCCGCCGGCGTGGTGCGAGCGGCTCACCAGGTACTGAACCAGCAACAATTCATCGAACAGAAGAGGGGAAAGAAACAGCCGGCCGCTGTCCACTTCCCAACCGCTCTCCAGCCGCCGCGAGCGCCGGATGGAATGCGTTTGCTGGAACGGAACCCGCCAATCGACTTTGGGCTCTTTGCGGCTCAGATAGTGCTCGGATACCTGGCGCAGCCAGGTGGAACCCTCCAGATCAAGCTGCGCGCTGATTTTTTCGAGCCATTCGAAGAAGGCGTGCTGCTGGGTTGCCTTTTGCTCCAATACGACGAACAGGCCGCCTGGTTTTTTCAGCGCCTTCAAGAGAGCGCGCCGCGGGGCGTCGGTGGCTTTGCCGCTCTCGATGCGGTGGGTGGGCATGCGGGCGTGCCACTTGGACGCCGATCCGCAATACGGGCAAGGCGCTTTGGAGGCGTCCGGCGCAAAATAAGGCCGCGCGAGAGCGGAGGCATTCAATTCCTCGAGCGTGGGCGTGTAGCGTTTGATTTCCGCGAGCGCGGTCTTAGGCGCCAGCTTCATGTGTCGCGTGAACACCTGCCAGACGCAGGCCAGGCAGATCCATCGCTCATCCTGTCTGATCGATTCGGGCGGGAATTGAGAGAGATCGAGAGGAGCGATCCCGGAAGCGGCCCTCCTGCCAGACGCCGCCGCAGGCTTCTTGGCCGGGGACCGGGCGCGGGTCTTCGTGACCTTTCGTTTCGTCGCTGCCGGTTTTCTGGAGAGCTTCCTGGCTGGTTTGGAGCGCTTCGTCGTCTTGGGACTGGCCACAGTACACGTTTACCAGACTTGGTCGCGCTGGTGTTTGGCTCGCAGACTGTAGTACGTTTTCCCGGATGTACTAAGGCTTTTCCAGGCTGGCGCGTGCAGGAACTGCTGCTTAGCATGAAGAGAGGAGGGAACTATGCGCCCGCTCCAAATCATTGCGCTCATCGGAAGTCTGGCATTGGCGGCTGCCGCGTCCGCCCAGAGTCTGGCGGAGCATGCCACTGCCGCCGCAGGGGCCACAGTCGGCACGGCGGCGGGAAAGCCGGTGAGCAACGCTCTGACGAATATTTTCGGACAAGTGGATCAGGTGACGGCGACGGCGGCGGGCGCCAAAACAAAACCCAAGGCGCCTCGCAAGTCGGAGGCGGATGCTGATACCCGGATTCAAGCGCTGAAGTCGTCCGCGGCCGCGCATACTGACGATCATGAGAGCACCAGCGCTGAACCGGGGCCATCCACATCGCGTGCCGCCCGCGTGCGGGCCTCCAGGGCGCGCCAGGTTTCGGTGAAAGTAGTGACGCTGGTTCCCGTGCCTCCCAGCGTGCCGGCGCCCGAGGGGAAGGAGCCCTCGCTGGAAGATATCGCGAGCATCAAAATCGGCGCCTCCGCGCAGGAATTGCAAGCCGCGCTGGGCCCGCCGGCCTCTCACGTCATCGTCCCCGACGATGATGGACATCTGCGCGAGAGCTGGCAATATTGGGCCAAAGGCAAACAGCTTGGAACCGTCCGGCTGGACAATGGCCAAGTGGTGAAGATCGAGCTCCGCAGCGAAAACTGATCCCTTCCGGTGCTGTCGCCGTAACAGCCGCCCGACCGCGCAAGATGAATGGGCGCTCGCGCGCCGGCCCGGCAGCCTCCTGCAGGGCAGGCCCACGGTTAAACTGTTTATGTGGCCCGCATTCTGGTCCTGTTCTTCCTGGCGAACCTCCGTTTCGCATTAGCGGGCGCCGCCGCAGATCTCGCGCGTCAGCTCCAGCAGGTTTCACTCGATCCGGACGAGTGCTACCAGGTCAGGGAACTTAACTTCGCCAAAGAGGATCTGAAGGTCTACCTGGCGTCCGGCTATTTGATGTTTTCCAAGCCGATCGGCGGGTTCCGTCACGCGGCGGTGTTCGCGACGGCGGGCGAGGCGGCCGACGCCGAAGTGTTGCTGATGCCGCCCTCCCACAGCGAGCGGTTGTCGCTGGCCACTTTCACCGAATCACCCAACCTGGAGGAACATTTCAAGGCCGCGGCCTTTATCTTTACCGACAATACGGCCGAAGAGCTGCTGGCCCAGATGCACGCCGGTTCGCCGGCCCAGAAGACGCCCGAATTGGGCCACGTCATCGCCGACCAGTGGAATTCCGTGGTGCAAAATCTTTCCGCCAGCTTCGAAACCATGCTGGTTCACGATCTGTTGTCGAGCGACCGCAAGTCCGGCTTCTTCTACATGGCGGTCTCCGGCAAGCAGCTCAACAACTTCGATATCATTTACGACCCCAACGGCCCCGAGCAAATCGCCGTGGGCAGCCTGGCGTACCGCAGCAACCGGACGTACTTCGACACCTGGAGCAGCTTCGCATCGCGTTCCGTGCGAAATGGGTTGAACGTGCCGGCGCCTCGGGCGGCACTGGACAATTATCGGATCGACGCGACCATCGCCGATGACCTCAGCATGCAGGCCATCAGCCGCGCCACGCTGACCGTGCCGCGGGCCGGAGAGCGCGCCGTGCGCTTGACCATCTCGCCCAACATGCGGGTGACCGAGGCGCGCATCGACGGCCAGCCGGTGGAGGTGTTCGACCGGGAGTCGCTGCGATCCAATCTGATCGCGGGCAACGACAATCACGAATTTCTTCTGGTGTCCGAAAGCCCGCTCGATCCCGCGCGGCCGCATGAACTCGAGGTGCGGCACGAAGGCGCAGTGATTCGCAAGGCAGGCGATGGTGTGTACTACGTGAACTCGCGCGGCATCTGGTATCCGCGGGCCGGCACGGAATTCGCCAACTACGACCTGACGTTCCACTATCCCAAGAATCTGACGCTGGTGGCCACGGGCAGCCCGGTCGAGGATCGCACCGAGGAGAACGTGCGCCTCACGCGCCGCAAGACCGACGCCCCGATTCGCTTCGCGGGTTTCAATCTCGGGAATTTTCAATCTCTTTCCCTGACTCACGGCGATTACAAAATCGACGTGTACGCCAACCGGCACCTGGAGGCCGCGCTCCAGCCCAAGACCCCGGCGGTGCTGGTGCCGCCGCCCAGCCTGCCGTTCACCCGGCCGCGCCGCGATCCGGTTCCAACCGTCCCGATCACACCCGAGCCGCTGGATCCGGCGGCACGGCTGGCGTTGCTCGAAAAGGATGTCGTGGACGCGCTCGACTTCATGACGGCGGAATTCGGCCCGCCGCCCATGCACAATCTCGCCGTCACCCCCATTCCCGGCGGCTTCGGCCAGGGATTCCCGGGCTTGGTTTATCTTTCGACTCTGGCTTACCTGGATCCGGAACAGCGGCCTGAGCGTCTCCGCAGGGGGTATGAGCGGACCTTTTACTCCGAACTGCTCGAAACGCACGAGGTGGCGCATCAATGGTGGGGCAACATCGTGGTTCCCGCCGGCTATCAGGACGAGTGGCTCATCGAATCGTTGGCCAACTATTCGGCGCTGCTGCTGCTCGAAAAAAAGAAGGGGACCAAGGCTCTGGACGCGGTGCTCGATGATTACCGCAATCATCTGTTGAGCAAGGCGGCCAACGGCCGCAACCTGGAATCGATTGGGCCCATCACCTGGGGCCGCCGCCTGGAATCGTCGCTCGCGCCCAACGCCTGGCAGGTGGTCACATATGAAAAGGGCACCTGGATCATCCACATGCTCCGGCGCCGGCTCGGCGATGAGAAGTTCTTGAGCCTGCTGCACGAGATTTGCAACCGTTACCGCTTCCAGCCCATCACCACTGAGCAGTTTCGCGAACTGGCGCAAGCTTACACCGCGCCCAGATCGCCGGACCGCAGCTTGAAGAGCTTCTTCGAAAACTGGATTTACGGAACCGGCATCCCGGAGGTCAAGCTGACGTACGCCTGGCGCGGAATGAAACTCACTGGCTCCGTTTCACAGCGCAACGTGGCAGACGATTTTGCCGCTTTCGTTCCTGTCGAAGTCCAGACCGCCAGGCAGAAGACCGTGTACTGGCTGCCGACGGGCAGCGACCCAATCCCGTTCAGCATTCCATTGAAGACGCCTCCCACGCGGGTTGCGCTGCTCGCCAACTCCTGCCTGATGACGACTTCGAAATGACGCGGCCAATCCCAGAGACGAATCTGCTGCTCGATCGCGAGACACGGGCGCAACTGTGGACTCGCCTGATCGAAACCATCGAGAATTACACCCAGAGCATCCCCGGCGAGCGCGTCACGCCTGAGCTTGCGCCACAAAGGATCCGGACGCTGCTGGCCGCGTGCGATTTCGAGCAGCCGATGGAGGCGCTGGAAGCGGTCGACTTCGTGGCCAAGGGGCTGGCCCAATATCAAACCCACACGCCGCACCCGCGCTATTACGGGCTTTTCAATCCCGCGCCAACCACCATGGGAATCGCCGCCGACGCCCTGGTGGCGGCGTTCAATCCGCAGATGGCGGCCTGGAGCCACAGCCCGCTGGCGGTGGAGATCGAACAGCATCTGATCCGCTGTTTCGGCGCGTGGTTCGGCTACGATCCCAAGCACACCGACGGCACGTTCGCCTCCGGAGGCGCCGAAGCCAATCACACCGCGCTGCTCGCGGCGCTCACCGATGCCTTCCCGGACTATCCGGTACGCGGAGTGCGCGCGCTAGCGGAGCAACCGGTCTTCTATGTGTCGTCGGAGAGCCATCATTCCTTTTTGAAGGCGGCGCGGATCAGCGGGATCGGCCTCGACGCGGTGCGACAGATTGAAGTGGACGACCGGCTGCGGATGGTTCCGGCTGCGCTCCAAGCCGCGATTGCGCGGGATCGCGCGGCGGGATTCGGGCCGTTTCTGGTGGTCGCGACAGCCGGCACCACGAACGCCGGCGTCATCGATCCGCTGGCGGAGCTCGCCGAGATCGCCGCGCGTGAGCGCCTCTGGTGCCACGTCGACGCCGCGTGGGGCGGCGCCGCTGTGTTGGTCCCCGAACTGCGCCCATTGCTGGACGGTATCGCGTCGGCCGATTCCATCACCTTCGACGCGCACAAGTGGCTGAGCGTGCCCATGGGCGCCGGCGTCTTCTTGACGCGCCACACGGAAATCCTGCATCGCACGTTTCGCACCCAGACCGCCTACATGCCGCGCGAGGCGGCCGGCCTGGATGTGATCGATCCGCATCTGCACAGCCTGCAGTGGTCGCGTCGCTTCACGGGTCTGAAGGTATTTCTCTCGCTCCTGGTGGCCGGACGGTCCGGCTATGAGCAGGCCATCCGGCGCCACACCGCGCTGGGCGACCTGTTGCGGGACGAGCTTCGCGCCAACGGCTGGACAATCGAAAACGAAACGCCTCTGCCGGTGGTCTGCTTTTCTGATCCAGGCGGCGCGGATCCGCATGCCATCGTGATGCGCATCGTTTCCTCCGGCGAAGCCTGGATTTCGACCACGCAGGTCAAAGGCCGGACAGTGCTGCGCGCCTGCATCACCAACTATCGAACCGGACCGGAAGACATTCAGGCTCTGCTCGAATCGCTGAACCAGGCGCGCGAAAGCGAACGCGCCAGCCGCGAGATGCAGCAGAAGGCGGTAACCTTCTAACTCATGCCGATCGCCACCAAGCGCAAGACCGAGGCGAGGAAGGCGCAGCCCATCGTCGAGCCCGAAGCGGAGCCGCAGCCGCAGGAAGAACAGCCGGCAACTCCCAAAGTGACGGCCTTGATTTTTTCTTACGACAGCGCGCCGGCGCTGCGCCGCTGCCTGGCCGCGCTGGAGGCCTCCAACGACCGCGCGCTGATCGAGATCCTGGTGGTCGACTGCGGCTCCCACGACGAGAGCCCGCAGCTCGATTCCGAATTCTCCGAGGTCACCATCCTGCGCCTGCCGCGCTACTTCGGCCGCACCAAGGCGCTGAATATCGGAACGCGTACCGCGACCGGTGAGTATTTGTTCTTCCTGACGCCGGAAGTGGAAGTGCTGCCCACCACAGCGCCGGCTCTGCTGGCGCGCCTGGAGGAGGATGCGGAGGCCGTCGCGGTGGCGCCATTGCTGCTCGATACCGAAGCGCGGCAGGCCGCGCAATTCTTCCAGCTTCCCACGCCCGCGACGGGGATGGAACTCACTCCCATGGAGATCGACAAGTCCGCCGGCGCGGTTCCGGTCGAGTACGCCACGTTTCAAGCGCTGATGGTCCGGAAGTATTTCGTCAAGGGGATAAACTACCTGGACGAGCGCTATGGCGAATTCTGGTCCGATGCCGAGTTGTGCTATCAAATCCGGCGAGCGTCGCGCAAGACTCTGGTAATGCCCCAGGTGACGGCCCTGTTAACACCCAGCTCCCCGTATTCCCCTTCCGCCGAGACCATTCTGACCGCGGATCGCATTCACGGCGCGGCAGTCTACTTCACCAAGCATTACGGGTTCATGACGGGTCTTTTTTTCCGCATCAAGGCCATGCTGAAGGCGCTGGTTACGCTGCGGCTGCCGCTGTTTGCCGCGCTGCTTTCCTGGAGCAAGATCGACGGCTCGCAGACCGCCATCCTGTAAGTCGCTCGACGCCATGGAGTTAGCGACAGACCGGCGCTTGGTGAACCCGGCGCGGCTCAAATCCTTAGTACCTAACGTTGGCCCAGTCTACGGCCGATACTAGGGTTGGTATGCCAACTGACGCCCTGTTGTGGATTCTGCTCCCGGTGTTCATCGCCGCCGGGTCTGCCTTGCTGGCGTATTACGTGATGCAGGCGCGCATGGAAGTTGCCGTCGCGAAAGAGCGAGAAGTGCTGGCCGAAGCGCGGGCCGAGATCCGGCTGCAAAAGAACACCATGGAAGAACGCGTCAAGTCGAGCGAGCAGGAAGCCCGGCGCAAAGCCTTGGATGATTTCATGCAGGATTTTCGCGTGGAAGAACGCCACTATTTCCGCGAGAACAAGTCCGTGGCTGCGCGGCAAAAGTCGATGGTGCTGCAGGAACGGCTGTATTTCCGCAACATTCCTCTGTCGAATTGGGTGGAGCACGAAATGGTGGTCGAGGAAGAGGGCGCCGACATCCAGCACATCGCCAAGGGCTGCTCGGTCTTCAGCACCAAAGCGTTGTCCGAAGACAGCAAGACCGCGCTCTCGCGCCTGCTCGAACAAGCTTCCGGGAACCAGAGCAGTTCGCAGCTCGCCGGCGCGCTCAACGCCAGCAACGCCAGCTAAGTTCTTACGCTTCCAATTTAGCCGCAGGTCGACCCTGCTCCTGCCCGATTTCTCCCTATAATTGTGTAGCTTAGCGAAACGATGTCAACCCAATCGCTTGGCCCCCGTCCAGAAGATATGATGGGCGTCATGGCCGACTGGCTGGAGGCCGATCTGGAGGCGCTGGCTGACTCGCGCGAGTTCGGACGCTGGATGGCTGCCGAGCAGAAACGGATCTTTCTGCTGTGCCGGCGGATGTTGCAGGATTTCGAGGACGCCGATTCGGCCACGCAGGATACTTTCTTGAAGGCCTGGCAGGCGCTAAAGCGGCCGGAGTCCAAAGAGCTGGAGGATCCGGCCAAATGGCTGACCCGGATCGCGGTGAACACCTGCCTGGACCGGTTGCGTTCGCGCCGCTGGCAGTTCTGGCGGAAACGGCCCAACCAGGAAGACGAGACGACCATCTTAGAGATGGCGCCCACTTCCGATCCGGATGCCGAAGACCGGTTGTTTGCAAAACAGATCGTCGAGCGGCTCGAGCGCGCGCTCGATCGGCTGACCATCCGGCAGCGAGCCGTGTTCACCTTGCGGCATTATGAAGACCGGAGCCTGGCGGAGATCGGCGGGATTCTGGACTTGGAGGTAGGGACGGTGAAAGCACATTTGTTTCGTGCCGTCGCAAAGCTTCGGGAGGAGCTGCACGACTTGTACTTTCGCGAGGGAAGAAAATGAGACACTGGACGGAACTGGATTTTCAACATTGGCTGTACGGCCTGAAGGACGAGGATTCGCATCTCGCGCAGTGCGCGGAATGCCGCGGCGAATTGGAGCGCCTGAAGGGGCAGCGGCGGCGAGTGGTCGCCGAGCCGGAAGTCTCGCAGGATTTCCTGGCGGCGCAGCGGCGGAGCATCTACGGCCGTCTCGAAGCACCGCGCCACCACTGGCACACCTGGCGCTGGGTGCTTTCCGCCGCGATGCTGTTGATTTTGGCGGTGGGCGTGACAATGCAACTGCGGCATAAACCGGCGCCCGCGATTTCCGACGAGCAGTTGTTTTCCGACCTGTCGGCCATCGAGCAGAGCGCCGAGCCCAGGGCGATCCAGCCGATGCATAGCCTGTTCGAGCAATAGCCATGCGACGCGGCCTGGTTTTCCTATTGCTGTTGTGCGCGCCGCTCGCGGCGCAGATGCCCAAGGGCTTCTATGCGTGGTGGGGCCGGCCGGAGATCCGCAAAGATCTGAAGCTGAGCAACGAACAGCAGCGGCAGATCCGCGCCACGGTCACGCAGTTTCGCCCGCACCTGATCGAACTGCGTGCCGAAGTGAACAAGGCGGAGATCGATCTCGCGGCGCAATTCGATCATGATCCGGTGGATCAGGCCAAGGCTGACCAGGCCATCGAGCATCTGATCGCTGCGCGCAGCGATTTGACGCGCACGCTGTCCCAGTTGAGTCTCCGGCTGCGCGTGGCGCTCACCGAGGAGCAGTGGCAGCAGTTGCAGCGGCTGCGCCCGGCCCCTGGCCAAGGCGCCAACCAGCCGAACGAATATCCGCAGCAGAAATGACGCCGGCGGGACGCAGCTAGCGCAAGCCCGCGAAGTATTCCTGATCGATTTTCGCAGCCAGCACGAAATCGCTTTCGGTGAGTCCTTTGATCTTGTGCGTGTAAATCTGCACGTCCACCTTGCCCCAGGCCAGGCACAGGTCGGGATGATGGCCCTCCTGTTCGGCGACGACGCCCACGCGGTTTACGAAATCCAAGGCCGTTTTGAAATCGGGGAACGGGAATGTCTTGGCGACGTGGTGCTCTTCCACGATCTTCCAGTCAGGCAGTTGTTCGGCGAAGGGTATCAACTGCTCGCCTTTCAGGGGCGGCACGCCGCCGCGGCAGGGCACGCAATGTTGGTCGGCCAGCTTGCTCATTCGATCTTCATCCAGACGTCGCCGTCCCTCACATCGACAGCATAGCGCTTCAGCGGTGCGAGCTGCTTCCGGAGGTCCTTTGGATACACGCTAGCCGGGAAATGATTCCGGCAATCAAACTGGAAATGGCGCCAGGGACCGTCGATCAGCAGATCCCCCAGGACCGCGCCTTCGAGCGGATTCAGTTGATGCGGGCAAATTCCGGAGACGGCGTAGATCCGGCCTTCGTAATTCGCCAGCAGCACCGGACGTCCGGGACGGTAACCCCGCTTGCAATCCAAGCTGTCTGACAGACCGAGCCGCGATCGTTTGCGCGTGTAGCCGATGGTCGCCGTGCGCCATTGTACACTGGGCACTGACCAGGTTTCGTCTTTGGATCTTATCACCCCGCTCCAATATGTGAAAGGCATCGGACCCGCGCGCGCGCAGATGCTGGAGAGCAAGGGTCTCGTTACGGTGGAAGACCTGCTGGCCTACGCCCCCTTCCGCTACGAAGACCGCACCAACGTCAAGACCATCGCGCAGCTTGCGCCCGGCGAAATGGCCACCGTGATCGCGGAAGTCAAATCGGCGCATCTGTCCGGATTCCGGCGCCGCAATCTTGGGCTGTTCGAAGCCATTTTCACCGATTCGTCGCGCGAGCGGCTGCTGGCGAAATGGTTCCACGGCGGCTACCTGGCGGACCGATTTCTGCCCGGCCTGCGCGTGGCGCTCTACGGCAAGGTCGAGCTGGACAACTACACCGGCGACTTGCTCCTCATGCACCCGGAGTTCGAAATTCTCACCTCTGACGACTCGGAAGGGGACGCCGCGCTGCACACCGGGCGCATCGTTCCGATCTATGAGGCCGCGGGAAAGATCACGACGCGCGCCTTTCGTTTGCTGCTGCACCACATCCTCGAATCGCTGGAGCCGCTCGAAGATTCGTTGCCGCAGGCGATCCGCGACCGGCTTAAGCTGCCGGACCGCTGGAGCGCTATCCGCGAACTTCATTTTCCCCCGCCCGGCACCGACTTCCGGTTGCTCAATGCCTTCCGCACGCCGGCGCAGTGGCGGCTCATTTTCGAGGAATTTTTCTGGCTGGAGTGCGGGCTGTCGCTGAAGCGGGCCAAGGCGCGCGTACAGCCGGGCATCGCATTCGAGTTGAACGATCGCGTTCGCGAAAAAATCAAGGCCATGCTGCCCTTCAAGCCTACCGGGGCGCAGAAGCGCGTGCTGAAGGAGATCGCCGCTGACATGCAGGCGCCGCACCCCATGAGCCGTCTGCTGCAAGGCGACGTCGGCAGCGGCAAGACGCTGGTGGCGGCGGAGGCGGCGGTGATCGCGATCGAGAACGGATACCAGGCCGCGGTGCTCGCGCCCACCGAGATCCTGGCCGGCCAGCATTATTTCTACTTCAGGAAATTGTTCGAGAAGACCGGCTACGTGGTGGCGCTGCTCACCGGCTCGTCGACGCCCCGGGAGAAATCCCAATTGAAAAAACTGTTCGCCGCCGGTCTGGTGAACATCGGCATCGGCACGCACGCGCTGCTCGAAGAGGACGTGGAATGGAAGAGCCTGGGCCTGGCGATCATCGACGAACAGCATCGCTTCGGCGTGGTGCAGCGGCTGCGGCTGGCGTCCAAGGGAAAGCATCCGGATGTGCTGGTGATGACCGCGACGCCCATCCCGCGCACGCTTGCGCTGACGATTTACGGCGATCTGGACGTTTCCGTGATCGACGAAATGCCGCCGGGCCGCAAGCCGGTCACGACCCGGCAAGTCACCGAGGACCGCATCGAAGCCGTCTACAGTTTCCTCAAAAAACAAGTGGAGCTGGGGCGGCAGGCCTACGTGGTGTATCCGGTGATCGAAGAGTCCGAAGACTTGAAGGCCGCCCAAAAGATGCATCAGCATTTGTCCGAGCGCGTGTTTCCGGACGTTCGCGTGGGCCTGCTGCACGGCCGGCTCAAGACCGAAGAGCGCGAGGCGGTGATGGAAGCGTTCCGGCGCGGCGAGGTGAAGATTCTGGTGTCCACCACGGTGATCGAAGTGGGCGTGGACGTGCCGAACGCGACCGTCATGGTCATCGAGCAGGCGGAGCGCTTCGGGCTGGCGCAGCTCCATCAGCTTCGCGGCCGCGTGGGCCGGGGAGCCGAGCAGAGCCACTGCATCCTGGTGACAGCCAAAATGAGCGATGCCGCGCGCGAGCGCATCCGCACCATGGTGGACTCGAGCGATGGCTTCTACATCGCGGAGATGGATTTGAAGCTGCGCGGGCCGGGCGAGTTTTTCGGCACCCGGCAATCCGGCTTGCCCACGCTGCGGATCGGCAACATCATTCGCGACCAGGAGGTGCTGGAAGTGGCGCGCAGCGAAGCGCAGGCCTTTATCGCGAATCCGCCGTCGCCGGAAGAGCTGCGCCGCGCCGTGAGCTATATCCGCGACCACTGGCAGCGCCGCTATGCGCTGGTGCAGGTGGGTTGATGCGCGTCATCGCCGGGGAGTTCCGCAGCCGCAGGCTCAAATCGCTGCCGGGTCTGGAAACGCGCCCCACGCCGGACCGCCTGCGCGAGGCGTTGTTCAACGTTCTTGCGCCGCAGATTGAAGGCGCGGTGTTTCTGGATGCTTATGCGGGAACCGGCGCGGTCGGGATCGAAGCGCTCAGCCGGGGCGCGCGCCGCTGCGTGTTCGTCGAGAAAAACCGTGCCGCGGTGGCGGTGATCCGCGAAAACCTGGCCGCGCTCGGCTTGGAGAATCGGGCCGAGGTGTACACCAGCAAAGC
>DASQHQ010000193.1:0-29176 GCA_035632015.1 Bryobacteraceae bacterium
GAACGCGTTCTACGCCGAAGCGCAAGCCGCTAACGCACAACTGGCTTCGCTACGAAGTTCGCTGAGCCTGGCGGAAGAGAGCTTGCGCCTCACCATCCTGCGTTATCAAAACGGCGAAGCGACGGCGCTCGAGGTGGTAGACGCGCAAACTACGCTGGCTCAGGCGCGCACCGCCTTGGACGACGGCCTGGCGCGCTACCGCGTGGCTCTTGCTAATCTTCAGACATTGACGGGGACGCTCTAATGCGGCAGCTTCTCAAGGACCGGCGAAAAGCGAAGTGCGGCGCCAGGCAGCCCCTGGCTCATTTGGCGGAGGACGCCGCGCCCCTTGCTCTGGTGACACTGATCGCGCTCATCGCGCTGGCAGGCTGCTCGAAGCAGAAAAAAGAGGCCGAAGAAGAGCCGGTGGTGCCGGTGCAGGTGGCCGAGGTGACGCGCGATTCCATCCAACGCATCGTCACCGCGCAAGCCATCCTTTATCCCGTGGATCAGGCCAGCATCATGCCCAAGATCAGCGCGCCGGTGAGGAGCTTCGCTGTCAATCGCGGCGATCACGTCACGAGAGATCAGGTTGTCGCGGTACTCGAGAATCGCGATCTGGCGGCTTCAGTGGCCGAGAACAGAGAGCTGTACACTCAGGCGCAAGCCGTGCAACGGACCACCACCGCCGCCACGCTCCCGGAAGACGTCACCAAGGCCCAGCAGGACGTTGCGGCGGCTAAGGAAGCCATGGACGCGGCGCAAAAGGTGTACCAGAGCCGCCGGCAACTCCTGGAGCAAGGCGCGCTGGCGCGCCGGCTGGTGGACGAAGCGAACGTGGCCTACGTGCAGGCGCACAGCCAGTACGAAATCGCCCAGAAGCATCTGCAGGCGCTGGAGAGCGTTGGGCAGCCGGAGCAGGTGCGCGGCGCCGAAGCCCAAACCCAGGCCGCCAAGGCGCGCTACGACGCGGCTGAAGCGCAGCTTTCTTATTCGGAAATCCGCAGCCCCATCGCCGGAGTGGTCGCCGATCGCCCGCTCTATCCCGGCGAGATGGCGGCCGCCGGAAACCCGCTCCTCACCATCATGAATATCTCGAGCGTGATCGCCCGCGCCAATATTCCGGTGGGCCAGGCGGCATCACTGAAGGTGGGCGACAGCGCCACCATAGCGCAGACCGATGCCGACATCGAGGGCATGGGCAAGGTCACGGTGGTGAGTCCGGCGGTGGACCCCAACAGCACCACAGTGGAAGTCTGGGTGCAGGCGCAAAATCCGGGCGAACGGTTCAAGCCCGGCGCCACCGTCCGCGTTTCCATTCTTGCCGAGACCATCCAGGACGCCATCGTTATTCCCACCCCCGCGCTGCTTCCGGCCCAAGAAGGAGGCGTGCAGGTGCTGGTGATGGGCGCCGACTCCAAGGCGCACGAGAGAAAAATCGACGTCGGAGTGCGTGAGCCCGACAAATTGCAAGTCTTGAAGGGTCTCGAAGTGGGTGAGAAGGTGATCACGGTGGGAGGCGTGGGTCTGGAAGACGGCGCCAAGGTTCGCGTGGGCAGCGCCAAGGAATCGGAAAAGCCCGACAAGGATGACAAGGGCGACAAGTCCGGTAAGGATGCCAAGGACGAGAAAGACAAGAAATGAGCGAGCCGCCCATCCCCGAACCGCACACCTCCGACCAGGCCGGCGCGGAACACTGGAGCGCGCGTTATGGCAAGTCCATCATCTTCGTCATCCTCACGCTGGTGACGGCCGGTATCTATCTGGCGTTTACGATTCCGATTGCGGTATTTCCCGAAACGAATTTCCCGCGCATCGTGGTGGGAGTCGATAACGGCGTCGCGCCCATCGACCAGATGCTGGTCACCGTGACGCGCCCCATCGAAGAGGCGCTGAACATCGTGCCGGGCCTGGAGCGAATCCAGTCCATCACCAGCCGCGGCCAGGTGGAAGTCGACCTGTTCTTTTCCTGGAAGTTAAACATGTTTCAGACGCTGGAGCTGGTCAACGCGGCGCTGGCTCGCGTCCAGTCCGCGCTCCCGCAGACCGCCAAAGTCACTTCCAACCGGCTGACCTTCGCCGCTTTTCCTATTCTGGGATACAGCCTGACTTCGGACACCGTCGCACAGACGCGGTTGTGGGAACTGGCCACTTACGAGCTGAAGCCGCGCTTGAATCGTCTGAACGGCGTCTCGATGGTGATCGTGCAAGGCGGGCAGGAACCGGAATTCGAGGTGCGGCTCGATCCAGCGAAGCTGTTGCAAACCGGCGTGACCGTGCCGGCGGTGCTGGAGGCCATCCGCCGCAGCAACATGATCGATTCGCCGGGTCTGATGGAATCCAACCACCAGTTGGTGCTGAGCCTGGTCACCGGACAGGCGCGCACCACATCCGAGATCGCCGACATCGTCCTCAAGACTACTCCGGCCGGAATCCCGGTTCACATCGGGGATGTCGCCGCGGTCGGCAACTCGGTAAAACCGGTCTACACGATCGTGACCGCCCAAGGAAAACCGGCGGTCCTGCTCAACATCAACCGCCAGCCGGACGCCAACACAGTCGAGGTGTCAGACGAGATACAGGCTGAAGTGGAAAGCATCCGAAAGTCGCTGCCTCGCGGCGTGAGCCTGATGCCTTTCTACGATCAGGCCGAGTTGGTGCGCGAAGCGATCAAGAGCGTCCGGGACGCGATATTGATCGGGCTGGGCCTGGCGGCGATCATCTTGATCCTGTTCCTTCGCGATTGGGGCAGCTCCATCGTCGCCGGCCTGGTGATCCCGGCCACCGTGGCGGTGACGTTCATCATGCTGCGGGTGTTGGGTGAAAGCTTCAACCTGATGACTCTGGGCGGGCTGGCCGCCGCGGTCGGATTGGTGATCGACGACGCCATTGTAGTGGTGGAGAACATCGTGCTGCATCGCGATGCCGGCCAGAGCCGCTCTGAAGCCATTCGCAGCGCGATGCGCGAGATCCGCGTGCCATTGGTCGGCTCCACCATCACTCCCATCGTCGTGTTCCTGCCGCTGATTTCGATTACGGGAGTGGAAGGATCCTTTTTCCGCGCGCTGGCCATCACGGTCGGCATGGCGCTTTTGACGTCGCTTGCATTTGCGCTCACCTGGACGCCGACGCTGAGCCACTTTCTGCTGCGAAAACCGCGCGAGCGGGCCGGCGACGGTGAAGCGCTGGAACAGCACCGCATGATCGGCCGCCTGGTGCGCATCTACCATGCCGTGCTGCGCCCCGCCCTGGAGCACCCCTGGGCGATGGCGCTGTTCTGCCTGTTGCTCGTGGTCGGATCCTATTTTTGCTACCGGGCATTGGGAACAGACCTGCTGCCCGCAATGGACGAGGGCGGGTTTATTATCGACTACATCATGCCGGCCGGTTCGTCGCTGGCCGAGACCAACCGCGTGATATCGCACGTGGAACAAATCCTGCGCGAGACGCCGGAAGTGGATAACACGTCGCGCCGGACCGGCTTGCAGCTTGGCCTGGCGACGGTGACAGAAGCCAACACCGGAGACATCTCGGTGATGCTCAAGCACGATCGCACGCGCGGCAGCGACGAAGTGATCGCGGACGTACGCAAGCGAATCAAGGAAGAGGAGCCGGCGTTGGATGTCGAGTTCATCCAAAAGCTCCAGGACATGATCGGCGACCTCACCAACGCGCCCCAGCCGATCGTGATCAAGCTGTTCTCGCAGTATCCCGATGTGCTGCGTCAGTGGGCCCCGCAAGTCGGCGACGCCATCAAGAAGATTCCGGGCGTGGTGGATGTGCTCAATGGGATCGAAGACACCATCAGCGGTCCGGCCCTGGCTTTTCACGTGGACCCGACCGTCGCCGCGCGCGGCGGTTTCACCACCGAAGAAGTGGAACTGGATGCGAGCGCCATCCTGCAAGGCGAGCCGGCGCCGACGCCGGTGGTGCTGAACGATCGAGCCTACACCATCCGCGTGCGGTTTCCCGAGGAGACACGCGCGTCGGTGGAAGCGATCCGCAACACGCTGCTTTCCAGCCAAAGCGGCAGCCGCGCTACCTTGGGCACGCTCGCCAGCATCGAGGAATTGCCGGGGCAAACCGAGATCCGCCGCGAGAACCTGCTGCGCGACGTGGCCGTCTCGGCGCGGCTCGAAGACATGAGCCTGGGCGAGGGAATCGCGAAAGTTAAGGACGCGGTGTCGAAATTAAACCTGCCGCCCGGAATTCGCGTCCTCTATGGCGGAGGTTATGAAGAACAGCAACGCTCCTTTCACGATCTCGTCGTGGTCCTGATTTTGGCCGTGGTGCTGGTGTTCATCGTGCTGCTAATCGAGTTCGGAACATTCGGCGCGCCGCTGGCGATTCTCTCCTCTGCGTTGCTCTCCACCTCGGGCGTGTTCCTGGCGCTGCTCGTGACCCGAACCACTTTCAATATTTCTTCTTTCATGGGCCTGATCATGGTGATCGGTATTGTCGCGAAAAACGGCATCCTGCTTCTGGACGCGGACGCAAAATTCCGCCGCGACGGGCGTCCACCCGAGGAAGCGATGCTGCTGGCCGGCGAGCGCCGCTTGCGACCCATTCTCATGACCGCGCTCGCCACCGTGGCCGGCATGATTCCTCTGGCGCTGGCCCTGGGCGCCGGATCACAGATGCTGCAGCCGCTTGCGATCGCGGTGATCGGCGGCATCCTGGCGTCCATGATTCTGTCGCTGATCGTCACGCCCGCCGTGCATTTCTACTTGCAGAGAAAGACCGCGGAGTAGCTCGAGTGCACTGGACCACCTGGTGGCTCTTCGTCACCACCGAGACCGCTCTCTGCTTGACGCCGGGGCCCGCGGTATTGTTCGTCATTTCCAGCGCGCTGCGATCGGGCGCGCGGCGGAGCCTGGCATCGAATCTCGGCATTCTCGCCGGCAACACATTTTATTTCGCTCTATCGGGAACAGGTGTAGGCGCGCTGCTGGTGGCGTCATACAGCCTGTTCTTCACCATCAAGTGGATCGGCGCGGCGTACCTGATCTTCCTCGGACTGCGAGCGCTGCTGGCCAAGGTCAACCTCTTGACCGTGGCGCCCGGCGCCGGCCGGGACCGAAGGGCTTGGCGCCTGTTCGCCGATGCGCTCCTGGTGCAGCTTTCAAACCCGAAGGCGATCGTGTTTTTTGCGGCCTTGCTGCCCCAGTTCATCGATCCGCGTGGGCCGGTGGCGCGGCAGCTTGTGATCCTGGCTTTGACTTCTCTGGTCATCGAATTTTCCGTCCTGCTCAGCTACGGTCTGGCCGCGGGACGCGCTACACAAATTGCGCGCGAGCCACGCTACGCCGCGTGGACCAGCCGTCTCGCCGGCGTTTTTCTCATTGGCGCCGGAACCGGTTTGGCAGCGCTCAATAGGAATTAGTAAGACGGCACTGCGCGAGCGGTCATCTGGACGAGCAGCGACAGCAGAACGATGAGACCGATGTATTGCGTCAGGACGCTGTTGTCGTCTTCGGCAGCGTAGTCCTTGCTGAACAGCCGGTAAATCGCGCCGCCGGAAATGAGCAGCAGCATGGTTTGTTGCGTCATGACCCACATCGCCAGCGCGGCTCCCAGCGCCATGCCGCGCTGCTTGCGAGTGAGAGCGCGGAAGCCGCGGCCACCGTCCAGTTGCCAGATGGGAAGCAGATTAAAGAGATTCAGCCAGGCGCTGGTGTGCGCGATCGCGTACCAGATCGGCAAGCCGGTGGCGACGCCGCCCAGCCAGGCCACCACCGTCGCTCCCAGCCCCCAGATCGGACCGGCCAGTCCCACGCGAGCGTCTTCGCCCACGTTCGCCGGATACTGCTTCATGCGGACCAAGGCGCCCACAAAGGGAATAAACATCGGCGACGTGGCCGCGATTCCGTACTTGCGAAGCGCGATGACGTGGCCCATTTCGTGGACGTAGATCGACATCACAAAACCCAGCGCGAACTTCCATCCGAACATGCTCCAGTAGACTGCAAAAAACGTTAGCATGCTCAGGAACGTGCTCAGCTTGGTGAGCCCCAGCAGCACCAGTTTCGCCTTGGTGAGAACGAGTAGCGCAATGGTCTTGAACTTCCACAGGACGACGCCGGCCGGACCGAGCTTGGCCGCGCGTTTGGCCCAGACATTCTTATCCGAGAGCTGGAGATTGATGTTGTCGATGCGCGCTTTGGCGGTGCGATATTCGCCCGAATCCGGCGGCAATAGCGGCAGCGCTTTTTCCCAGGCCAGCTTCGCACCGTGCCAGTCGCCCGCCTGTCCGGCCAGTTTGGCGTGCTGCGCCAGCGCCTCGAATTCCTGAACGTGCGTCAGGCGGCCGCAGGAGGCGCACTTCAGCGCGTCGGGAGCCAGAGGGGTTCCACAGTTCGAGCACAGCGTGGAGGTGGCCGGGAGCACTGCTTTTATTGTAGCGGTCAGATGCAGTCGAACAGGTCGCCCAGGCGGATCGAGAAGCCGGGAATCAGATCGGAACGGAACTCCCCATTCTCGTCGAGAATGACCCGTTGCTTCTCTGAATACACGTACGCTTCTCGCGTTTCGATTGAAAAAATCCAAACTTCTTTGGTCCCACAGTTCCGGTAGCGGTGAGCTTTCTTAGATAGCGAACCAAATGTGTCGTTCAGGGAGACAATCTCAATCGCCAGATCCGGCACTACCCGTTGCACGCGAAGTTTTAAATCGAGCAAGGTGAGCTTCGCCGCGATGACGAAGCTCACGTCCGGGCCATGCGCGTTGCCGTCGAAATCGAACTCCTGCTCGGCAATGATCCTGCCAAGGTCCTGCTTTTCGACCAAGGGCCCCAGCAGTTGCACCAAAAGATCGCGCAAGCGATTGTGAGCTAGCGGGTTTCCAGACACGTCCACCAACTCTCCGTCGATAAGCTCGCGATTCTCGACGGCCGCTTGGGGAAGCTTTTCGAAGTCTTCGATGGTCAGGCGGGTCAACAACGCCATACGGTCATTTTAGCTCCACCACCGTCGCGCCCGTCCCGCCTTCGCTGGGTGGCGCGGGATAGAATTTCTCGACGTGCGGGTTGGTGGCCAGCAGCTCCGCGATCACCTTGCGAAGGATGCCCATGCCGTGGCCATGAACAATGCGGACGCGATCCACGGACGCCATGCTGGCGGTATCCAGAAACTTGTCCACCCGCTCGCGCGCTTCTTCGGCGCGCTGGCCAATCACGTTGATCTCGCGGTAGGACACGTCCCACTTCGGTCCCGGCTCGAACGAGACGTTCTTCGGCAGACGCGCGCCTTCGGGAGTCGAGGGCAGCACCTCTTCGACGTCATCGAGCGAAACCTGCATTTTCATGAAGCCCGCTTCCACTTCGAGCAGGTCGCCGGCCAGCTTGCGCCGCACGCGCGCCGGTTCCCGGATGCCCTTCAAGCGCACCCGCGCGCCTTCCTGTATGGGAAGCAGCGTCTGGCCCCCTGCAGCCTCGCCGAATACACTGGCGCGCGCCCTTTGCTCGAACTCGCGCCTGGTCTTCGCCACGCGCCGCTCGGCCTGCTCGGCGGCTTTACGCTGCTCGGCTGCTTCCTGAATTTTCCGGATGGCTGCGCTCGCTTCCGTTTCGAAGCCTGCAATGGCCGCCTGGAGCCGCTCCTCCATCTCGCGGAATTTGGCTGACTCGCGGCGTTCCCACTCTTTCGCCACCGATCGCTCGCGTTCCGCCAGCGCCGCTTTTTGCCGCCGCAGTTCGTCTTCGGTGGCGGCCAGACGGTCCAAGCGCTGGTGCAGTTCGGCTAGAAATTGCGCGAGGTCGCGTTCCTGGCCCGACATTCGCTCTCGCGCCCGCGCGATGAGCTCCGCTGACAGCCCCAGCCGGCTCGCGATTTCGAGTCCAGCCGATTTTCCCGGCGCTCCCAGCCGCAACACATAAGTCGGCTGGAGGGTCTGCTCGTCGAATCCCATGGACGCGTTCAGCACGCCTTCGGTAGTCGCGCCGTAGACCTTGAGCGCCAGCAGATGGGTGGAAGCCAGCGTGAACGCGCCGTTCACGCGAAAGGTTTCGAGAATCGAGACCCCCAGCGCGCCGCCTTCTTCGGGATCCGTGGCGCGGCCGAGCTCGTCCAGCAGCACCAGCGATTGCGGCGTTACGGCGTCCAGCATCTCGCGCACGTGCGCGATGTGCGCCGAAAAGCTGCTGAGGCTCTCCTGGATGGACTGCTGGTCGCCAATGTCCGCCAGAACCTGCTCGAAGACCGGAAATTCCGCTTCCGCCGCCGGCACCGGCAGTCCCGCCTGCGCCATCAGCGCCAGCAAACCGGTGGTCTTCATCGAGACGGTTTTGCCGCCCGTGTTGGGGCCGCTGATGAGCAGCGTGCGTTGCTTCTCGTCCAGCGCCAGCGAGATGGGGACCACGGGCTTATGCTGGCGGCGCAGTACGTCTTCGAGCAGGGGATGACGCGCCTCGCGCAGCACCAGCCGGCGCTCGGATCCCGGGCTGAAGCGAGGAATGGAGCAGTGAAACTCGCGCGCGAATTCGGCCTTACCGAACAGCAGCTCGAGCCGCGCCAGCGCCTCGATGGTCGACTGGACTTCGGCGGCATTCGCGCGCAGCAGCTCGGTCAGCTCGCGCAAAATCCGGAGCACTTCGCGCTGCTCTTCCTCCCGAAGCCGGACCAGCTCGTTGTTCAGATCGATGGTTTCGAGCGGCTCCACAAAAAGCGTGTGGCCGCTGCCGCTCGCGCCGTGAATCACGCCGTACACTTTGCGCTGCTGGCCGGCCACCACCGGCACCACGAAGCGATCGTTCCGCAGCGTGATGAATTCCTCCTGGAGCGTTCCGTCGTCGTGATGCGCGCGCAGGAAACGCTCCAGCGAGTTCTGGATTTGCCTCTGCTGCTTCTCGATGTCGCGGCGAAGCCGGTGCAGAGCCACGCTGGCGTCGTCGGCGATCGAGGCGTCGGGAAGAATCTTGCCGCTCAGTTCGCGCAGCATCGCGCGCGGGTCCATCACGCCGGCGGCGTGCGAGGCGAGCCGCGGATACTTTGCCGACGCAACATTCAAGAGCGCCCGAATCTCGCCGGCCTGCTCCAGCAGGCGCGTCAGGCTGAGAATCTGCTGCGCTTCGAGCGCGGCGCCTTCGATCCGCAGCATGGGCAACGCGGTGGACACATCGGGAATGGAATCGAATCGAACCCGGATGGCGGCCCCGCGCGCGGCCGCCTGCGGCTGTTGCGAAGCCTCGAAGTAAGCCATCGCTTCGGCCACGTCCGCGAGAGTTTCTTCCAGCGCCAGGCGGCCGGAATGGGGCGCCAGCTTGGCCAATTCCTCCTGGCCCAATGGGCCGCGCACAAATCGCCCCAGCAATTGGCGCAGCGATTCGAATTCGAGCAGGTCAGCGCTGAAGTTTTGCAAAGGCTCTCTGGACCACCTCGAGCGTACCTTCCGTCAAGCGATACTTACCGAGGTCGGGCTCCGAAACCCAGGCCGCGCCGCTCACGTCGCTGGCGGCCCGAAGCCGCCCACCCGTGGGCCGGCACAAATAATCGATCAGCACGTAATGATACTCCGGGCGGCCGTTCGCATCGCGCATGATCCGCTCGAAAATTTCAAAAATCGAAAGCGTTTCCACCTTCAAGCCGGTCTCCTCGCGCACTTCGCGGCGAATTCCCTCCTCCAGCTTCTCGCCGGTTTCGAGAACGCCGCCCGGCAGCGACCAATAGCCTTTCAGAGGATCTTTCCCGCGCTCCACCAGCAGAATTTTCCGATCCTCGAAAATCAGCGCGCCAATTCCGAGGAACGGCCGCGAAGGATAGCGGCGGGCGTCAGCCTTTCGAGTTCTTGACGCGCCACCGCGGCCGCTGCTTCTCGGCGGCCGGCCGCGTTTGCTCTGCGCTCTAATACTGGACACTGCCTTTCACGTTCAGCCGCACGCGAAACACGGACGTGCGCGCCGTAATGTACAGCGACTCCAGATCCTCGTCGCCGAACGCGCAGTTGGACGGCTGCTCGGCCAGCGCGATCGATCCGAGCGGCTTGCCTTCCGGCGTGTACACCTCGATTTTGTTGGCCGCCACGTACAGATTGCCTTTCTCGTCCACGCGAATACCGTCCGGGATCCCCTCGATCTTCGCGACCAGCATGCGCTCGTTGGACGCCGCGCCGCTGCGATCCAGGTCGTATGCGCGCACGTTGCGCTCGTCCGAATTGGTCACATACAAAGTGCGTCCGTTGGGCGAAATGGCGATGCCGTTCGGCCGGCCCTTGGGCTTGGCGATCACTTCCAGCTCGCCGCGCGGCGTGACGCGATACACACCGTAGAAATCGAGCTCGCGCCCATCCTGCTGGCTGCCGAACGCCGGATCGGTGAAATAGACCTGCCCATCCTTGCGAATCGCAATATCGTTAGGCGCATTCAGACGCTTGCCTTCATATCGTTCGGCGACCACGTCGACTTTGCCGCGCTTGTCGGTGCGCGTGACGCGCCGCAAGTGCGTCTCGCACGAATACAGCCGCCCTTGCGCGTCGAACGCATTGCCCATCGCGCCGTTGGAATTCTCCCGCAGCAGCGTCGCCTTCTGGCCGGGCTTCAATTCCAGCAGCTTGTTGGCCGGAACGTCGCTGAACACCAGGTAACCGTCGCGAGACCAGGCCGGACCCTCAGTGAACAAGTAGCCGCTCGCCACTTTATCGAGACGGATTTCGCTGAAGTCCTGAGCCGCGGCGCTCAAGGCCACGAGCAAGATCGGAAGTGCGAACCTCACTTATCGACAGGGTAACAGAGCGGGCTCAGAGCAGTTTGTCGCGCGTGATCGGCAGGTCTTTGATGCGGCGGCCGGTGGCGTTGAAAATCGCGTTGGCGACCGCGGCCACCGATGGCACGATGGTGGCCTCGCCGATCGACTTGGCGCCATAGGGCCCGTAGGCGTCATCGGTCTGGACGAACAGCACCTCAATCTCGGGCGTGTCGCGATGCGTCATCACGCGCGCTCCGTAGTAGCCGGCATTCAGCGGCACGCCGCGCGCGCGATCGTACAGCAACTCCTCGTGCAGGGCCATGCCGATTCCCATGGTCGCGCCGCCCTTCACCTGGCTCGCGCAGGTCAGCGGATTCACGATGCGCCCGCTGTCGTGTGCCGCGAGATATTTCACCACGCGCGCGCGGCCCACTTCTGTATCCACCTCGACCTCGGCGAAATGCGCTGCGAAACTATAGCGCGCCGCGTCCTTGGGTTGCGGCGGATCGGGCGTCGCGCTGCCGGTCAGAACCTGATCGCCCTGCGGCGGTCCTTTCTCGGCGATCTGCCGTTTCAAATCACGAGCCGCCTCGATGACGGCATAGCCGGTGTGGGTAGTGGTGCGGCTTCCCGACTCGCCGACCGAATACGGGCAAATAGCCGTATCGCCGCTCACTACCTCGATCTTTTCCAGCGGCACGCCCAGCGCTTCGGCCGCGATCAGCCCCATGGTGGTCTTGGCGGCAGTTCCCACATCGGTAACGCCGACGTGCAGGTGATAAACGCCGCGCGAATCCAGATGAATCACGGCGCTGCTTCGTCCCACGCCCGATCCAAACGCGCCCATGGCCATGCCAACGCCGCGCTTCACCGGACCGGAGCCCTCGCCGGGTGCGTGCCAGCGCTGCTTCCAGCCGAACGTCTCCGCACCGCGCCGGATGCAGTCCTCCAGGCCGTTGCTCGTGTAGGGAAGCTCGTCGTGATACTTGCGCGTGAAATTCTTGAGGCGGAACTCCACCGGATCAATCTTCAGCTCGTGCGCGATCTGATCCATCAGCGACTCGATCCCGAAAATGCCCTGTGGGTAGGCCGGCCCACGGAAGTTCGCCGACACGGCCATGTTGGTGTAGACCGGATAAACCAAAGCCTCGACATGCGGGCACTGGTACATCTCGACGCCCGCGATGCCGCCCGCGCCCTTGCGGTACGGCCCCATGCCGCTGTAGCCGCGCAGTTGAATCGCGGTGAGCGTGCCATCCTTCTTGACGCCGACCTTGTAGTACTGCTTGGTGGGCCAGCGCCCGTGCACGGCGACGTAATCTTCCTTGCGCGTGAACTCGAGCTTGACGGGCGCGCCGGCCTGCTTGGCGAGCATCGCTGCCATCAAATCGAAATCGTGGCACTGGTTCTTGTTCCCGAAACCGCCGCCCATGAACTGGCACACCACGCGCACTTTCTCGAGGGGAAGATGCAGGTCTTTGGCGAGGTCAGTGCGGCAATTCGAGATGCCCTGCGTGGACGCGTAGACGGTAAGCCTGTCGCCGTCCCACTGGGCGATGGAAACGCGCGGTTCGAGCTGCGCGTTATTGAGATGCACCGAGGTATAGCGATCTTCGAACACGCGGTCGGCGGCCCGGAAGCCGGACTCAACGTTGCCGTGGCGCGTTGCATCCGGTTCGTGCTGGCCGCGGGCGTTGGCCGACAGATTGCCGCCGGGCTGGATCTCGACCGCTCCGGGCTTCAGCGCGTCCTCCGGATCCAGAACGAACGGCAGAGCCTCGTAATCGACCTCGATGAGCCGCAGCGCTTCCTCCGCCAGGTAGCGATCCACGGCCGCCACGGCCGCCACTGCGTCGCCGGCGAATCGGACAGGGTTATTGAACAGGTAGCGCTTATTGCGCATGTCCCCGCTCGACCACACCACGTCGCAATTCTCGCGCGTGAGAATGGCCTTCACGCCCGGCATCGCGAGCGCCTTGGCGAGGTCGATGCGCCGGATGCGCGCGTGAGCATGCGGAGAGCGCAGCACGCGCGCGTATAGCATACCCGGCAGATGGATGTCGCCGGTGTAGGTTGCGGTCCCGGTGACGCGTTTCACGGCATCGACGCGCGCGGTGGGATGACCGACGGATTCGAGAGAAGTCATAGCTCCCCTTCAAGCCGCAGCCCAGCCGGACCGCCGCGGCTGCCCCCGATTGTAGCGCCGCGCAGTTACGCGCGTCCAGACGCCGAAGTCCCCTCCCAGCACCTTGATCCCACGCCGGCGGGGCGGCTCAGCATCCGCTCCTCAAAACAGAAACTTGAGCGCGAACTGGGTCTCCCTGGGATCGTGAGCCAAAGCGTTCAGTCTGCCGAAGGTCGGCGTCCCCACCGTCAGGCTTCCGGGTGGAGCAAACTGAGCCTTGTTGAACAGGTTGAAAAACTCCGCGCGGAATTGAATGCGAAAACGGCCCTCGCCGCTCAGCAGAATATTCTTGAACAAGGAGGTATCAAAGTTGTTCGCAGCGTCGCCGCGGATTCCCGGGGCATTGCTGCACGTTCCGAAGTGGAACGCTTGCGGGGCGCTGAAGACGCTGGTGTCGAACCATTGGGCCACCGTGCCGCCGTCGAGGAACGCCGGCTTGGCATTGCAATTCGCGCGCGTGACGGTGACCTTGATCGGGAACGTGCCGCTGGTGTCGGTCGGCGCCGTGACGCCGAGGGGCTGACCGCTGGCGTACGTATAGATTCCGTTCCACTGCCAGTCGCCAAAAATTTTGCTGGCCACGCCGGAATTCAATACTGCGTGACCTTTTCCGGCCGGCAGCTCGTAGGAGTAGCTGACCACCAGGCGATTGGGCGTGTCGTTCAAAGCCAGCGCCTTGTCCAACTGCCGGTTCTGGTTGTACTCTTGATAGAACGTTCGGCCATTGCCGCCGCCGGCCGCTCCGACGTCCAGATTGGGGATGTAGTCGGCCAGAGCTTTGCTGAAGGTGTAACTGACCAGGAAGCTCAGCCCGCGCGAAAAGCGTTTTTCCAGCTTCATCTGCAAGGCGTTGTAGTTCAGGTTGCCAATGCTGTCCTTATACTCGATCTGACCGAAGTCCGGATAGCGGAAAAAGGGCGCTTGTCCAGGGTTTAACAGGATGCCCTGATTCAAATTTCCCAGAGCCCATTCATGATGGCCGTAGTTGCCGACCCAGGCCGCATCCAGGACCAGATCCTGGTGCAGTTGATATTGAAAGCCGGCGCTGTAATTTTCGACGTAGGCCGGCCGGAGAAATGGATTCACCGCGCGGATCATCCCCAGTTGCTTGATGCGTGTGAAGTTGTCCAGCGCGAAGGGCGTGAGCGTGTTGGCGGGGAAGCCGTCCTTCAGCAAGAAAGCGGGCGCCACATTGGCGGGAAGAAATTGACGCGTGTCGATCAGGTAAGGCGGATTGAGCTCCAGCAGGCTTTCGCTGCCCTGCCGGTCGAACGCCTGATAGAACATTCCGCCTCCCCCGCGGAACACCAGCTTGTCGGTAATCTTGTAGGCCACGCTGACGCGCGGCGCAAAGCCCTTGTGCCAGGCCTGCACCAGCGAGCGCGCCGAGGCGTCCGTGGAATCAAGCGGCGCCGTGACCAGAGAGCCGAGCCCGCCACGCCCGGTGGGATCGAAATTCGTAACGTGATTTTCACGCTCGATCCTGGGAGTCGTGTATTCATAGCGCACTCCATAGCTGAGCGTGAAGCGTGTGTTTACCTGATAGGTGTCCTGGGCAAACCAACTGGTGGTGTCGTTGTAGACGTGCGGAATGGTGAGCGACGTCAGAGCTTCGGCCTGCGGCAGACCGAGCAGCAGATCGGTCACGGCCGACCCCGAGTATTGCCCGCTGAAGGCGAAGAAACCGCGGTTGCAGCACACGTCGTAAGGAACATTCGAGTCCCGCCGCCAGCCACCCCCAAATTTTAGCGAGTGCGCGCCCTTCAGAATACTGAGCGTGTCCTCATATTGCCAGACCTGCGAAAACTGGTTCTGTGGAAGAAATCCGGGACTGCCCAGATTGTTGAAGCCGGTCATCTGAAAGGTCGACAGCCCGCCGCCGATGATGCTCGCCGGGAAGCTGGGCAGGCCCTTAATTCCGAGTTGGGCGCTCACCGACGGCGTGCCGAAAGGCGACTGCTGGGAGTGAGATGCCACCCGGTTAAAGCCGGCGCGAAGCTCGTTCAGAATGGTCGGGCTGAAGGTATGCGTCCAACCGATAGCGGCATTCGTTCCCCGGTCCAGGTTTCCTCCAAAGGTCGTATTGAGGGATCCGTCCAGATAGGCCGGCTTCAGGTCGTTAAAGAGCCCGGGGTTAAAACGCCGCAAGTCCGTGATGGCCAGGTGGCCGAAGAACTTGTTCGAATCGTGATATTGCGAGTCGACGCGCAGGATCGAGGAATCGGAGGCGCTGGTGAAGGACGGGCTGGCAATGTAGTTGTTCCCGGTAAAGCCTTGCGCGACGCCCTCCTGGCCCCGATTTGTGTTGGGCAGCGGATACAGCGCCAAAATGCCTGCGCCCACCGTATCGATGCAACCCGGCTTGATGGTTACTCCAGTAACGCAGCCGGCGAATTGAGAGAGCGCTGGCAGCGTAGGATCATGGGGCGCGGTCTTGAGTTCGGAAAAGTTGTCTTGCCTCATCAGGGGCGTCGGAACCGTGTTGAGCAGCGAAATTCCCTTGTTGATTTTGGTGTGCTCCTCGCCGCCGAAAATGAAAGTGTGATTCTTTTTGATGGGGCCGCCCAGCACGCCGCCGAACTGATTGCGCTGGTATTGCGGGCGGGGTTTGCCGGCGGTATTCAAGAAAAAGTCGTTGGCGTCCAGGTCGCGGTTGCGGAAGAATTCGTACGCGCTGCCATGTACTTCGTTGCTTCCGGACTTGATGGTGGCGTTCACCACCGAACCTGCATTCCGGCCAAAGGAGGCGTCGTAGGTATGGGTCTGGATCTTGAACTCCGACAGCCCGTCCACCGGTGGCTGCGCGACTTCCGCACTTTGGCTCTGCAGATTCTCGTCGTAAGAATTGTTATCGACCCCGTCCAAAACAAAATTGTTTTGCAGGCTGGTATTGCCGTCTACGCTGAAGACCCCTTCGCCGCGGGCCGCCTGGATGGGCGTCACGGAGTTCACTCCGGCGGTCAGGAACACCAGATCGGCATAACGCCGGCCGTTGAGCGGAAGTTCCGACACCTGCTTCTCGGCCACCACTTGGCCGATATTGGCCGATTGCGTGTCGAGCAACGGAGCCGCCGCCTCAACCTTCACTTCTTGCGTCACCCCGCCCACCTGCAGCGTGACGTTCACTTCCAAATTGGCTTGCACGTCCACTTGGATGCCGGTTTGCAGGAATCTCTGGAATCCCGTCTTCTCCACGCTCAGCGAATAAGCGCCGACCTTCAGCAAGGGAGCCAGAAACTCCCCGTTGCCCTCGGTGCGCGTGACCAGCTTGGCGTTGGTCGCCAGGTTGCTGACCGTGACTTCCGCGTCAGGCACTACGGCGCCGCTCGAATCGCGAACCCGGCCCCGAATCGTGCCGGTGTCCACTTGCGCTGTGGCCGCAACAACCCACAACGTCAGAAACAGCGAACGGAGAAACAACTGCATACTTCGTTTACTTGCTATCATGCTTTCCCCCACTTTCTCCCGGGCGCAGCTTGCCCCCTACACGGCGGCGCTGCTGCGAATTTCAGGTTGATTATATAGGAGGCACCAGCAGAGTTACAAGACAATTAGTGATGAATGAAATCGCGGTAAATTCCTGAAGTGTTAAGACGATCACAAAACGGATGCGAGAATTCCGGCCGACCGGCGCTTGACAAGCCAGTATACTGACTAGGTCCGATGCCTCAGGGTCCGCTCCAGCGCCTCGCCCGTCTCGGCCTGCGCGTTACGGGCGCGCTCGCCTTCCTGGCCCCGCTCCTGACCCGCCTGGTCATCGGCGCGGCCTATCACTTCACCGGCCACGGCAAGCTGCAAAACCTCGGCCGCACCACCGAGTTTTTCGCCAGCTTGGGCATCCCGTTCCCGCACTTCAACGCTATCTTCATCTCGTGGCTTGAGTTCGTAGGCGGCCTCTGCCTGGTCTTCGGCCTGGGAACCCGCATTTTCGCGGCACTCTTGTCTTGCTCGATGATGGCGGCGCTTCTGACCTCGGACGGCAAGGAATGGCTTCAAAAATTCCCCGCCGACATCACGGACGTGACCTCCTTCACCTACCTGCTGTTCTTGTTATGGCTGGTATTTTACGGACCCGGGCCGATCAGTCTTGATAAACTGATAAGCAAGTGGTTGCCAATGGACGAGCAACCCACAACTGGCGGCACAGCCGCCTCGTAGGAACTTTATGACGAATCGGTGGGGTTATCCGGACCTGGGATTCGGCGTCGGCTTGCGCTCGGTGCACTTCCAGCACATCCTCCAAAACAATCCTGCCATCGATTGGTTCGAAGTCCTGTCAGAGAACTACATGGACACCGGCGGACGCCCCCTGCATGTGCTCGATCAGGTGGCCGAGCGCTACCCGGTGGTCCTGCACGGGGTTTCGCTTTCGGTGGGCAGCACCGATCCGGTCAACTTCGAGTATTTGAAGAAGCTCAAGGCCCTGGCCAGGCGCGTGAAAGCCCGGTGGGTGTCGGACCATCTGTGCTGGTGCGGCGTCACGGGATTAAACACGCACGACCTGCTTCCGATGCCCTACACCCATCAGGCGTTGCGCCACACCATCGAGCGGGTCCGCATCATTCAGGATTTTTTGGAACGCCCCATCGCGCTCGAAAACGCCTCCACCTATCTCGAATTCGCCGCCTCCACGTGGCCTGAAAGCGAGTTCCTGGCCAGCCTGGCCGAAGCAGCCGACTGCGGCATCCTGCTGGACGTCAACAACGTTTACGTCAGTTCCTACAACCATGGCTTCGATCCCCAGGCCTACATTGACCGCATCCCGCGCGATCGCGTGGTGCAAATGCATCTGGCCGGCCACACCAACAAAGGCACCCACATCATCGACACGCACAACGACTACGTGATCGATACCGTCTGGAAGCTCTACCGCTACGCGCATCGGCGGCTGGGCGGAGTGGCTACGCTGCTCGAATGGGACGCCAACATTCCCGGTTTCGATGTGGTGCATGGCGAGGCGCTCAAGGCCCGCCAGTTCCGTGAGCAGGAAGACGCCGCGATGAAAACGCCGGAACTGGCCGAGGTTCCCGCGTATGGCGACTGATCCCGGTCTGGAGCGAATCCAGCGCTGGATGCAGGCCTGCATCCTCGATCAAGGCACGGCCGAAGAAGCCATCGCGTCCGAAAAAGCGCAGGCTGCCATCCCCGCCGAGCAAGCCCGCAGCGTGGTCCTGCCTTCCAAAACGCTCTCCGCCCTCGAGCGCCTGGATATCTATCGCGACATGTACCTGCTGCGGATGGAGGAAGCGCTCTCCATCGACTATCCGTCGCTCAAGCACTTCCTCGGCCCGGATGAGTTCATGCGCCTGGTTACACGCTACGTCGAAATGTATCCCTCCCGCAGCTACACACTGAACCGGCTGGGCGACCATCTTCCGGAATTCGTCGCCACGCGCGACGACCTGCCGCGCAAAGAGTTCTGTCACGATCTGGCGCGCCTGGAGTACGCCTTGACCTGCGTGTTCGATGCCGCCGAAACGCCTCCGCTGGCGGCGGAAGCCGTGCGCGCCCTCCCGCAAGAGGCTTGGGAGCACGCCCGTCTCAAACCGATCGAGGCTTTCCGGCTGCTCGACTTCAGCTATCCGGTGAGCCGCTACGTAGGCGCGGTGGATGAAGAAAATCCCTTCCCGCGCCTGGCGCGCAAGAAAACTTGGGTGGCCGCCTATCGGTCCAATTACAACTTGCATCGAATGGACCTGGCCGAACCCGCCTATGGGCTGCTGTCCGCGCTGGCGTCGGGCAAGACACTGGGCGAGGCGATTGTTTCAACGCTCACGCGCAAGTGGCGTCCCGCCGTAAAGCAGGCTCAACTCTTCGAATGGTTCCGCGACTGGATGGCCGAAGGGTTCTTCCAGTCGGTAGAGCTGGCCGGCGACCGCTCATGAAACTCAGAGCCTGGTCTGTTCTTGCGGTCCCGCTCGCGTTGACGCTGGTCGCCATTCCGGCCTTTCCGCACCATTCTTTCGCCGCGGAATTCGACATCAACAAGCCGGTCACCGTCACCGGCACCCTGACCAGAGTCGAATGGATCAATCCGCACGTCTTTCTCTACGTCGAAGCCAAAGACGAAACCGGCAAGGGCGAAAACCGGCAATTCGAAATGGACAGTCCCAACGGCCTGCTGCGCCGCGGCTGGAACCGGACCTCCCTCAAAGTTGGAGACACCATCACGGTAAGCGGTTATCTCGCCAAGGACGGCTCGCGCATCGGCAACGCGCGAATAGTCAAATTGATCGATTGCCGATAAGTGCGGCAGTGGCGCACGCACTCGTGCGTGCCGCGTTCACACTCGCGTGAACGCCCGGCCTATCCTCACGGCGCGCACGACGCCGTATAAGCCGCGATCGCCACCATATCTTCTACACTCAACTTCGCGACCGCCTCTTTCATGAGCTGGCTCCAAGGCCCGGTGCGAGCGCCGTTCTGAATGTCGAAGAGTTGCCGCACCGTGTAGCTGGGCGACCGGCCGGCGAGCGGGGGCACGTTCGCCAGGCCCTTCAACTCCGGGCCATGACAGATCCCGCAGCGCAGCGTCTTGCCGCCGCCGCCCGTCGTGACCAGCGCCTCGCCCTTCTTGATGCTGCCGGTCGGCACATACGCCACGAATCCGGACGCCGAATCGCGCAGCTCGGTCCGTTCCAGGTTTTCCGGTATCTCGAGAATGCGCGCTCCGATCGGCTCCATGCCGCCGCCCTCGACGGCCACCAGCATGGCTCCGGCCACATGTGTCTTGGGCGCCGTGCTGGACTCCACCACGCGAATCCATGGCTTGAATTTCAGGTGCGAAAAATATTCCGCGGCCGCCTTCGCTTCGTCCTCATTGGCGTTCCGGCCGATCACCAGCATCGCGGCCGGCGGCCCCATCTTCGGCTCCGAGCTGCGCCGCAACCCAGCCTTGTAGTCCGCCATCTGCTGCACGATGTAGCCGGCCGGAAGCCCCGCAAGACTAGCGTTCTCCGGACGCCCTTGCCCGTTCGGCAAATGGCAGTAGCCGCAGGCGCGCACGTCGGGCCGCCTGCCATGCGCGACGATCTCGGGCATGGCGGGATGGTTGTCCGGATGCCAGTCCGGCGGAGCGAACAGATCGCGGATCTGCCGCAGAGTGAAAGCCGCGTCGCTTCCGGGAACGTGCTTGGGCGCCGGATCGTCCGGCGGAGGCGTTGCGCCGCGAGGGGCCGGCGGATTCACGGGGTAAGCCCACGGTGGGGGCGTCTGGCTTTGCGCGCTCGCCGCAAACAGAGCAACCGCGCCAATCGCCGGGGCCCAAAAGCTGAAGTGTAGACGAAGAGTCATGCGTGGTTTCCTCCTCACGACTGCCAGGCTTGGAGCGCCTCTCATCGTAGAAAGATCCGTACGCCGTGTCAAACGCTCCCCGGTGCACCGTCCACCCCGAAGAGGTCCCGGCTGCTTCGTCCGCTCCCCGCCAGCCTACCCGCGAATCACTATTTCGAGGTCCTAGCGGTCGTAGGTCGCTGCCAGCCGGCCGAGAGCGATCGCGCCGAGCAGCAATCCAAAATCGCGGAGTGCGATGTCGAAATACAAGCCCATGCTCAGCAGATTGACGATGATGAGAGCCAGCCAGATCGCCACCACGTACGCGAAGATTCGCGGCTTGAGGGCCACCAGAACGCCGGCCACAATCTCAATCACTCCCGCGATGAGCATCAGATTATGCGGGCTGATTGGCGACGCATTCGCAATCCAGGGCGCCAGGTATTGGTCCCAATTCACCAACAAATGCAGAAATTTGTCGATACCCGCGATGAGTGGCGCCACGGTGAAAGCAAAGCGCAGGATTTGATAGGCCTGATGAGCTGGTGCGCTTTGTTCCACTGCAAACGCGCCTTCTGCCGTATGTGCCATGCTCTGTGCCATAAAGTCCTCCTACCTGAATAGAGGACCGCGCTGGTGCTTGGTTTCAGCGCGCCGGCGTGAGAAGACGGTTTAACAAGTAACGAAATTCTATCTTTACTTTAACGGGAATTAATCCCTGCGGCTGGTCACTTGCGCGTGTAGACCGTAGTCAAACTAAATGGAGGTAAAATCATGTTCGCAAGAATATACGTAGTGTTGGCTTGCGCGGTCATGGCCATAGTTCTGATGCAACCGGGATTTGCCCGGGGCAAGGGCGCCGGAAAGACCACCACGATCACCGGATGCCTCGCTCAGGGCGATCACGCCAACGAATACGCAATCAAGGCTGAGGATGGAAAAAATTACGGCCTGCGCAGCTCCGGCGTGAATCTCGCTGAACACATGGGACACAAAGTGGAAGTAACCGGGACTGTAACGAATGCCAAGGAAAAGGCCGGAACCGAAGCAAGCACCGGCAAGCCGGAAGAGCAAGCGCACATGAAGGTGACCAATCTGAAAATGGTCAGCACAACCTGTCCTTAGGATTCACCTTGAAATCGGCGCGTCGCGGCGGGTGAAGCACTTGCCGCGACGTTCCGTTCCAGGAACCAGCCGCGCCGATATCTCCCTCAATCGGGCCCTGAACTTCCCATGCAGTGTCGCCGCTAATGGACTGCACGGTGGAACCTCGCACCCAGGCCAAGGGAGTCGTAAAGCCTGAAACCATGTCAGGGCACCGGCATCAAATGCTTATGGCAGGTACCCTCAAACCTGACACTCCGGACTTGCAGGCTCCTCCCAAGCCTCCCGAGCGGCCTCCAGCCGTTGACACTGAAGACGACGAAGTGGACGAAGCCGGCGAAGAATCGTTTCCCGCCAGCGATCCACCCCCATGGACCGCGGGCATCGCGAGTAAAGGTGCGATCAGTAGCCCGTCGCGGGAATTGTGACGTGGTGTGAAGCGGCTGTAAGTATTGGCATGCGTTGGAGCGGCAGGCGCTCCTCTACGTCCGGATGTTCAAAGATTTTGCGAATCTGGTAGGACGTGGCGCGCTCCGCCGGGACCCGCCCGATGGTTCGGATCAGCGCGCGGAATTCACCGGGAGCAACGTACTCGCCGAAATTCGCCCCCGCCGCCTTAGAAATGCTTTCTTCCATCAAAGTGCCGCCAAAATCGTTGGCGCCCGCTTCGAGACAAGCTAAGGAATCGTCAAATCCAAGCTTGACCCAAGAGACTTGAATATTGCGGATATAACCGTTAAGCATAACGCGAGAGAGCGCGTGAACGATCAGATCCTCGTGGATGGCATGACCCGCGCGGGCGCGTCCGCTCAGGAAAAGCTTGGTTTGAGAGTGAATGAATCCCAGGGGAACAAACTCCGTAAATCCGCCGGTGTCCTTCTGAATATCTCGCAGCAAAAGCAGATGCCTTACCCAATGCTCCGGAAGCTCGGTGTGGCCGTACATCATGGTGGATGTGGTGGGGATGCCGAGGCTATGAGCCGTGCGAATGATTTCGATCCACTGCCGCACTTTCAGCTTGTTGGGGCTCAAAGATCTGCGAACCTGATCGTCGAGTATTTCCGCGGCCGTTCCTGGAATGCTGTTCAAACCCGCGTCCTTCAACATCAGCAGGTAATCGCGCAGCGGCAGGCGCGTTTTTTCGACACCGTAGGTGATTTCCATGGGCGAATAGGCGTGCACATGCAGGTCCGGCAAGCGCGTTTTAATGGCTCGAAGAAGCTGGACGTAGTAATAGCCGTCGAGATCTTTCGGCAGGCCGCCCTGGATGCACACCTCGGTGGCGCCGCGTTCCACCGCTTCCACCGCTTTGGCCACCAGCGTCTCGGTGGAGTGAAAATAAGCGTCTGGCGCGTCCGCTCCCCGGCCGAAGCCGCAAAAAGCGCAGCCGACGATGCAGACATTGGTGAAGTTCAAATTTCTATTCACGACGTAGGTGATGCGGTCCCCCACGGCGCGCCGTCGAATCTCGTCAGCGACCTTAACGAGCGCCAGGAGATCATCCCCCTGGACGTTGGCCAAGGTCAGGCCCTCTTCTAATCCGAGATCCCTGCCGGCCAGCGCCTTCTCCAAAGGCTGCGCCACTTCAGGGCGGGCCGCTCGAAGGGCGCGCTCCCAGGGAATCTCCCGCCATTCAAGACTTGCCGGTTTCAACATGGTTCACAGTTCCTCACGAGCATAGCCGTCTTCGGCCTGGAGTTTTCTAAGGTGCGGCAGGGTGCGGGCGCTCACGAATTCCGGCCTGGCGCCAAATTCCGGATAAATCGCCAGCCGCTCGCGCAAGACGAATCCCGCGCCCGCCGATCTCGCAGCCAGTGAAGAGATTTGCGGCCAGGCGGCTTCCGGATTAATGAAGTCCTTGGTAACCGGCGAAATTCCGCCCCAATCGTTGATGCCGGCCTGGAGCAAATCGGGATAGTCTTGGGCGAGCAAATTCGGTGGAGATTGAATATTCATCTCTCCTCCGAGAATCAATCGGGCCACCGCGATGGTTCGCTCCAAGTCTTCGGTGGAAGGCTCCGGCGCCTGCGCCATGCGAATGTCCGGTTTGACACGGAAGGGTTGCACGATCACTTCCTGGATATGACCGTACTTCCGGTGCAGGGATCGAATTGCCAGGAGTGCGTCCACGCGTTCTTCCGGCGTCTCGCCGATTCCGATCAGAATCCCGGTGGTGAAGGCCATCGACAACTGCCCTGCGTTCTCCATGGTTCGAAGGCGGAGAGACGGCACTTTATCCGGCGCCTTCCAGTGCGGCCCTTTGGCGCGGCCCAGCCGCGGGCTGGCGCTCTCGAGCATCAACCCGACGCTGACGTTGGTCTCTCGCAGGCGGCGAAGATCATCCGCGCCCATCAGACCCGGATTGGAATGCGGTAGGAGCCCGGTCTTCTCCAGTACCAGCTCGCTCATCGCGGCCAGGTATTCGAGCGTGCGCTCAAAGCCCAGATTTTTCAAAAAGTCTTTCGCTTCCGGGAACACTCGCTCGGGTTGGTCACCCAGGCTGAACAAAGCCTCTTTGCATCCCGCGCGGCGGCCCGCTTCGGCTACCGCGAGAACCTCGTCCGGCGTCATGTACGCTTGCATACCCGGTTTGGGGTCGGCTCGGAAAGTGCAGTAGCCGCAATAGTCGCGGCACAGGTGAGTGAGCGGGATGAAGACTTTCCTGGAATAACTGACCGAACGCCCTTTGAAGCGGTCCCGGACAGCCGCCGCAGTCTCGAGCAGCACCCCCAGCGGGCCTTCCTCCATCAAGGAAAGCGCATCTTCCCGCGATATGCCGCATCCGTCGACGCCACGTTCCAAAGCCGCATCTACGTGATGGCGGGTCGCTACTTCGGGCACACCCCCAGTGTATGCTTGGCGTTATGTGGCGTCAACGGATCTCCACGCGGACCTCCGATGGCTAATGCGCTTACGGCTGTTCGCCTGCTTCTGGTGCTTCCGTTTGCATTTTTCATGGCACAGGGCGACCAGCGTTCCGCGCTCATGACCCTGGTGCTGTGGGGAATCGCCCTGATCACCGATCTTCTGGATGGTCCCATCGCACGCCGCAGAGGAACCGTGACCGCCCGGAGCGGCGCTTTTGATCACACCAGCGATTTTCTTTTCGTCACTTGCGGAATCTTTGCCGGAGCCGCGCGCGGTGCGTTCCCGTGGATCCTTCCGGTCCTGATCACAGCGGCCTTTGCTCAATACGTCATCGATTCGTACTGGGTTCACCGGCAGACCAGACTCCGCGGGAGCAAGCTCGGCCGCTATAATGGCATCCTTTACTTCGTTCCGACCTGCATGGACGCCCTCATCCGAATGGGTTTTCGATTTCTCGAACCGTTGCTCACGGTTCTGGTCTGGTTGCTGGTCCTGACCACACTGCTATCGATGGGCCAACGGCTGAGGTTCAAAAGCCTAGCCGAAGAGCTCCCGAGTAGCCCGCCGGAGAAATAGCAAGCCTACGGTGGCGTTAAAGAGGATGAAGAAATTGTGCATGACCAAGCCAAAGGCGGTCATCTGGCCGGGCCGATCCGGAAAGAGCAAAACCCAAAACAGAATCGCGACTGAATGCATGGGTCCGGGCATGGCGGCGCCGAAAAATATCACCGGCAAATAGCCCAGCATCTCTCCAAAGCCGACCGAGCCTCCAAAGAGCCGCAAGGCCAGGGTATATACGATCACGCCGGCAATTACGAGCGGCGCGCGCAATGCCAGCACCACCCCGTAGTGCCACACTTTAGCCAACCGGAAGGCGCGGAAGATGGGACGGTCGCGCAGGACGATCCGGCTGCCGATTTTTCCGCTGAAGAACATCTGGAACAGCGCGAAGAACACAGCGGCGCCCAGGGCAATCCACGGAATGATATGGAAGGCATTCGGGAACCGCCCCCAAGCCAACAAAACGCCTAAAGTCGCCCACAGGATCAGGCTGTAAAATTCGCAGAACATGACGAGCAGCATGCTGGATCCGACTTCCCAGCCTGGCACGCCGTTCCGACGATTCAGATAGAGGGCGATGGCGCCCTTGCTAACCTGCTCGTTCACCAGCGACAGGATGTACGCGCTGGCGCGAATGGGCAGGATGTCCGCATAGTCTATCTTGGCGTTGAACCAGTTGATCACGCTCCAGACCACCAGGCTGTCGAATACCAGGTAAAAGAAGCAGTAGGGAATCATGAGAGCCAGCCAGTAGTACCAGTTCACATTCTCAAAGCTTCTTGCGAGGTATGGAAGCAACGGGCTGCCTTCGGCCGCTGCCGCGTGATTGAGGCGGTTGTAGAGATAGACGAAACAGGCTGCCGTGATCAGCAACGGCAAAAGCCGTTGCCAAGGCTTGGCCTTTCTTGCGCCCGTTGCGGACGGAAGGGCCGTGGATGGGGTGGTCTCGCTCATCTTTTGCGCTTAGACCAAGCTGTTCTTGATCATATCGTCTATGCTTGTCAGGCGGATTCCCAACTCAGTGGCGACAGGCTGCGGGTCCAGGCGGGTGTCGGCCGTAATCACTTCCACCGCATCGGGTGAAAATCCGGGGCCGGCGACGCGTTGGCGAAGAGCCAGCGCAAACGAAAGCAAACCCTTGGGGATCGAGATAACTCGCACCTGGCGGCCGAGCAAGCGAGCCGCGCGCTCGACCAGTTCTCGCTCCGGCAGCGAAACGGGACCAACCAGGTCCAGCGTACGATTGCAAGCAACCGAAGGTTGGGTGGCAGCTATGGCAGCCCGCGCCAGGTCGTCGACATAGAGAGGCTGTTGAAAATTCCGGCCGCCCCCGATCAGCCTGGCTTTGGGGCCGCTGGCATTCCGCGCCAGCGCTGCCGCCCCTTCCGTTGCAGGCCCGAGCAGGAGCGGGGCTCGCAAGATCGTGTAGCGCAGGCCGGATGCACGCACCAGGGCTTCCGCCTGTCCCTTGCTGCGATAGTAACCGTTGGAAGATGTCTCGTCCGCTCCCGTGGCGCTCACCAAAACGAACTTCTGTACCGCGCACCGCTTCGCCACTTCCACGACGGCGCGAGCAGGCGCGACATTCGCTTCGAGGTACGTCGAACCCGGCCGTTCCACGAGAACTCCGGCCAGGTGAATGATCGCAGCAGCGTCCCGAAAGGCTTCCTGCAAACTGCGGGGATCGTCATAGGAGATTTGGACCGCGGTGCTTTTCTCCCCCAGCAGCGGCCGAATCGCGTCCACAGCGCGCTCGGAGCGGACCGCGGCAACCAGCAGGTTTGGCGCCGTCTCTGGTTCCGATCCGCATCGCAGAATAGCTTGGCCGACTGCGCTATTGGCGCCGGTAATGACTATTTTCATGCCTTCCATGCCCGCCGCCAAGCCGTTGGCACCCGGGTTCGCCTCCCAATGCACTGCAGACGGCCTGGAGATGCTTCAGTTATCCAGCACGTGAAACACGATCACGGTCGAAGTCGCCGGTATCTTCTGTTGCGGATATTTTTTCCTTTTCGCCTGGAGGACACTCGCTATCTCGGCCGGATCGGTCACATGGGACAAAGTGCGATCGTACAACTGGTCTTTTATTTTAAGACGCACGTGCGGATCCCGAGCCACGTCGGCATTCCAGCTCCGGCCGTTGGGATACTCAAGTCCGGCACGATAAACGGAGGTGAGGTAAAGCTGCCCGTTATAGGCGACACAATACGTCGTTACCGAGTGCGGAAGCAGATACCCTGTTTGGGTCTGAACGTTTACGGTCTGAAATGCGTCGGTGAAGGACCAATCGGAAACCGGAGTCGTTACGAGATTTCCCGTGAGCCACAAACCCGGCGTATTTCCGTGAGGTTCGAAGCCGGTGATGCGCAGCACGATCAGCAACAGCGCCAAGCAAGCGAGAATGAATCCAAGTACCTTCCCGAGCGTCTTCATGCTAGCTCCTGCTGGGCTCCGGCAAATGGCGGAACCGCGCTGGAGCACATGCCGGAGGCACGTCCTTCCCCCTAGTTATCCAGCACGTGAAAGACAATGACCCTCGAACTCTCCGGCATCTTCGGCTGCGGGTATTTTTTAGCTAGCGCCTGGAGGAAACCTGCCTTCTCGGCGGGATCGGTCACGTAGGACAAAGTGCGATCATACAACTGCTTTCCGATTTTCAGACGCACATGCGGATCCCGGGCTACGTACTCATTCCAGGTCCGGCCGTGGGGATACTCAATCCCCGGACGATAATAATACGAGGCTAGGTAAAGCTGTCCGTTGTAAGCGATACAAAAGGTCGTAACCGAGTGTGGAAGCAGATACCAGGTGTTGGTCTGAACCTCGATGTTTGGATATTTGTCGGTGAACGACCAGTCAGCTACCGGCGTCGTCACCAGATCCCCTTTGAGCCATAAACCGGGTGTAGGCCCGTGAGGTTCAAAGCCGGTAATGCGCAGCACAGGCAGCAGCAGGACCAGGCAAACGACAATTACTCCCAGAACCTTCCCGAGCGTCTTCATGCGACTCCCGGATGGCAACTCACCTTGGTCCGCCTCATCGTCTGCAAATTATACAATACAGATTTCGGGCATGCAGGTTCTAGAGTTTCCAAAGCACAGCAATCAGCAACCTCCCGGCAGCCGAACGGCTCGCGTGAGTTTCTCTGGTTATAATTGGTAAGAAACACGGGGCGCAGGCCGGTAGCAGCGGTAACTCATTGAAAGGGCGCGTAGCTCAGCCCGGATAGAGCACCTGCCTTCTAAGCAGGGGGTCGCTGGTTCGAGTCCAGCCGCGCCTACCAACCCTGAACGGATCGACGCTTATTGAATCCGTTCCTTCCCGGGAGTATACTTCCCATCGCGGGAAAGTTGTCCGAAACTCGAAACGAGTATCGCATGTCCGAGAAGGAAAACACCCAGTTCGCAGAGCAGGCGATCGCTGCAATCAACGAACGGAATCTGGATCGCTATCTGCAAATGTTAGACGATTCATTCACGATGGAGAGCGAAATGCTGCCCGCCCCGCTGAAAGGCCGGGAAGCCATGCGGCAGTTCTTCGAATCGTACTTCAAGGGCATCCCCGATCTGCGACTTGAAATCGAGCAAATCATCGCCAGCGGGGATTACGTAGTGGTTCGTTCGCATCTGACCGGCACTCACAGGGGTCCGTTAATGGGCATCCCGGCGACGAACAAGAGAATCGACACTCACGGCTGCAATGTGGTTCAAATTCGAAATGGCAAAGCGATAAGAAGCAGACTGTACGCCGACAACGCCACGCTGTTTCAACAACTCGGCGTGCTCACGATCCCGAAGGCCATGGCTGCAAAACCTTGATCCATGGACGAGTATGAGCAACCCGGCAGAATGCCGATGTCCAAATTGCGATTTGCCCGGATCTAGTGAGCATTCAGAGCGCGGCTGTCGATAGCGAGTTGCTGGAATGCCAAGGCTGTAAGGCAGTGTTTGAACTGAAATACTCCGACGACGGCGTTGCAGGGCTGGCGTCGGTCCAGAGCAATCCTGCTCCGCCAAGGTTTGCTCCCGGCGCATGCAAGTGAATTAACGGTTACTTGCCGGCTAAGATTCGAAACCTCTGGCGATGGCGCCGGTCAAACCTGCAAGATGGAGCCGGCTCAGATTCTTCTAGTTGAGGATAGCGTGGGAGACGCGTTCCTGGTGCAGGAAGCGCTCGCGAGCTGTCCAGTGACTCCTAAACTTCACCTAGCACGAGACGGCGAACAGGCGCTTACCATGCTAGCCGATCCAAACCTGAAACCCGACCTCATCATCCTGGATCTGAACCTCCCACTAATCACCGGGCTTGGAGTGCTAAAGAAGTACCACCCGAAAGACATCCCTGTGGTGGTCTTTACCTCATCCTGGAGACAAACTGATAAGGAGTTTGCCCTGGCCTTGGGCGCATCTGAATACATTCGGAAGCCGGTTGATCTTGCGAGTTTCACAGACACGGTCTGCGCGATCGTTAAAAAGTGGGCCGGACGAAAGGAAAGCAGCGCCGCCCTCTCTAGTTGATCGGTGACCCGGCC
>DASQHQ010000194.1:0-6443 GCA_035632015.1 Bryobacteraceae bacterium
ACGGTTTTCCTCGTACCGGCTGCCTCCCACTCCGTCACTCTCTTCGCGGCCGCTTCCCAGCTCGTGAGATTCATCGACTGCGGCTTTACGCGCTCGCCCCCTATCTGCCCTTCGCAGTGGATCGGGCATTTGCAGCGCCGCTCGCGCTCAGAAGTGTGCGGGCACGATCGCAAATGCCTTCGGTAGATTCGGATCACTTCTGAGATAAGTATGGCACGTATTAGCCACACGGAAAAAGAGCCGTCCCCGTAAACTTATGATTCTAGGTATAAATTAGCGTTGGGGCGGCTGGTGGGATTCGAACCCACGACATCCAGAACCACAATCTGGCGCTACTACCAACTGAGCTACAGCCGCCGTGTTTACATCCAGTTTAACATTGCGCGCCGTTCACTTCTTCTGAAAGATCGTCATGTACTGGCTGTTTGGAATCAGATCGCTCTTCGAGACCAGCCGGAATCCGTTGGTCTCGACTTCTTTGATCAGATCGTCCTGATCCAGGCGGATGTGCTCGAGCGCGCGATCCCCGCCGCCCATGGCGCCGCGCCGTTTGTAAAACTCGACGATCACCAGCCTGCCGTCCGAGAGCAGGCTGTCGCGGATGTGCTCCAGCATCGCTTCCGGATAGTCGAAGTGATGATACACGTCCAGGATCAGCGCGGCGGCGAGCGTGGCGGCCGGCAGTTTCGGATCCCGATCCGTGCCCAGCACGAACTTCACATTGGCGAGATGCTGGAGTTGCGTCTTGGTCCTGGCCTGGTCTAGAAAATCGGTCTGGATGTCCTCGCCGTACACCGCGCCAGTGTCGCCGACGGCGTGGCTCAGGTAGGGCAGCATGAATCCCACGCCGGTACCTATGTCGGCCACCGAATCGCCGGGCTTGAGCCCCATGGCCTCAACGATGTCGCGCGGCTTCTGCCGCTGCTCGCGATCCGGAGCCGCCAGCCCCTTGGCGACGCTCGCGCGCCCTTCCTTGGTCTTATAACCTTCGTTGGCTTTCTCGGCGACCTGCGGCCAAGCCGCCGCGCAAAAAACGAGCAACAGCGCTAGTTTCTTCATAAGGATTTCTCCATGGGCATGGCGAGCGGGGGCTCGACCAGAAAGTCGTTGTGGACCATCTCGGCCAGCGCCTCGCGAACCGATTGCTCGGAGGCCGGCTCCAACGTGATGACGAACGGCCGGTCGCGCCAGTTGTCCGACGGCAGTTGCAGCACCGCTTCCAGGCTGATCTGTTTATCGGCTAGCACGCGCGCCAGCGTGGCGATGATGCCCGGCCGGTCCTCCACGCGGAACCGCAGATAGTAAGCCGAGTGTTGTAGCGTCACCGGGATAGGCTTATATTCTCCCAGGCGCTCGTGCGCGAACGGCGAGACGCGTTCCGGGCTGCCCGCGCGGATCTCTCGCGCCACGCGCATCAAATCGCTCACCACCGCGACGCCGGTAGGAGCGGACCCCGCGCCGCGTCCGTAGTAGAAAGTGTCCTCGCCATATTTCCCCAGCACCCATACCGCGTTGTAAGCGCCTTGCACGCCCGCGAGAATCGTGGACCGCGGAATCAACGCCGGCCGCACCGACAAAATCAGGCCCGCGGGACTCTGCCGCGCCGAACAAATCAGCCGGATGGTGTGATCCAACTGGTGCGCGTACTCAAAATCGATCGGCAGAATCCGCCGGATGCCCTCGGTGTAAATATCCGACGGCGTGATCTTTTCGCCGAACGCCAGCGCCGCCAGGATGGCCAGCTTCGAGCGGGCGTCGTAGCCGTCCACGTCGGCGCTGGGATCGGCTTCCGCGTAACCCATCCGCTGGGCCTCGCGCAGCACTTCCTCAAACGGCGCACCGCGATTCTCGATTTCCGTCAGGATGTAATTGCTGGTGCCGTTCAGAATGCCGTACAGCGTGGTGATGCGGTCGCCCGAAATGCCCTCGCGCAAGACCGAATGGATCGGAATGCCGCCTGCCACGCTCGCTTCCATCGCCAGGTTGATGCCGGCCGCGATGGCGCGTTCCCAGATTTCGGCGCCGCACAGCGCCATCAGTTCCTTGTTCGCGGTCACAATGGATTTGCGCTGCCCGACGGCGGCGTCGATAATCTCGCGCGCCACCGTTGTGCCGCCTACCAGCTCAGCGACGATGTCCACTTCCGGATGCGCCACCACCTCGCGCCAGTCCGGAGTGCGAAATATGCCCGCCGCGGCACTCGGAAGATTGCGGTGTGCGATCGAGCGGCTGCAGAGCGCCGTCACCCGCAGCGGAAACCCGAGTTTGAGCGCAATCTGGTCGGCATTCTCGGTGAGAATCGTGAGCGCGCCCAGGCCAACGTTGCCCAGCCCGATGATGCCGACCTTGACCTCCTGCATATGTGGCTATTATCGGGGATCGGGCGTCGCTTTGTCTCTCACGCGCGCCGCGACTCTTGAAACAGCGCGAACGCGGCGCCCTGCGGGTCGCCAAGGATAGCTATCCGTCCGGCGCCTTCAATGCTCATGGGAGGTCCCCAGATCTTGGCGCCCAGACCCTGCGCCCTCTTGGTTATTGCATCGACATCGCTCGCGGCGAAGTAACTCAGCCAATGCGGCGGTGAGTTCGAGCCCTGATGCCGGGGGTGCGGGATCCCGCCGATGAATTTCCCGCCGTTCTGGATATGCAGATAGCCGGACGTGTCGTGCTCGCCCGCCACCACTTGCCAGCCCAATAAGCCCGAATAGAATTGCGCGGCCCGCTCCGGGTCTGGGGTGATAAGATCAGCCCAACAGAAAGCGCCAGGCTCGCCCGTGATCCGAGTCCAGCATGCTGCCTGGCCTGAAAAACCCACAGCACTGCGCCCGTCGGGTCTCGTATCACGGCCATTCTGCCGGCGCTCGGAACATCCAGCACTTCGATTACATGGCCGCCCAGCTTCGTGGCTTGCTCTGCGGCGGTGTCTGCGCTTTCAACGGCGATGTAAGGCGCCCAATGCGGCGGAATGCCCCGGGCGCGCTCTTCCGGGTGCAGTGCAAAAGCGGCCGCTACGTCGCGCCCATCCAACTGAACGATGCTGTACCGCTCCTCCGGGCCGATGGGAAGCGCCCGCACGCTCCAACCGAACAAGGCCTGGTAGAAGTTCTGGGCGGCGTTCTGATCGGTAGTCGCCAGCTCCAGCCAGCAGAATTCTCCGCGAAGATGCTGGCCGACGCGCGGCATGAACGGATTATAGTGCAGGTGGCCTCAGCCAGGGCGGTATTATGATGACAAAGGTGCAACCATGCGACCCCGAATTACGCTCGTTCTGGCTTGCGCGCTCGCCTCGTTCGCGCAAAATCCTCCCCCGCCGACGCATCCCCTGGAACCCGAACCGTCCCCCGGGGAGGCTCGCCTCCCCAATGGCAAACTGCAGCGCGACGAAATCCTGAAGGCCGAATACCAGAAGTCGCTCGAGGACGCGCGCGAGCTGTCGAGACTCGCTGAGGATCTGAAGCTCGATCTGGAGAAGAACGATCGCAACGTGTTGTCTCTGGCCACGCTCAAGAAAACTGAGGACATCGAAAAGCTCGCCAAGCGCATTCACGACCGGCTCAAGCACTGACTATGTTACGCTGGAGCGTTTAGTCTCATGGCCCCCACACGCGAGAAATACCAACTGATGAGCGCCTCCGAGATCGACCGCACGCTGGTGCGTCTGGCCCACGAGATCCTCGAAAAAACGGCGGACCTGCACCGGCTGGCCTTCATCGGCATCCGGCGCCGCGGTGTCCCCATGGCCGTCCGGCTGGCCGAAAAGATCAAGAGCCTGGAGAAACTCGCGGTCCCGGTGGGGTTCTTGGATATCAATCTCTACCGCGACGACCTGTCCACGGTCTCGGAAAAGCCGGTACACAGCGCCACCGAGATCAGTTTCCCCGTCACCGGCAAAGACATCATTCTGATGGACGACGTGCTGTACACCGGCCGCACCATCCGGGCCGCGCTGGATGCGTTGTTCGACAAAGGCCGGCCCGCGCGCGTGCAATTGCTGGTGCTGATCGACCGCGGCTGGCGCGAGCTACCCATCGAGGCCCGCTACGTCGGCCGCATGGTGCAAACCAGCGCCAACGAAATCGTCGAGGTGAAATTCCAGGAAGTGGACCAGACCGAGAAAGTGCTGCTGGTAGAGAGAGTGTAGGGCTCCCGCATGCGGAGTGGATTGCTGGGAATTGAACCGCTCGATCGCGCCGAGATCGAAGCCATCCTCGAACGGGCCAGGCATTTCCAGCGGCAACAGGGCGAGAGCCGCAAGTCAGACCTGCTGCGCGGCCGCATGATGGTGAACCTGTTTTTCGAAGCCTCCACCCGCACCCGCACCAGCTTTGAGATCGCCGCCAAACGCCTGGGCGCTGACGCCGTCTCCATCACTGCTTCCGGCTCCAGCGTCGATAAAGGCGAATCGCTGGTGGACACACTGAACACGCTGGCCGCCATGCATCCGGACGCGATCGTCATGCGGCATGCCGCTTCTGGCGCGCCGCATTTCCTGGCTCGCCATCTTCCCATTCCCATCGTCAACGCCGGCGACGGCACGCACGAGCATCCCACCCAGGCCCTGCTCGACGCCCGAACCATTTTGGACCGGCGTCCGACGCTGGAAGGCCTGCGGGTCGCCATCATCGGCGACATCTCGCACAGCCGCGTGGCGCGCTCTAATATGTACCTGCTTTCGAAATTCGGCGCGCAAATCGTGCTGTGCGGCCCCGCCTCCCTGCTGCCGGTGGAACTGGCGCAGATCACCGCCGGCGTCACGCTGACGCACGATATCCGGGAGGCGATTCGCGGCGCTGACGTCATTATGATGCTGCGCGTCCAACTGGAACGCCAGAAGGAAGCCGCCTTCGCGGCCAGTGAGTACTTCCAGTTTTACGGCCTCCGCCTGGAACACATGGACCTGGCCAAGCCGGACGCCATCGTGATGCATCCCGGTCCCATCAATCGCGGGCGCGAGATCTCCTCCGAGGTGGCCGATTCACAGAGCTCGGTCATTCTGACCCAGGTCGAGAACGGGATCGCGGTTCGCATGGCGGTGCTGGAAAGGATTTTGTGCAACTGAGCCGCCGCTCCCCACGACCGTCTCCAGAAAGCGCGCACAAAGAAACACCGCGGCAGCGCTTTTTGTCCGCTACGACGAGGCCGCGGCGTCCTGTACGCTCATGAGAAAGCTGGTCATTCGAAACGGGCGCGTCATCGATCCGGCTAGCAAGCTGGACGCCATCGCGGATGTGCTGATCGAAGAAGGCCGCATCGCCGCGGTCGGCGAGAAGCTGCAGGTTTCCGGCGCCGAGCGCTTCGACGCCTCGGGCCTGGTGGTCGCGCCCGGCTTTATCGACATGCACGTACACCTGCGCGAGCCGGGCTTCGAATATGCCGAGACCATCGAGACCGGCGCGCGCGCCGCCGCAGCCGGAGGATTTACAACCATCTGCTGCATGCCCAACACCTCGCCGGTAAACGACAACGCCACCGTCACCAGCTACATCATCGAGCGCGCCGCGCGGCATGCCATCGTCAATGTCCTGCCGATCGGCGCCATTACCAAAGGCTGCACGGGCGAAGAACTGGCTGCCATCGGCTCCATGAAGCAGGCCGGTATCGTGGCCATTTCGGACGACGGACGCCCGGTGATGAACGCCCGCGTGATGCGCCGCGCCATGGAGACCGCGCGCTCGTTCGGCATCCCCGTGATCGATCACTGCGAAGATCTGCATCTGAGCGCGGGCGGCGACATGCACGAAGGGATCGAAAGCGTCCGGTTGGGACTGCGCGGTATTCCCGCCGCCTCGGAGGACGTGATGGTGGCGCGCGACATCCTGCTGGCGCAATTGACCGGCGCGCGCTTCCACGTCGCACACATCTCCTCGCGCTATTCGGTCGACATGGTGGCGTTCGCCAAGAGCCACGGCCTCGCAGTCACCTGCGAGGCCACCCCGCACCACTTCTCGCTGACCGATTCCGACATGCCGCCCTACGACAGCAACTACAAGATGAAGCCGCCGCTCCGATCGGCCTGCGACGCCGGCGCCGTCACTCAAGGCATCCTGGCAGGAACCGTGGACGCCATCGCCACCGATCATGCCCCGCACGCCGGCAGCGAGAAGATGCAGGAGTTCGAAAAGTGCCCGTTCGGCGTCATCGGCCTCGAGACCGCCATGGGTCTGGCGCTGGAGCGGCTGGTGCACCCGGGCAAAATTCCACTGGCGCGCATGCTGGAGCTTTTCAGTTCCGGCCCGGCCCGTGTGCTCAACCTGGATCGCGGCCGCCTCGCGGTGGGCGCGCCCGCCGACGTCACCATCCTCAACCTGGAGCGGCGCTGGACTTACGATGTCAATAAATCCGCCTCCAAGAGCCGCAATTCTCCCTTCGACGGCCATGAATTCCGCGGAGGCCCGGTAGCTACCGTCGTAAATGGTAGAGTGGTGTGGAAAGCAGACTGAAAA
>DASQHQ010000195.1:0-3385 GCA_035632015.1 Bryobacteraceae bacterium
GCCTCGCGTTTCAGGTCTTCAACCGTGTAGTCTTCAAGCGGAATTCCGGGCCTGCCCCTCTGCTGCGAACAATAATGCACCAGACCATCCTCACAGATATAAAGGAAACGCCCGCCAGCCCGGCAATGCCATTCGTTCGGGAGGCCCTGGCTGATATTTTCCTGGAAGCTGTCGAAGTGCGCGAAGGAAAACAGCGACGAGTCGAGCCTGCGAAGCCGGTCGTAGACGTTCTGATGCTCCGGCGCGAGCCGTTTCAGTTGGCCAGTGTGGTCGTGCAGGATGCCAACGGTGCTGGTGAAGCCAAGCTTCCTCGCACGCTCACCCACCAGCAAGGCATCCGCGGGGTTCCGAATACCTGCGCCCAGCACGGAGTTGATGGTGACGCCGAACTCGGCGAAATCCGCCAGCCATTGCAGTTTGCGGTCGAGCACCTTCAGGCTCTTTTTCGAAATCTCATCCGGCAGCACGTTGTCGATACTGATCTGCAGGTAGTCCAGTCCCGCACGGTTAAGACGCTGGATGCGTTCCGGCGTGAGCAGGTAACCGTTGGTAATGAGCGTCGCAATGGCTTCACGTTCCCGGATACGCCGGATGATGGCGTCGAGCTCCGGGTGCAGAGTGGGCTCGCCACCGCTCAACGAGATGATCGTAGTGCCGAGGCCGGCGAGGAGGTCGATACGGCGCAACATGGTGCCGAGCGGCACAGGGCTTGAGATCTTGTCGTACTCATTGCAATAAGCGCAATCGAGATTGCAGCGGCGGATGGGTACGATCTGCGCCAGGATCGGATGGGAAGCGGACTGCATCGCCCGGGCAAACATCCTGGTCTCGCGCACCCTGCGGTCAGCCCGTTTGAGGATTTTCCGAATCGTCGTCGGCATGACCCGCACCTTGTTAGTCTGACAGAATCATGCAGAGTTCAAAAGGCTGGGCGCGGCGGACCTCCGAACAGCGGTAGCATCGTGGTCTCCGGCCTGTTGCCATGCTCTCTTTCATTGTCTGCTCGCTGGCTGCTATCGTCCTGGCGCCTTTGGGCGGGCGGTACCTGTTCCGAAGGCGGGTGGCCCGCGACGTCACCACGCTGCTGTCCACTACGATGTCCTCGGTGGGCCCGCAACAACTCGTGGCCCGGCGCGATTCCCTGCCGGAGCCCGTGCAGCGTTATCTGCACTTTGCGATCGAGGTTGGCGCCCTGGCCACTCGCACTGTTCGTCTGGAGCATGGAGGGACCTTCCGGGCTAAGCCCGAACAACGCTGGCTGCCGATTCGGGGCGTCGAGTACTTCACAGCCGCGACGCCGGGATTCGTTTGGAGCGCGAGTATTCATCCAGCGCCGCTGATGTGGATCGACGCGCGCGACCGTCTGCACAACCGCCGCGGCAATATGCTGGTGAAACTGGAATCGCTATTCACGATCGCCGACGCCGGGGGCCCCGAGATCGACCAGGGCGCGAGCCTGCGCTGGCTGGCAGAGGCGGTCTGGTTCCCGTACGCCTTTGCAGGCGACGCGATCCGCTGGCAACCGGTGAGCGGAGGAGCGGCGCGAGCGACGCTGGTTCAGAATGGCGCGCCGGTGGTAGCCACTCTCGAGTTCGACGCAGAGGGGCGAGTGGTTCTGATCCGCGGCGAACGCTATCGCGACGTGGGAGGCAGCGAGCCTGTGCTCACGCCGTGGCTGGGCCGGTGCAGTGGGTACCGCAAGTTTGGCCGCTTCCACGTGCCGGCACACGTCGAAGTGGCGTGGGTAGTGGACGGCGTGGAATTCGCCTATGCCCGTTTCGATGTGACGGCTATCGACTACAACGTCGCGGGTTGACAGCGATGGCTTTGCATTGTGCCTACCGCGCCGTTTGTGTCATCATCCTTCAAATGAAGCTCTTGATTAGCGCACTTTTCGTGGCGGCGCAGGTGCTGGCCGGCGCCCCGGGCCTGGACTCTATCGTGAAGATTGATTCCGGCTGGATCGCGGGTAGCGGGACTACGGTCCACGTCTACAAAGGGATTCCGTATGCCGAGGCTCCCGTAGGGAACCTTCGCTGGAAACTGCCGCAGCCACCCCAGCCTTGGAAGGGGATTCGCGTTGCCAAGAACTTCCCCGCCATGTGCCCGCAGGCGCCGTTGATTCCCGGCCCGCAGAGCGAAGACTGCTTGGGATTGAATGTCTGGACACCGGCGCACTCGGCTTCGGACCGGTTGCCCGTCATGGTATGGATTCACGGCGGAGGATTCCAGATCGGCGCCACGTCCCAGAGCGTGTATGATGGCGAGCCGCTGGCGGCGCAGGGCGTGGTTCTGGTCAGCATTAATTACCGGCTGGGCGTATTCGGATTCCTGGCGCATCCCGCGCTCGACCAGGAATCGCCGCAAGGCGTCTCCGGCAATTACGGATTGCTGGATATGGTGGCTGCGCTCCAGTGGGTGAAGCGCAATATAAGCGCCTTCGGCGGCGATCCCGGCAACGTCACCATTTTCGGAGAATCGGCCGGCGGCACAGCCGTATGCCTGCTCATGGCGATGCCGCAGGCCGAGGGCTTATTCCAGAAGGTGATCTCCGAGAGCGCCGCCTGGATGTTCGGCCCCATCAGCCACCTCACCGAGTCTTGGTATGGACGCGTGCCCATGACCAAGTTTGGCGAGAAGTTGGGCGCGGATATAGCGGCGCTGCGATCCAAGAGCACGGCCGAGATCATGAAAGCGCTGGGTCCGCCGATCGTGGGCGACCAGGCTGCCGACCGCGGGGAAGCCTACATGCCGGTGGTGGATGGATGGGCCATACCGAATGATCCGGCGCGGCTGTTCTCCACGGGTAAGTTTCATCATGTGGCATTGATCGCCGGAACCAATGCGGACGAGGGAACGCTGCTGGGAGGCCCGCCGGTGCGGAATCTCGCCCAGTTTCGGAAGTGGGCCAGTAGTAAGGTCGGGCAGCGGGCCGATGCGCTGCTGGCGCTGTATCCGGCGGCCACCGATGCGGAGGCTCATGCTGCGGCCGCGCACGCTTCCGGAGATCTGGTCTTTTTGTATGGAACGCGTTCTGTGCTGCGCGCCGCTTCCAAGATGAACCCCAACGCGTTTCAATATCAGTTCACGCGCCTCAACGGCGTGGGCCGGCGGATCCAGTGGGGCGCCTTTCACGCTTCAGAGATCGGCTACGTTTTTGAAACTCTGCCCGATTCGGTGTTTGGCACAGGCCCCATGTTGTTCGGTGACTTCTCCGTAGACGCGGACACCTACAACGGCGAGGACACAAAACTTTCGACAGCGATGAGTGGCGCCTGGGTGGCGTTCGCCAAAACGGGAAGCCCGAACGGGCCCGGGTTAGCTCACTGGCCCGCCTTCGCCGCAGACAAGGAGAGCTACCTGGAGTTCGGCGACCGCATCGTCC
>DASQHQ010000196.1:0-87037 GCA_035632015.1 Bryobacteraceae bacterium
CTGTACTCGGCCGACGTCGGCGGCAAGTGGGCAGGGGATGTCAGCACGCCGGACGGCCAGTCCATCACGCTGACCCTGAATTTCAAGATCGATGGCGACAAATTGACCGGGACCATAACCGGTCCAACCGGCGATATCGAGATCACGGAAGGGAAAACGACGGGCGACACGCTGAGCTTCGTGCTGAGCGTAGACGCCGGCGGGCAGCAACTGGTATTTAAGGTCTCCGGCAAGCTGGCGGGCGACGATCAGCTCAACCTCAAGATGGATGGCGGCGCCGACCTGAACCTCGAGTTCACCGCCAAGCGCCAGACAACCTGACGCGCGGCGCGCTCCTGCGATCGCTTATTTCGGCGCCATCCGGATTGCTCCGTCCAGACGAATCACTTCGCCGTTCAGCATCGGATTCTCGATAATCTGGCGGGCTAGCTGCGCGTATTCCGCCGGCCGTCCCAGGCGCCTGGGGAAAGGAACCATCGCGCCCAGCGAGGCCTTCACGTCTTCGGGCAGCCGCGCCAGGAGCGGCGTATCGAACAGGCCCGGTGCGATGGTCATCACGCGGATGCCGACCATCGCGAGATCGCGTGCCAGCGGCAGCGTCAGCGCCACAATGCCTCCCTTGGACGCCGAGTAAGCGGCCTGCCCGATCTGGCCGTCGAAGGCCGCCACCGAAGCGGTGTTGATGATCACGCCGCGCTCGCCATCCGGCCCCGGCTGGCCGCGCGAGATGGCCCAGGCCGCCAGCCGCGCGACATTGAACGTTCCAATCAGGTTCACGCGAATCACCTTGTTGAAGCGCTCGAGATCGGCCGGCCCTTGCTTGCCGATGAGGCGCTGCGGATCGCCGATGCCCGCGCAATTCACGCAGATGTGCAGCGCGCCGAACGCATCGGTGGCGGCTTTGACGGCCTGCTCGGCCTGTGCTGCGTCGCTGACGTCGGCGCGAACGTAACGCACCGCGCCGCCGAGTTCGCCGGCGAGCGAGCGCCCCAGTTGTTCATTCAGATCGAGGATCATGGCGCGCCCGCCCGCGCCCACGATCATCCGCGCGGTGGCGGCGCCGAGCCCCGACGCCCCGCCGGTCACCAGCGCGACTTTTCCGGAAATGTCCATAGTTGTCCATCCTAGCAGGCTGCTTACAGATGGCGTTTTTCTCCGCTGGGAGTGGCGCTTCCGACTCAATCCTCCGGACGCACGTCGTCGGAGAGCGTCTGGATCTGGTGGTCGAGCTCCTGAAATCGCCGCGCGATGGAGTGCAGCAGCAATCCGGCGATGATGGCCGCTAGACCGCCGGCCAGCAGCGGCGCGGCGACAAGAAGCGGCAGGACGGGGAGCGACGCGGTGGCCGAAAACCGGATGGCGGCCCACACCGCGGGAACCGCGCCCGCCAGCAGCAACAGCGTGCCCGCGCCGCCAAAAAACGTCAGCGGCTTATAATCGCGCAGCAGCACCAGCATGCAACTGAGAATCACGAAACCATCCTGAACCAGCCGGATTTTCGAGCGGCTGCCCGGCGGCCGCGCGCCGAGCTGAACGGGAACCTCGATAATGGCGAAGCCGCGCTGCAAGGCCTTGATGGTCATCTCCGCCTCGGTTTCAAAACCGCCGCCGAACAGCGGCAGCCCGCGCACCAGCCGCCGGCTGAAGCAGCGATACCCGGAAAGCAGATCCGTCAAGCGCACACCGAAGATGAGCTGGAGCAGCACCAGAAAGAACCGGTTGCCCAGCCGGTTCAGCCAGCGGAACTCGCTGCCGCCGGCGCCGGCCAGACGCGAGCCGATCACCATGTCGGCTTCGCGCCTTCGCACCGGCTCGATCAAGCGCGCCGCGGCCTCGGCAGGATAGGTTCCGTCGCCATCGACAATCAGATAGATCTCGGCCTTGATCTTGCGGAACATGGACTGCACCACGTAGCCCTTGCCGCGGCGGCGCTCAAAGAGCACGCCGGCGCCTGCCTGGCGCGCCGCTTCCGCCGTGCGGTCCGAGGAATTGTTGTCGAAGACGTATATTTCGGCCCCCGGCAGCGCGGCGCGAAACTGGCGCACCACCTCGCCTACGGTCGGCTCTTCGTTGAAGCAGGGGATCAGAACGGCCACACCGCTGCCGAGGCGCTCGGGCTGGCGCCGCTCCGGAAACTGGCGCGCCGGCGCTTCAGACATGGCGTGCCCTGCTTTCGCTCGCGCGAGGTGACACTCTGGAGCCAGTATCTCGTATTGCCGATGGCGCTGGTTCGATCGGTGCGCGGCGCGCGGCATACCGTTGCTTCACGGGGTTGTCATTTGTGTTAAATTCCTCCCTTGGGAGCTTTTTGACGACCGTGGTGGCGCGCGCGCTCGTGCCTGCCGCGTCGCGACTCATCGCGACGCCCGGCGGTGATTCAGCCCAGCGTTCACACCAGTGTGAACGCGGCACGCAAGAGTGCGTGCGCCACCGCGGCCTGCCGGCAAGCTTCTTAAGGAGATCGGCATGAAACGCTTACTGGTGACCCTCGCGCTACTCGCGCTGCCCGTGCTGGCGCAGCGCCAGAATTTCACAATTAACGTCGGCACTCCGGAAGGACAACTGCTGCAGCAGATCGGCCAGGAGACCGATCAGGCCAAGAAGATCGCGCTCGGAGAGGATTTCCTCAGCAAATACCCGAAGCACGAAGGCGCGGCTTGGGTTGGAGGCCAACTGGAGCAGGCCTACCTGCAGCAGAAGGACTTCGACAAAGCGTTGGCCGCAGCCGACAAGGCCTATTCAGGCGGGCCGAACGACGTAGACCTGGGCTTCAATGCCATCAAGGCCGCGGAAGGCAAAGAGGACGCCGAGCAAGTGAAGAAATGGGCGGAGCGCACGGCCGAGGTCGCGCAAAAAGTAGCCAATCCCGCCACGCCCCCCACCGAGGCGGACGCGAAGGCCGACATGGAACACGCCAAGGAGGTCGCCGCCTACGCCGAATACGCGCTCTACGCGCAAGTGCTCAAGTCCCGGGACTCCAAGCTGACGGCCGACCTGGGTGAGACGCTCGAGAAGGTGAACCCCAAGAGCCAGTATCTGTGGCTGGCGTCCACCAAGTATCTGGCTTCTTTGGGAGCCAAGGGATGCGCGACAGCGACCAAACTCGCCACGGCTGATTCCAGGAATGCCGAGGCGTTCCTTTTCGCGGCTGAGTGCGGGTGGCGCGGATCGAATGCCGCCTCCGTGGTCAGCAACGCGGACCGTGCGTTAGCGGCACTCAACACCCGGCCCAAAGTGGAAGGCGGCGGCGAAGGCGGGAAAATCGGAATGGCGAACTTCTTCGTCGGCACCGGCAACGCCATGCAGCAGCGCTGGGGTCCGGCCAACAAGGCATTGCGCGCGGCGCTACCGGCCATCAAAGGCGAGCCAACCTACGAGGCCAACGCGCTGTTCACGCTGGGCCTGTCGAATTACCAGCTCGGCAAGGCCATCGGCGACCGGGGCCAGATGCGCGAGGCTCTGCACTACTTCGAGCAGGCCGCGGCCATCAAGAGTAACGTGCAGGACCAGGCCAATCGCAACGTGATTGCGATCCGGGCCGAACTGGGCGGCAAGTAGGCTCTCAACTTCTCCGGATGACGCCAGCTCGTTAAATGCGAAAGGCTCGTGTCGCTCTTCGACGGTACGTACAGAACTCTTATTACTAAAGACCATAGAACTTTTCTGGCCAAAACGCGGGCACAAAATTGCTCCTACGAGACTCCACGGTTGTATCATGGATAGTCGTAAAAGCGGCCACGGGCGATCTGTCGCCAGCGCGCCAATTGGACGCAGGAGGAAAGAATGGAAGTCTCGGGTGGTCTGAACTTGGCTCGATTCGTTCGGTGCTACGCCATGCTGCTGCTTGCGGGGGCAACGGTTCCCTGCGTGGCCAGCACGATGTTCATCGACGGCACATTTAATCTGAGCAACTACACCCAAACCGCTTTCACTAGCAACACCACCGCCGCCAACGCGACCTATTCCGTCACCCAGAACATTGCCAGCGGAAATCTTGCACCCTCGCTGGATTTCAACGTGGACTGGACCGTGAATACCACGTTTGCCATCTTCGACGGCCTGATTAACTCTAATTTCACGTATGACCCCGGGACTGCAGGCGCGATTTCCGCGATCAACTTTTCCATCGACAAGAACACTACGTTTACGCCCGGAACGGTAGTTTTTAGCAACGCCACAGGCGGTGCCCTGCTGGAGCAGGGCGGCAAGTTCTATTTGGACAGCATCACCGGTCCGGCTTTTGTGGCCGGAGCTTGGCAGACCGTTTCGGCCACCGGGTTAACTGCCAGTGACTTTTCGCTGTACGATTTCACTACCAACACGCTCGACACCACGCAGCATCCCGATTTCTCCGCAGGCGGCGGTGTAATCGACTTTGGATTCCGGACCGGCGTCGGTCACAATAACACTCTTGGCACCGGCTTCTTTGACTCCCTGTCAGACAACTTATCATTCACCGTGCAACCCGTGCCCGAGCCATCGTCAGTATGGCTAGCCCTGACACTGCTGCTAGGTGTCGCGGTTCGGAATTGGGCTCGATTGCGACGCAAAGGGAACCGCGGAGCCTAGCCGCTCCCGTCCGCGAGCTTGCCCCACGGGGTTTTGGCTGTGTTCCCCCTCTCTCGGCGTCACCGCTGTCTCTCGGGCGACCAGATTTGAGGCGCAAGCGGAAGCGAGCAAGTGGCTGTCCGCCTTTGGGCGCCTGAGTGTGAACCGGCGGCACAGGGTGCAGCCTTGATGTGCCTTCAAACGAGCCAATAAGCTGCAAAAGCCGTGCCCCACGGGCGCCACGATTGTACAGCGGCGGTCCGAACTCTCGCGAGCGGGGCAGCGGGAGTCGGCGGATTCTACCCCAGCGCGCGGCGAAACTGGTATCCTGGTTTTGTCCTCGTAGAGGCGCGGAGGCCATCAGTAGCCGGCGGCGCGGTTCCGGGAAGCTCCGGAGCGGCCGGCGAAAGGGGCCAGAATTCATCCGCCGAAATCGGCTGCGGCAGCTTCGCCCGGCGCGGTTGGGGGGCCCGGCTAAGACCGGCCCACTGTCATCCGGGTCTCGTGGACGCGGGATCGGATGGAGCGCTACAGGGAAGCACGCGGCGCAACCGCGTCCCCTCCTCCATCCTTCTCACCGAAGCTTATGAACGTTTTCGAACTGACGCGCGCGTTGGTGGACGTCGAATCCATCACGGAGAACGAGGAGGCCATCGGCAACCTGCTCTTCGACCGGCTCTCGGAGCTGGCCTCGAAGCATGCTGGCCGGGTGGAGCGGCTTCCCGTACAGCCGCGCCGGTTCAACGTGCTGGCGACCTGGGGCGATCCGGTGGTGACGCTCTCCACGCACATGGACACGGTGCCGCCTTTCTTCGCCTCGCGCGAAGACGACCAGCACATCTGGGGACGCGGCGCTTGCGACACCAAGGGCATTATCGCTTCCATGATCTTCGCCGTTCGCGAGCTGCTGGAAGCAGGCCGCCGCAACCTGGCACTGCTGTTCGTGGTGGGCGAGGAGCGCAACAGCGCCGGCGCGATCGCTGCTGCCCAGGACCGGCGCGGATCGAAATTCCTGATCAATGGCGAGCCGACCGAGAACAAGCTGGCGCTCGGCTCCAAAGGCGCGCTGCGCGTGGAACTGATCGCGCACGGACGCATGGCGCATTCGGCCTATCCGGAACTCGGGGAGTCGGCCATCGACAAGCTGCTGGACGCGCTCGAGCGAATCCGCCGGCTTTCGCTGCCGTCGGACAAAATTCTGGGCCAAAGCACGCTGAACATCGGAACCATCGCGGGCGGCCGCGCTCCTAACGTCATTGCGGATCAGGCGCGCGCGGAAATTTTCATCCGCCTGGTGGATGACGGCGTCGCAACTTCCCAAGCCGTGAAACAGGCCGTGGGCGACCAGGTCGCGGTGAACGAAGTTCTGGCCGTGCCCGCTGTGCATTTGGGATCGCTGGACGGCTTCGAGACCACCGTGGTTGCGTTCACCACCGACATTCCCGTGTTCGGCGATGCCTGGGGCCGGCCCTATCTGCTGGGGCCGGGCTCGATTCACGTGGCCCACACCGCCGAAGAGCGCATCCCGAAGCAGCAAATCCTGGACGCGATTCAAATCTACAAACGCATGGTTCAACAACTCACCCGATGAAACAGGAAGCAACGATGAACGGACCAAAAATCGAAGTTGGAATACTCGGCGCCACCGGAATGGTGGGGCAGCATTTCGTGAAATTTCTGCAAGGCCACCCCTGGTTCACGATCACGTGGCTGGGCGCAAGCGACCGCTCCTCCGGCAAACTGTATCGGGAAGCCACGAGCTGGCGTCTGGATGGCGTGATGCCGGCCGGAGTGGAATCCATCCGCGTGCAGGATTGCAAGCCTGCGAATGCGCCGCGCCTGGTGTTCTCGGCCATGGACGCCTCCGTGGCCACCGAGATCGAGCAGGCTTTCGCGCAGGCCGGCCATATCGTGGTTTCCAACTCGCGCAATCACCGCATGGAGCCGGACGTGCCGCTGCTGATTCCGGAAATCAATCCCGATCACCTCAAGATCATTCCGCTGCAGCAGCGCCGGCGCGGCTGGAATGGGCAGATCGCCACCAATCCGAACTGCTCCACCATGGTGCTCGCCATGGCGCTCGCGCCGATGAAGCCGTTCGGGATCCGCAGCGTGATCGCGACCACGATGCAAGCGATTTCAGGCGCCGGCTACCCCGGCGTCGCGTCCATGGACATCACCGGCAACGTGATCCCGTTCGTGGGCGGCGAAGAAGAGAAAATGCAGCAGGAGACGCAGAAGATTCTGGGTGATTTCACCGGTGACGCGATCCGCTCGCTGCCGGCCAAGGTCAGCGCGCACTGCAATCGGGTGCCTGTGGTGGACGGGCACACGGTCGCCACCAGCGTGGGCTTCGAGCGCAAGCCGGCGGCGGCGGAGCTGATCGCGGCCATCGAAAGTTTCCGCAGCGTGCCGCAGGAACGCAAGCTGCCGAGCGCGCCCGAGCGTCCCTTGATCTACATGCCGGAACAGGACCGGCCCCAGCCGCGCCGCGACGCCAACCGTGACCGCGGCATGGCGACCTTCGTCGGCCGCCTGCGCGAGTGCGCGGTGCTGGACTACAAATTCGTCGCGCTAAGCCACAATACGATTCGAGGCGCCGCGGGCGCAGCCGTCTTGAACGCCGAGCTGATGTACTCAGAGGGCCTGCTGGATTGACGCCGGCGACTCCATCCGGGCGCACACACTCCTGCGTGCCGCGTTCACAGCATTTTGAAAGCGCGCACAACGGAACGCCCCGGCAGCACCCTTGGTCCGCCACAAGGAGGCCGCGGCGTCCTGTGCGCTGGTGTGAACGCCTCGGGGGCTTCCGATGATCGTCATGAAATTCGGCGGAACCTCGGTCGAATCCGCCGAAGCCATCGAACGCGTCGCCGGAATCGTGAAATCGCGCCTGGACCGAAAGCCGGTGGTCGTCGTCTCGGCGATGGGCAAGACGACGAATCGCCTGCTCAGAATCGCTCACCTGGCCGTCGGCGGGCAGCGTGAGGAAGCTTTGCGCGAACTGGTCGCGCTGCGCGACTTCCACCTCCGCGAATCCGGCATGGAGCGCACGGTGGACGAGCACTTCCAGGAACTCTCCGAGCTGGTGAAGGGCCTGGCGGTGCTGGGCGAGCTGACGCCGCGCTCCATCGACGCCATATCGAGCTTCGGCGAGCGCCTCTCCAGCCTCATCGTCACGAATTACTTCCAGCACCACGGCCTCAGCGCCGTGCACCTGGATTCGCGCAAAGTCATCGTCACCGATCGCCGGCACACGCAAGCCGCGCCGCTGCTTGAGGAATCGTACGCGCGCCTCGCAGCCGCCATTCCTGCGCTCCTCAAGAATCACGTGGTCGTGGTGGGCGGCTTCATCGCGTCCACGCAGGATGGAATCACCACCACGCTGGGACGAGGCGGCTCCGACTTCACTGCCTCCATCGTCGGCGCGGGCATCGGCGCCGAGGAAATACAGATCTGGACCGATGTCGACGGCATGCTCACGGCCGACCCGACTATCATCCCCAACGCCCATCGCGTGAGGGTCATCTCCTTCACCGAGGCCGCCGAGCTGGCCTACTTCGGCGCCAAGGTGCTGCATCCGTCGACCGTGCATCCGGCCATCGAGCGCAATATTCCGGTGCTGATCCTCAACTCGCGCCGCCCGCGGGTGGAGGGCACACGCATTGTGTCAGCCGCAGTGGCCAGCAAGAACGTGGTCAAGTCGATCGCCTGCAAGGCCAAGGTGACGGTGCTGAATGTGCACTCCGCGCGCATGTTCATGGCGCACGGCTTCATGCGGCGCATCTTCGAGGTGTTCGACCGCTATGAAACCTCGGTGGATATGATTGCGACGTCCGAGGTCAACGTTTCTCTCACAGTCGACAAATTGGATCGCCTCGGTGGAATCCTGACTGAGCTGCGCGAGTTCTCCGAGGTGTCGGTGGACGAAGATCAGGCTATCATCTGCATGGTGGGCGAAAATATCCGCTATACGCCGGGCGTCGCGGCGCGCGTGTTCAAGGCGCTGGGGGACATTAATGTGCGCATGGTGTCGCAAGGCGCGTCGGCGCTGAACTTAGGCTTCGTCGTGGCCGGGCAGGATCTGCGGGCCGCGGTAGCCGCGTTGCACCAGGAATTCTTCAGCGAGCTGGACCCGGCGGTGTTCGATGCTTAGGACGACATTATGGCGCACGCACTGCTTCGCGCCGCGGCGCGACTCATCGCGACGCACGGCTGGGCGAAATCCATGGACCAGGCGTTCACACGAGTGTGAACGCGGCACGCAGGAGTGCGTGCGCCACGGTGGCTATGCCTAATCTCGCCATCATCGGCTACGGCAAAATGGGGCGGCTCATCGACCAGCTCGCGCCCGAGTTCGGCTTTACGGTCACGGCACGCATCGACATCGACCGCGAGGAACCGCTCCCCGGTGCGGACGTCGCGGTCGAATTCTCCACGCCCTCCGCCGTCCTCGGCAACATAAGAAAGGTCGCGCCGCTGCGCATCCCCATCGTAGTCGGAACCACCGGCTGGGCCGGCCACTTGGCGGAAGCGAAATCCATCATCGAGAAGAACAACTCCGCCCTCATCTGGAGCCCGAATTTTTCGGTGGGAGTCAACGTCTTCGCGCGCCTCGTCGCCGAAGCGGCGCGGCTGCTCAAGAACGAAAAAGAATACGGCGCCTGGGCCTGGGAAATCCATCACATCACCAAGAAAGACGCGCCTTCGGGAACGCTCCTCAAGCTGGTGGAACAGATGAAAGCCGCCGGATTCGACCGCGCCATCGACACCAGCTCCAACCGCGCTGGCGCGCATCCCGGCACGCACGAAATCGGCTTCGATTCGCAGGCCGACACCATCACTCTGCGCCACACCGCGCGCAGCCGGGAAGGCTTCGCCCGGGGCGCGCTGAAAGCGGCACAATGGATTATCGGACGCCGGGGATTCTACGAATTCAGCGACGTCCTGTTTGGAGGTTGACATGTTGTTTCAAGGCTGCGGCACCGCGTTAGTGACTCCGTTCCGCAAGGACGGCTCGCTGGATGAACCCACGCTGCGAGCGCTGGTCAGGCGGCAGGTCGAGGAAGGAATCAACTTCCTGGTGCCCTGCGGCACCACCGGCGAAAACCCCACGCTGACGCGCATGGAACACTTGCGCGTGATCGAAATCACCGTGGAAGAAGCGAAGAAGCGCGTGCCGGTGCTCGGCGGCGCGGGTGGATACAGTACGGCCGAGGTCATCGAGCTGGCGAAGGAAGTGCGCGCGGTGGGCGCGGACGGAATTCTCAGCGTCACGCCGTACTACAACAAACCCACGCAGGAGGGCATCTACCAGCACTTCAAAGCGGTCGCGACGGCGGTGAAGTTGCCCGTGATCATCTACAACATTCAAGGCCGCACCGGCGTCAACATCGAAACCGCCACACTCAAGCGGCTTTCAGAGATCGACAACATCATCGGAGTCAAGGAGGCTTCCGGCAACATCGCTCAGATCGCGGCCGTGATCCATCAGCTTCCCCGCGGCTTCGCGGTGCTGGCGGGCGACGACGTGGTCACCATCCCGCTCATCGCGCTGGGCGGGCACGGCGCGGTCGCCGTGGTGTCCAATCAAATTCCCAAGCAGATGACCGCGCTCACGCAACGCGCTCTGGCCGGCGATTTCGCCGCTGCGAGAGAAATCCAGCGAAAATATCTGCCGCTGATCGAAGTCAACGGTGTCGAGACCAATCCGATTCCGGTGAAAGCGGCCATGGCGCTCATGGGCCTGCTGGAGCCGGTTTGGCGGCTGCCGATGTGCCCTCCCAGCGCCGCAAGCCAGGCCAAAATCGAGAAGGTGCTCGAAACGTTGGGGCTGCTGGCCGGCCGGAGCATGCATGCAGTCTGAGATCGAGCAACTGTTCGACCAAAAACCACAAAGTTACAGCGACCAACATTTCCGCCTGTTTCAGGGATTCAAACAGGCCTTGAACGCCGGCCGGATCCGCGCCGCCGAACCGGACGCGACATCCAAGACCGGCTGGCGCGTGAACGCGTGGGTGAAGAAAGGCATTCTGCTCGGCTTCCGGATGGGGGCGGTGGTCGACATGTCGATCAATCCGGTGCGGCAGCCTTGGTTCGACAAGGCGACCTTTCCGGTGCAGCGCCTCAGCGTGGATCGCGGCATTCGCATCGTGCCCGGCGGCTCCAGCATTCGCGACGGCTGCTACATCGGCAAGGGCGTCACATGCATGCCGCCGATGTACATCAACACCGGGAGCTGGGTGGGCGACGGCACTATGGTCGATTCACACGCGCTGGTCGGAAGCTGCGCGCAGGTGGGCGCGAATTGCCACATCTCGGCCGCGGCGCAGATCGGCGGCGTGCTGGAACCGGTGGGGGCGCTTCCGGTGATCATCGAAGACGACGTTCTGATGGGCGGCAACTCGGGCGTGTACGAAGGGACGGTGGTGAAGCGGCGCGCGGTGCTCGGCTCGGGCGTGATCTTGAACCGCTCCATGCCGGTTTATGACATCGTGCGCGGCGAGATCTACAAAGCCAGCGATGACGAACCGCTGGTGATTCCGGAAGACGCCGTGGTGGTGGCCGGCTCGCGCGCCATCACGCAGGGCCGCGGGCGCGACTGGGGCCTCTCGGTCTACACGCCCGTGATCATCAAGTATCGCGACGCCAGGACCGACACGCGCATTCAGCTCGAAGACTTGCTCAGGTAAGCGAGCGTTTCTCGGGCGCACTTCTCCCAACTGAATTCCGCCGCTCGCCGGCTGGCCGCTTCGGTGGCAATCGAGCCTCCCGCCAGGCGCAGCAAGGCGTCGCGAATCCCGGCATCGCTCGCCGGATCAAAGTAGTGTACCGCCGAGCCCGCGATTTCCCGCAAGGGCGTAATATCGGAGCAGGCCAGGGGAACGCCCGCGGCCATCGCCTCCAGCACCGGCATTCCGAAGCCTTCGAACGTCGATGGATAAATGAATCCCAGCGCACCGCGGTACAACTCAAAAAGCTCCTCGCGCGGAACCCAACCGGCAATCCGCACCGATTTTCCTGCCAGCGCTTGCACCTGTTTGGCCGCGAATCCGCGCACGCCGGCGATCACCAGCGGCGGCGGATCCTGCAACTCGCCGTGCACCCGCAGCAGCCGATCCAGATTCTTGTGAGGATGCGAGGTGGAAACGCACAGCAGGTAGCCGCGCGGCCGGCGCGATTTCGCAATCTCAAAAAAGCGGCGCTCGACGCCGTGCTGGATCACTTGCGCGCTGCGGCCGTAATATCGAACCAGATCGTCGCGCGTCGCGCCCGAGACGGCGATCAGTCCGCGCGACCGCCGCGCCGCTGCCCACAGAAAAAATCGCCAGAATGGAAGATCGAACCAGCGAAAAAACTCCGGATGCCGCTTGTGCTGCAAATCATGGAACACGGTCACCATCGGACAACCGCAGAAAATCGGCGCCGTGAAGCCCGGATTAAACAAAACGTCGATCCGATGCCTCCGCACTGCCCGCGGCAGAGCGAGCTGCTCCCACAGAATCCGCGCCGGACGAAACTCTGCGTGCACCGGCTCTCGAACCAAAGTGAAGTTCCCTCGCTCGGGAACCAGATCCGCGCCCGTCTCCCGATTCGCAAACACCACGTACTGGTTGGCTGCGTCGATCCCGGCCAGAGCGCCCAGCAAATTGCGCAGGTAGATCTCGGTGCCTCCTACGCCTCCTGGAATCAGGTACAGCGCGTTGACGCCGATGCGTAGCATCTATTGGCTGACGCGTGCCAGGGCATCGCGCGCCACCTGAAGCTGCGAGTTCAACGACAGCGCGCGGCGGTATTCTCCGGCGGCTTGCGCCTTGTTGCCTTGCTGCTCGTACACGTTGCCGCGCGTATAATAGGTCATCGCAAACTCCGGATTCAGCTTTTGCGCCGTGTCGAGCGCGGCCAACGCCTCCGGATATTTGCCCATTTTGCCGTACACCATGCCGATCTGCGAATAGACATGGGCGTTGCGTTCAATGGCCGCAGCTTGCTGCAATTTGTCCAGCGCCTGATCCAATTTTCCGGCCGCGTCGTAAGCCAGTCCCCAGTCGACCAAAAGCTCGAAGGTCGGATTCCCCAGATCCGCGACCTTCTGGAACTGATCGATCGCGTCGCCGAAGTCGCCCGCCTGATAGTACGCGAAGGCGAGCTGGAATCGCGGGCGGTACTTGTGGGGCGATTTGTCGACGGTGTCTTTCCACAGGTCGATGCTGCTGCCCCAGAGCTGATTCCGCTGATAGGTGGCGGCGCTCTCGGCGAGCAGCACGGCGCCCAGTGCGGCGATCAAAGTCGTCCGGGCCGTCTTCCAGCGGCTCAAAAAATCCGCCACGATGAACAGCAGGCCGATGAAGGGCAGATACAGCCGCCGCTCGGCGAACGGGTCTGCAATCGGCACGAAAGATGATGTGGGCGCGATCAGGATCAGGAAGGTGAACCAGCCATAGGAGGCCAGAGGAAACCGGCGCCGATAGATCCCAGCGAGCACCGTCGCTCCAGCCAGCGCGATCAGCCCCACGACAGCCCCATGGTCCAGGATGCCATGAGAGATCGCAACATCGGGATCGAGATTCTGTCCGACCGGCAGAACGAACATTCCGATGTATTCCCAAATGACGCGGCACTGCGTGAAGAAATACTGATACCACGCAAGACCCTTCACACCGAACCCTGCGGTGGGCCCGCCTTGCAGAACACGCCACACGAATGCGCCGGCCAAAGCGCCGCCGATCACGATGGGGACATATAGCCGCCAGTTGCGCCGTATGCCGGCCAGTGAAAATTCCGGGTTCCAATAGTAGTCGGTGACAAGCAACAGCGCCGGAAGAACTGCGGTGTGCTCTTTACTGAGCACGGCCGCGCCGAACAGCGCTAGAATCGCGATGGCCCTTCCGACGCCAATCGCATCACCGCTGCGATAAAGGAACACCACGAACGCGCCCAGCACCCAGAACAGGCTGAGCGTCTCCGACCGGCTGGCAATGTAGCTCACAGACTCGGTCTGCAACGGATGCAGAACAAACAGGCCGGCCGCGAAAACTGAAAGTACGCCGGCGCGCCATTTCTCGATCCCCGCCCAACTGAGAACCTTGCGCACCGCCAGCAGAATCAAAATGCCGTTGGAGAAATGCAGCAGGACGTTGGCGAGATGGTAGCCAAACGTATCTTGATTCCCGGCGTTTAGAAAATTGAGCCAAAAGGTGAACATCAGCAACGGCCGAAGGCCGTGGATCCAGGTGTGCAGCGCCGGATCCGGGTTAAACGCCATGTACGGCAGATAGCTGTCGTCGAGCAGAAACGGCCCGTGGATGGCGGGCCAATACACTTGCAGCACGGCGAAAAACGCGATCGCCAATCCGGCGGCGTAGGGCCAATAGCCAAAGTGCGGGCGCGGCGGCGCCGCCACCGCCACCGGCGCGGAATGTTTCGATTTTTTGCCTTTAGCGTTTTTCATCCCGGCTCTGCAATTGAAACTCTACGATGGCCAGCCGCTGCGCCATGGCGATGTTAGCGTCTTTCAAGTCTGAAATCACAACCGACAAGCGGTAGATGACCACCACGAACACGCACGACACCAGCAAAAACAGCGCCAGCGGCGGGTACGCCAACCCCAGCCGCTCCGCAATCCAATTCAGCAGCGAATGCGAGCGCGACAGCGCCAGCAGGATCGCCGAAGCTGCCAGCCAGCTCACCGAGTACTCCACCCGAATGTGCGAGCGCCGCACTGAGAACAGCACCGCTATGATCAGGACGATGCTCAGAATGGTCACTGCGTTCAGCAAGCGTTCCATGTCTATTCTTTCCTGGGCCGGCCTTCGAACTTCAGAATATTGACAAACACACCGAGCAGGACGTGGATGATGTAGTACAGCGATTTTACCGCGGTGATGCTGCTTCTCCCCGCCTTCCGCCTTCGCATGCGGCAGGGCACTTCTTGAAAGCGGAAGCGTTTGCGCTGCAAAACCACCAGCGCTTCAATCTCAGGATACTCCAGCGGAAAACTTTGACTGAACACCTGCAGCGCTTCGCGGTTGACGCCCACGAAACCGGACGTCGGATCGTGCACCGGCTGGCCGAGAATCGGCCGCAGCACCAGCCGGAACACCCAGATGCCGATGGCCCGCACGATGCTGGTGTGCTCGCCGTTGTTCTGATAGAAGCGCGAGCCGATCGCCATGTGGCAGCCGGTGGTGCGCAGCGCCCTGAGCAGATCGGGAATGTACTTGGGGTCGTGCTGGCCGTCGCCATCGACGCGGATCACATAGTGGTAGCCGAGTTCGTAGGCCAGCCTGTATCCGGCCTGCACGCATCCGCCCAGGCCCAGATGGTAGGGCAGGCGCAGGACCTCAGCTCCGGCCGAGGTGGCGCGATCGCAGGTGCCATCCCGGGACGCATCGTCCACCACCAGGATCGGCGCGCGCGGCGCCACCTCGCGCACTTCGCGGATCACGTCGGCGATCGCGCCGGACTCGTTGAACGCCGGAATGAGCACCAGGAAATTGTCGGCGCCGCTGGACGGTTTCACAGCGCGGCCACCTGGCGCGGTCCCACCGAGAACCGGCGGATCAAGCGCCGGAACTGACGCGCCGTGAAACGCCGTTTCATTTTGCGGCGCTCGCGCCACAACGCGGGAAGATGGACCAGCAATTCCGCATAAGCCCGCAGCACATACAGCGGCAGGCGTCCGATGGAGTTGCCCTCGCGCTGGAATTCCGCCGCCTTGCCGCGACCCTGGAGCGCGAAGACCGCGTGCCAGAAGTAGCGCGCGATCGAATAAAACGGAGCGAGTAGCAGTTCCCGCAGCGGCAGATTCTTCACCGCCAGAAACAGCCGGTTGCGCTCCACGTAGTACGCCTTCATGGCCGACGCTTTTCCAGCCGAGTGCGAATAGCGATGCTCCACCACGGCGTCCGGCACGTACAGGCACTCCCAAGCGGCCCAGCGCGCGCGCAATCCGAGGTCCGTGTCTTCACAGTATAGAAAAAAGCTTTCGTCGAACAGACCGATTTCTTCGAGCATCTCACGGCGGTAGATGGCCGCGCAGCCGCTGGGCAGCAGCGCATCCTGGCGGCGCGCGTACGATTCCGCCAATTCCAGATGCCCGCGCTGCTTGCTGCTGCCATCCCCACAGAGCAGCATTCCGGCCGAATCCAGCCGCCCCTCTCCAGCCAGCCGGATCTGCGATGCGCACATGCCCACCTCCGGCCGCGGTTCCATGGCGGCGAGCAGCGCCTCCAGCCAGCGCCCATGAGGCGCCGCATCGTCGTTCAGTACCGCAACGAATGGCGCGCGCGACTCGCGAATCCCCTGATTCACCGCCGTCCCGAATCCCACGTTGCGCTGATTGCGGATCACGCGCACGCAGTCGCCGCTTGGAATCGCACCCTGTCCGCCGTTGTCCACTACGATGACTTCGAAATCCCGGAAGGTCTGCCGCTCCAGAGAATTCAGGCATTCGGCCAACGCTTCGCCAGCCACGAGCGTCGGCACAATCACCGTCACTGCCGGATGCACTTGGCCGGAGCCGGGTTCTGGTCCCATTTCAGATGGCGCGCCGCCTGCGCTACGATGGACGTTTGCATAAGTACATCCTTATTATTCTCGTCGCCGGGCGCGTGTTCGCGCAAACCGCGCCACACCTCGACCATATCAAGCAACTGACCTTCGGCGGCCAGAACGCCGAAGCCTACTGGGCGCCGGACGGCAAGCGGCTGATCTTCCAGTCTACGCGAGACAAACTGGGCTGCGATCAGATCTTCATCATGAATGCGGACGGATCGAACCCGCACATGGTCTCCACCGGAAAGGGCGTGACTACCTGCGGCTACTTCCTGCCCGACAAGAAACACATTTTGTACGCCTCCACGCACGAGGCCGGCGACGCCTGCCCTCCGCCGGCCGACCGCAGCAAGGGATACCTGTGGGCCGTGTACTCGACCTTCGACATTTATCTCGCCACCGATGATGGAAAGATCCTCAAGAAGCTCGCGGGCGCGCCGGGCTACGACGCCGAAGCCACCATCAATTTCAAGACCGGCAAGATCATCTACACCTCCATGCAGTCCGGCGACCTGGACCTGTGGACCATGAATCTGGACGGCTCGGGCAAAAGGCAGATCACCAAGACCGAAGGCTACGATGGGGGCGCGGTGTTTTCGCGCGATGGAAAGAAGCTGGCCTGGCGCGCCAACCATCCCGCCACGCCCGAGGCCGGCAAGCAATACCGCGACCTGCTGGCCGAGAACCTGACCTCGCCGATGAAAATGGAATTATTCGTCGCGGACGCCGACGGCTCAAACGCCCACGCCATTACCCACTTCGGTTGCGCCAGCTTCGCACCGACGTTCACACCCGACGGCAAAAAGATCCTGTTCGCGTCCAACAAACACGACTGCGACGGCCGCAAGTTCGAACTCTACCTGATCAACGCCGACGGCACCGGTCTCGAACAAGTCACCGACTTCGGCGGCTTCACCGCGTTTCCCGAGTTCTCGCCCGACGGCAAGCAAATCGTCTTCGCCTCCGACCGCAACGCCAAAGAACGCTACGAGTTCAACATCTTCACCGCCGACTGGAAGTAGCAGCGCGTGGCGCGAGCGGGGCGCGAAAACTCGATCACGTTCGCAGCGCCCTCCATTCCGTTGCGATATCCTTATTGCGAGGAGTGTCTATGCGCAAACTGTCTATCGTGTTTTTGGCAGTTGTTTTTGCTGCGACCTGCTCGGCGCAAGGCCATGGCGGCGGTCATGGCGGCTTCGGAGGACGAGGCTCGGGTGGCGGCGGTTTCCGGGGAGGTGGTAGCTTCCGCGGTGGTGGCGGCGGTTTCGGCGGAGGTGGCGGCTTCCGCGGTGGTGGCGGCGGTTTCCGCGGAGGTGGTAGCTTCCGTGGTGGTGGCGGAGGTTTCCGAGGTGGCGGCGGTTTCCGCGGCGGAAATGGCCGATTCTTTGGCGGTGGCGGTTTCCGCGGCGGAGGCGGTTTCCGCGGCGGACGCGGCTTCCGCGGCGGTGGCTTCTTTGATCGCGGGTTCTTCGGCGACGGCTTCGGTTTCGGTTTCGGGCCTGGGTTCTGGGGTGATCCCTTCTGGTATGGCTACCCGTATTACTACGGTTATCCGTATTATGGCGGTTCCTATTATCCCTACCCCGCGTATCCGGATCCCTACGATCCTTACGCCTATCCCTATCCCTACATTTCGGATCCCGCGCCGCCGGCTGCGACCGCACCGGCGCCCATCGTCCGCAGATCCGATCCGCCTCCCGCGCGTTCCACCGCGCCAGCGCCCGCGCGCTCCGCACCGCCGGCGCACTATTCTTACGTCGCCGACGGCCAGTGGCACCATTTCGGCGAAAGAGCCGCGCCCTGAAAATCCGGCGGCGTTCGTGCGCGAGCCGTCAGGCCATCTGCTCTAGCTGACCGCCCATGCTGATCCTGGCGGCGATTCTGGCGATCTTCGTTTACGGCATGATCGCCGCCATGCTCGGCACCATTCTGCCGGATCTGTCCGCGCGGTTCCGCCTGACGCCGCGCCAGAACGGCACCATCGCGCTCTGCCAGGCTGTAGGGCTGATCGTTGCATCGGTGTCGGTGGGCCCGCTGATCGACAACGAAGGCAAGAAAGCCGGACTTGTCCTCGGCCTCTCGCTGGTCACGCTCGCCCTGGTGCTGCTTCCCAAGTCCTCCGGTTTCGCCGGCATCGCAACCCATCTGCTGCTGCTCGGCCTGGGAGGCGGCATCATCGTCACTGCCGCCAACGCCCTGGGCAGCGACGTCACGCCCGACCGCCGCGGCACCACCCTGAACCTGTTGAACCTGTTCTTCGGCTTGGGCGGCCTGGCCACGCCCTTCCTCTCCGCGAATCTGCTTCAAAGAAACTCCGTGCGCTTGTGCTACCTGGTGGCGGCGCTCGCCTGCGCGACATTGCTGATCAACATCGCGACGCCGATGCCGCCGCCCACCGGCGCGCAGAGCTTCGTGTTCTCTGAAGCCGGCAGTGTAGTCGGCCGCCCGGCGCTCTGGCTGCTGGCGCTGTTCCTGTTCTTTTACGTGGCTTCCGAAGTCGGGGTCTGGAACTGGCTGACGCAGCATCTCATCGCGCAGGGCATCCCGGAATCGCGCGCGCTCAACATCCTCTCGCTCGGGTTCGCGCTTGGGATGCTGATCGGACGCGTCGGAGTTTCGCAAGTTTTGATTTCCGTCTCGGCGCTCACGGTCACGCTGGCGGCCGCGATCCTGATGCTGATCACCACCTGGCTGATGCTGCAAACCCGCAGCCCGAATGCCGCGTGGGTGCTCGTTTTTCTCGCCGGCGTCAGCATGGCTCCCGTGTTTCCCACCACGCTCGCCATCGTGGGTGATGCCTTTCCCCGCATGACCGGCACGGCCATGGGCATCGTGATCACCTCCGGCTGGATCGGCCTGGCAGTCAGCTCGCGCATCATCGGCTCCATCGCGGGCGGCGATCCCAAGCGCCTCAAGAAGGCCCTGCTGGTGCTGCCCGCCATGGCCGCGCTGATGATCGCGGTCAACCTGGCGCTGCACGCGATCGCGAGATAGGCCCTCCAGGCCTGCTTACCAGCTCTTCTTGCGGCGCCCAGGGCGAGCGGGTACCGAATTCGCGGGTGCGCGGCGTCATATTGTGCCGCAAGAAGGCGAGCCGAACTGTCGTTGCTACACTGAGGTTCTAGGCCATGGGACAAGCTGTTCATCCCGATTCGGCGCGAGACGCCGCCGTAACAGGGGATAGCCTCGGGGATCGATCAGCGAGCGTCGACTGGAACGCGGTCCGGCAGGAATTTCCGGCGCTCGCCCGCTGGACCTATCTCAACACGGCCACGTTCGGACAACTGCCGCGCCGCGCCACCGAGGCAGTCGCGAAACACTTCGCACACCGCGACGAACTGGCCTGCTGGGATTTCTTGAAGTGGTACGACGACGCCGACCGGCTGCGCGAAAAGATCGCCCGGCTCATCCAGTGCGCGCCCGCGGACGTGGCGTTTGTTCCGAACGCCTCCACCGCCCTGGGTATTCTCGTGGCTGGAATCGACTGGCGGGCCGGCGATCGCGTGCTCACGCTGGAACACGAATTCCCCAACAATCTTTACGCCACGGGCTTGCTGGAGCGCTTCGGCGTCGAGATGGTCGCGTGCACCTGGGAACGCCTGCACGCCTGCGTGGATAGCCGCACGCGCCTGGTCGCCCTGAGCTCCGTGAACTATAACACCGGCTTCGCGCCGCCGCTGGCCGAGCTGGCCGCGTTCTTGCACTCCCGCGGCGTGCTGCTGTACGTCGATGGCACGCAGAGCCTCGGCGCGCTACGCTTCGACGTGAGTCGAATTCAACCCGACCTGCTGGCGGCCCACGCCTACAAATGGCTGCTGTCACCGAACGGCGCGGGCTTTTTCTACGTGCGCCCGGAAGTGCGCCAGTGGCTGCGGCCGACCACCATCGGCTGGCGCAGCCATCATGACTGGCGGAACGTCAACCATCTGCACCACGGCGCTCCCGAGCTGAAAGAATCCGCCGAAAAATACGAAGGCGGCGCGGTCGCCTCCGCCTTGCTCTACGCCATGGAGGCCTCGGTCGACCTGATCCTGGAAATCGGCCCCGCCGCAATCGAGGAACGCGTCATCGGCCTCGCTCAAACGGCCCGCGAAATCCTGCGCGAAGCGGGCGGGACGGTGGATGACTTCGCCTCGCAGATTGTGGCCGCTCGATTCGAGGGGCGCGATGTCTCCGCGTTGGCGCGCGCGCTGAAAGAGCAACGCGTGCTGGTGTCTGCCCGCCGCGGGCAGCTGCGCGTCTCGCCGCATTTCTACAACAATGAACAGGATCTGGCGACATTTCGCACGGCCCTGCACGGCTTGCTCTGAAAAACAGGACTCTCTTTTCCGGCAAATTGTAACTGGCAGCGGAGCACCCCTCCAGGACGCGGACAAACGGTCCGAAGATACCGGCGAAGCAATGAAACCCCTGACCTCGCCGCGTCGCTCGCCACACCCTCTTTATAAGCTGGTTATCCCTAGTGCGTTTCCCGGATTGAACATTTCCGCGCAACTTCTTCCTCGCGGCTGTCATCAAACAAAAGTCCTTTTGACCGGCCGGAGGTGAGTATGCCTGCTGAAACGATCGAACGTGTCCTGAGCTCGGAAGCGCTCGACATCATTTTTCGCAAGGCGCGAACCCACATTAGCTGGCTCGACAAGCCCGTCCCGGACGAGCTGCTGCACCAGATCTACGACTTGATGAAGTGGGGACCGACCAGCGCCAACTGCTGCCCGGCACGCATCGTTTTCCTGCGAACGCGCGAGGCCAAGGAGCGGCTGCGCCCCGCTTTGAGCGCCAACAATGTCGAGAAAACAATGCGCGCGCCGGTGACGGCCATTCTCGGCTATGACCTGAAATTCTTCGACCAACTGCCCAGACTCTTTCCCAACAATCCCGCCGCCCGCGAGTGGTTTTCCGACGCGCCACTGCTGGCCGAAACCACCGCGTTCCGGAACGCGAGCCTGCAAGGCGGCTATTTCATCGTCGCTGCGCGCGCGCTGGGGTTGGATTGTGGCCCGATGTCCGGCTTCGACAACGCAAAAGTCGATCAGGAATTCTTCCCGCCGCACATGAAGTCGAACTTCCTCTGCAACCTCGGCTACGGCGATTCCGCCAAGCTGTACCCGCGCAACCCTCGGCTCGATTTCGAAGAGGCCTGCCGCCTGCTCTGAGCGGGCCGGCCTCTAAGCCGTCAGCCGTACATCCCCGGATACGCCGTGCGCATTTCCCCTGCCAGCTTGTGGACCGTCTCAATCTGCACCAGCTCTCCCTGGCCCATGCCCGGACACCACGCCGCCGCCTTGAGCCATTCGCGCTTGTCGTTCGCCAGCTCCGGCCAGAACGGGAAGATGCGGCATTGCGTGGGCTTCACGGGATGAATCGAGCAGCCCTCATCGCCCAGGAAATGGCATTGCGAGTGGCGCGGCATGCGCAGCCGCAGCAGGTGCCGGGTGCGGTACACGTAGCGTCGCTCGAACTCGGCCGCCGGCATGCGCAGAAACGCAGCGATACGCCCCAGATCGGTTTCCGTGATGTAGACGAATCCCTTCTGTTGACAGCAATTGGTGCAGCCACGCTGGCACTCGAACCGCAAGCCGCGTAACTCAGGCATTGGCGTCGTCTTCGCGCTCGTCCGATTCGAGCGCATCCAGCGCCTCAGGCTCGGCTGCAAATCGCTTCAACACGCGGATCGACGCTCCGGCTGAGAACCCGGCGTAACGCAGCCGCCGGTAGGCGCCCGCGAGATTCTTTTGCTCGGCCAGGAAACTGGCGAGCTGCTTGCCGCGGTACTTGCGCTTCAGGAAATCTTCGATCAGCCGGGTCTCGTTGGTATCCTTGTAGGTCCGCTCCGTTACCTGCTCGGCGAGCTTTCCGGCCACGCGCCGTTGCCGCAGATCGCGCAGCACTCGTATCTTGCCGAAGCCCTCGTTTTCCAGGCGCGACACGGCATATTGCTCGGCGAAGCGGCGGTCGTCCAGGTATCCATCCTGCTTGAGCTTCGCCACGACCGCGTCCACATCCTCGGCGCGAGCCGCCCTCTGGCGCAGCTTCTCCTTCAACTCGCCGGTGGAGTAAGCTCTCCCGCCCAGCGCCCGCAAAGCCAGATTCAGAAGCTGGTCCCGCTCTAGCAGTTTTGGCTTGCGCAGCGTCACTCTCCAGAAAGCGCGCACGAAGGAACGCTGCGGCAGGACTCTTGTCCGCCGCGACGAGGCCGCGACGTCCTGTGCGCTCAGTAAGAACACTAGCAGATTCGAGGCTGCTATTGTAGAGGTAGCACGGGCTTTCAGTAGAAAGGACGCATCATGGATGAAGACAACAAATTCTCGTATTTCTTCTTAGGTCTTGGCCTGGGAGTCGCGGTTGGGCTGCTGTTCGCTCCGAAAACCGGCGCCGAGACGCGCGAACTGATTCGATCCAAGGCGGACGAGGGAAAAGAATACCTGAAGCGTCGCACCAGCGATCTGAAGGAGTCGGCTAGCGAGGTGATCGAAAAGGGCCGCACCACGGTAGCCCGGCAGCGCGACAACCTGACCGCCGCCGTCGAAGCCGGCAAGCAGGCCTATCGCGACGCCGTCCGCAACCCTTCCGGTGACGTTTCCGAAGGCATCTGACCGCAACATAGGCTGCGCCATGGATCAGAACACGCTGCTCTTCGTCATGACGGCCTTCGTCATCATCTCCGCGGTCGCGCTCTGCATTCAGGCCGGCATGCTGGTGGCGTTGAACAGGAAAACCAAGGCGTTTCAGGATGAGGTCCGGCCCCTGCTTCCGAAGGTGGAATCCTTGGTGGATTCAACCCGGACCGCGGTCGAGCAGAGCCGGCAACAGATTGTCGAGATCACCACCCACGCCAACGACATTCTGGAATCCACCAAGAAGCAGCTCGCCATGGTGGAGGAAGTGGTCTCCGACGCCGCTGCGCGCGCCAAAGTGCAACTGGAACGCGTGGAACTGGTGCTGGACGATACCCTGAGCCGTGCTCATGAGACCGTCGCGACAGTTCACGACGGCATCATGAAACCGCTGCGCGAGCTTAATGGAATTGCGGCCGGCATCAAGACCGCGCTCGCCTTCTTGTCCCGTGGCAATCGTCCCAGCGTGGACCAGGTGACCAGCGACGAAGAAATGTTCATTTGATGAAGGTGGCGCAGGCACTCGCGTGCGGCGCTTCGACACTCGTGTCAAGGTCCGGCAGCGGGTAGGGACGCCCGAGCCGGCGCCCACGCTAAAATAGACTGAATCGCGCGTCCCCGCAGTTCCAGGAGTCCCTACATGCGCCGATTTCTTTTCCTGATTTCCATTTCCTCGATCATTCCCGTTTTCTCCCAACCGTCGATCAGCGGCGCCGGCTATTCCTCGCCAGTTCCCCTCCGGGTAGCGCCCGGCCAAGTGATCACCTTATTTGTCCAAGCCCCGGACAGTCAATTGACCGATCCCGTATCTGCCCCCGAAGGCCTTCCGCTGCCCGCAATGCTGGCGGGCGTCTCAGTCGACTACTTGCAGGGCGCCGATCATCCGGCCGCGATCAAGGAAGTCCGGCCGATCTCCAGTTGTCTCGGCATTCCCCAACCCGCCGGCGGCACGTGCACGACAATCCTCGCCGTCACGGCGCAATTGCCCTTTGAGATGCTCACGCTTTGCCCGTTGTGCGGCCGGCTGGACATCCCGGCGTTTCTCTCGGTCTCGGTGGACGGCGTGGCGAGCGCCTTACAGAGCGTACAGCCGCTCAGCGACCAGGCCCACATTCTAACCACATGCGACGTGATCGTGGCCCATTCCACTTCGCGGCCGAACAGCGCGTTTCCCTGCCCGCCCATGGTGAAGCACGCCGATGGCGCACTGGTCAGCGCCGCCAATCCCGCTGCGGTCGGCGAACAACTGGCAGCTTATGCCCTGGGCCTGGGCCAGACCGATCCGCCGCTCGCCGACGGCCAGCCCGCCGCCGACGCGTTCCCGACGCAAACCGTCTTTGCGATCGACTTCAACTATCGTCCCAACGCTCTCGCGACCCAACCGCTCGGGCCGAGCTTCATCGGACCGCCGGGAGGCTACCCGACGCCTCTGTTCACGGGAGCGGTAGCAGGATTCGTGGGCCTGTATGAAATCGACTTCGTTGTGCCGCCCGCGCCGGACGGATTGATTGGATGCGTGGACCGGGCGGCGGTTACTCCGTACTCGGTCATTGTTCAATCCAACCTGACCGTGAGCATCGGCTCGCCGTTTTCCTTCGACGGCGTGGGAATCTGCGTAGCGGCGGGTGGCTAGCTGGTCGTGTTTTGCTTGCTGCGATACAGCAGCACCGACCCCAGGCCCAGCACCGCGAACGCCATCCCCAGGATCCAGTACAGCCGGTCGTAGATCCGGGGCTTCACTTCCTGCAAGCTCGGCGATCCGTTTTCTTCTCCCGACGAAGAATCCGCCTGTGTCAGCGATCCCATCCCATCCACCTCGACTTTGAAGCTCGCGTTCTTGATGCGATAGATGCTGGCTTGCGTCTTCGGCTCCTGCCCGGCTAGCTCGATCTCGTCGCCCTTCAGCGTGACGCCGTTCGGGACCACCAGGTCCGAAGCGCCTTCAGTGTGCAGAATCTTGCTCGAAAAAGTCTGCGGATTCGACGCCGGAACGGTGTAGTTGAGATCAAACCGCGTCTCGCCGGGCTTGATCGGATAGTCCACCTTGTACACGTTCTCCTGCTTGGTCTTCTCGGCCGGCCGCTGGATCGGCATCCCGCCCGGAGCATTAATCGTTACCTGCACTTGCCCCTTGGCCTCGGGCGGCAGATAGAAACGGAACGAACCGTTCACCGGATCGCTGTAGGTGAGCTTCGAGTCCGTCTGGTACAGAATGCCCTCGCTCACCGCCAGCTCCGACGCACTGGGCTGCAAAACGATGAAGTGCTGGCTGACTTTGGCGACGCCCGGCTGGTTGGTGGCGTCGTAGACGTCCACCTGCAACCCGCCCGCAGGCGCGCCGGGCGGAATCATCTTGGTGTAAGTGACGCCCTGGTAAAGCGCCTGCACGAGCTGCGGTCCCGGCGGCGCTTCTTTATCGATGTGGAATTTTCCCTGCGCGTCCGGTCTGACGCTGGCGACGGTCTGCATTCCGCCCTGCCCCGGCTGCACCAGCGAGACGATAGCTTTCGGCTCCGGTTTTCCCGTGGTGCCATTCATGACGACGCCGTCGACCGCCGCAAACGCCGGAGACAACAACGCGAATCCGCTCAGAACAGCCGCGAGCTTCATGCCATGGCCTTTCCGCACTCGCCGCAGAACTTCAACGGCTGAGGAAATTTCGCGCCACAACTGGGACAAGTAGTCGACGTACGCGCGCTTGCTTGGGCCGACGCCTCGGGCGCCTTCGCGGCCTTGGCTTGCACCGGCTGCGCGGGCTGCAGGGCATCGATCTCGGCCAGCACGCGTGCCAGCTCCCGCTGCAGATCCAGCTTGGTCTTCTGGTAATCGTCGTCCGAAAGCTTGCCGACGCGAAACTCGAATTGAAGATCGCGCAGGTTCTCGTAGATTTGCGCCTTGCGCTCTTCCAGGTGCGCGGTCGGCGAAACCGGCGCGGGCTCCGGAACGTCCCGGCTGCGAACGAACAGCGTGAACACGATGCTGCCCACCGCCAGGATCACCGCCACAGTCAAGACCATCAGTCCAGCTTGTCCACTTCTTTCTCGATCTGATCGTGATAGCGTCCCAGCATTTCGTCATCCTGGGCCGCACCTGCCACGGCCGGACTTGGACGCGAATACCGCCGGATCACCACCAGCACGAGAATCAGGCCGAACACCGCCGCGGCATAGAAGGAGATCGAGCCCAGCACTCCAGGATGCACCGCCACCACGTCCTTGCCCATTTCCTGCGCGAACCGGTCGAAGATCGCCTGGTCCGACATCCCCGCCTGCTGCATCGACAGAATCTTCTTCTTGTTGTCCCAGCAAGTGCGGCACGGATACGGATCCATGCGGCAGGTCATGTTCATCTTGCACCCGCAAGGACAGAGCAGTTTGTCTGCCACTCGGTTGACGGCGGGGCTTTCGAGTTCCTCGGCCGACTGTGCAAGAACCGGAGCCGCTGACAACACCAGCGCGAGTGCGCACGCAGCGGTCCCGGAATTATTGAGTAACCTTGGCATGCTTTTGCGCCACTCCAATCACCTGCGTCCGCGCGTACGCCAGACGCACCTTGCTTGGAATCAAGCAAACCAGGCTGCCCACGAACAGCACCCAGTAGCCGATCCAAATCCAGGACACCAGCGGAAACACGTAAGCCTGAACCACCGCGCGCTGGTTGTCGCTCGAAAGCCCGGCGAAGTTCAGATACAAATCCTCATTCAGCCGCCGCCGGATGGCAACTTCCGAGGTCGGCTGCTGGCTGGACTTATAGAAGCGCCGCTCCGGCTCGAGCGTGGCGATGGAAGCCGATCCGCGCGAGGCATCGACGTACATTTTCTGCCAGGTGTAGTTGTCGTTCTCGCCCTGCTCCACGTTGTTCACTTTGAGCGTGTAGTGTCCCAACTGGAAGCTTCCGCCCGGCGCCACTTCCTTGGTGGCGTCCTGATTGAACGCCGCGCCCGTGTAGCCGATGAACATGAACACGATGCCCATGTGCACCAGGTAGCCGCCGTAGCGGCGCGTGTTGCGATGCGTCAACTCCACCGCCGCCGGAATCAACCCGATGCCGCTTTTGGCGCGGATGGCCGAGGCGCCTTTCCAGAATTCCGAAAAAATCGTCGCCGTGACGAACATGCACAACCCGAACGACACCAGCGCGTAGGGATGCTCCCACACGCCCAACGCCGCCAGCCCCGCCATCAGCGCCAGCCCCGCGATCGACGGCCCGAAGAACGCGCGCCGCAGACTCTCCAGCGAACTCCGCCGCCAGGCGATCAGCGGACCCACACCCGTCAGCAGCATCAGCGCCAGGGCAATCGGAATATTAATGCGATTGAAGAACGGCGCGTCCACACTGATCTTCTCGCCCGTCACCGCCTCCGAAATCACCGGAAACAGCGTGCCCCACAGCACCGCGAAGCAGCTCGCCAGCAGGATCAGGTTGTTGAACATGAAACTGGACTCACGCGACACCACGCTCTCCAGCCGCGCCTCCGTCTTCAGATATTTCATGCGATCCAGAATCAGGTAAATCGTGGCTGCGATCCCGATGGCCAGGAAATAGACGAAGTATTTTCCAATGGGCGATTGCGCGAAGGCATGCACCGAGCTCACCACGCCCGAGCGCGTCAAGAACGTCCCGAAGATGCACAGGAAAAAGGTCCCCGAAATCAAGACCATGTTCCAGACTTTCATCATGCCCTTCTTTTCCTGCATCATCACCGAATGCAGAAAAGCGGTGGCCGTGATCCATGGCAGCAGCGACGCGTTCTCCACCGGATCCCAGGCCCAGTAGCCGCCCCATCCGAGCACCGCGTAGGCCCAGCCCTGCCCCAGCAGAATTCCGGAACTCTGGAACAGCCAGGTAATAATGGTCCAGCGCCGCGTGGTGTGAATCCAGGCCTCGCCCGGCTGCCTGGTGATCAGCGATCCCATCGCGAAGGCGAACGGCACCGTGAACCCCACGTAACCGAGATACAGCATGGGCGGATGGATCACCATGGTCCAATACTGCAGCAGCGGATTCAATCCGCGGCCCATGCCTTCCACGATGTTGCCGCGCCCCGCCTCCAGCACCGCGAACGGGCTCAGCACGAACGCGATCAGGATCAGGAAGAAGGTCAGGGTGGTCATCAGAACCGCGGTTACCCACGGCATCATGTCGCGGAACTTGCGCCGGTTGGTGAACACCACGATGGCCGAATAAGTCGAAAGCAGCCACGCCCACAGCAGCAGCGATCCCTCCTGCCCGCCCCACCACGCCGTGAACTTATAAATGTTCGACATGGATTGGTCGGTGTGCGCGGCCACGTATCCGAGACGGAAGTCGCCGGTCAGCAGCGAATAGATCAGCAGCCCCGACGCGGTGGTCAGCAGAATCCAGACTGAATACACCGCGCGCTCGCCGCTCACCACCAGGAAGGAATTTTTTCTGACTTTGCCGATGATCGAGGCGATGACCGCGTAGATGGCCAGGCAAAACGCCAGCAGAATCGAAAGAGCGCCTATATTTTCCATGCGAGTTTAGACCTCATTCATCAACGCTCACACTGCGTGCGCAGTGTTTTGTCTCTAAAACTAAATGCCGGTCATGTCTGCGCGCTGCCGCGCCCGAACGAGAAGCGAGCGCCGCTACACGCCGGCGCGGCTCGCGTCCGTCTTCGGCTGTGGCTTGGCTTCGTACTTGGACGCGCACTTGGCTTGAATCTTGTTGGCTTGAAAAACTCCGTCCGCTCCCAGCCTTCCATCCGCCATCGCCTGCGCGTCGTCCTTGAACGTATCGGGCAGCGGGTCGATACCTTTGTAGACCACTTTCAGCCGGATGACATCCTGCGCGCGCTTGGCGGGGTCTTGGTGCATGATGAAGGACACCTCCGCCCCGTTGCGGATGATGGAACCCGGCACCACATAGCCGTCCACCCTCACACGTTGCGTTTGAGCCCGATCGCCCATCTGATTCACTTCCGTGATCGTTTTGTAGTAGGTCTTGCTTTCGCTGATCCCGCCCATCGTCAGCCAAACCAGAACCCCGACGATCACGGCCACCAAAGCTCCGAACTTCGCGTAGGTCTTCATCTTCGCTCCTGAAACTACCAGTATAGCGCTGCTCTAGCCACCGAAACAGCAGATAAGCAATCGCTAGACCAGCCCCGCCAGTACAGACCGCAATTTTTTCTATCCTTATGAAAATAGGGGAAATAATATTCTAACGCCATCTAAATATTCGCGGCCCTTCCGGCTGGGGCAAATCACCCAATCCCCGATTCACCCACCCAGACGCCGTTAGCTGCCGACATGGCACAGCAGACAACCTCGCAAATCCGCCGGCGAATCGCAAGCCAGGCTATACGTCTGCCCGTGAGCGACCCAGGAGACAAGCGCCCCTCGCGCTACGGAAGCGGAGCCTGCATGAGAGACCGTGACAGTGGCGTCATGCTTGCCAATTCGATATGCAATCTCGGCCCCCCGAACGCGCCCCCGGATTACGCTCGCCCCGACCAGTTGCCCGGAATGCAAAGGAACATCCAGCCCGGTATTCGCCAACACCCAAGCCCGCACGGCACCCGGATCGGCGGAGCGAAACTGCGCGGCCGAGCCCGATTTCAAATGGAACAACCCCACCGCCGCAACCACCAGAATGGCGGCGCACGCCGTGACGCACGCACTCCTGCGTGCCGCGTTCGCACTCTCCAGAAAGCGCGCACCACGGAACGCCGCGGCAGCGCTTGTCGTCCGCCACCAGGAGGCCGCAGCGTCCTGTGCGCTGCTGCGAACGCCCGGCCGTCTCGCGGCGGAAGACTGCACGCGCTCCCACAACTCCCCCGGCGCGGCAACGCGGCACAGCCTTTGCTCTAAGACGCCTTCCACCCAGCCAGCCTCCGTCTCCGCCCTAAGCATCCCGACCTCCCCGCACCCGCAGGTGCGACAACCGCCGCTCCAAAACCTTATGCGCCCGACTCAACCGCGATGCCACAGTCCCGGCCGAACATCCCACAATCTCGGCGATCTGCTCGTAGGAAAGCTCCTCCGTGTACCGCAGCACCACCACGATGCGCTGCTCCGGGCACAGCTTCGCGACAATCTCCTGAACGCTCTGTTCTTTCTCATCTCGAATGAGCCCGCTCAGCGCACTCTCGGCCGGCGCCGACAGCGCCTCCAGCAATCCTTCGAGAAACGGCGCCCATCGCCGCCCGCGCCGCTTGTGATCCAGACAGCGGTTCACCACGATCCGGTACAGCCACGACTCAAAGCTGGAATCCGCACGAAAGTCCCGAATCGAAGACAGCAGCTTCAGAAAGGTGTCCTGCGCGATATCCATGGCTTCGGCCCGATCGCCCGAGTAGCGCAGCGCGATCGAATACACGCGGTCCTGATGAGCTTCGAACAGCAGCCGGAACGCGTCGTAGTCGCCGCGTTGGCAGGCCTCGATGACTTCCCGGTCGTTGGCGTCCAGCACCATGCCGAAACCCTTACTTTAGACGAGAACCGACCCAGACTTCTTCCCGGAATCTTCAGTCGGAGGAGGCCACCGCACTTGCGGCGGCCAAGTCGTACCAGTGTGCGGCCTGCCGCGCATCTTTCGAAACGCTGAGACCGGATAGTAGGCGTTGCCAAGTCTGTTTTGGGCGAGAGCACAACCCTGATTCGCCGCTGCGACCAGAGCCAACGCAAGGTTTTTCTACAATCATGTCAGTGGCGAGAACCTCACTTTGCAACCGCGCCCTGATAGCTCTCATGACGGCGGCTCTGGTCTCCTGCCGCCTGGGCCTGGACTCGCTGACCTTCCAGGCTCAAGTCGCCAACCTGCACCGCCGCAACAATTCCTTCGCGAAGAATAAAGCTCCCACTGACTTCGTGGAAGTCACGCTCCCGGGCCGATTGATGCAGCCTCCCATCGCCGTGAACACGGTCGAGCGAAGCCAGGCGGATTGGAGCACTCCCGAACGCGCCGCCGGGTCCATTCTTTCCGCCAATATGGCTGGCGATGTGCCGTGGATCATCGAAAGCTATGTGCCGGCCGAACGCGATGCAGCCCGCCGGCAGCTCTCAGACTCCATGGCCGCCCAGCGCAATTTGGACTATTTCCGAAACCTGGGCCAGGTCGACATTTTCTGCCGCACCGAGGTGCGTGGATTCGCGGTGCTCTTGCTGCGCGGAGTCGACCCGGACGGAGATGTGACCTTTCTCACGATGGTCCTCGCCAAGACGGGGTCCGGATGGAGACAAACCAACTCCTTGGCCGATGACGACACCTTCGATCTGGTCCAAACCGCGGCGCGCACCGGCGGCGTGCATTGAAGGCGCGTTACGAGCGCGAGCGACGCGAAGCGCACGCGCGGAAGCGAACGGCAGGAAACCGCTAAACACCGGACAGCGGCTTTCTGTCATAATTACGAGGTGGGTGAGGACAGCGGACTTACTCGATTGATCCAGCGCGGCCGGCGCCGCCAGATCCGAAATCTGCTCATCCAACAGGCCTCCTTTTCCACGGCGCTCGCGCTCGGCGGAGCGATCCTGCTTCTGATCCTTGGGACGCAGATTCTAAACTGGTACTGGCTGGTGCTGCTGTTCGCCGGGAGTCTGGCCGCGGGCCTGTACCGCGGGCGTAACAAGATTCTAACGCGCTACCGTGTGGCGCAGTCGCTGGACGCCCAACTCGGGCTCCAGGACGTGCTTTCCACCGCCTTTTACTTCCGCGAGCACCCCGACCGCGCGCTCTCGTCGCCCGAGTTCATCGAAGATCAGAGGCAAGTCGCCGAAACGCTGGCGCGCTCAGCCGACGTTCACCAGGGCCTGCCATTCGCTCGTCCCAAAACGTTCTATGCCAACGCTGCGCTGGCGGTGGCCGTGTTTGCGATGTTCGGACTGCGCTACGGGATCAACCGCAGCCTGGACCTGCGGCCGTCGTTGATCCGCATCTCGTTCGACGGATTCTTAGGCAATTCGCGGGAGATCGCGCAGGCGAAGCGGTTGCGCGGCCAGCGCCCGTTCGACCAGGACGGCCATCGCGAAAATGGCCAGACCGTCGATCCGTGGGAGTCGAAAAACTCGGATCTCAACCCGGCCCCCGACGCCGCCATGGATACGGTCGACGAGCCGGAAGTGAACAATCCGGATGGCGGCGCGGACCCGTCCGCGAAATCGAACGCCTCCGGAAAGGACCAGACACCGCCGGGCGACGACATGCTGAACTCGCCCGACAAGGGACAGCCGTCGCCCACTAACAGCGACAAGGGCGCTGACGAAAACGGCACGCCGGACGGCGGCTCGCCTAATGGCAAGCAGGAGGCGCAGAAGAACTCCGACCAGTCCTCCAGCTCCGGCGAGAACTCCAGCCTGGCCGAGAAAATGCGCGACGCCATCGCCAACCTCATGGCCAAGCTCAAGTCGCAACCCAAGAGCGGCGAAGGCAAGCAAGGCGGCTCGTCGGCGCAAAACTCGCAGCAATCGGCGCAGCGCCAGAATCAAAATCAGCCCAATTCGAAGGGCAACGCGGGCGATCAGCAATCCGAGAATAACGCCGACTCGCAATCGCAGGGCGATCAGCAGTCCCAGAACGGCGCGCAGCAGTCCGCACAAGGCAAGACCGAAGCCCGCAATTCCGATCAAACCACGCAGGACGGCAAGAGCGGAATCGGCCGCCAGGACGGCGACAAGAACGCGCGCGAGGCCGCACAGCTTGCAGCCATGGGCAAAATCAGCGAGATCATCGGAAAACGCGCCGCCAACGTCAGCGGAGAAGTGATGGTCGAAGTGGCCTCGGGCAAACAGCAGCTACGCACGCAATACTCGCAGCGCAGCGCGACGCACACCGAAGCGGGCGGAGAAATCAACCGCGACGAGGTGCCGCTGGCCTACCAGCAGTACGTGCAGCAGTATTTCGAAGAGATTCACAAGCAGCCCGCCACAAAGAAAACCGACACCAAGCCGAAAAATTCCGCGAACTAGCGGAACGCCTTCTACTTCTTTTCCCCAGCCTGCTGCGCGACCTTGGCCGCGAGATAGTTCACCACTCTGGCCTCGTCGCGCGCCACCTCATAGTACGCGGCTCGCAGTAGCTGGTCCTTGCGATTGAGCAGTGTCTCGCGGATGTTCTGCTGCACCCTTGGGTCGGTCAGCTCGCGCTGTCCGGCTGGCTCCTTGGAATAGATCTTGAAGATCCGGTAGCCCTCCGGCGTTTTGATCACAGGCGTCACCTGTCCGGGCGCGGCGGATTGAATCACTTTGCGGATGTCCGGGTTGGCCTTCTCCAGCGCCGACTCGGGAACGAAGCCCAGATCGCCGCCATTGGGAGCCGAGCTCGGATCCTCGGAGAAGTTTTGCGCCAGCATGGCGAAGTCCTCGCTTTGCCGCATGCGCGCCGCCAGCATCTCAATCTTCTGGCGCGCCTGCTCCTCGTTCTGCGCCTTGTCGTTCTTCAGATTTCGAACGTTGGGATCGGGTGCCGGCGTCACCAGGATCTGAGCCAGGTGCACTTGCGGCTCGGGGAAATTGAAGCTGCTCTTGTTGGCGTTGTAGAAGTCGGTGACATCCTTGTCGGAAATCGAGATGTGCGACGTGATCTCCTTATTAAACAGCTTGGTGACGCTCAGGTCGCGCTTGAGCTGCGCCTTCATGTCGTCCACCGACATCTTGCGCGCCGCCAGCTGCTTCTGAAACTCCTCTTGCGTGTAGGGCGCCTTGAGCTCGGCGAATTTGGACTCGACATCGGCATCCGTCGCCATCAAACCCAGCTTCTCGGCGCGCTGCAACATGATCTCGTTGTCCACCAGCGTTCGCAGCACTTCCAGGCGCTGGATCATCATCTGATCGTCGCTGGGCCGCTCGGTGGAAGAGAGGAACTGCGCCTGGAATTGCTTGTCCAGCTCCGCGAACGTGATGGTACGCCCGTTGACTGTGGCGGCGATGTTGTCCGGCACCGCGTGCTTGCAGCCGCCTAGAGACACAAGTGTGATCACAAGCAATGCGGGCGGGAGAGGACGAACCATTCGGGTGAATATAAAACCATTCTACAGGAAGGCCGTCGCTGCCAGTTAACCGTAAAATCGATCGGGCTCGTGGCGTACGCACTGGTGCGTGCGCCACAACAATTCTCAGGGCGCCGAGGGCGGCGGCACGCGACGCTTGGTGGCCTGCTCGAACGCGTAGGCCAGCTCGATCAGACGCGGCTCGCTGCACGCCAGGCCGGTGAAACTGACGCCGAACGGCGCAGGCCGGGCGTCGAATCCCTCCGGAAACGGAGGCGTGGGCGCGTTAGGCACAAGTCCGAACGGGACGATGACGGTCGGGTAGCCGGGTTTGGCCGCGATGGCCGCGCCGTTCGATCCCGGAAATAGCAGCGCGTCCAGATTGTTCGCCTGCATGACTTCGTCGATGCCGTGTGTGGCGGCCAGCGCAAGGTCCTTGGCGCGATCGGCTTGGTAGCGCGCGCGGTCCGCGCGCACGTCCATCTCGTCGGAAACATCGAGGTTCGATTGTCCGAAACGGATCGCGCCCGCCTTGGTGTGCAGGATGTTCCACTCGCGCAGCTCAGCCAGCGTTTTCACGGGCGCGGCCGGCCCCAGCGAATCGAGCCACTTGTTGAAGTCGCGCTTCATGCCGTACTTCAGGACCACCGAGCAATCGGCGTCCTTGCCCTTGGCGTCGTTTACGCCCGAACATTGGCCCCACAACAGGAGATTGTTGGCCGGATCCTGGTTCAGGACGCTGGGTATGTCGGCCGGGTCGACGATGATGGCGCCCTGCTGTTTCAGGACCTCGATCGCTTCGGCCATCACCTTGGCCTGGTCCGCGTTGAGACCTCCGCGCGGCTGCTTGACGCCGGGCGGTGCGATGCGATCGTAGTAGAACGCGCGCGGGATGCCGATGCGCGCGCCTTTCAATCCTTCCGCGCGCAGGAAGCGCGTGTAGTCGCGGCCGGGTGGCGGAGTGCAGCGCGTGGTAGCCGGATCGTTCGAATCGGGCTTCGCTCCCTCCAGCGTTCCCAGGAAAATCGCCGCGTCGGTGACGCTCTTGGCCATCGGCCCGGGCGTGTCCTGATCGGCGGTGATCGGAATCACGCCATAGCGGCTGACGCGTCCGACCGTGGGCTTGATCCCGGCCAGCATGTTCTGGTTGGAGGGGCTCAGGATGGAGCCGGAGGTCTCGGTGCCGACGTTGGCCGCCCAGAAACTGGCCGAGGTGCCGATGCCGGAGCTGGAGCCGCCGGTCGCGAGCGCCGGGCGCCCATCGTCGGTCGCTTCGCGCGGATCGCGCCGCGGATCGTACGGGTTCATGCCGAAGCCGCCCACCGCGTTGTAGTTGGCCGGCATGGGCGTGGGAGCGCCTGCCACCCAATTGGCCAGCTCGGTCATGCCGGTCTTGGCGAGAATGATCGCGCCGGCCTCGCGCAGGTTCTTGACCAGCGTCGCTTCGTACGGCGGCACGAAGCCGTCGAAAGCCAGCGCGCCGCCGGTGGTGGGCAGGTCGGTGGTCATTACGTTGTCCTTGACCGCGACCGGGATGCCGTGCAGCGGACCGCGCACCCGGCCCTGCGCGCGCTCCCGATCGAGCGCCTCGGCTTGCTCGAGCGCCTTGGGATTCACCGTGATCGCGGCGTGCAATTTGTCCTCGTACAACGCAATTCGAACCAGGTACTGCGTCACCAGCTCGCGCGACGTGACACGTCCCTGCTCCAGGGCGGCGCGCATTTCGGGCATGCTGGCTTCGACCACGGTAAACGGACGCTGCGGCTCGCGCGCATCCCGGGCCTCGCGCCGGGTTTGCCCGAAGACCGTCAGCATCGGGATCGCGCTCGCAACGCCGCACCATAGAGCGATTCGCCGCATTTGCAGCTAATTCTACTATCTCGACGATGAGGTCTGCATTATCCGACGTGGCGCCCGCGGTAATATACGACGCTTGTGCCGGCGCGGCAAGCACGATTGCGTGCGCGAGTGCGTGCGCCACAATGGTATTGCGAGATGCGAATCCGTCCTGCCGCCATCATTTTCGACTACGGCAACGTCTTGAGCGAGCCACAACCCTGGTCCGACGTCCAGGCCATGGCATCCATTCTGGATCTCCCGGCGGAGACGTTTCGGCGCGTCTATTGGCAGTTTCGATTGGCGTACGATGAGGCTGCCCTTGACCCGGAGGCCTATTGGACGACGGTCGCCCAGGCCGTTTCTCGCCGCCTGACGGATTCCCAGATCCTGGTGCTGATCGAGATCGACTGCCGCGGTTGGGCCCATCCGGCGGCCGTGATCCCGGAGTGGGCTCGACAACTCCACCGAGCGGGCCTGCGAACCGCCCTGCTCTCCAACATGCCGGTCCCGGTGCGCGATTACGTCTCGCGCTGCACTTGGCTCCCACCGTTCCATCACCGCACGTTCTCCTGCGACGTCCGAGCCGCGAAACCATCCGTGAAAATTTACCGGCATTGCCTGAACGGCCTCGGCGTTGCGCCATCCGATGTCCTGTTCCTCGACGACCGGCCTGAAAATGTGCAAGCGGCCCAAGCGCTCGGCATGCACGGCGTCGTCTTCACGACCCTGGGGCAAGCCGCCGCGGAACTGGATCGCCGCTTCGACATACCCGTGCCGCTCGCTGCTACAGTAGTAGAAACACAATCGCCCGCACGGCATTCAAACAGATGAATACTGAAGCAGCGCGGCTCGCGCTCCCAACCGAAGAAATGAAGAGAACCAGCGACGTCCAGGAACTCCAAGCCATCGCCAAGCAAATCCGGCGCGAGATCGTGGAGATGATCACGCACGCCAAGTCGGGCCACCCGGGCGGTTCTTTGTCCGCGGTGGAAATTCTGGTCACCTTGTTTTTCGACGTGATGCGGCACGATCCTCGCAACCCCAAATGGCCGGATCGCGACCGTTTCATCCTTTCCAAGGGCCATGCGGCGCCGGTGCTGTACAGCGTTTTCGCCGAGTGCGGCTACACGCCCAAGGACCAACTCAACTCACTGCGGAAATTGGGCTCCATTTATCAGGGCCATCCTGACGCGCGATTTATTCCCGCGCTGGAAGCCTCGACGGGATCGCTGGGCGAAGGATTATCCATTGGAATCGGAATGGCGCTGGCCGCTAAACTCGACCAACGATCCGCGCGGACGTACGTACTCCTCGGCGACGGCGAAATTCAAGAAGGCCAGATCTGGGAGGCGGCCATGTTCGGGGGCAATAGGCGCGTCGACAACCTGATTGCGATCGTCGATTACAACCGCATCCAGCTGGATGGCTTTGTAGACGACATCATGCCGCTCGAACCACTGACCGAAAAATGGCGGGCGTTCAACTGGCATGTGATCGAGCTGGACGGCCACAGCATCCCGGCCCTGCAAGCCGCCTTTGCCGAAGCCGCAGCCACTCAGGGCAAGCCGACGGCGATCATGGCCCACACCATAAAAGGCCAGGGCGTGTCCTTCATGGAAAACAATCCGAAGTTCCACGGAGTCGCGCCGACCCAAGAAGAAATGCAAAAAGCACTGGCGGAGCTGGCGTAGATGGAAACCAAGGCCAAGTTCGAACTCAAGCTCGGAATGGCCACGCGGGAAGCCTTTGGAAAGGCCCTGGTGGAGGCCGGACGCGCGAACCGGAACATCATGGCGCTGGACGCCGACCTGTCGAAATCCACCTACACGCATCTGTTCGCGAAGGAATTTCCCGACCGTTTCGTGGAATGCGGCATCGCCGAAGCCAACATGATGGCCATCGCCGCCGGCCTGGCTTCGAGCGGAAAAATCCCGTTCGCCGCCAGCTTCTCATGCTTCGCGCTCAACAAAGGCTTCGAGCAACTTCGCGTTGCGGTCGCTTATCCGAAGGTGAACGTCAAAGTAGTGGGCACGCACAGCGGCATTTCGATCGGCGAAGACGGCCCTTCGCAGATGAGCATCGAGGACCTGGGCCTGGCGTGTTCGCTGCCGGGGTTCACGGTCCTTTCACCGGCTGACGAAATCGCCACGCGCGTCCTGGTCCATGCGGCTGTCGCGCACATTGGGCCGGTATTCATTCGTACCGGCCGCCCGAAAGCCCCGGTGGTGCACTGCCCCGATCAGCATTTCGAGATAGGCGGCTCGGTGCAGCTTATCGATGGCGTGGATCTCACCATCATCGCCACGGGTCTGCTGGTGGCCGAAGCGATCCGCGCGCAGGAAATGCTGGAGTCCGAGAGCATTTCCGTCCGCGTAGTCGACATGTACTCCATCAAGCCGCTGGACCGCGCGGCCATCCAGCGCGCCGCCCGCGAGACCGGCGCTATCGTCGTGGCCGAAGAACACCTGGTGTCCACCGGCCTGGGAGTCCGCGTAGCGCAAGCCGTCGCCGAGACGCATCCCTGCCCGATGGAATTCGTGGGCATCCAGGATACCTACGCCGAATCGGGCACGCCGGACGAGCTCATGGCGAAATACGGCCTGCGGGCGCGCGACGTCGCGGCCGCCGCCAAGCGCGTTCTGGCGCGAAAGTAGCGCGCCGCGCCGCCAGCACCGGGCCAAGTTTCCACGGCCGGATTGCGTTGCAACTCAAAATCAGGCATCATGAGCCATAAGCTTCACTTGAGCGAAAAAGGCGCCACCAGAATGCCGCAGCCTGCCATGGCTGAACTTCTCTTCACGGCCCTCAATGAGCATGAAGCCACGCTGGCGCGCGTATCGCACCAATTGCACGACGAAATCAGCCAGGTGTTGAGCGCAGTGGGGCTGCAACTGGACGCCATGAGAATGGACTTTCGCGAAGCAGCGCCGGGCGTGGACCAAAGGGCCACCGAGATTCAAAGCCTGCTCGATCGTGCCATCGAACAATTGCGCGACATCAGCAACGAGCTGAATCCTTCCATCGTGGAACGGGCCGGGCTGCATTTCGCGCTGGAGCGGCTGGCGGGAAAAACGCGCAAAAATTTCTCCGGCACGCTGCGCCTGCATTTCGATCCCGCGACGCACGTGCCCACGCGGCTGGCCAAGACGTTCTATAAGATGGCGGAGTGCGCCCTGGACGACGCCGTGGGCCGGCCGGGCTGCTCGGCGATCGACATCCAGGTGAAACAGTCGCAGGGCGAGTTCATCCTGGAGCTGAGCGATAACGGCGCGTCCGAAGACTTTGATTCCAGCCCGCCATCGATGGCGCGTTTGCTGCTGGACTACTATGCCGACAAGGAACAACTCAAGCTGGCCATGCAAGGCTCCGACGGCGCCGGCAACCTGATACGGGTCACCAGCCCGGTGTCGAGCGAGCCGATCGGCTGAATATGCCCTTCCAAGTTCTTCTCGTCGACGATCACAAGATCATGCGGGACGGCATCAAGGCCATCCTTCGCCACAGCGACGAGTTCGAGGTGATGGGCGAATCGGAAAACGGCCAGGACGCCGTGCAAATCTGCAAGCAGAAGCGTCCCGACGTAATCCTCATGGACATCGGACTTCCCGGCCTGAACGGCATCGAGACCACCACGGAAATTCTGCGTCATTGTCCCGATGCAAAAATCGTGATCCTCTCCATGTACGATGACGAGCACTCGGTAGTGAGCGCCATTCGTTCCGGCGCGCGCGCGTTCGTCCTCAAGAAGGCCTCCGACAACGACCTGCTGGACGCGCTGCGCACCGTCGCCAAGGGCGGATCGTACTTGAGCCCGCAGGTTTCCGACCGCCTGCTGCACCGCATTCAGAAGGGCGACCTGGATTCCAAGCCGGCGCCTTCGGTCTTGGACAACCTTTCGCCGCGCGAGCTCCAGGTTCTGCGCCTGGTGGCCGACGGCAAGACCAGCAAGGAAATTGCCGTCATGCTGGATCTGGGGCTGCAAACCGTGCGCAGTTATCGCAAGACCATGATGAAGAAGCTGGGCGTCAATAATGTCGCGGGTCTGACGCAGGTGGCCTTGGCCGCGGGCATCACGCGCTTTCCCATTCAGTCCGCGAACCACCAGGCCGGATGATGGAGACACCTTGGGGCGCGCTGGCCGTGGCTGACGCGCACGTGCACTTCTTCTCGCACCGCTTTTTCTCCGCGCTGGCCGAACAGAAGGGCGTGGCGGTAAATGCGCTCGAAACGCCGCTGGGCTGGCAGCTCCCCGCCGAAGATCCCGAGCGCCTCGCGAACGCCTGGGTGGACGAACTCGACCGGCACGGAGTGGAGCGAGCGGCGTTGATCGCGAGCGTTCCGGGCGACGCCGATTCGGTCATCGCCGCGGTTCGCAAGTTTCCGCAACGGTTCTATGGCTATAGCATGGTGAACCCCACCGCGCCCGGCGCGGCCGCGCCAGCCAGGCAGGCTCTTGCTAGCGGCCACCTCCACGGGCTGTGCTTTTTTCCAGCCATGCATCGCTACTCGATCCAGGACGATCGCGCGGCGGCGCTGCTCGATCTGCTTGCCGCGCACAACCGAGCCATCGCCTTCGTGCATTGCGGCGTCTTGAGCGTGGGCGTGCGCCAGAAGCTCGGCCTGCCGTCGCCGTTTGACATGCGCTTCTCCAATCCGATCGACCTCCACGCCGTGGCCCTCCGATATCCGGGCATTCGATTCGTAGTGCCACATTTCGGCGCGGGCTATTTCCGCGAAGCTCTCATGCTCTGCGATCTATGTCCCAACGTATATCTGGATACATCAAGCAGTAATAGCTGGATGCGGTATGAAGAAGCGCACCTGGATCTGCGCACCGTTTTCCGCCGCGCGCTGGATGTCGCCGGACCGCGGCGGCTGCTGTTCGGCACCGATTCCTCGTATTTTCCGCGCGGCTGGAACGCACCGATCTTCGAAACACAGACCAAGGCGCTGTACGAAATCGGCGTGAACGACGAGAAAGCGCGACTGATCCTGCGCGACAATCTGCACGAACTGTTTTCCTGAGACGAAGGGAAAGCGCGCGCCACTTTCTAGGCAAATCGCCATGATCATCCGTATTCGAATCCGGCGTCGCGCAAGCGGCGCGCGTTTTGTGCATCCCATGGATCCCGTGCCGCGCACCGCGATTCTGTCCCGCGGTTTCGAAGAGACCAAGATGGTCCGTGTATTCCCGCGCGGATGGGATCGCGAGGCGGCTCGCTTCCGGCCCACTTCCATCGCGGCGCCCGTGGAGCGGCTACGAAGCCTCGTCCAGGCCGGCCTGCGCCTGGAGCACGCGGTCATCGCCTTCACCTACCAAGGGCAAGCCGTCCTGTCGCACGCGGATCGCGATCTGTTCTGGCGCGCCTTCGGCGTACCGGTCTTCGAACAATACCTCGGCCGGAACAACGAGCTGCTCGCCACCGAGTGCGATGCGCATTCCGGCTTGCATGTGGTGGCCGGCTGCTCGGATCTCCGCCTCGAACCCGAACCGTGCCCATGCGGAGACCGGACTCCACGCCTCGCCCGCGGATTCCGGGTCGAGGAACTGGTCGAGCTGCTGGCTTAGGCCCATCCGTACAAACCTTTTCTAGTAACGTCCGCGGAATCGAGCACCAGCATATCTTTCCGGAGGCCGGTCGAGATCAGGTCTGCCAGGTCGCTTTCGCCCGGACCGCGGTCCATACTATGCTGAGTTTGAGGGTCTAGCACAGGGTCTCCGGCGGATGCCGCTGATTCTGTCAATCGCAAGCTGTTCGGCCCAAGGAACTGCCTGAGGGTGGAACGAGCGGGCCGAACGAAATCGGGCATTCCAAGATGCGCTCGAGCCCGGCTCGCATCCTTTGGCCGGCTCTGAGGAACCGTCAGCGGAGTTTGGAGGGGGTTCTTGCATTTCTTATTGGGGTTCGCACTCATCCTGCCGGCCAGCCGATTTGCCCAACCGGACGCTTTTCTCTTTACGGCGCCGGCGGCTTTTGAAACGGCCCAACCGGACTCTGACGACGGGCAGGCTGCCCCCGGAACGCCGCAAGCGAGCCAGTCCAGCCCGCCGCAATCCGCAACCCCAGCTTCGAAACAGCAGCCCAAGCGTATCCTCGGGGTGATGCCCAACTACCGTGCGGTCAGCGCGGGTGCGATCCCGCCGCCCCCCACACCCAAACAGGCTTTCAAGATCGCCACACAAAACAGCTTCGACTATTCGTCGTTCATCTTCGTGGGCATCACCTCGGCCATGGCCGAGTGGTCGGATGCGCACGCTCGCCTGGGTGACGGTCTGACCGGATACGGGAGATATTACTGGCGCGGCTTCGTCGATAAGACGGACGGCAATTATCTGGTCATTTTCGCCTTGCCGACTATATTTCATCAGGACGAACGCTACTACGCCAAGGGCGAGGGCAGGATTTGGAAGCGCGCCGTTTACGCGGCTTCCCGCGTCCTTATCACACCGAATTACCACGGGCACAGCAGCTTCAATGCGTCCGAGATCTTTGGCCGCAGCATGGCTCAGGGCATCTCAGCGTCCTACTATCCAAGCCAGGATCGAACTCTGGGAGCACTCGCCGTGAAGTACGGGTACGCCATCGGGCGCGACGCCCTCACTAATGTATTTCGCGAGTTCTGGCCGGACATCGCCACGCACGTGCTGCATCGGCACCCCTGATCCTGGGGCGATCAGATTCTCGGGGCGCCCGCGTTTTCAACCTCGGCGGATCGCGGTGGAGGATACGTTCGAGCCTGGACAGCCTCAGGCGTCGCCCACCCGCTCCCATTCCAGCTTCGAGTTCAGCGCCGGGGGCACACTCAGAAACAGTGACTTGCTGGTCAATTCGTAATGACGTTCGAAATTGGCGCCCGAGAACGTCGGACTCGATCCGCCCTCGATGTGATGGGTCACGATGTTCCGGCTTTCGTCAACATCGTAAGTGCCCATATAAGCGATAAAGCCCGCGCCCGTCGCTTGAGCCTGCCGAAAGGCCTCGCGCAGCTGGTCGATGGTGGCCGTCTGAACATTGATGCGCGGTAGCGTTTTGCGGTCGCGCCGCATCAACATCACCGACATATGGCCGCTCTTGTGATACGTGATCCTGCCGATCGGATCGGGGCCGAGCGGTTCAACGACGCTGCCGTCCGGGTTGGTGGTTCTCCAACTGATCAGCTTATAGATTCCCGGGAAACGATCGCGCGCGGAGGGCGCCGCCTTCAGACTCGCCACCCCCGCTAATCCAAGCACGCCGATGGCCTGACGCCGGTCCACTGGATTTCTCCCTCATTTCGCTTTCTTGGCCGCTTCCGCAGCCGCCTTTTCCTGCGCCCGGGCGCCCGCCAGGATGTCCTCCATGCCGTAGTTGCCCTCGTGACAGGCGTACTCGTAAATCGGTTCTTCTGTTTTGGTCATCGGAACCGATGCGGTCCAGGGTTTGGTCCAGACGGATGGATCGTCCACCGTGAATTCGTAAATCAGGGTGTTGGGGTCGCGAAGCGTGAAGCGCTCGACCAGATGAAAATTCTCATCCATAGCCACCCGCAAGCCGATGGTCCCGGTACCCTGGTTCGTGAAATTGATGGTGTCGACCACCAGCGTATTGCCTTCCCAATGGCCGCGCGAGTCGCCCATCAACTGCCGCGTGTTCCCGTGCGGACGCCCGTCCAGCGGCACCACGCGAGCGCTGTGAACCATTTCGGTAAAGATCACCGCATAGCCCGGGGGCTGCAAAATCTGGAGGTTGTTGTTGTAGCCGCTCGGCATGATGGGCGGGCCGGAATTGAAGCCCAGGATGCAGCGCTCCCACAACGGGCGATCCTCAGGTCCTTCCGGAACCCGGGCGAGCTTCGCGGCCCGCTCCTTGGCCCTCACTTCGCCGGCCGCCGTCAAAGGCGGAAGCTTGCCGTCCTGCGGATCGATGATCAGCGAGGTCTGATTAGTCGCGCTCTTCCCAAAATCGTAGAACAGATCGTTGTAGGCGCGCGAGACGTCGGCCTCCGCTCCCCCGTCCCGCCGGTCAAAGTTTCTGCTCTGGATGGCGCGCTTGGCGAATTCGGCCGCTTCCTGGTCCGTCAGATGTGTCTTGCCCGCCAGCGCAGCCGGACGTTCCAAGGGCGTCAAGGTGGCGAAGCTCCAAATGCCCTGCAAGTCCGGGTGGCCATCGCGCGCGTGCGCCACAGCCCCAGGCTGGCTCTTTGCCGGAGACGGAGCAGTGCCCTGCCCCCACGCCGTCAGGCTGAGCGCAGCTACAGTAACCACTGCCGCCAGAGCACTTTGTGAGATAACAGCACCGAGGTTCATACGCACCTTCCTTTCACGCTCGACGGCTATCCATTATAAGTTCTCGCGGCGGCGTCTGGCCAGGATTTTTGGATGTCCGGCAGCTTTGCCAAACAGGACGGATCACATAGTAAACGACCGACCGGCTACATGCTAATGCCAGTCCGTTTCAATCATATTGACAGCCTGGGGGACCAGGAGTACTATTTCGCACAGCTTCGATCCTAACAGGGGACTCGATAGGGGACTTCTATCACGGCCTGATAACGCTTCGTAGCTTGTGGAGGGCTAATGAATCCGCGTTCGCTTCTGTCTTGCCTGCTGATCTGGGTTGGATTTACGGTTTATGCGCAGGCGCCTACAGGGATAATTTTGGGGACGGTGACGGATCAAACCGGCGCCGTTGTTCCAAACGCCAAAGTGACCATTACCAACAAGGCCACCGGGGCGGCCCGAGTACTAGCGGCCAATACCGAAGGCATCTATAGCGCGCCTGCACTGTTGCCCGGGGAATACGAAGTCCGGGCCGAGGTGCAAGGATTCCGCACGTTGGTGCGCGACGCCACCGTGGAAGCCGGCAGTTCCACGACCGTCAATTTGGCGATGTCGCTCGGAACCAGCACGGAGGTCGTGAATGTGGAAGCGGCCACGGCGCAGATCAACTACGACAGCCATTCCATTCAAGGCGTCATCGAGCACTCGGAGATCCAGGAGCTGCCTCTGAACGGGCGCAGCTTCGTGCAACTGGCGACACTCGAGCCGGGCGTGACAGCGTCCTATGGGTCGACCTCCCAGTTCAACACGCTGTTTTCGGTCAGCGTTCTCGGTATGGGAAAGGTACGCTACACCATTGACGGCGGCGTCGTGAACGACGAAGTGGACGGCGGGGGGAACATGATATCCATCAATTTCTCCCAGGAAAACGTGCAGGAATTCCAGATGTCGTCGGTGAACTTCGACTTGTCGTCCGGCGTGGCCTCTTCAGGAGGCACCATCAACGTCGTGACCCGCTCCGGCAGCAACGATTTCCACGGGTCGGGTTATTTCTACTTCCGCGATCACAACATGGCGGCCTATCCGGCTCTCCGGCGCCAGGCGCTCGACCCCAACCCGTTCTTCGTGCGCCGCAACCCCGGGGTGGCCGTAGGCGGTCCCATCCTGAAGGACAAGCTGTTCTTCTTCTCCAGTTGGGAGAGAATGAACCAAACCCAGGTCAACATCGTCCAGGAGGATCTGCCCTCGCTTCAGCCCATCAATCAGATCGTCCCGCTGCCTTACGCCCAGCCCAATTTATTCAGCGCGAGGTTCGACTACCGGCTCTCGACCAAGCACAGCCTGTTCGCCCGCTACACCCACGACGGCAATAACGGAATCGGAAACCCGATCGGCAATTCGCCGCTGTCTTCGTTTGACATCAACAAGAACTGGTCGGATCAAAGCGTTTTGGGTGTCACCAGCACCTTGACGCCTTCGATCGTGAACGATTTCCGGTTCATGTGGCACTATTGGCAGAACAACAACCTGACCGAGCCGGCCGACGCGTGCCAGCTTCCGTGCGTGGGCGGCGGATTGCCTTCGCTCATCGTCATGGTGGGTTCCAGCACATTTCAGGCCGGGCTGAATATCAACGCCCCGCAGAACCACGTCAGCCGCTCTTTTGAAGAGGGCGACACGCTGAGCTGGCAAAAGGGCGCGCACCGGCTGAGATTCGGTTTCGACTTGGAGCGCATGAACACCCTTTACAACCCGTGGGATTTCTGCGTGCAGGGTTGCCTCTATCTCTGGTCACCGGAGACTGTTCGAGCGCTAGTTCCGAACGCGGCAACATTGTTTCCCAATCTTCCCACGCAAATCCGCACCAACGCCGACCTGCTGCAAATTCCGGTCTATAACGCCAACGCTTCCACCTACAGTGGCGTCTCGATTGGGGATGGCACTTGGCCGGGCGGCTATCACCACAACCAGGGCCGCCGGAACACCCGGTCTTGGGAATACGTGACCGACACCTGGAAGTTCAGACCCAACCTCACCTTCAACTTCGGCATCGGATACCAGTATGAGACCGGGCTGTTCGACTCTGACATACCGTACCCGCAGTATCTGGCGCCGATTTTTGGGGCGAACGATTTGGGAGCAACCCAGCCCAACAAGTTCGACATCTCGCCGGCCTTCGGCTTCGCCTGGTCCCCCACCAAAAGCAATAAGACCGTGATCCGCGGAGGAGCCGGCCTGTATTGGGACACGCAGCCGATCTACCAGCGGTTCCGGGAAGACGCAGCCATCGGACCGCTGGGGGACGGGCGCTCGACGGTCGCCGCCAGCGTGTTGACCAACGAATTCCCGGGGATGGTCAATGCGTTCACCAACCAGTCCATTCCGGTTGGGGCACCTCTGCCGCTCAATACGCTGAGCACCATTACTTTGGGTAACTTCGTCCAGATGTACAACCATCAAATCGACGCCATCACGCAGCGGCTGTCGCCCAAGCCTCCGGCCAGCGGTCCTTACACGGTCACGGGCATCGACGTGGCCAAGCAGGGCAGCGAGATTTACCTTCCCGGTTACCCGGTCATGCGAAGCTACCAGACCTCCATCGGGGTCCAGCGCGATCTGGGCCATGACATGGTGCTGACCGCCGACTGGGCCCGGCGCCAATATGAAAACGTTCAGATGAGCGAGGTAGACCTGAATCGGTTCAATCGCCGCATCAACGGTGTGCTCTCGCCGGTGATTCCGGCCTGCACTGCCGCTCAGGTGTACGTGCCGGGCCAGGAGTGCTCCACCGGCGGCATTTCTTTCTGGATGCCGGAAGGGCGCGTGGTCTTCGACGCGTTGCTAATGAAGCTGCAAAAGCGCTACGCTAAGCGCAGCCAGTTCACCGTCTCTTACGCTCTGCAAAAAGAGCTTTCCACCGGCAGCGCAGCGGTGAATCCGTCCAACTACTTCACCACCTACGGGCCGGTCTTGCCACGGCACAATCTGACCGTCGCGGGCCTGGTGGACTTTCCGTGGGGCTTCAAGCTGAGCGTGAACAACTCCATCGTCAGCCGCAGCCCGGTGAACGCCACGATTCCCCAGATCGATATATTCGGCGTTGGGGCGGTAGGGATGCCGCTTTCCGAGGCGGTTTCCAGCGTGGGATACAACTGTTTCGCGGCGAACTGCGGCAAGTCCGATTTAGCGAAAGGGGTGGCGACCTTTAACAGCACCTATGCGGGCAAGAAAGATGCTTCCGGCGCGAACATTCCGACCTTGGTGCTCCCGCCGGATTATCAGTTCGGCGACCCGACTTTCAATACCGATGCGCGCGTAACCAAGGAGCTCCGCTTCCGGGAAAAGTACAGCTTGCAGGTTTTCGGAGAGTTCTTCAATGCGTTCAATATCGCGCGTCTGACCAACTACACCTTCAACCTGGATACTCTGAATCCAAAGTGCACGCTTTCCAATGGCGCATTTGCTTCCTGCCCGGCCGGTGTGACGCAGTCCTACGCGTACGGCCAGCCGACCCAGCGGTTCAACCAGATCTTCGGCTCCGGCGGGCCGCGGGCGATTCAGGTGGGAGCGCGCTTCTCCTTTTAGGGAATGCGGGGAGTAAACTCGGGATTGGACACGCAACCAGAAAGCTGAGGGATTCATGAAAGACAAGACCACCGTTCCCGACGCGGCTCCGTCGCGCAGAAACTTTCTCGCTCCGGCCGCCGCCGCGGCCCTGGCCGCCGTGGTGCGGCCGCGAAATCTGGCGGCCGCGGTCACGATTCCTTCTATCCGGATTCCCAAAGAGCTCGCCGAGTCCCTGGGCGAGACTCCTCAGCCAGGATCCTTCGAGGGACGAGGCATGACGGGCGCCGAAGTCTTCGCCAGGCTTTGTAAGCAGGAGGAACTCGCGGCGCTGTTTTGCTGCCCTGGAAATTACACCATGGTCCACGCCATTGCAGCCGCCGGCATTCCCAGCTATGGCGGGCGGCGGGAAGGCGCCATGGCCGCGGCTGCGGACGGCTTCTCGCGCGTGACCGGCGAAGTGGTCGCTTGCTCGGGGACGGAAGGACCCGGCTTCACCAACATGATCATGGATATCGCCGCCGCCAATGCCGCTCGAACGCCCCTGCTCGTGCTGGCCAGTAACGTCCAGTTCGCGGGCGAGGACCGCGAGGCTTTCATTCAGACCGGGTATCAGCAGCCCACCACCGAAGGATTGAAGAAATACGGCAAGCGGATCATCGCCGCCGATCGCATCCATGAATACGGAGCCTACGCCTTCCGGAATTTGAAATCAGGAGTGCCCGGCCCGGTTCACCTCGACTTTCCCGGGGAAGTGGCGCGCGCCCGGTTCGACCAACCTTCCAAGTTGAAGGACTATTACGCCAAAGAGAAATACCGGACCGAGTCCCGCGCCTATCCTGCTCCCAAAGATCTGCAAAAGGCCGTGGACATGATCAACCGCGCCGAGCGGCCACTGCTCATCGCCGGGCAGGGCGTGTTTCAGCGCAAGGGATGGGATGCCCTGCGGCGGGCCGCGGAAAAGCACGAAATGGCCGTGACCGTCTCCGGGCCAACCCGAGGCCACTTCCCGGACGACCATCGCCTGTCGGCCGCCCTTTCGCTGGACGCGCTGATGAGCGCCGACCTGGTGATCTTCGTGGGGCAGTACTGCATGCCCAGCCCGGGCGAGTATATGTTGAATCCGGACGTCAAGTCCATTCGGGTGAACCCGGTCCAGGAAGATTTGGGACGGAACTGGCCGCTCGATCTGGGCATCGTCAGCGACGAAGCGTTCTTCCTGGAAGCGCTGGCCGAGAATCTTCCGCCCAAGAAGCGCGACACGTGGATCAGTGAAATCGCCGCGGCCCGCAAGAAATACGAAAAGACCATCCAGGATCAATATGAACTCGGACTGAAGTACAGCCGCTCCACCAACGCGGTGCATCCCGCCGTCATTGGCAAAGAGATTCACGATCTGCTGTACCAGGGCGCCATCGATCCCAAGCAGACCGTCACCGGATGGGGCGGCTGGACCTGCCAGCGATTCGTGAACCCCTGGCTGCGTGCGCACCGCGTGGCGCAGGAGGTGGCCTGCCCGTATCAATATGGCGCCATCGGTCCGGACCTGGCGATGATGATCGGAGCCAGCGCCGCAGTGCAGCGCGGAGTGGGGCCGCAAGGCGCGTATAAAGGCGCGCCGGTCCTGTGTGTGACGAGCGATGCCGGCATGGGCTACAGCCTGTTCGAAATGGAGACTGCGGCCAAATATAAAATCCCGATCATCGGCGTGGTGTACAACAACAATGCCTGGGGAACCTGGACCAGCGCGGCTGGCTCGCCGCGTTCGTTGCATCTCCATCTGTTCCACGAAAACCTGCGCTATGACCTGATGGCGGAGAACCTGGGCGCCCGCGGCGAATACGTTCGAACCCCGGAAGAGCTCCGCGAGGCGTTGAAACGCAGCTACGACTTCGCCGCGAAGGAAAACGTGGCGACCTTGATCAATGTTCAGGGGATCAAGGAATTCACGTCGGCGCGGGCTTATCCTCCGGGCGTCATGACCAACCCGGAGCCGAGCGTGGGGGCCTTCCAGCATTGATTCGGGCGGCGGATCACCCGCCGGCCTGCCCCGGTTGGCCAGCTCGGCCCGGCCGGCTCCACTTCTTCGACTTAGGATCGAGTAAGATCGATTATTAGATGTGAGATGAACGAATAATAGGGAGGTTCGGCATGCGTCTCCGATATTTCGTGTTCACCGTGGCATCAATGCTGATCGCTGCGCCCGCATTTGCCCAAGTCCCGTCCGGTTCCGGCATAGCCCTGGCAACGGAAAAGTCCAAGGCCTCGGTTCCGCCCCGCACCATCGACGGACAGCCGGATCTGCAGGGGGTCTGGAGCTTCGCCAATCTGACTCCGTTGGAGCGCCCCGCGGAATTCGGCACTAAGGCCTATTTGACGGACCAGGAAGCGGCCGCTTATGCCAAGCGCATCCGCGACGGCCGGAACATGGACCGCCGGGACGGCGGAGCCGCAGCCGACGTCGCGCGCGCCTACAACGATTCGTGGTGGGACTTTGGAAACCGCGCCAGCAATCAGACGTCGCTCATTATCGATCCGCCGGATGGGAAACTGCCTGCGTTGACCGAGGAAGGCAAGAAGAGGGCCGAGGCCCGCCGGGCTGCCGCCAGCCGTCCTGCCCAAGGCCCCGAAGACCGTTCCCTGGGCGAGCGATGCATTTTGGGATTCAACTCCGGACCGCCCATGCTCCCCAGCGCGTACAACAATAACGTTCAGATCTTTCAGACCAAGGATACCGTGGTCCTGCTGAATGAAATGGTCCACAACGCCCGCGTTATTCCGCTCGATGGCCGCCCGCACGGAACGGTCCGGCAATGGGTGGGAGACTCGCGCGGGCACTGGGAGGGCGACACGCTGGTGGTCGACACCATCAATTTCACCAACGAAGGGACCACGTTCAGGATGCCGGTGGACCAGAACTTCCATTTGATCGAGCGCTTCACGCGGCGCGACGCCAACACCCTGATCTATGAGTTTACGGTGGACGATCCCACCATCGTGACCAAGCCTTGGACCGCACGGGTTCCCATGGCAAAGAGCGACGAACCGATGTACGAGTACGCTTGTCACGAAGGCAACTACGGGATGTTCGGAATCCTCAAGGGCGCGCGAGCCGAAGAGAAGGCAGCCGAAGCAGCGGCGAAAAGCAATTCGAAGTAAGCCCGCGGCTGCGGATGCGGCGATCGTTCTTAGTTGTACTAGCCTGCGGTGCCGCCGTTTCGGTTTTTGCAGAGGAGCCGGCGCTTGGTCCGGAAGCGTTTCGCACCACGGCGCGGTTCTCAGTGGACCAGGACGTCAGGCATCTTTCGACGGCCGTGGCGATCAGGGAGAAGCATCCAAACGTTCTCGGCCTCACCTGGCTGCGCGTGTATTTCTATTCCTTTGGACTGGATGCCGGGGACGTCGCGCGTGTGAGGAACGGCAGCGTCGAGGCTCTGGAACGCAAGCGTGAGCAAACGGCGGCGACCGCGCAGGAATGCAATCGATCTTTCGCAGTGGTGCAGCTTGCGATCGACCGGGATTCGAATGTGGCGAACGTGAATCTGGAGGTTCCCGGCGTCACCTGCACGATTGCCTCCACGCCGGAAGCGGCGAAGCGGGCCTTTCCGGAATATCAGTTCGATGGAACGCACTTGAGGCTCAAGGGCAAGGGAGCGTTCGTGTGCGACTTGACTTCGGTGGGGATGGCGAAGCGGGAGTTGGGTTGGGATGTCGACGTGAACCTCCCGGTTTTTTCTAAACGCTGAGGCGCGCGCGGTCGTGGAACGCAGGGGGCAGATCGTCTTCTTGTTCCTGATTCTCGCTCAGGCCGCCCATTCCATCGAAGAGTACGTCACCAAGTTGTACGACGTCTTCGCGCCGGCTCGTTTTGTGAGCAGCCTCATCAGCAACGATCTCGCGCTGGGTTTTCTGGTGGCCAACGTGGTCCTGGTCACGTTCGGTCTGTGGTGCTGGGCGGTTCCCGTGCGCTTGGGCTGGCGCGCGGCTCCCGGGTTGGTTTGGTTCTGGACGATTCTGGAGCTGGGCAACGGCATCAGCCACTCGGCGCTCGCCTTGTGGCGAGGGGGTTACTTTCCCGGCGTCGCGACGGCGCCGCTGTTACTGCTGTTCGCTGGGTGGATGGCGGTTCTCCAGGCTACCGGGGTGTGGTCCCGCTATGCGCGATCACGGTAACGCCAGCGCGACGACCTCCGGCAGCTCGCCGGGCCTTCCGCTCACTGTGAGCGCGATGTATTGCTTGTCTCCGAGCTTGTAGGTCATGGGTGTGCCTAACGCGATTCCGGGCAGATCCGTCGACGCCAGCTCTTTGCCGGTCGCCTTGTCATAAGCCACCAGCCGCGGCCCGTCATTGGAGCCGCCGGCCGACAACGCGTAAATCAAAAGCGTCTTGGTCAGCAACGGTCCGGGAGTCAAGCCGTCTCCGCCCAGCGGAGGCAGATTGAGGGGCTTCAAGAGCGGGTTGTTTCGCAACCGGTTGCCGTTGCCGGTCGGAGTCATCCACAGATGCTCGCCCTTGTTCATGTCGATGGCCGTCATGCGGGTGTAAGGCGGTTTGAACAGTTGCAGTCCCTGCGGCATGCGCGGTGGCGCGCCGCGCGATTCCATGTATCGCAAATTGCCGTGCAGCGACGGATTGGGCAATTCGAGGCCATTGAGCGACCATGCATTTCTGGAAGGCACGTATAAGATGCCGGTGTCCGGATCGACGGCTGCGCCTCCCCAGTTCCCGCCGCCGCCGCTGCTGGGGCGTTGAATCGTCCCCTCCAGTGAGGGAGGCGTAAACAGCGGCCCGAGCCGGCGGCCCTTCACGGCCTCAACCGCCATGGCGTGTATCGCCGGAGTGAAGTCCGCCAGATCGGTGAGTTGCGCGCCTTGATATTCATACGGCGGAGGCTTGGTGGGGAAGGGCTGCGTGGGCGAGGCCTCTTCGCCGGGAATATCCGAGTGCGGGACCGGCCGCTCCTCGATCGGCCAGATCGGCTTGCCGGTTACGCGGTCGAAAGTGAAGACGAAGCCTTGCTTGGTGATTTGAGCCAGCGCTTTGACCGGCCTTCCGTCCACGGTGATGTTCAACAAGGTCGGCGCCGCGGGATTGTCGTAATCCCATAGGCCGTGGTGCACCGTCTGAAAATGCCAGATGCGCTTGCCGGTCTCGACATCCAGGCAGAGGATACTTTCGGCGAACAGGTTGTCGCCGTGGCGATGCCCGCCGTAAAAGTCCGGCGCGGTGGTGTTGGTGGGAATGTAAACGTAGCCGAGCTCGGGGTCGGCGCTCATCATCGACCACACGGTGGCCTTGCCGGCGTAGGCCCAGGAATCGTCCTTCCAGGTCTCGATGCCGTAGTCGCCCGGCCGCGGGATGGTGCGGAAGGTCCACTTCACCTTGCCGGTGCGCACGTCGAAAGCGCGCAGCCAGCCGGGGATCTGTTCCTTGTTGATGATGTACGAAGAGATGGAGGCCGGAGTGATGACCACGTCACGAACCACCAAGGGCGGGGACTGGACTGAGTAGGTGAGCGCATTGAGAAAATCGCGCTCGGCGCGCTTGGCCCGCGGCAGGCCCTCCATCAGATCCACGCGGCCGTTCTGGCCGAAGTCCGCGCAGGGGTGGCCGGTCTTGGCGTCCACGGCGATCAGGTATCCGTCGCCGGTGCCCCAGAAAATGCGTTCTTGTTTGCCATCGGTCCAATAGGCCACGCCGCGCTCGTTCCAGCGAGCGGACATGGTGGTCGTGCCGGACTCGTAGCTTTTCGGGTTGTAGACCCAGCGCGTGGCGCCGGTCGCCGCATCCAGCGCCACCCCGACCGAGGAAGGAGAGTTGAGATAAAGGACGCCGCCCACCATCAGCGGACTCGCTTTGAAATTTCCTACGAACGGCGCCGCCCCGTCGCGCCAGCGCTTCGGATCGATCCGCTTCAGCTCCGCGAAAATGTCGTTGGGCGGGGCCGCCCACTCGCCGCCTCCCGGAATGGTCAGGCTCAGCCAGGCGTCCGGAGTTTTCGCCCGCCAGGCGATCCTCAGGCCCGAGAAGTTCTCCCGGTTGATCTGGTCGAGCGGCGAGTACTTGCTGCTGCCAAGGTCGCCGCCGTAGGTCGACCATTCGCCGCGTGACGTGGTGGGTGGATTCGCATTCTGGGCCGGCAGCACAGTAGCGCCTGCCAGCAGGAACGCTACTTGAATCCGCCAACTCGCTCTAACGCCGAACAAGCATCTCATCTCGCGCCTCCCCTCGGCCTGAAACTTACTGCGGCTGCGACCGCTGGATCATTTCCACGCGCGATCCGTCGCAGTCCTCGGCGATGGCGTACCACAACGACCGAAGCTGGCGCGGTTCCGTGCGGAACTTTACGCCTTTTGCCTGAAGCGTGGCGGCTCTGTCGTGGATATCCGAAACCAACAGTCCCGGGTATTGGATGGACCCGTTCTCGTTGGATATCTTGCCGCCGTTGCTCTGCGCCAGCAGCCAGACTCCCCCGTAGCGCAGGCCGTCGATCCGGCCTTTCAGCTTGGTCCGTTCGCCGCCGAACATGTCCTGATACCACTGCAACGTCGTTTCCGGCTTGGCAACGGACAGGTGCAGGTGGTGGAAGCCCGGCAGTTCGGGATCTTGCACCAATTCGATCTTGATCCCAAACGGATCTTCGATGAAGGCCAGCTTGAAGAGACCCGGGATGTCTCGAGGCGCGTTCAGCACTTTGGCGCCGCCGGCTTCGGTCTCCTTCACTCGTGCGTCCACGTCGTCGTAGGAGAGCCCGATATGGTCGATCGCTGAGCCGGCGCTCTTCTGCGGCTCCTGCCCTTTCAGGAACACGATCAGGATCTTGCCAAACATCACTTGCGTGCCTTGGCCGGGAACGCCCACGGGAGTGGCGCCGAGATATTTTACGTACCACTCCGCGGCCCGGGCGGGCTCCATGACATTCATATGCACGTTGTCCCAGGAAACGGACTGGGCCTGAAGGTGTGCTCCGTATGCCAGCCACGCCAGCGTCGCTATCCAGACCGCGCGGCAAAATGAGTGTTTCATGTCGTTCCTTTCTTCTCCACAAATCTTACCTCCGATTGAGGCGGCCGGCAGCGGGGGTACCGGAGGGTCGCAGCTCCCGGCCGAAGACAGTTCGAGCGCGCCGCCATAAACGCCCTGCGCGAGGCGTTTCCGCGTTGATGGCGGCTGGAGTGGAAACGGACACGCCACCCCGCGCGCGCCGACCGTCGCCGGATGCAAGCTAAGCTCAACAAGAAGAGGAGGAGCCGCGCACACGGGCGGCGCCTCGAATTTCCAACCGAACGACTGATTTTGCTGCACCTTCGCCGTGGCACAAGGCAAAACACGATCCCGCGAGATCCCCCGCCTGCACGGCAAGTCAACCAGAGCACTCCAAACGGCCGTGACGAATCCGGCGTTGAGCCGTCTCTTACCCAATATGATCCAACACCTCTGTTTCTGCTTGTGCTGGTTGCGGCGCAAGCTTGCCATCGCGAGCCTCACCCTCTTTTCTCTTCTGCTTCCGTTTTCACTAGTAGCGGCGAATGCGGCGGGGGAATACTCCAAGCACTCTGACGCGCTCAGCAAGCTGTCGATCGCGGTCGCTCAGGCTATGCCGGCCGGGAAGTACGGTTTCCGCCCGCATCCGGAATCCATGAACTATGGCGAATTGATGTCGCACATCGCAACCACCAATTATCAATTCTGCGCCGGGCTGAAAGATTCCGCGCCGCCGGCATTGCCTTCTCCGAAGGACAAGGACGGCGTCGTCAAGTTCCTGAGCGATTCCTTCGACTATTGCTCCAGCGTGATTGCCAATCTGACCGAAGAACAGCTCAACATGGTGCACAGTTCTCCCGACGGACGGCTCCCCGGACGGGAAGTGCTGCTGGCCATGTACATTCACGTGGCGCATCATCGCGGCCAGGCCGAGATTTATCTTCGCGACAACGGCATCAAGCCGCCGCCCTACCGCATTTAGCCGGCCTGCGCGACAACCGCCCAATCGCCTAACTGAAGTGGAAGGGAACGAGCAGGTCGTCCGCATTTGTCGGCCTCGAAGTCGATGCGGGCGGCGAAACATTCAGCATCTCGCGAGGACACTGGATGTTATAGGCCTGCTCGCCTTCGGAGCGTAAGGTTGCGGGCTGGACACGAACGCCGACAGCGTGGGGTAGGGATGCCAAACGGGGCGAGTGAAGCCTCGGCCTGGTTCGAACGCTCGTCGAAAAGATGCTCCCGGCGTTCCAATTCCTTAATGTCAGGACCGGACATCAGCGCGGTATTTTCCCTCAAGCAGAAACCGCCGTGGCCGGGTCCAGCTCCCGCTTCCTGACCACCATCAGGTGCTGCGTGTAGACCAGCGGCCACAGCGTTTTCTCCAGCACCACCTCGCCGTACGGCGCCACGGATTCCCGCACCTCGCGCGGCTCCAGCGGGCGCTCATCCGGAAAACTCCACAAGCCCAGCCACTCCGTCAGGCGCCGCGCGACTCGGTACAGCGCGGTCGGCGTCGGAAAAGACAGGACCGCATAGCCGCCGGGCGCCAGCAACTCAAAATGCTTCAATACGGCCTGCTTGGTTCCCGCCCGATCGAAGTGCTCGATCAGGCCGACGCTGAAGACGGCGTCCGCCCGCAAGTCCAGCTTCACATTCAGCACATCTTCTCGATGCACCCGCACTTGCGGCGGCTTGTCGGGACGCTGGCTCAGCATTTGGAGGCCATAGTCGTTGTTGTCGACCACGTGATAGGCTTCCGGGCGCAGTTCGCCGACGATTCGATCGAGAAAGCAGCTATTCCCGCCACCCAACTCGACAATCACGCCGCCGCGCGCCTGCTGGCGGAACTTCGCCAGCGCGGCCACCAGCACGCGAGCGGTGTACATCCGGGTAAATCGGGCGGTGAACGGCGCCGAGCGGTAGTAGCGCGTCCAGTCCGTCGCGGCTGCGTGCAACCGCTGCGTGAACACGAAGTCCCGCTGCAGGACGAAACTCGCCGCAAACAGCAACGATTCGGCGCTCAGTTTGGCGAGCATCGGGGGAATCGCGAAAAGATACATCAGCAGGCGGATGAGGCCGTAGGAGGCGGCGCCGCTCGCGACGACCACCAGGATGTACTTGGGAAAAACAATCTTGTGCCGCTGGTGCGAGAGAAACACCGCTCGACGCGCTGCGGTGTAGTTGAACAGGACAGCCACACTGCGGCTCATGGCTTGCGCCGCCAGCACGCTCGCGGTGGTGCGATATGCGAAAAAGAACACCAGATTGTCCAGCGCCGCCGTCAGCAGTGAGAGCAGGCTGAATCGAAACAGCACGAAGTAAATCTTCATCGAATCGCGCAGCGGATTGAAGTGCGACGTCGGATTCCCCGGAGCGTAGATGGTTTGAATCTTCTCTTCGCGGATGCCCAGGCCGAGATGTTTGGAGGCGATCAGAACGTCCAGCTCGAACTCGTAACCGTTGGACGACAACTCGGGAAGGTAGGGCAGCAATTTGGCGGGCAAGCCGCGCAATCCGGTCTGCGTATCCTGTACAACTTCTCCCAGAATCACGCGGGCCAGAGCGCGCGTGCACAGGTTGCCGATCCGGCTCCGCACCGGAACATGCTGGTCGAAGTGGCGGCAGCCCAGCACCAGGCAGCCGGGATTCTGCTCCAGCGCGCGCGCCACCTGGATGATATCTTCGGGCGCGTGCTGGCCATCCGCGTCAGCCGTCACCACGCCGCACCCGGGAAAAACCTCCAGGATATAGCGGAGGCCCGTCTTCAACGCCGCGCCCTTTCCGAGATTCGTCTCATGCCGGAGAATGTGGACGCCGGCCAAAGCGGCGCAGCGTTCGAAGATCTCTCGTGAGCCGGGTCCGCTGCCATCATCCACGATCACGACGGCGGGAACACCTGCCTCCAGAAGCTTTTCGACCAAGGACGGCAATGCCGCTCCCGGCCGGAAAGCGGGAATGAGGATCGGCGTGTGCATATTGCGCGGCTACTGAGCACAGTTTAGCCTGCCGCCACTTGTATTTGCGCGCATACAGGGAGCTACGCAGATCCGGTTTTCAGCTAATCCTCAGGTTCCAGCAGGAACATGAAAGGGAGGCGGGGACGACACAAAGTTAGGGCCGCTTCCGTCTCACGATTGGAGGTTGCGCATGAAAAAGCTATTTCTATTCGTGCTAGTAACAACTGGCATAGCGGCCGCTCAGGAAATGCCAGCCGACTACCAAGGCGTGTTGAAGACGCTCGGAAAACAGGGGGACTTCAAGTCGGATGTACTGAAGATCAACATTCCTCGGAATGACTTAAAAGTGACCATTGACGGGATTCCGACTCCGACGCCGTTCGGGTTCGGAGGCTGGCTCGCGATGACCAAGGCGAGCGGCGGAAACCAGGTCATGATGGGCGACCTGGTTTTGCTCGAAGACGAGGTGAATCCGGTGATGTCGGCGCTGCTGGATAACGGCCTCGAAGTCACTGCCGTACACAATCACTTCTTCTTTGAGAGCCCGCGAATCTATTACATGCATGTGCACGGGCATGGCAAGGCGGCCGATCTGGCCCGCATGGTGAAACCCGCCGTGGACTTGATTGGACACGCAAGCCCGGAACATCAGAGCACTGTGACCGGTGGCCGATCCAACATCGCAGCCGGCGAGCTGGACACCGCGAAGATTTCGCAGATCGTAGGCCACGAAGGCGATAAAACCGGCGCGGTTTACAAAATTACCATCGGCCGCGACGATCTCAAAATAACGGAAATGGGAGCGAAGATTAATGCTCGCATGGGCCTGAATACGTGGGCGGCGTTTTACGGCAGCGACGCGAATGCGGAGATCGCGGGCGACGTCGCCATGCTATCGGATGAGATCACGCCGGTTCTGAAGGCGCTTCGGTCCAACGGCCTCCAGGTCGTAGCGTTGCACCAGCACATGACCAGCACACAACCGAGTATCTACTTCCTGCACTACTGGGGCACCGGGCCCGCGGCCAAGCTGGCGACAGGCTTTAAGGCTGCACTCAACGAACTAGGATCGAAAGCGATTACGCACACCGCGTCCAGGTGATCACGATCACCAGCGGCCGCTCGACCGCAAAACCCGAGCTCCCGGCCAGGCTGCGGCCGCGACCAACGATCAAAGCGAAAAACGTCCGCCGACCTGTACCGCGCGAGGCCCGGTTTGCCCGAAGGTCTGAATGGACCGGTGCGTGGGCTGGCCAAGCTAATTACCTGACGCATCGGCCTTCCCGTCCCGATCGGACCAAGAATGCCAGGGAAGTTGCCATGAGTGGCCCTTGATCGTTTTTTTCGTGTGGTTTACGATAAGAGAAGTCCGCTTTCCGTGGACACTTGTGCCGTCGAGGAGCGTATGCCATGAAAGCTGTTAACTTCTGCTGGCGATTGAAAACCGGCTTGGCCTTGCTGGCCGCCGTTCCGGTTGCGTTTTCTTCCGCGCTGAAAGCCGCCGATTTGCCAATCGTCAAAGCTGAGGTGACTTTCTCCAAAGACATCGCGCCGATTCTGCAGCGGAGCTGTCAGAACTGCCACCAGCCGAACTCGGTGGCGCCGATGTCGCTCATCACCTACCAGGAAGTCCGCCCCTGGGCGCGGTCGATCAAGGAACGGACCGCTCTGCGCGACAAGCGCGGCGCCATGCCGCCCTGGTTCATCGAGAAAAATATCGGAATCCAGCATTACAAGAACGATCCCTCGCTCAGCGATCTGGAAATCGCCAAGATCGCCAAGTGGGCCGACAGCGGCGCCCCGGAAGGCAATCCCGCCGACATGCCGCCGCCCAAGCCGCTGGTGGACGGCACCAAATGGAATCTGGGCCAGCCGGACCTGGTGGTTTCGACCGAAGAAATCACGGTCAAGGCCGGCGTGCCAGACTGGTGGGGCGAGCTGAAATCGGTCCCCACGGGCCTCACCGAGGACCGCTGGGTGAAATCGGTCGAGATGCGCGAGGTCAACGACATTCCTCCCCAGACCGGCGGCGGACGGGCCACGGTCGGCGCGCGTTACGTCTTCCATCACATGATCTGGACCACCACCGTCCCGGGCCAGCAGGCCGCGCTCGGTGAAGACGTGGGCGAGGGCAGCGGAACCTGGCCGATTCACGAAGTCGGCCGCAACGCCGACATTTTCCCGGATAACGCCGGCAAGCTCCTGAGGGCCAACTCGAACCTGGTCTTCGCGTCGGCTCATATTCATTCCAATGGTCGCGACACCAAGGCGCGCCTGCTGTTCGGCTTCAAATTCTTCCCCAAGGGCTACTCGCCGACCGTGCGGTATGCGCGGCGCGGGCTTGGCAACGGCGTCGACATCGATATGAAGCCGAACGAAGCCAACCAACGGCTGGATGCTTACAAGGTGCTGGACGAAAACACCAAGATCACGTCCTATGAACCGCACCTGCACGCTCCCGGCGTGCGCATGTGCCTGGAATACATCTGGGGCATCAATGTCCAGACGCTTTCCTGCTCCGGCTACGATCACAACTGGGTTCGCGTCTATGACTACGACGATGACTACGCGCCCCTGCTTCCCAAGGGGACCATCCTGCACATCATCGGCTACATGGACACCACGCCCGCCAACCGGAATGTGCCCGACACACGCAACTGGTCGGGCGCGGGAAACCGCTCCATCGCCAACATGTTCATCGATCTGGGCCAAGGCATCGCGCTCACCGACGAACAGTTTTATGCGGAGATGGCCAAACGGCGCGAGAAACTCAAGCTGGGCGCGAACGATATGCTGATCGGCTGCCCGCTTTGCAACGGTGATCCCATTCCGCCGCCCGCCATGAAAAAAGCCACGCCCACCGGAGGCGGAGGACAGTAAGGCTTCCGGCCGCCCCGAGCGGCCACTGCACGAAGGATCAAGATGAAACGACGTAGTTTTTGGCTCGGGCTGCCGCTCGCGGCAGCCGCCCTTCTGATTTGTCCGCCCGCACGCGCGCAGCTCTCCTATTCGAAGGGGCAGAGTGTTTATGCCGCTTATGAAGGCTGGGAGCAGAATCCCGATGGAACGTACAAGCTCCTGTTCGGGTACATGAACTCGAACTGGGAAGAAGAGTTCGACGTGCCCATCGGCCCTGAGAACAACATCGAGCCGGGCGGCCCCGACCAGGGCCAGCCGACGCATTTCTTCCCGCGCCGCAACCGCTTTGTGTTTTGGGTGAACGTGCCCAAGGATTTCGGCCAAAAGGAACTGGTCTGGACACTCACGACGCATGGCAAGACATCCAAGGCCTACGCCACGCTGCGGCAGGACTACTTCCTCGACAACATGGTGCTCACCTCAGAAACCGGCGCTATCGGCGCGGGCGTGAGCAATCCGGAGATTCGCGCCAACAAGCCTCCGGTGCTGGAGGCCGCGGGCGATCGCATGCGAACGGTGAAAGTCGGACAGCCGCTCACGCTTTCGGCGCATGTCACCGATGACGGCGTGCCCAAGGCCCGCCCGCGCGGCGCCTTTCAGGATCGAGGCAGGCTGAAGGATATCAAGGATCTCCGCATGATTCCTCCGATCCAAGTGACGGTCGGCAGCGCGACGGGTCTTTGGACAGCTTGTTATCTCTACCGCAGCAGCGCTTCCTCCAAGGTGCACTTCGATCCTCCTCAGCCTAAGACGTGGGAAGACACGCGCGCGGGCGGGAATTCCCAGTGGTCGCCGCTGTGGGAGCCGCCGCCTCTGCCCCCGGACGGGAAGTGGACGGTGCAGGTGACCTTCGACGAGCCTGGAACGTACGTACTGCGCTGGCACGCCTCCGACGGCGCGCTGTGGGCGGACGAAGACATCACGGTCACCGTAACGCCTTAATCACCGCCTCCAGTCCGATGCGCGGCCCCCTGCGGGAAGCGCCAGGCATGTCATGGGAGGCTTGACAGGGCGCGGCACCTGGATTATATTCAACCTTGTGGTTGAATATAAGGCCGCCACCCTGGATCGCGTCTTTGCCGCCGTCGCCGATCCCACGCGCCGCGCCATCCTGGAGGCCCTGGCGCGCAAGCCCGCTCCCGTGACGGAGGTCGCGAGGCGTTTCCCGGTCTCGCTCAACGCCGTCTCCAAACATCTGATGGCCCTGGAGCGCGCCGGCCTGATTTCGCGCGAGATCCGCGGGCGCCAGCATATCTGCCGGGTCCGCACCGAGCCGCTGGGCGAAGCCCTGGCGTGGATGGAACACACCTACCGGTTCTGGCAAGCTCGATTGGACGCGCTGGAGGCGCATTTGGCAGCCAGGAAAAGGACAACATGACAACAGCTTCGATGCATCCTGAGAACACGGTCGTGATTCGCCGGCGGATTCCCGCCCGGCGCGAAGAAGTGTTCGCCGCCTGGACCGACCCCGAGAGCATCCGCCATTGGATGTGCCCAGGCGACGTCCAAACCGCGACCGCCGAGCTGGACGTGCGGGTGGGTGGAAAATTCCGGCTCGTCATGAAGAGCCCGCAGCGCGACTATGTCCACAGCGGTGAATACCTGGCCGTGGAGCCGCCCGCAAAGCTCGCCTTCACCTGGAGCCTCGGCGAGAATGAACCGCCGCTCACGCGCGTTACTGTCGAGCTGGCGGACGCCGGCGAAAGCTGCGAGCTGACGCTCACGCACCAGCGATTTGCCGACAGCGAAACCGCGCGGCGCTATTCCGGCGGCTGGGATCAAATCGGGCAGAAACTCGCCGAATATTTCGAACAGCGTTCCGGCCGCTCGGAAGACTTGCGCATGCAACTCGAGTTCGCCGCCCCGGTGGCGAAACTGTACCAGCAATTCGCCACTCAGCAAGGCGTGCAGAACTGGTGGACCCTCTTCTGCGAGATGCAGGAGCGCGTCGGCGGGCAAGCATCCTTCCGATTCCCCAGCTCGGGCTTCCACGCGGTGGTGAAGATCCTCCGGCTCGATCCGCCCAATTGCGTGGAATGGGAAGTGACCGACTCGAAGCATCCCGAGAGCAGCGGCTTCGTGGATCTGAACGACTGGATCGGCACGCGCATCCGGTTCGATCTGGCCGAAATCCCCGGCGGCCGCTCCCACCTGCGATTCACGCACTATGGCCTCAAGCTGAAGGAATGCCTGGGCGTCTGCACCAGCGCCTGGTCATTTTTCCTGAACGACAGCCTGCGCGGATACCTGGAGACGGGCGTCGGCAAGGCGCACGCCAAGGCCTAGCGAGGCCTCTCTCCCCAAGTCTAACTATTGGCGACACTTCCAGTCGTGAATATCCTAACTGCTTGAAATATTTGCCAGTTGACGCTCCCAGCCGAATGCGTCATAATGAACTAGGACTAAAAGAGTCCTCGATCGAATGCTGAAGCTGACCAAGAAGGCCGACTATGGGCTGATCGCGCTCAAGCACTTGGCCGTGCATGGGCCGGATAGCTCTAGCGCCAAAGAGATTGCCGAGACCTACGGCATCCCGCTGGCGTTGCTTTCGAAGATCCTTCAGAAGCTGGCCAAGAATGGATTCCTGCAATCGGAGCATGGAACGAACGGCGGATATAAGCTCGCACGGGACGCCCGCGACATCACCGCGCTGGAAGTGATCCGCAGCATCGATGGCCCGATTTTTCTGACCGCCTGCTTCACCGAGCACGGCTACTGCTGTCACACCGACAAGTGCATCGTCCGGGACCCGCTGCAGAAGGTGCACGAAGGCATCCTGCGGCTGCTGGCGAGCATCAGCATTGGAGACATGCTGGAAGCCAAGGAGCAGGATTCCGGCAGATCGCCGGAGCGGCTGTACGGCCTGGGCGCGACGCCGCCGGTAGTATGAGGAACTGACGCAATGAAACTGCCGATCTACATGGACAATCACGCAACCACGCCGGTCGACCCGCGCGTGTTCGAAGCCATGAAGCCCTACTTCATGGAGACCTTCGGGAACGCAGCCAGCCGCAATCACAGCTTCGGCTGGCAGGCCGAAGAGGCGGTGGAAAAATCGCGCAAGCAGATCGCCGATTTGATCGGAGCCAACCCGAAGGAGATCGTGTTCACCAGCGGCGCCACCGAGTCCAACAATCTGGCGCTCAAGGGCGTTGCGGAGATGTACGCCGAAAAGGGCAATCACATCATCACCGCCGCCACCGAGCACAAGGCCGTGCTGGACACCTGCAAGCGCCTGGAGAAACGCGGCATTCGCGTCACCTATCTGCCGGTGCAGACCAACGGGCTGGTCGACCTGCAAATGCTCCAGGATGCGATCACGGACAAGACCATCCTGATCAGCGTCATGTACGCCAACAACGAAATCGGCGTGCTGCAGCCGATTGCGGAGATCGGCAAGCTCGCCAAGTCCAAAGGCGTTTTGCTGCACACCGATGCGACGCAAGCCGTCGGAAAAGTTCCGGTCAACGTGATCAAGGACAACATCGATCTGGCGTCGTTGAGCGCGCACAAAATGTACGGCCCCAAGGGTGTCGGGGCGCTGTATGTGCGGCGCAAGAGCCCGCGCGTGCAGATCACGGCGCAGATGGACGGCGGCGGCCACGAACGCGGCATGCGTTCGGGCACGCTGAACGTGCCCGGCATCGTCGGCTTGGGCGAAGCCTGCGCGCTCTGCCACGCCGGGATGCCGGAAGAATCGAAGCGCCTGGCGTACCTCCGCGACAAGCTGCGGGGCAAGCTGGAAAAAGAGCTGGACGAAGTGTACGTCAACGGCACGACGGAGCACCGGCTGCCGAATAACCTGAACATCAGCTTCGCCTACGTCGAAGGCGAATCGCTGCTGATGGGCATCAACGATATCGCGGTTTCGAGCGGCTCGGCCTGCACTTCGGCCACGCTCGAACCCAGCTATGTGTTGAAGGCTTTGGGGGCAGGCGATGATCTGGCGCACTCCTCCATCCGCTTCGGCCTCGGCCGCTTCAACACGGAAGAAGAAGTCGACTACGTCGCCGCCAAGGTGATCGACGTAGTGAAGAAGCTCCGCGAACTGTCGCCGCTCTACGAGATGGCAAAGGAAGGAATCGATTTAGCGAAGGTCCAGTGGACCGCACACTAACGAGGAAACAACATGGCTTATTCGAACAAGGTTCTAGACCACTACAACAATCCGCGCAACGTCGGCTCGTTGGACAAGAACGATCCGAACGTCGGCACCGGCATGGTGGGCGCGCCGGAGTGCGGCGACGTGATGAAGCTGCAAGTCAAAGTGAATCCCGAGACGGGAGTCATCGAGGACGCCAAGTTCAAGACTTTCGGCTGCGGCAGCGCCATCGCCAGCTCCTCGCTCGCCACCGAATGGCTGCACGGCAAGACGGTGGACCAAGCGCTGGAGATCAAGAATACCGACATCGTCAACGAGCTGAGCCTGCCGCCGGTGAAGATTCACTGCTCGGTGCTGGCCGAGGACGCGATCAAGGCCGCGATCAACGACTATAAGAAAAAGTCCGCGACCAAGAGCGAAGCCGTAGCATCCAGTCGGGTGTAGGCTGTGGCGCACGCACTCGTGCGTGCCGCGTTCACACTCATGGGAACGCAAGGCTGGTTTACCAGGATGATCAACGTTACGCCCAAAGCCGTCGCGAAGATCCGCGAACAGTTCGCCAAGCATGGCGTTCAGGGCGGACTGCGCCTGGGTGTGCTCGGCGGCGGGTGTTCGGGCCTGAGTTATCTTTTTAAATTCGACGTCAAGCCGCGGCCGACCGACCAGGTTTACGAGTTCGACGACATCAAGGTCTTCGTGGATCCGAAAAGCATGATCTACCTGGACGGCATGACGCTGGACTGGAAAGATTCGCTCATCCACTCCGGCTTCGAGTTTGACAATCCCAACGCCCAGAAGAGTTGCGGCTGCGGAACATCATTTTCGGCGTGAAGCCCGCGAGGTTTTCCGCGTGAGCGGCGCGAACAATTGTTGGCAGTGCCAGCAGTCAACCGGCGGGCAGCTCTTTTGCCCAGCCTGCCAGTCGCTTCAGCCGCCGCCCACAGATTACTACCCGCTGCTCGGCCTGGAACGCAAGCTCAACCTGGATCCCTCCCAGCTCCAGAAACGCTTTTACGAGCTCAGCCGTCTGCTCCACCCCGACCGCTTCATGCGCAAGCCGGAGCGCGAGCGCCAGTATTCGCTGGACGCATCGTCCATTCTGAACGACGCCTATCGCACCCTGAAGGATCCGGTGAAGCGGGCGCAGTACCTACTCGGCCAGGAGGGATTCGACATCGGCGAGCAGCGCTCCAAGGACGTCCCGCCGGAGCTGCTGGAAGAAGTCTTCGAGCTGAATATGGCGCTGGAAGAGATGCGCGGCGGCGACGATTCCGTGCGGCCGCAACTGGAGCAGGCGGAGAAGAATTTTTCCAACATGCTGGCAGATGTCGACCGGCAGCTCGAATCGCTGTTCGGCCAGTACGACGCCAGCGCCGCGCGCGACACCCTGGCACAAATCCGCGGCGTGCTCAACCGCCGCAAGTACATCCTGAATCTTCTCGGCGAAGTGGCCAAGGAACTGGCGCCGAGCGTCTGAACTATGGAAATCGATTTCTCCCTCCCCGGACACATCGTCGGCATCGACCTCGGCACCACCAACAGCCTGGTGGCCTTCATGGATCTGACCGGCCCGCGCATCGTTCCCGGCGCCGACGGCGACAAGCTGGTGCCGAGCGTAGTTTCCGTTGAGCCGAACGGCGAGGTCGTGGTCGGCAATCCTGCGCGCGAGCTGCTGCTCACCCAACCCGAGCGTACGGTTTATTCAGTCAAGCGCCTCATGGGCCGCGGCCTGGCCGATGTGCAGGAGGAACTGAAGCTCTTCCCGTTCCGTATCGCGCCCGGCAGCGAGTCCGTCATCCATCTCCAGTTGAACGACCACACCTACACGCCGCCCGAAATTTCCGCCCTCGTGCTGCGGCAGTTGAAGCAGAACGCCGAGGCCTATTTCGGCGCGCCGGTTCCCCAGGCGGTCATCACCGTGCCGGCCTACTTCAACGACGCGCAGCGCCAGGCTACCAAAGACGCGGGGCGCATCGCCGGCCTGGAAGTGCTGCGCCTGGTCAACGAGCCGACCGCTGCTTCGCTCGCTTACGGCCTGGACAAGCGCAAGAACGGCATCGTGGCAGTGTACGATCTGGGCGGCGGGACTTTCGACATCTCGATTCTCAAATTGCAGGACGGCATCTTCGAAGTGCTCGCTACCAACGGCGACACCCACCTGGGCGGCGACGACATCGACAACCTGCTGCTGCGGATCGCGCTGGAAGATATCGCGAGCGAATGGAAGCAGGATCTAAGCGGCGACAACGAGGGCGTGCAGCGCCTGCGCCGCGCTGTGATCCACGCCAAAGAGCAGCTCTCGTTTGTCCCGGTCACTAAAATCGAGCTCGAATATCGCGGCAAGAAATACCAGCGCGAAATCAACCGCGAGCTTTTCGATAAGCTGATCACCCCCATCGTCGACCGCACGCTGGGCCCTTGCCGCAACTGCATCCAGGACGCCGGCGTGAGGATCGATCAGATCGACGAAGTGGTGATGGTGGGCGGCTCGACGCGCATCCCGCTGGTTCTCTCGGCGGTCGAAAACCTGTTCCGCGTGAAGCCGCACACCGAGCTGAACCCCGACGAAGTGGTCGCGCTAGGCGCGGCGGTCCAGGCGGGCATTCTATCCGGCCAGGTGGAAGACAAGCTGCTGCTCGACGTTACGCCGCTTTCGCTCGGCATCGAGACCATGGGCGGCGTGGTCTCAAAGCTGATCCACCGCAATTCGACCATCCCGGCCAGCGCCACGGAAACGTTCACCACCGGTGTCGAAGGCCAGCGCAACGTCCTGATCCACGTGGTGCAGGGCGAGCGTGAGCTGGTGAAGGATTGCCGCAGCCTGGCTCGCTTCGACCTGAAGGACATCGATCCCATGCCGGCCGGCATGGCGCGCATCGAAGTGCGTTTCCTGATCGACGCCAACGGTATCTTGAACGTTACCGCGCGCGACCAGCGCACCGGCAAGGAGCACAGCGTGGACGTCAAGCCGTCCTACGGCCTGACCGACGAGCAAGTGGAAAAGATGATTCAGGAATCCATCGAAAAGGCCGAGCTGGATTTCGCCGCGCGCCAGGTGCGCGAGTTCCGCGTCGAGGCCGATACCATCCTCACGGCGGTCGAGAAGGCCCGCCGCCACGACGCCTACTTTGAATTGACCGACGCAGAGCGCGCCGCCATCGACAAGGCCGTCAACGAGCTGCTGCTGGTCTATCATGCCGACGACCACCACCTGATCGCCCAAAAGATCGAGCAGCTCAACCAGGCCACCACCAAGCTGGCCGAGAACATGATGAACACGGCCGTCCGCGGCGCGCTGAAAGGAACGAAAATCTGATGCCTGGACTCACCTGGGACCGCAGAGAAGACATCGCGCTGGCGCTGTACGAGAAATTCCCCGATCTAGACCCGACCACCATCCGCTTCACCGACCTGCACAAATGGATCACCGAGCTGGAGGATTTCGACGACGATCCCAAGAAGTCGAATGAAGCCAAGCTGGAAGCGATCCAAATGGCCTGGCTAGAAGAATACCAGGCGGATCACTAGAAATCGGTCCTAAAGAGCACGCCTATCCGTCGCGGTGCTTGTGCTAATTTCGGCCGCGGCATCCCGTCACCGGCAAATACGGACACTGGAGCAAAGGGGGCACGGACTTACGAGACAATCGAAAAAAAGTCCTGGTGGAAAGAATGCAAACTGAAGCGCGGTACCGGTGCTCTCGCGGCCTCGACTGCGACAGGGAAGAAAGACCGTGGCGCGAGGGAACCCCTCAGAAACGCGGTGCCGGGCGCCGGAGAATTCCGCGAGGGATCACCGCGATACGCCAGCACGAGACCGAGTGTCACCTGTTGCGTGTCCTCCAGGGAGCCGCCTTCGAGCTCCCAGACTGCGTGACCAACGCCCGCCTCCAGAGTAAGACGCGAGAGTGAGACAGTTCGACCTCCCGCCGAGACATGGCCATCGGTACGTGCCTTTTGCAGGGCGCCATGACCATCCACATCGCTTGGTGTCAGGGTGGCTGCGATGTTTGTGGGCAGCGTTGCCACGTGGTCGATCGTGGCGAAAAGACTTGCACCCTCCGGGATGTTGAAAAACTCGACCAACAAGCGGGTCCGGGCTCCCATTGGCTCATAAGGCGCTAGTCGTCCGGAGAACGTCACGAGTGCTGTTAAATGCTCCGCCGTTCCCGGGGCGGAAAGCATTCCGACGTTGATCGGCCGAGTCTGCCCTAGACAGGTGAGATCCAGCCGTGGGTCTGCTGTAGAGACTTGCACTTGGAAGGTCCCCGCGACTCGTGCTATGGCTCCTTGGCTTGGCACGACAGTCGTGTCGGATACCATCACGAAGAGCACGATCTGCCTAGGCTTCTCCACATTTAGGCCCAGTTGCGCCGCGTTTACACGAACGTTCGAGATCCGGAGGTTGCGCTCCCCCCTGTGGCAAAACGCGCAACTCGTGCAGGGGGACGTGGAGGAACCCTAGTGAGTTTACACCGCCCCTGACAGCCTGGATGTCATGCCGCAATACCTGCAGGTTCGTGATCCCATGCCCCGTCGCGAGCGACATAATCGCCTCGCTGACATGTTCTCGCTCCAAGCGGGAAGTAATGTTCGTGTTTGCGTAGACCCAAATGTCCGCGATTCGCAGTTCTCCGGGATCGCCCCGGAACTGCAAGATAATATCAGGAAGTAACTCAGTGATTCCCGAGTGTCGCACCGTCACGGGGCCATCAAGGATAGGACTGCAGTGAAAAACCGTGCCGTCACCGTCCCGTTCCTTGACCTCAGGTGCTGATGGTGTAGTCGCGGATTGCGCGTCCATGCCTGCTGGAGTACTAAGACGCTTGTGATTCTCCACGTCGTCAATTACGCGATCGATCTCACGGGTTGTTTCGGCGAGTGCCTCGTCAATGTTGGGCCAGCTTGTCACCGCGATCAGGTTCTTAGGGATTATTGTGTATTTGTTAATCTGCAGGACGTCCCACTTCATTGGGCGCAATAAGATGGGGATCGCACGTGCTTGCCCCGCATCGTGGCGCTCCATGGCTCTCTGTAGCTCAACGTTCCAGCAATAATCAGATTGACAGTAGCTGGGGCTCAAGAGGAGGAGAATCAGGTCAGCTTCTTCCAATTTCTCCCTGATAACTGGATCGAACTCCGTACCGGTGGTGAGTTCATCATCGCTCCAGGTCACTTCTATCCGGCCAGCTCTTTCCAGAACAGAGAGATGCTCCTCGAGACGCGCCTTGAGGTCTCGATCACGATGGCTGTATGAACAGAATACTTTGACCGGCATGGGCAAGGTCGAAATGTAACGGACTCCTTAATTTTAGTCGGAGTTGGCCGCCCCAAATCGTCACGAACTGCGTCGGTCTACGACTTCCCTGGGGTGCGAGAGGTCCCGTCTCGATGCGGCTGGCATGCACGACTTACGACAGATCTATCATCGACGTGGAGGATTCCGCCGACCCTCAAGGCATCGAAGAAGGCCAAGCTTGCCGCTCGCGCCGGAGCAACTATACTGAAAGCGTGAAGTTTCGTGTCGTCTTGGACTACGACCCCGTTGCCGAAAGCTACTCGGCTGTATGCCCCGAATTACCCGGCTGCGCTTCCGCCGGTGCCACCGAAGCGGAAGCACGCCGAGGCATCGAGGAAGCTATTCGGCTCTATCTCGCGCCATCCGACCTGGATTTGCCGGACACCGCCAAGCTCGTCGAGGTAACGGTTGGGTGAGCGCGGAACCCCGCGACTAACCTCTGCCCAGGTCATCGCGATTCTCCGCAGGAATGGGTTCGGATTGGCCGGAAGCTCGGGGAGCCACCAGAAGTGGCGTAATTCAGCCACGGGAAAGCAGGTAATTGTGCCGCACCATCGCGGCCGAATTCTTCCGCTGGGCACCATGCGGGCAATCATAGAAGGTAGTGGCATCGACCTCGAGAAATGGTTCGAGTAACTACCCCGCATTCAGCGCATAGAATGCCGGCACGGTTGGACGCGATCCAAATGGCGTGGCTTGAGGAATACCACGGCGATCATTAACAGTCAGCCTAGCGCCTTGTCGCGATTGGATTGCGAATCACGTGGACGCCGAGCGGGTATTTCCTGTCGAGCCACCACGCGGCAGACAATGCGATTATCCCCAGGGCAATTAGCGCAAGGTCCCGCGCGCGTCGGCTCACGGGAACATTACATCGGGAACACGCTGCCCTCCCCGGCTGCCAACGCCACCCACTAAAATAGGAATTAGGATGAGCGATCAGGAGTATCCGCTTCCCCCGGCAACCTTCGAGTTCCTGGTTCTGTCGCTGAAGACCCAGACCGAGATGCACCTCGGCCTGTTGTTCTTCGGCGAGGAACAAGAGCGCCCTGAGCCCGATTTCCGCGTGGCGCGGCATAGCATCGACCTGCTCGTGATGCTGCAAGAGAAGACCCGCGGAAACACCACGCTGGACGAACAGCGCCTCATCGAAAACACCGTCACCGAGCTTCGCTTCCGCTATGTGCAGGCGCTGGAACAGCACCAGAAAAGGGCGGCGGCCGCGGCGGCGGAATCCCCCCAGCCCGAGCCCGCCCAGCCGGAGCAACCTAAGACAGAAGGGCAGGCCGGCGCCTAGATGTCTCTCGATTCGCTCAGCATCACGGTGCTCGGTTCCGGCACCAGCGTCGGGGTTCCCACCATCGGCTGCCACTGCGCGGTGTGCAGTTCCGAAGATCCGCGCGACAAGCGGCTGCGGCCCTCCATCTACGTCAAGTACGGCGAGCACGGCGTGCTCATCGATTCCACGCCGGACTTCCGCCAGCAGGCCCTGCGCGCCCACATCCAGCGCGTGGACGCCATTCTGTTCACGCACTCGCACGCCGACCACATCATGGGTTTGGATGACGTGCGCCCGTTCAACTTCCGCCAGGGCGGCGTGATTCCGATCTACGGAGCCGAGGAGCACATCGAAAACATTCGCCGCTGCTTTCACTACATTTTTTCCAACCACAAGTCGGAATCCTCGGTGCCGCGCCTGATCACGCACGTTTTTGGCGGCGCACCCATCGATCTGTTCGGGCTGGAGTTCACGCCCATCCGGCTGTGCCACGGCAAAGGCACGGTGCACGGCTTCCGCTTCGGACAAGCGGCCTATCTCACCGATCACAGCGACATTCCGGAAGAATCGATGAGCCAGTTGCAGGGCCTGGACGTGCTGTTCCTGGATGCGCTCCGCCATCGCCCGCACCCCACGCATTCGACCGTCGAGCGCTCGCTCGAATCGGTGGAGAAGCTCGCGCCGAAGCGGGCGTTCTTCACGCACATCTGTCACGATCTTTCGCACGCGCGTACCGAAGAGCTCTTGCCGGCGCATGTCCGCCTGGCCTACGACGGCCTGGAACTTACGGTGCCCGGAGCCGGGAAATGATTTACCGCAGTCTCGCGGACGTGCCCGGCGAGTTCGGCCCCTGCGCCATCACGATCGGCAATTTTGACGGCGTGCATCTGGCGCATTGCCAGATCCTGCAGCGGGTCAGCGCGATCGCACGGCGGCGAGGCTGGAGATCGGCCGCTCTCACATTCAATCCGCATCCGACCAAGCTGGTGGCTCCCGCGCGTGCTCCCCGGCTGCTAACCACGCCCGAGCAACGCGCGCGTTTGATGGAACAGCAGGGCATCGAGCAGGTCCTCATTCTTCCCTTCACGCCGGAGATCGCCTGCCTCACGCCCGAAGAGTTCGTGCGCGACATCCTGATAGCAAAGCTTCAGACTCGGGAGGTGCTGGTCGGCGACAATTTTCGCTTCGGACACCGCGCGGCCGGCGATGCCCGCAAGCTGCAGGAACTGGGCTCCAGATACGGGTTCGAGACCGAGATTATCGGCGCCGTGACCTGGCGCAAGCGCGTCATCTCCAGCAGCGAAATCAGGGCGCTGCTGGAAGCCGGCCACGTATCGACCGCCTGCCGCATGCTCGGCCGACCGTACGCGCTGGACGGCGCCGTGGTCCCCGGCGCGGGCGTGGGATCGAAACAAACCGTTCCGACTTTGAATCTCGACACCAAGGCCGAAGTATTGCCCAAGACCGGCGTCTATGTGACACGCACGCGCGACCTCGCCGGATCGCGCGAATGGCCGTCCATCACCAACGTCGGCTACCGCCCCACGTTCAATGGCCACGGGCTCACCATTGAGACCTATTTGCTGGCGGGCCTCAATGGCGCTCCGCCGCGCCAGATTTCGGTCGAGTTTCTGCGCTGGGTCCGGGACGAGCGCAAGTTCGAGAATCCGGAAGCGCTCAAGGTCCAGATCCTTCGCGATGTGGGCCGCGCCCAGGCTTACTTCCGGCGCGTGAGTCAAAGGACCGCATCGGCGCGCTAGCGTCCAATGCGCGAGAATCAGTACACAGGAGAAGGTAATGAATTTATCGGAAGGCAAAATTAAGCATCTGAAGGCGCTCTCCAATAAGGACGGCGTCATCGCGGCCGCGGCCATGGATCAGCGCGGCAGCTTGCAGAAGGCCATCGCCGCCGCGCGGGGCATTCCCACAGGCCAGGTCACGCCGGAAATGATGACCGAATTCAAAGTCGCAGTCACCAAAATTCTGACGCCGCACGCCAGCGCCATTCTGCTCGATCCGGAGTACGGACTTCCCGCCGCCCAGGCGCGCTCGTCCAACGCGGGCCTGTTGCTGGCCTACGAAGAGAGCGGCTACGACAACACCAAGCCCGGACGCTTGCCGGACCTGCTGCCGCACGTGTCGGCCAAGCGCATCGCCGGCTGGGGCGCCAACGCCGTGAAAATCCTGCTGTACTACACCCCCCTCGAAGATTCGCAAATCAACGACATCAAACACGCCTTCATCGAACGCATCGGCGCGGAATGCGAGGCGCTTCAGATTCCCTTCTTCTGCGAGTTTGTCGGGTACGACCCGAAGGGCGGCGACGAGAAGGGTCTCGATTTCGCCAAGATCAAGCCGCAGGTTGTTATTGGAAGCATGCAAGAATTCTCGAAGGCGCAATATCGCATCGATGTATTGAAGGTCGAGGTTCCCATCAACGCCAATTTCGTTGAAGGCAGCAGCGTGTACAAAGGCCAGAAGGCCTATTCACGCCAGGAAGCGCTGCAGCATTTCCGCCGCGCGGCTGACGTGGCGAAAAAGCCGTTCATCTACTTGAGCGCCGGTGTCGGCAACGCGCAATTTGTCGAGTCGCTGAACATGGCCGCCGAGGCCGGGACCGACTACTCCGGCGTTCTGTGCGGCCGCGCCACCTGGAAGGACGGCATCCCGATCTACGGCCAGCAGGGCGTGAAAGCGCTGGAGGATTGGCTCTCTACGGAAGGCGTCAAGAACATCAACGCCGTCAATGCCGCCATCAAGCCAGCCAAACCCTGGTATGCCAAAGCCGGCGTACAGCAGCCGGCGCACGCATAACGAGGTGTGTTCGGTTCCGCACACACGCGTCCCAGGCGGCGACACCGCGGTCGAATTCGAGAAGTGTTGAGATGCAATGAAATGAGCCGTTTCCTGTCCTGGAAACCGGCGTGCACCGGATACGTGTTCGCCGAGAGGTAACTTGCGCACGATTTGGAATGATCTCCGCTACGGCCTGCGAATGCTGGCCGCCAATCCCGGGTTCACGGCGGTCGCGATCCTGTCGCTGGCCATCGGCATCGGCGCCGACACCTCTACTTTCAGCCTGGCCGACGCCTTGCTTCTGCGCCCGCTGCCGGTTGAGCGCCCTGGTGAAATCGTTCGCATTCAAAGCACCTCCCGCGCCCAGCAATTCAGCGGGATCTCCTATCCCGACTACCTCGATTTTCGCAATCAGACCAAAACCCTCTCCGGCCTGGCCGCTTGCGAACAAACCGCTTTAGGCTTCCAGCCCGACCTCCGCTCCGCCACGGAACTCAAGCTGGGTATGGGCGTGAACACCGAATTCTTTGACGTGCTCGGCGTCAAGCCAGCCCTCGGGCGCGCCTTCCGCCCGGACGAAGACCGCACCCCGGTTGTCGTTCTAAGCGATTTCCTGTGGCAGTCGGAGTTCGCCCACGATCCCAACGTCATCGGCCGCACCCTGAAGCTCAGTAAAGTCGACTTCACGATCATCGGCGTCCTGCCCAAAACGTTCCCCGGTCTGGACCTGTTCGTCCACGAGAGTATGTACCTGCCGTTTGGCATGTTGCCCCGGCTCGGGCCGGACAAGACCACGCTCGAGGCGCGGGACCATCTCTACCTGGAGGTGTTCGGACGGCTGGCTCCCGGACGCACCGCCCACCAGGCGCAAGCCGAGCTACAGGCCATCGCACACAACCTCGAGCGAGCTTATCCGGTGACCAACCGGGGGCGCGGCGTGGTCGCTATGTCGGAGATTCGGTCCCGTACCCAAAACTCGGAAAATGTGCTGCCCATCGCCGTCCTGTTGGCCATCGCAGGCTTGGTCTTATTGATTGCCTGCGCCAATGTCGCCAACCTTCTCCTGTCGCGCGGGCAGGCGCGATCCCGGGAAATTGCCGTGCGCCTCGCCCTCGGCGCCAGCCGCCACCGTCTTTTCCAGCAACTAATCACGGAGAGTCTTCTGCTCGCTCTGGCGGGCGGTGTGGCCGGCCTGTTGCTGGCGCTGTTCAGCATCGACTTCTTCGCCACGCTCCGGCTCCCCACCACGCTTCCGGTCTGGCTGTTGGCCAAGCTCGACGCCCGGGTTTTGTTCTTCGCGGTGGCGTCCTCGGTGCTGAGCGCGATCATCTTCGGCGTGGCGCCCGCCCTGCACGCCCTAAAATCCGACTTGAACTCCGCGCTCAAAGCCGGCGATTCGCTGCCTTCCGGCAAAGGCCGCCGCGTCCAGGCGCGCAATGTGCTCGCCGTGGCGCAGATCAGCATTTCCATGATGCTACTGCTCGCCGCAGGGCTGCTCATCAAGGATTTTTCCCACCTGGTCCACGCCCAACCCGGCTTTCGCACCGATCATGTTTTGGTCATGGGTTTGGATCCCACGGTCGCAGGGAACCAGGAACCGCAGGCCCGCGCCTTCTACCAGCAGCTGGTCGGCCGGATCAGCGCTCTTCCCGGCGTTCGATCTGTGGCGCTTGGCCAGAACGTCCCGCTGGGACTCAGCGGCTCGCTCAAGTCCGTCGCGGTCGAGGGATTCGAGATACCCCAAGATCGGCAGACCACCTTCTCTGTCCAATCGAGCACGATCGATGAGCGCTACTTGCCGTTGATGCAAATTCCGATCCTGCGCGGCCGTAACTTCGAAACCAGCGACACCGCCTCCTCGCCTCCGGTCGCGATCGTGAACGAAACCATGGCCCACAAGTATTGGCCCAATCGGAGCGCCGTCGGCGGCCGGATTCGAATGGGTGGGCGGACGCTGGAGGTAGTGGGCGTCGCCAAGACCATCCAGTATCGCGACATCGGCGAGGCTCCGATCCCCTTCCTGTATTTGCCGTTCGCGCAACAGTTCAGCTCTGTCATGACGCTGCACGTCGAGAGCACGGGCGATCCGGCCGCACTGGCGGCTCCGGTCCTGGCCGAGATCCGCCGTCTGGATCCCGGGACGCCGGTGCAGGACCTCCAGACTCTGGATCACTTCTTCAAGGAAGTGGCTTTGATCGGCAACCGCATCATCGCGCAGGTGGTGACCGTCATCGGTTTGTTCGGACTGCTTCTCGCCAGCACCGGCCTGTACGGCGTGATCGCATACGCGGTCAGCCGCCGCACTCGCGAAATCGGCATCCGCATGGCCATCGGGGCAGATCCGGAGGGCGTCGCCCGCCTGGTGCTACGGCAAGGAATGCTGCTCACGCTCTGGGGTGTCGCGATCGGCTTGGTGCTGGCACTCGCGCTCTCGAAGCTGCTTGGAAGTTTGCTGGTCGGCGTCAGCTCTCACGATCCGATGGTGTTCCTGCTGGTCCCGCTGATTTTGGCTGGCGTCAGTCTGCTCGCCTGCTACCTGCCTGCGCGGCGTGCAGCGCGGGTGGATCCGCTGCTGGCGCTGCGTCAGGAGTAGCCGCTTCCAGATCCACGCCCTCCCAGCGCGCCACCACCGCGGTCGCCATGCAATTGCCCAGCAGGTTGACCGAGGTCCGGGCCATGTCCATGAGCGCGTCGGCGCCCAGGATCAGCGCGACGCCCGAGAGCGGCAGCCCGAAGGTCGTGAGTGTTCCCGCCAGGATCACCAGCGCCGCGCGCGGCACCGCGGCCACGCCTTTGCTCGTCAGCATCAGCGTCAGCATCATGAGGAGCTGCTGGCTGAACGGCATGTGCACGCCCGCCGCTTGCGCCACGAACAGCGAAGCCAGCGAGAGATACATCGTGCTGCCGTCCAGGTTGAAACTGTAGCCGGTGGGCAACACGAACGCCACAATGTGTGGAGGCACTCCCATCAGCTCCAGATTCTCCAGCGCCAGCGGCAGCGCGGCCTCGCTGGACGCCGTCGAAAACGCCACAATGAATGGCTCGCGCACCGCCCGGAAGAACGGCCGCACCGGAACACGCGCGATCAGCGCCACCGCGCCCAGCACCACCACGATGAACACCACCAGCGCGCCGTACAACGTCAGGACCAGCTTTCCGAGGCCCAGCAGCACGCCCATCCCGTTACTCCCGATGGTGTGCGCCATGGCCGCGCCCACGCCCAGCGGCGCCAGGTACATCACGTATCTCGTATAGCGGAACATCACCTCCGAAAGCGACTTGCAGAAATCCACCACGGCCCGCGCCTTGGCGCCGATGGCCGCGCACGCCGCGCCGAACAGAAAGGAGAAAACTACGATCTGCAGCACGTCCCCGCGCGCCATGGCGTCGATCACGCTGGCGGGGAACGTGTGTTCCAGCGTAGAGCTCAGCGAGGGCGCGGTTTGCACCAAGCCCGTCTCAGCCGCGGTTCTTTCGAGCCTCATGCCCTCGCCCGGCCGCACCAGATTCACCGCGCCGAGCCCCAGAAACAGCGCAATCGTGGTCAGCACTTCGAAATAAATGATGGCCTTCAGCCCGATCCGTCCCATGGTCTTGACGCTGCCCGTGCCGGCGATGCCATACACCAGCGTTCCGAAAATCAGCGGCGCAACGATGGACTTGATGAGGCGTAAAAATACATTCGCCAGGGAGGCCATCCACTCGGCTTTGGCAACCTCCGGATAAGCCGCGCCCACGGCGACGCCGGCCAGCATCGCAATGAAGATCCAAGCCGTCAGCGAAACGCGCTTCATAGGCCTTGTTAGCTCAAGATACGGCCCTCACCGCTCTCCCCACTTCAACTTCTCCCGTAGGACATCAAAGAAGAACATCTTCGGCGGCCGCACCAGGAGCACGCGGTGATCAGAGCTCTTGCAGATCAGATGATCCTCGCTCAGCAGCGGCTCGCCCACCTGGCCGTCCACGGTCAGAAAGGCCTCATTATGGGAAGCGCGGCAAATGATTTCGATCGCGCTGGTCTCGGGCACCAGCACGGGGCGATTGGTCAGCGTGTGCGGGCAGACTGGCGTGATGCAAAGCGCGGGCACCGCTGGAAACACGATCGGCCCGCCCGCCGACAGCGAATACGCCGTCGACCCGGTGGGCGTCGCCACGATCAGCCCGTCCGCCTTGAACCTGCTGACGAACTGCGTATCCACGTACGCATCCAGGTCGATCATGCGCGCGATTTGTGTCTTCGCAATCACGACGTCGTTCAGCGCTTCGTACGATTTCACGACCTGGCCGTTCCGCACCAGGTCGCCGTGCAACATCCGGCGCGGCACCACTCGCTGCGCGCCCTGGAAGGCACGTTCCAGTTCCGGATAGAGCTGGTCCAGCGTGATCGCGGTGAGGAAGCCGAGCCCGCCCATGTTCACGGGAAAGATCGGAATCTCGCGCCCCGCCACGGCGCGCGCCGCCGAGAGCAGCGTTCCGTCGCCCCCCAGAACGACCACGAGCTGCGTGCCTTCCGGGACCTCCGAGCGCGCCAGCCCGGCGGCTCCCGAGTAGGCCGCAGCTTCCTCATCCAGCCGCGCCTCGACGCCGCGCGCCTTCAGCCACTCCACCAGTTTCGGAATGATCGCCGAGGCGTGCGGGATCCCCGGCTTGGCCATGATGCCGACTACTTTAATGTCTGGCATATAAGAGGAATTCCTGGTTGCCCTCCGCGCCGAGAATCGGGCTGGGAATAATGTCCGCGCGAAAACCGAGCTGGCGCACTGCCTCTTCCACGCGGCGGCAAGCCTGCCGGTGCAGCTCGGGATCGCGAACAATCCCTCCCTTTCCCACTTGGTGTCTCTCCAATTCGAATTGGGGCTTTACCAGAATAACCATTTCTGCGCCGCCGGCCAGCAGACTTGCGACCGCCGGCAGAATCATTGTGATAGAAATGAAGCTCACATCGCAAACCGCCAGTTGGATGGTTTCCGGCAGGTCATCGCGGCTGAGGTAGCGCGCGTTCACTTGCTCGCGGACCACGACGCGCGGATCGTTGCGCAGTTTCCAATCGAGCTGCCCGGTTCCAACGTCGATGGCGTGGACGCGCGCGGCGCCGTGTTGCAGCAGGCAGTCGGTAAAACCACCGGTCGACGAGCCGACATCCATGCAAATCTTGCCGGCGACTTGAATAGCGAAGTGCCGCAGCGCCGCTTCCAACTTCAAGCCGCCGCGGCCGACATAGCGCGGCCGCTCCAGCAATTCGATCCGGGCACCCTCCGGAACCGTGCGGCCGGCTTTGTCGGCTTTCTGCCCGTCGACCAGCACCTGACCCGCCAGAATCAGCGCGCGCGCCTTCTCGCGCGATTCGGCCAGCCCGCGCTCCACCACAAGCTGATCCAGCCGGCGTCCTGCCATGAGCGCGGCGCTACGCCTTCCGTTGCACAATCCAGTCGGCCAACTCGCGCAACCGTTCGGCCCGTTCATCGAAGGGCCGCAGCGCCAGATGAGCCGCCACTCGTTCGTCCTCGGCCATCTCGCGCGAGCGCTCCAGCCCGTACACGGCCGGGAACGTGATCTTCTTTTGCTTGGCGTCCTTGCCCGCGGTCTTGCCCAAGGCTTCGGACGGCTGCTCGACGTCGAGCACGTCGTCGACAATCTGAAACGCCAGACCCACGTGCTCGCCGTAGCAAGAGAGCGCGCGCAACTGCTCTTCATCGGCTCCGGCATAGATGCCCCCCATGCGCAGGCTGGCGCGCAGGAGTGCGCCCGTCTTGGCGCGATGAATTGCCTCCAGCAAGGCCGCGTTCGGATGCTTGCCTTCCCCTTCCAAATCGTTCACCTGGCCGCCGATCATGCCGCCCAGCGTGCCTGCGGCCAGCGCCAGCTCCTCGATGAGCCGCGATTTCCGCGCCGGCTCGCCATCGAGCTGCGCGAGCACCTGGAACGCCAGCGTCAGCAGCGCGTCCCCAGCCAGAATGGCGATCGCCTCGCCGAAAACTTTGTGACACGTCGGCACGCCGCGGCGCAGGTCGTCGTTATCCAGTGCGGGCAGATCGTCGTGGATGAGCGAATAGGTGTGGATCAATTCCAGCGTGCAGGCGGCCGATTCGATTCCGTCCGGCGAATCGGAAACCGCCTCCGCCGCCGCTACGCACAGAATCGGCCGGACCCGCTTGCCACCTGCGAACAGGCTGTACCGCATGGCTTGGTGGATGGATTCCGGCGCCGCCGACTCGGCCGGAACCACACGCCGAAGCGCCTCGTCGATTCTGGCCTGCTGGCGTGCGACGTATTCGGCGAGCGTCATGCCTTGTCGGGCCGGAACGGCTCCGCCTGAACCTTATCGCCCTTCCGCGTCAGGATCTCGATCCTCGTCTCGGCCTCTTCCAACTGCTTGCGGCACGTCTCGCTCAGGCGCATGCCCTTCTCGAAGAGCTCCAGCGCGCGTTCCAAAGGCAGGTCGCTCGATTCCATTTCTTTGACGATCTGTTCGAGCTCCTGCAGTCCGCTCTCGAAGCTGGGCTTGTCTTCGCCGGGCATTTCTCCATTCTACCCAGGGAGCGGCACGCCCAATTGCTGCGCGGCCTGCGTCAGGTTCCGCCAGACACCATCGGACAATGGGATTCCGTCCCGGCGCCGCTGTTCTTCGAACCGCCATTCCGGGTCACCCGCCACCAGCACCTCGTCGTAGCCGCGCGCCGTTTTCGACGACTTCACCATCGCCACCAGCGCCCGCATTCTTTCTTGGAAATCTTCCAGCGGCATGAAGCGGCTGACGTCGATGGCCAGGAAAAGCTGGCTGGTGCGCATGGGCTGGCCTTTTACGCGAATGCCGCCTAGCCCAGTGGACATCGCGCCGCCGCTCAACACCGCGCACAGGATCTCGGCCAGCATCGCCAGGCCGCTGCCCTTGTAGCCGCCCAGCGGCATGAGCAATCCGTTCAGAGCGGTCTCGGTGTCAGTGGTGGGCACGCCTTCTTTGTCCATGGCCCAGCCTTCCGGGATGGTCGTCCGCCCGTGGAACTGCGCGCTCAGGATCTTGCCCAGCGCGACCGTGGTGGTCGCCATGTCCAGCAGCCATGTGTTCGGCCCCGGCACCGACATACAAATCGGGTTGGTGCCAAAACGCGTTTCCCTGCCCTGCCACGGCGCAACCAGCGGCGTGGCGTTGCACATGACAATGCCAATCAGGCCGGCCGCGGACATCCGCTGCGCCCAAAACGCCGCCGCCCCAAAATGATTGGACTCCCGAGCCACCACCATCGCGATTCCATGCTCACGCGCCAGCCGGATCGCATGTCCGCAGCAAATCTGGGAGATCCACTGTCCGATCCCGTTGTCGCCCTGGTAGGCGAGGCACGCGCCGCTCTCGCTCGCGACCCGGCCGTCGGTTTGAACATTGATGTTGCCCATCTGGATCGCTTCGATATAAAAAGGCAGCAACTGCAACCCGTGCGAGTCGACGCCGCGAAGATTAGCGGCCACCAGCGACCGCGCCACCAAATCGGCCTTGGCGGCCGGGACGTTCGCAGCCAGCAGAAGGTCGCCAGCAAAGCGCGTAAGTATGTCAGCGGAAAAAATCATGTCGCGTAATCTTGATTCTAGTGTTCTGCCTGGCGTGGCGCACTGCACTCGTGGGTGCCGCGTTCACACTCTCCAGAAAGCGCGCACAACGGAACGCCGCGTCAGCGCTTTTTGTCCGCCACAAGGAGGCCGCGGCGTCCTGTGCGCTCGTGTGAACGCCCGGCGGAGCACGCGTCGCGATGAGTCGCGAACCGGCGCGCACGAGCTTCTGCCGCGCCACGCCACCGCTCCCGTACAATGTACCAAGTGAGCTGGCAATCCGAGTTAGATGAAATCCGCCGCCGCGAGGCCTTGGCGCGCGAAATGGGAGGCGCGGCCAACATCCAGCGCCAGCACGACGCCGGCCGGCTCACGGTGCGCGAGCGCATCGACCACTTGCTCGACCCCGGCTCCTTCCACGAAATTGGCGTGCTCACCGGCCGCGCCACCTACGACGAATGCGGTAACCTCGCCGCGTTCACCCCCTCCAACTTCGTGCTGGGAACCGGACGCATCGACGCCCGGCCCGTGGTAGTCGGCGGCGACGACTTCACCGTGCGGGGCGGCGCGGCGGACGCCAAGGTCGGCGACAAAATGGGGCACGGAGAAAAGCTGGCGCGCGGCTTGCGCATCCCCATGGTTCGCCTGGTCGACGGCACCGGCGGAGGCGGCAGTGTCAAGACCATCGAACAAATCGGCCGCACTTACGTCCCGGCCAATCCCGCCTGGGATCAGATCACGGCCATGCTGGCCGAAGTGCCGGTCATCGGAGCCTGCCTCGGCCCGGTTGCCGGACTCGGAGCCGCGCGCGTAGTCACGTCGCATTTCTCTCTCATGGTGCGCGGAATCAGCCAGCTCTTCGTCGCCGGACCTCCGGTGGTAGAGCGAGGCGTCGGCGAAAAAGTTTCCAAGGAAGAGCTGGGCGGCTACGAGATTCACACCCGCGGCAGCGGCGCCGTGGACAACGAAGTCGCGAGCGAAGAGGAGGCCTTCCAGACCATCCGCCGCTTCCTCTCGTATCTGCCCTCCAGCGTCTGGCAAGCGCCGCCGCGCCGGCCGCCGGATGACGATCCGAACCGCCGTGAAGACGAACTGATCTCAGCGATCCCGCGCGACCGCCGCCGCACCTACGACGTGCGCCGCATCCTGCGCGCCGTGTTCGACCGCGATTCCTTTTTCGAAATCGGATATTATTACGGCCGTCCCCTGGTGACCGGCCTGGCGCGCCTGAACGGCTATCCGGTCGGCGTCATGGCGAACGACCCGCGCCACGGCGGCGGCGCGCCCAACACCCCGGCCTGCGACAAGATGATCCGGCTGGTGGATGTTTGCGACACGTTCCACATCCCGGTCGTGAATTTCGTGGACAATCCCGGCTTTCTCATCGGCAGCGCGGCCGAGCGCGCGGGCACGATTCGAGCCGGGGCGCGCGCGCTGATCGCCGTCTACCAGGCCACCACGCCGTGGATCTCGATCCTGATCCGCCGCTGCTATGGCGTCGCGGGCGCAGGCCACGGCAACGCGCAGTCGCTCAATCTGCGCTACGCCTGGCCTTCCGGCGACTGGGGCTCGCTGCCCATTGAAGGCGGCGTCCAGGCCGCCTACAAACGCGACATCGAAGCCGCGCCCGACCCGGCCGCGCGCCGCCGCGAGATCGAAGACCTGCTGAACCAGTTCCGATCGCCGCTCAGAACCGCCGAGGCCTTCGGAATCGAGGAGATCATCGACCCGCGGGACACGCGCCCGCTGCTGTGCGAATGGATTGAAGGAGCTTATGGAATGCTGCCATCCGAACTAGGACCTAAAGCCAGGACCTGCCGCCCATGAAAGCCTGGCGCGTGCACGGTTGGGGCGAACCGGAGACCATGTCGTTCGAAGATGTGCCGGCGCCCGAGCCCGGCCCCGGCGAGGTGCGCATCCGCAATCGCGCGGCCGCCCTGAATTTTTTCGACATCCTGCAGGTGCAGGGCAAGTATCAGATCAAGCCGCCGTTTCCGTTTACACCGGGTGCGGAAGTGGCGGGCATCGTCGACGCGACCGGCCCGGACGTCACGCAATTCCAGCCGGGCGATCGTGTGCTCTCGATGACGCACGGAAACGGCCTGGCCGAACAGTCCGTCGCGCATGTGAACCGCACGTTTCCGGTTCCGGACGGCATGGATTTCTCGACCGCCGCGGCGCTGCCCGTGGTGTATCACACCTCGTATTTCGCGTTGCGCGACCGCGCCGCATTACAGCCCGGTGAATGGCTGCTGGTGCACGCCGGCGCGAGCGGGGTCGGCGTCTCGGCCATCCAGCTTGGCCGCGCGTTCGGCGCGCGCGTCATCGCCACTGCCGGCGGCGCGGAAAAGGTCGCGTTCGCCATGGCCCAGGGCGCCCAACACGGCATCGACTACACGGACGCCACCTGGGTTGACCAAGTGAAGCAACTCACTGGCGGGCCCGGCGCAGATGTGATCTATGACCCGGTGGGCGGCGACGTCTTCGACCTCTCCACCAAGTGCATCGCCTCGGCCGGCCGGCTGCTGGTGATCGGCTTCGCCAGCGGCCGCATCCCGACCATCGCCGCGAATCGCATTCTGCTGAAGAACATGTCCGTGGTAGGCGCGCTATGGGGTGGGCACGTGCAGGCGCATCCGGAATATTCGGCCGTCGCGCAGCGCGCAATCGCCGATCTCTACAGCAAGGGCAAGATCAAACCGCCGCGTCCGGTCGAATATCCACTGGCCACCGCGCCCGCCGCCCTCCGCGATCTCGCCAATCGCAAGATCTTTTGGAAAGCCGTACTGACAATATGACCGGGCGCGTGGCCGGGCTTGCCTGGAAGAGCCTGGTCGTGGCCGCCGCCGCCTTCGCCTTTCTCGCGTATGATGTCCAGCGAGCCGGCGTAGCTTCCACGCTGGCCGATCCCGTCTCCGGCATTCACGCCCAGGATGAATCCCTCTATGCCAACGCCGCTCTGCGCATCGCGGCGCAAGGAAATTGGTTGACGCCGATCGTCATGGGGCGCATCTACCTGAACAAGCCGCCGCTGCTATACATCTTCACGGCGCTCTCGCTCAAGGCCCTGGGCATTTCACTGTTCGCTGTGCGGCTGCCCAGTTTGCTGGCAGGCTCGCTGGCCGTCGCGCTGGTTTTATATTGGGGCGCCCGGACGCACGGGCTGTGGGCCGGCCTAGCGGCTATGCTGCTGCTTCTGTCGAACTCGGCCTGGTTCACGTTCTCGCGTCTTTGTTATACCGACACGTTGCTGGCCTTCTGGACGGTCGCCGCACTGCTGTGTCTCCAGCGCGACCCAAGACTCGACGCCGCACGCCCGCGATGGGGTTTCATTGCATGTACAGCCGCTGCGATCCTAACCAAGAGCTTCGCGGGAGTGATTCCAATCATTGTGCTCGCGGCCTTCAGCCTGGTGAGCACTTCGGAAAGACGGCCCGCGCTCGGCCGCATGGTGCAAGCGATCGCCTGGATCGCGCTGCTGATCGCACCCTGGCACCTCTACCAGATGGCAATCCACCGCGCGGCCTTCTGGGACGATTACGTTTCATTCGACCTGATCCGCTTTCAGTTCAACCCGCCCGTGCCGCGATCGCCCGAAAGCACCGTCTGGTTCTATCTCAAGCGCCTCTTCCTTACCGATCCGTTCCTGTGCGTGGTGGCCGCGCTGGGTTTGCCCGCGCTCTTCATCCAGGCGAAAAAGCGCCAGCCCAATGCGCTGCTCGTCTCCTGCTGGCTGGCGGTCGAATTCGCTCTGGTGCTCTCGCGCCAGTGGAAGAACTCCCCCTACATCCTGATCCTCATAGCACCGCTCTGTCTGGCGGCTGGTTACATTCCGCTTCGGCTCCAACCCTGGTTGGCCGCGGCGCTGCTCGCGATCCTCGGGGCGAAGCTCACCATCCGGCAACCGGTATGGAGCCTGGCCTATTCATCCAGCCGCCCGCTGGCAGCCGCGCCTCTGTTGCGATCCTACGCCGAGCGCGGGCGGCCCAACGAACTCATTTTGGTGGATCCCGACGACGAGTTCTACGATGCCACCATCCCGCTGGCCAAGTTTCGCTATTGCTTTCGCGATCCGGATCACATCACCATCCGCTACGCGCCGCAGTACGTTAACCTCGGCATCACGGTCTCTTCGGCGGTCTTTGATGATTTGGACCGCTGGGAACCGGTGTTCCGCGAGCGCCTGCGAGCCTGGGGTCTCGACTCCAGCGAGCCGATCGCGACCTCGATTGTCGCCGACTCCGACGCCGACGTCCTGAAAATCATCCAATCGCACCCAGCTTCCGATTTTTACGTGCCCGCGAACCTGATGCCCGCGGCTGCGAAGGCCGCCGGGCCCACGCACGAATCGGTACAGGTGTCGCCGGACCGTGCGTTCTTGTTGGCGCGGATTTCAAAATCACCCGCGCCTCCCGCGTCCCGGCCTTGGTATGGCAACCGGGAGTTGAGGAATTGGCCGGACAAATGGTGAACGAATCTGGTTGGACAACGCGTGCGCCGCTCGCCGAGAATGAAAAGATATGGAAATCGTTCGAGTGATCGGCCGCGAGATCCTGGATTCGCGCGGCAATCCAACGGTGGAAGCGGATGTGCACTTGGCGGACGGCACGCGGGGCCGCGCGGCAGTGCCTTCCGGAGCCTCCACCGGCGAGCACGAAGCCGTGGAGCTACGCGACAACGACCCCAAACGCTACCTTGGCAAAGGAACGCGCAAGGCCGCGCAGAATATCACCAGGAAAATCGCACCCGTGATCGCCGGCATGCAGGCCCAAGAGCAAAGCGCCATCGATCACAAAATGATCGAGCTGGACGGTTCGCCCAACAAGAGCAAGCTCGGCGCCAACGCGATTCTGGCGGTCTCTATGGCCACGGCTCGCGCCGCCGCGCAGTCGTCGAAAACGCCGTTGTATCGCTATCTCGGCGGCATCAGCGCCAATCTTCTGCCGGTTCCACTCATGAATATCCTGAACGGCGGCGTGCATGCCGACAATTCCGTCGACCCGCAGGAATTCATGATCGCGCCCCACGGCGCTGCTCGCTTTTCCGAAGCCTTGCGCCTGGGCGCCGAGGTGTTTCACACCCTCAAAGGCGTGCTGAAGAAGCGCGGCTACTCGACGTCGGTCGGCGACGAAGGCGGATTCGCGCCCAATCTCAAATCCAACGAAGAAGCGCTCGAAGTGGTGCTCGAAGCCATCACCAAGGCGGGCTACAAACCCGGCGGCCAGATCAGCATCGCGCTCGACCCCGCCGCCAGCGAGTTCTACGAAAAAGAGAGCGGCAAGTACGTCTTCAAAAAATCCGACAAGAGCCAGCGCACCCCGGATCAAATGGTGAAGTTCTGGAGCAAGTGGGTGGACCAATATCCGATTATTTCCATTGAAGACGGCATGGCCGAAGACGACTGGGACGGCTGGAAAGCGCTCACCAAGGAGCTGGGATCGAAAATTCAGCTCGTGGGCGACGATCTGTTCGTCACCAACACCGAGCGCCTGGCGCGGGGCATCGCGAAGGGCATCGCCAATTCGATTCTCATCAAGGTCAACCAGATCGGCTCGCTCACCGAAACGCTCGAAGCCATCCAGATGGCCGCCGGCGCGCACTACACCAATGTAATTTCGCACCGCTCCGGCGAAACCGAAGACGCCTTCATCGCCGACCTCGCGGTAGCCACGCGCGCCGGCCAGATCAAGACTGGCTCGGCCAGCCGCACCGACCGCATCGCCAAGTACAACCAGCTTCTCCGCATCGAAGAGGAACTCGGCCCCGCCGCCCGTTTTAACGGCAAAGCCGCCCTCGGCTAGACTTCTTTTTTCCGGGCCGGGGCGGG
>DASQHQ010000197.1:0-15399 GCA_035632015.1 Bryobacteraceae bacterium
TCCGGCCAGGCCGCCGAGCGCTACGGGCTCGGGCGCGACAAGATCATCCTGAGCGCCAAAGTCAGCGGCGTGCAGGATCTGATCGTGGTGTATCGCAAGCTGGCCGCGCAGTGCGACTACGCGCTGCACCTGGGCTTGACCGAAGCGGGCCTCGGATCGAAGGGAATCGTCGCCACCACCGCCGCGCTTTCAGTCCTGCTCCAGGAAGGCGTCGGCGACACCATTCGCGCCTCGCTTACGCCGCTGCCCAACGGCGACCGCACCGATGAAGTCGTGGTCTGCCAGCAGATCCTGCAAGCGCTCGAACTGCGCAGCTTCACGCCGCAGGTCACTGCCTGCCCCGGCTGCGGCCGCACCACCAGCACCTTCTTCCAGGACATGGCCGATCAGATCCAGACCTACCTGCGCGAACAGATGCCGGTGTGGAAGACCAAGTACGCCGGCATCGAAGAAATGAAGGTCGCGGTGATGGGCTGCGTGGTAAACGGGCCGGGCGAATCCAAGCACTCGCACATCGGCATTTCGCTGCCCGGCACGTTCGAAGAGCCGGTTGCGCCGGTGTACGTGGACGGCAAGCTCTCGGTGACGCTGCGGGGCGACCGCATCGTGGCCGAGTTCATCGAGATTCTCAACAGCTACGTCGACCGCCGGTACGCCGAGCGCGCCGCCGAAACTACCACCGTCTAGTGGTTCACCCGCCTTTGCTCCATCGCGTGCGCGCCGTCAACACCGCGCCCGAGTCCGAAAACCGGATTCACGACGACAGCGTCGCTGCTCAGTACGGTTTTCGCGGCGGGCTGGTGCCGGGTGTGACGGTGTACGGCTACATGACCGCGCCGGTTGTTGCGCTCGCGCCCACCTGGCCCGAGGGCGGAACCATGATGGTGCGCTTTCTCGAGCCGTTCTACGACGGCGACGAGGTGCTCGTCAAGGCGGAACCGCAGGACGATGGATCCATTTTGATCGCGGCCGAGCGCCCCGATGGCACGGTCTGCGCCCGCGGCGTGGCGGGACTAAGAACGGAATCGCAATCCGCGCCCGCGCCGTATCCGGAAGCGCCGTTGCCGCCGCCCGAACAGCGACCCGTGCCATCCAACAGCAATCTCACGCCCGGCTCCACGCTCGGAACCCTCACCGCAACGCTCGACACGGCCGACCCCGCACGCCTGCTGAAATTCTCGAACGAGCTCTTGATGGCCAACTTCCTTCTGGGCCCCTGGATTCACACCGCGAGCGAAGTCACGAACTGGAGCGTCGCAAACCCCGGCGACACGATCTCCGCGCGAGGCCGCATTCAGGAATGCTTCGACCGCAAAGGCCACGAGTTTGTCGTGCTGGACACGATGCTGCTGGCAGGCGGCCTTCTGGTCCAAACCGTCCGCCATACCGCGATCTACCGGCTGCGCACACCGGCATCCTAGCGCGCGCCTAAGGGATTCGTCCAAGAACCAATAAGGGCTTCGTACCATTGCATCGACCCCATCGGCTTCGCATAATGATAACGCTCTACAAAAGCCAGCGTATGCGCGTCGCACGCTATCGAAGGTGGCAGGCCCGGAGTTTTAGCCGTGGACACGTGCACTTATCGGTCGGCGATTCTGTCAGCGAATCCCGCGCCGAAATGATCGACGTCAGCAGCGATGGATTCCGGGCTCAGCACACGGTTCCGGATTTGCAGCCGGGCCTGGAAGTGCGGTTCCAGCACCGCTTCTTCGTGGGGCGCGCGCGCGTGATGTGGACCACTCTGGTCGGCGGGCGCACACAGAGCGGGTTTCAGATCGTGCGCGGCTGATCAGGCTGCGCTAGCGGGTGCTCTTGGCGATCTGCGGCGGCAGACTGTAGGGGATCTCGAGGACCACGTCCACGTCCACCGGCGCGCCGTCGCGCGTGGCCGGCTTGAATTCCCACCCGGACATGTCTTGGATCACGGCCTGCTCGATGGCGAGCGGCAGATTGCGGAGCAGAGCGATCCCCTCGATCTTGCCGTCCTGCTTGATCTGCGCCACCAGTTGCACGCGAAGCTCGGTGTGCGCTCCCGGCAGGACCGGCTCGACCGATTCCACCTTTCGCAGAGGAATGGGCGCGCGCACGAAGGGCGTGTCTCCAGGCTTGAACTGCCGCTCGGCGAACCACAAGATCCAGTCGCCCGAATAAGGCTCCAGATTCTCGATCGGCACCACCATCGTGTACACGTTGCGCCCTTGAAATCGCGCGTCGATGGCCCGCGGAATGGTTCGCGAGGCCGGGCGCAAGGGAACCGAGAGTGTGGAAACCGGCACGCTGCGCATGCGTTCGGCATACAGGATGGTTCTGGCGGTTGGATTGACGCGCGGAGCCTCAGCCTTGCTGCGGTCCTCGCGAATCGTCAGATTCGGTACCCGCAAGCCTGCGCCGCTGACCTCGCCGGTGGCCGGCTCGCCGACATTCGGAGCCTTGGAAAACGCGCCCGAGCGCGCGCCATCCGGCACCGGCCCGTTTCCCGGACGAAGGCTCGCAACGGCCACGTCCGCCTGAGCATTGCCGTCGGTGGTTTCAGGACCAGGAGGCGCGTTGGAAGGAGGCGGCGCACCCTTGGAAAAGGCCGCGGTCCCCAGCCCCTCCGGCAGAGCCATGTGCGGCGTTGCGCTCCCCACAATCGAGGCATCCGGCGCCGGAAGCTCTCCCACTTCCACCGGAAGGCGGAGGCGCGCTTCCCGCTGCGAAGGCGGGGGCGGAGGCATAAACTGTTTGCGCAGGCCCGGCAGATCCAGCCGTCTCTGGCTCTCCTCGGCGAGATTCACGTTCCCATTGGGCGTGAGCAACGACACGTTGGCCTGTTTGGCGCGCACGCCTTGGTTGTTGGGCTGCACGAACTTCTTTAACTCCCGGGGCGGCGGAGGTGCTGGAAGCGCCGTGGCCGCCCTCAGGACCAGGTTCGGCGCGGGAAGATCCTGCCGGATCTCTATCTTCGGAACCGGCCGCCAGATGATCTGCTTGGCCGATTTCGCCCGCGGCGCCGTCGCGATGATGGCTTCTTTGGAGAATTCCCGGCCCCGCGGCTTCGGAAACGTGCCTACGCGCTTGGTCGCCGTGGCGTCGGGCAAACGCTTCGGATAGTTGTACCAGACGATCTTATGCTCATCCGGCTTGATGAGCTGGTCGTAGATGGGCCGTTTGGATGCCTCGGACTCGAGCGAAGGATGAATCAGACCGAGCGAAAGGATCGCCGTCGCATGCAAGCTCACCGAGCCAAAAAAAGATAGCGGGCGAAACCGGTACCCCACAACGTTCCGACGCACATCGCCGCCGGAATCGTTCATGCGAACCCGGAGTCTTACAGCCATACGAGATCCGTCTGGAACTGTAACGCTACGTCCATGATCCCTATATCGGGCAAATGACTCTTCGGCCACAGAGAACGACTCTCATCCGGACAGGCTGCGCTTCGCGTGGGTGCGAAGCGGGCTTCTCTCCGCAGAATAGCAGAGTGGACGCGGGCCAGCCATAACCGCTAGTACTGGAACTACACCGGTCCAAAAGACCTACCGGCCGGCCAAAGCCGCTCGGAGCGCCGGAAGGCGCGCTTCCGACACCTGGAAAAGCCCATCGGGATACTTGCGGTAGCTCAACATCTGGTCATAAATCAGGGTTTCCTGACTGCCGTTCAGAGCCAATCCAGCCAGGTATTGCAATCTCAAGTTCCCGTCCCGATTGATTTGCGCCCGCGCGAGCCAGGTGCGCAAATCGGACGCTCGCCCGGCATAAGTAGTGAGCAAAGCCATGGCCGATTGGAATCCCACCTCCTGAAGCGACTTCGACACCCCCGAATACGCCGCCGATCCCAAGCGATGCTCCAGGCCGTCTACATCGATCCGCGCCTCACCGGCATTCCCGAGCAGCACGATGTCGTAACCGCCGCCTCCATTCTCGTTGCCCCAGATGGTGCCGTCGGGAAACACATCGAAGAAAGTTGCGATCTCGCTCTTCACCGTGTTCAGGTCGCTTTCATACAGCGGCACCCACTGCGTCACGATGCCGCCGGGATTCAGGTGCTGCTTGACGAGGTCGAAGTATTCTTTCGAATAAAGCGTCGCACTGCCCTTGACCCACGGATGAATGGGATCGGAAGTAATGATGTCGAATTTCTCGGGCGAGGTCAGGATGTAGTGCCGGGCGTCGTCGTAGACCACGCGGGCGCGGCGATCGTGCAGCACATCGTAGTTCTGGCGAGCGAAAAAAATTGTGGCGATGGGCGGTACCAGCGGCTCCATCTCGCAGATCACGATTCTCTGGATGCTCGGATACAGCGTGAACGATCCGGCCGTGACTCCGGCGCCGAATCCCACCACCAGCGCCGACTTTGGCGCCGGATGAAACAGCCCGGGTACGTGGCCGAGCATGCGCTGCAGCCGCATATCGTAGGGCTCGGTGGACGCTTCCACTTTGCCGCTCACGTGAAACTGCACCGCGCCGTCGTCCCACTGCGAGATGGCAATCGAGGAGTTCATGCCCTCGCCCACGTACAGGATCTTCGCACGCCCGGCCGATGTGATCATACGGCGGCCGTAAGCGATCAGCATGCCGGGAACCGGCGTCACGGTTGACACCAGCCAGACCGCGGCCAGCGACGCCGCCGCTGTCAGGGCCAGCAGGCGCGATTTCCTGCGCGCCGTCCAAGCCAGAGGCGTGAGCAGGAGCAGGCCTCCGATCGCGGACAGCACGATGAGCGCGCGCTCCGACCGGCCGGTCCCGATGCGCGGGATCAGCAGCATGGAGAAACTTAGCGCGCCCAGGATGGCGCCCGCAGTGTTGGCGGCGTAGATGCCGCCCACCATCCGGCCGGGGTCTTCACCCGGGGCAGCCACTGCCGCCAGCGCCAGCGGAAAACTGGCTCCCCATAGCAGCGCCGCCGGCAGGATGGTCCACAAGCAGCGCACCAGGTCCACTTGGAAGGTGAAGATGGGCTCAGTAGAAAGCAGCGGATTGATGGGCCAATAGGGCAGTGAGTTGGCCAGCATGTAGGCGGTCCAGGCGATGCCCGCAGTAAGCAGCATCTGGCACCATCCCAGCGCGAGTCGCGGCCGCGTCAGGCTGCGCGCGAGCAGGGAGCCGGCACCGCTGCCCAGTCCGATTCCAACCAGGAACACGGCCAGAATGATGGAAAACGTGTAGACTGTCGCACCCAAAAGCAAGCCCAGCAGGCGCGTCCAAATCACTTCCGCGCCCAGCGCGCAGGCGCCGGACAGCGCGATCGCCCAATAGACCGGCCACGAACCGGCCGCCGCCTGCCCGCGGTCCGGCTGTCCCGATGAAGCGTGATACGCTGCCCGGCCGGCCAGAGCCAGGCTGACGAGCGCCACCATCGCGTTTAGGGCCGCGGCCACGTACGTCGCGGTGGCCATGTCGTAGACTCGCAGCAGATAGAAACCCGCCAGCACACATCCTGCGACTGCTCCCGCCGTGTTCGCGCCGTACAGCAGACCGAGCCAGGAGACGCCCTCCGGGCTGGTCTCCACCCAGCGCGCCGCCGCCGGCAGAGAAGCTCCCATCAGTATGGTGGGAGGCATCAGACAGGCAGCGCACACCAACGCGCGCAGCAGCACGGCCGGCACGCCGTGCCCAACGCCCGCGACGTATAGGCGGTCGACCAGCGGAACGCCAAACAGCGCCGCCAGCCCGCACATTCCGATCCCCAATTCAATCCACGCGTAGATTCGCAGCGGATGCAGGCGTCCCGACACCAAACGAGGCAGCGCGAAGCTTCCCAGGCACAGACCCCCCATAAAGCTGGCCAGCAGCACGCCCAGCGAAATGGCCGTGGATCCGATCACCAGTTGGAGAAGCTGATACCAGACCACCTCGTAGATCAGCGCCGAACATCCGCTGCCGGCGAAGAGCAACAGCAGCGCGGGCAGAAACCGCTTCGAGACGTGAAAGCTGGGAGCGGAACCGGGCGCCACCTCGCCCCGATTTGCATTTTCCACTGCGGGCATTTTTCGATCAGCAGGAACTGTCAGCATCATAACTCAGCGGGCAGTCTTCGCGATAGAATCACTGGCCCCCTGTTCGGCCCGGCGCCGCCCACGGATGGCCGTACAATGCGGCTACCAATTGCCCCAGGAAAGTACTATTATGTTTAGTACGTCTGCGGGGGACGTTAGTACTTTGCGTGCATGAGAGCGATGCTGTTGAAGTAGTTCCTCAGATGTCGCCCGTCAACTTGTTGTGGAAAGGAAGTATGGCATGAGAGTCCGGATAGTTTTTTATTGCCCCCGCTGCGGCTCTCTTTTGTTTCGTCCTTCGATAAGTCGCAAGTTTCGGGATTCTTTCCTGGCTTCGCTGGGCGTGCATCCGCATCGATGTTACATGTGCCGGCTTCGTTTTTATTTGTTCAAGCCCAACCGCCTGGGAGGTTTCCTGATGGCCCTGGAGCGTCCTCTTCTGGTTCTCCAGAGGGATCGCCTCGGTAGCCTGGATTCGGCCGCGGAGACCGGCCGAGACCGCCGGCTCGTAAACGGGGATCTTTTTCGCACGGACCGTTACTAGCCGCCGGGCCTCCGGCGTCGCACTCGCGATTTTCGACCTGCTCGCTTCCTGCGGCGCGGGTTGTACCATCGAAGCATGCCACGCCTCGGGCGCGTACTCGAGACCTCGTTGTACGTCGAGGACCTGGATCGCTCGATAGACTTCTATCAGCGTCTCTTTGGTTTCTCAAAACTGGTTTCCGACGCCCGGTTTTGCGCGTTCAGCGTCTCCGGCCAGCAGGTGCTGCTGCTTTTCCGCAAGCATGGGACCATCGCGCCGATCGCAACGCCGGGCGGCGTGATTCCGCCGCACGACGGCCAAGGTCAACTGCATTTGGCGTTCACCATCCCGCTCGATTCGGAAACCGAGTGGATGCGACACCTCTCGGATCACGAGGTCGCTATCGAATCGCGCGTGGCCTGGCCCAGAGGCGGCTTCAGCCTTTACTTCCGCGATCTCGACGGTCATCTGCTGGAATTAGTCAGCCCCGGTTGTTGGGCCATCTACTGAACTCAGGCTGGCGGCCGCGATCTGCGCGATATCCATCAGCTTGGGCGGCGTCTTAGCGAGCCCCGACAGCGCGTCCCGGAGCATGGTATTGCAGAACGGGCAGGCGACCCCGACCACGCCGGCGCCGGTGGCCACCAGTTCCTTGGCGCGGTTGACGCTGATTCGCTCGCCCTTCTCCTCGCCCAGAAAGGCCAGCCCGCCGCCCGCGCCGCAGCAGAAAGATCGCTCCCGCGTGCGTGGCGGCTCGATCAGGTTGCCGAACCGGCCGATCACGCTGCGCGGCGCCTCGTACACGCCGCGATAGCGTCCCAGATAACACGGATCGTGATAGACGATGGTCTGGCCCGCGGCGGTCTGCGCGGGCAATTGGTCCAGATGCCGCGCCAGAAATTCGCTGTGATGCTCGATGGGCGGCGCCTCACCATATTCCTTCCAATCGGTGCTGATGGTGCGGACGCAGTGCGGGCAAATGGAAACGATTTTCTGTACCTGGCTCTGCTTCAGCGTTTCCAGGTTATTCTCGGCGAGCTGGCCGAATGCCAGATCGTTGCCCAAGCGGCGCGCCGGATCGCCGTTACACTTCTCCTTGCGCAAAACGCCAAAGCTGACATGCAAGGAGCGCATCACTTGCGCCAGCGCCGCGATGATCTCGCGCCCCTGCGGATCGTAAGCGCCCATACAGCCCAGCCACAGACAGTATTCCTGCGAGCCGTCGAAGATGGGCAATTCCTGCTTCTGGATGAACTTGTCGCGCTCGGTGGAGGAGAATCCGAGCGAGTTGCCGTTGCGCTCCAGATTCAGGAACAGCTTGGTTCCGTAGTCATCTTCCCATTTGCCGGTATTCACCGCGCCGCGCCGCAGGCCGACGACGATCGGCAGATGCTGCACTCCCACCGGGCACTGGAATTCGCACGCGCCGCAGGTGGTGCACTGGAAGGCCGCTTCCTGGATGAGGTGCTTGCCGAGCAGCGGCTCTTCGCCGGACGGGCCGAACTCGTTGAGATACCCGCGCACGCCCAGCGCAATTTCCTTGGGATTGAGAACCTTTCCGGTGTTGAAAGCCGGGCAATGTTCGGAGCAGCGGCCGCACTCGACGCACGAATAGGCTTGCAGCGAAACCAGTTGGGTGAGATCCTTGCCGGTGTCCAGTCCGAAATCTTCGTCGCCCACCAGCGGCGGAATCTTGCTGAACCCGTCGCGCTTCAGGAACACGGTCACCGGGCTCAGGACCAGGTGCAGGTGCTTGGTGTGCGGGATCAGCGGGAGAAAAATCAAAATGGTCAGCGTGTGCGACCACCACAGCAGTCTGCTCTCTTCGCCGCCCGGCAGATAAGTCATCAAGTAGGTGATCATCAGCGCGAAGATCAGCAGCGCGATCACGCCGGACTGGTACGACAGCGGACCCAGCCATCTCGGCCGGATCACGAACCGCCGGAAAGCCAGGCCGGCGATAGAGACGGCGACGGCCACGGCGAAGATGGCCGCGAGCGAGAAATAGAACCGTCCGAAGAATCCGTCGCGGCTGAGCAACTGGAGGTGCAGGCCCTGGCCGAAATGGTTGATGGTGATCAGCGCGAAGGCGCAGAATCCCCAGAACACAAAGGCGTGCGCCAGTCCCGGAAGGGGGCGTTGCCAGACGACCTTGCCTTGCAGCAACACTTCCCAGAGGAACGCGCCGGCGCGTCGCGCCACGGGCTGGATGTGGAATTCAGGATCTTGCTTGGACTGCAGCACTCTGCGCCAGACTTTTCCGAATCGAAACCAGAACCCATAGACCGAGGCGGCCAGCAGGACCAGAAACACCGCGGTCTCCGGCCACGAAACGTGAACCATAAACTGCGAGTGTAGCGCAGGCTGCTCGTCACAACCCGGCGCAGAAGCTTATCTCGCGCCGGATCCAGGATGCGTTCGGCGCCGCGTACGCCACCAATCGCCGGCCGCAGGAGCCCCACGCGCGTGTTAACTTGGAGTTAGAGGCTCACCATGGCCACGCCTTCCTCCGCTCGCCCTTCTTTGTTCGGGTCCGATTAAGCCGTCTCCTTTCAGCCAGAAGTGTCGATAGAAAAGGAAGGAGCTTATGCTGAGTGAAACGGTCCGCCTGGATCTTCCCCACATCGTGACCGATCTGCCGGGGCCTCTCGCGCGCGCCGTCATCGAACGCGATCAAGCTGTCATTTCGCCGTCCTACACGCGCTCCTACCCGCTGGTGGCCAGCCGGGGCGAGGGCGCCATCATCGAAGACGTGGACGGCAACCGCTTTCTGGACTTCAGCGCCGGTATCGCGACCGTGGCCACCGGCCATTGCCATCCTCGAGTGGTCGAAGCCATCCAGCGGCAGTCGCAACGCCTGATCCACATGTCGGGCACGGATTTCTACTACGAGAACATGGTGGAGCTGGCCGAGAAACTGGCGGCCACGTCTCCGGGCGGCGTGCCGCGACGCGTCTATTTCGGAAATTCCGGCACCGAAGCCATCGAAGCCGCCATGAAGCTGGCCCGCTATCACACGGGCCGTGAGAAATTCATCGCGTTTCGCGGCGCCTTCCACGGCCGAACGCTGGGCGCGCTTTCGCTCACGGCCAGCAAGGCGGTGCAGCGCAAGGGATTCGGCCCGCTCGTTCCGGGCGTGTTTCACACCGAGTTTCCCGATCCCTATCGCCGCCCGCCGGGCATGAGCGCCGAGGATCACGCGGCTGCCTGCGTCCGCGCCATCGAAGAGCACCTGTTCCGCGCCATCCTGCCTCCCGACGAAGTGGCGGCGATTGTGGTCGAGCCGATTCAAGGCGAAGGCGGCTACCTCATCCCGCCCAAGAATTTCCTGGGCGAGCTGGCGCAACTGGCCGAGAAGCATGGCATTCTGCTGGTCCTGGATGAAGTGCAGTGCGGCATGGGGCGCACCGGCAGGCTATGGGCCGCCGAGCACTTCGGCGTCACGCCCGACATCTTCGCCTCCGCCAAGGGCATCGCGAGCGGCCTGCCATTGAGCGCCACCATCGCGCGCGCCGGGATCATGAACTGGCCGGCGGGCTCGCACGCGTCTACTTTCGGCGGCAATCCGGTCGCGGTCGCGGCGGCGCTCGCTACTTTCGATCTGTTGGAGCGCGAATTGATTGCCAACGCCGCGCAGATCGGCGGCTATATTCTGGACCGGCTGCGTACCTGGACCGCCCGTTTCCCGCAGGTGGGCGACGTCCGCGGGCTCGGCCTCATGATCGGCATCGAGCTGGTGCGCGATCAGCAATCCAAAGAACGCGCGCCCGAATTGCGGGACCGCCTGGTGTCGCTGGCCTTTGAGCGCGGTCTGCTGGTGCTCGGCGCCGGACGCAACGCCATCCGGCTCTCGCCGCCTCTGATCATCACGCGCGATCAAGCCGATTTCGCTGTCGATACACTGGAGGAATGCCTGAAGCTGGCGGCCTAGCGTCCCAAGCGCACCCCAAGCCAACGCTCGACGTCGGCTGCGGCGTCAACAAGACTCCGGGCGCGATCGGCATCGACCGCAACCCGCGCAGCCGCGCCGACGTGCTGTGCGATCTGGACCGATTTCCGTACCCCTTCCGCGACAATTCGTTCGATTCGCTGCGCGTGGTCCACGTCATCGAGCACGTCTCCGATGTCCTCCGCGCGATGGAAGAGTTTCATCGCGTGCTGGCCCCCGCCGGCCGCGTGTTTCTGGTCACGCCCCACTACACCGACTTCAGCTCTTTCTGCGATCCCACGCATCGCTGGCATCTGAACAGTTTTTCGTTCCGCTACTTCGGAGAAGATCACGGCGGCTTCGGCTACTACACGCCCGCCCGCTTCCGCGAAGTCTCCGTGCGCGTGCGGCTGCTGGCGCTGTGGCGCTGGCTTGGGTTCGAGTTCCTGGTGAACCGCTTCCCGCGCTTCCGCCGGTTCTGGGAGTATTACCTCTGCTACATGATCCGCGGCAAAGTGATGGAGTTCGAATTCGAAGCCATCAAGTGAGACTTTCCCGCCGCTCGCGGCACTTGCTACTTCGATCGGCCGCAGCCAGTACAGGAGCGCAGGCGGCGGACGATTCTTGGATCGCGGCAATAGGACGCGGAAATGATGGGACGCCTGTACGAATTCGCGGATGTGCTCCGGCAGCATAGCCAGAAAGGGAAGCTCGCGGCCAGCCAGGCGCTGGGCCGCCGGGGCGAAGACATCGCACACCGCTTTCTCCAGCGCGCTGGCATCGTCATCGTGGCTCGCAATTACCGCATGGCGTCGGGCGCAGGCGAAATCGACCTGATCGGCTGGGAGGACGAAACGCTGGTGTTCGTCGAAGTGAAATCCCGCCAGACCGATCAATACGGCGCGCCCGACCGCGCCATCGGGCCGCACAAGCAATCCAGCCTGCTCCGCGCCGCCCGCGAGTATGCCCGCCACGCCGAGGTCTCCTGGGACCAGGTGCGTTTCGACGTCGTGAACATCGTCTTCACGACGCCGCCTTTGGTCACGCATTTTCGCGATGCCTTCTTGCCGCCCGCGGCCTGATGTATGTGACGGAATCACGAACGTTAAGTTATAATTTCGCTTCAGACTGTTGCCATCTGTAACGACGGGACTTCCGACTTGCCCGAACTCCGCAAAGACCCCGTAACCGGCCGCTGGGTGATCATTGCCACCGATCTCGCCAGGCGACCTGGCGACTTCACGCGCACGCGGGTGATTCCAAGATCCAACGGGAACTGCCCGTTCTGCGCCGGCTGCGAGGACCAGACGCCGCCCGAGATCCTCTCCTACCGCGACCATGCCAACGCGTGGCAGTTACGCGTGATTCCGAACAAGTTTCCGGCGCTGCGCGTCGAGGGGATGCTGGATCGCGCCGGTGAGGGCCTGTACGATCGCATGACCGGCATCGGCGCGCACGAAGTCATTATCGAAAGCCCCGAGCACAAGGTGTCGCTCGCGCAACTGTCGGAAAAGCGCGTGGAAGATCTGTTCTGGGCGTTCCGCGATCGCATACTTGATCTGAAGCGCGACGCCCGCTTGCGCTACGTTCTGCTGTTCAAGAACCACGGCGAAGCGGCCGGCGCTTCGGTGGAACACACGCACTCGCAGCTCATCGCGCTGCCCGTAGTGCCGATCCAGGTGCAGGAGGAGATCGACGGCGGACGGCGCTACTTCGAGTTCAAGGAGCGCTGCGTGTTTTGCGACATGGTGCGCCAGGAGATTTCCAACGGCGCGCGGGTCATTCTCGAAACCGACGAGGTTGTGGTGATCGCTCCTTATGCGGCCCGGTTTCCCTTCGAGACCTGGATCGTGCCGCGCGCGCACAGCTCGCATTTCGAAACTGCGCATGCGAGCCTGATTCAAAGCTTGGCCTGGGCCATGCGAGCCACCATCCGTAAGATCGAACGAGTGCTGGAACATCCGCCCTACAATTTTTTGATTCACACCGCGCCGATTCAGGAAGGCCCGCTGGCGCATTACCACTGGCATCTGGAGATCATCCCGCGGCTGACCAACGTCGCCGGATTCGAGTGGGGAGCTGGATTTTATATCAATCCCACGCCACCCGAGGAAGCGGCGCAGTTTCTGCGCGACGCTGGACTCTAAGCAGGCGCCGCGCCGCGCGGCTAGCGGGCGAACGTCAAGCGGAACTGCACGGGGGTGCGTGGGAGGAGGAGGCGGGCGGCCCGTTCAGGCTTGCGGTTTCGAACAGGCAAGTTCGACAACCGGCCCGCCCCTCCACACCTACGCGCGCTGCGCTCTGGCTCACCACGCGTGTGGCCCGATTCGACGGCGTTTTCCGCGGCCGCTAGGATCGCGACCGCGGCGGCGACGAATCGGCTCGCGATTCCCTTATCGGTACGGGAACGCATTGTTTGAGTGTATTTTCAGACCAGCCGAACGTCGTAAAATAAAAGGTACGCCGGTTTCGTGGGATTGCCGGAGGGGAGGAGGTGCGAATTTGAGACCCCAACTCGCCAGTGGCGTACGCACTCCTGCGTACCGCGTCCCCACTGTCCAGAAAGCGTGCACAACGGAACACCCCGGCGGCGCTTTTTGCCCGACGCCAGGAGGCCGCGGCGTCCTGCGCGCTGGTGGGGACGCTGTTTGCGCCCTCGCCTTCCTGTTCCTCTCTCTTGCCCCCCGCGCCGCGCTCGCACAAAACGGTGGTTTGACGGCGCCGGATGTGAAATCCTCCCGGCCCGCGCCGCGCACCGCCGACGGCCACCCCGATCTGAGCGGCTACTGGAAAGGCACGCGCGACACCAAACCCGTCGGCAACATCGCCAAGGATTTGCCCGGCCTCAAGCTCCCTCTCACCGCCGCCGGCGAAGCGGCGTTGAAACACAATGTCACCGCGACCATCGATCCGGAGAGCCTCTGCATCCCGGGCGGCATCCCGCGCCACAACGCCAGCGCTCTGCCCTTCGAGGTCCTCCAAGGCTCGAACAAAGTGGCGTTCCTTTACTGGTACACCTACTTCCGCCTGATTCCCGTCGATGCCCAGCGCAAACACACCGAGGATCCCGACCCTTCCTTCTTCGGAGAAGAACTCGGGCGCTGGGAAGGCGACGCGCTGGTGATCGATTCCATTGGGTTCAAGGACACGCAGGTGTGGATCGACGAGAATGCCAATCCGCATAGCGACGCGTTGCATGTGGTGGAGCGCTGGACGCGTCCCGACTATGACCACATCCACGTCGAGACCCTGATCGAGGACCCGAAGTTCTATACCAAGCCGTTCAACTATTCGCGTACCTGGGTGTTGGGTAAGCCGGGAGAACAAGTGCACGAGTATGCGTGCAGCGAAAACAACGTCGATCGCGAGCATCTCCAGTTCGGCCCCGGCGTGATTCGTCCGGACGGCACGCGGGGATTCGAGCAGCTGGCGCCGCTCCCTCCGCCGCTGCCGGAAAAGAAATAGGAGTGATAATGCTATGAAACCGAGTCTGGCTTTCTTCGCGCTGTGCCTGACCCTGGCCGGCGTGGATTCCGCGCTGGCCCATCATTCCTTCGCCGCCGAATTCGACGGCAGCAAGCCGATCCGGATCGAAGGAACCCTGTCGAAAGTCGAATGGACCAACCCGCATTCCTGGTTCTACGTGGACGTCAAAGATGAGGCCGGGAGCGTGGTGAATTGGGGCTGTGAAGGCGCCAGCCCGGGCGTGCTGTCGCGCAAAGGATTCCAAAAAGGCGAAGCCAGACTGGGCGACAAGCTGGTCGTGGATGGGTACGCCGCCAAAGACGGCTCGCACCTGATGAACGCGCGCCGAATTTATCTGAACGGCAAACTGATTTTCGAGCAGACCGAAGGCGAGGGGCAGTAGCCGTGGGCCGCGCCTGGCCCTCGCGCCGCGGCACGATGCGTAGTCGTGGCACAATCGATTTCGAAATATCCCTTGTTCTCGACCCTCGCAGGGGCCGTCGTCGTCGCAGTAGCCTCGGCCCAAAGCGTGGGCATGTTTGGGAGTAAATCCCCGGCGGTTTTCAAAACGTTCCCGGTGCCTTTGGTGCTCTTACTGTTTCTCGGAATGCCTCTCTTCATGTCGGCAGCCCTGCCACTCTTGGGATTTTGTTTGTGGCAGCCGAGGCTCCTTGCAGGGGCAGCAATCCCTCCGAAACGGACCTCGATAGGGGCGGCAGCGGTAGGAGTATTGTCGCTGCTTTACTTCATCGCTAGCTGGTGCAATGGTGTTACGTTTCAGGCCCAAGCTACACGCTGATCGCTGCTGTTTTCAGCGCCACGTTTGCGGCGGTCCTGGTCGGAGTGCTGGTATGGAGCCGGCTGCGACCGTCATTCTCGCTGAATCTCTTGATCCAGGTTCTCCTCTTTACCTGGATCGCGACGTATGCTTTCCCGTACCTTGGTGAGGTACCCTGAGCCCTCGAGCTGCGGGCCAGGGGCAAATCAGATATTACAGAGATTCTCCCAAAATCCGTTTGATGTTGCGCATCCCGTGAAGAACGCGGACGATCTCAATGGGTTCTGAATCAGGCTTATAGACGATTATGTAGTTCGAGTGCCTGGGAATTGTCCAGAAGTGCACGGGTAACGTTGTCAAGTCCCGGCGGACGCGCCCTATAAGCGGCCTCTTGGCGAGCATCGCGCAAGCCAATCTGATGCCTTCCTCAACTGCGTCTGCGGCCCCCGGATCGTCCTTGAAGATGAAAGACCAGATCGCTTCCAGATCGTCAATCGCGTCCGGTGTAAGCCGGAATGAAGCCATCAGCCCTGCTTGGGGCGCAGTTTATGTCGCTGCCGCAGTTGTTCAAATGCTTCGTCCCCGTCCACCAGTTCGCCTCTTTCCGCTTGAGCGAAGCCATGCTCGATCTTGGCAGCGATATCGTAGCGATTGTCAGCGAGCCACTGCTCCTGCTCATGGAGCATCTGGACGGCGTGGGCGACGAATTCATCGGCGGATTGAT
>DASQHQ010000198.1:0-12790 GCA_035632015.1 Bryobacteraceae bacterium
CCGCCGCTGATCGCGACCACGATGTATTGCTTGCCGTCCGCCATGTACGTCATCGGCGATCCGCTTTGCGGGGCGGGCATCCAGACCGCGCCGACTTCTTTGCCGCTGGACTTATCATAGGCGCGCAGCATCGCGCCGCGCGGATGTTGCGGGGTCGTCGTGAGCTGGCTGTCGCCCAGGATCACCAACGTCTTGGTTACCAGCAAGCCGACGCTGCCGAGCTGGCCGGTGTTCGGAATGTTCAGGCCTTTGAGAGCGGGGCTGTTGCGAACATTGTCGGGCGTTTCCCCGTAGGGGACCTGCCATTGAATCTCGCCGCGGTCCAGATTCAGGGCGGTGATCACGCTGTAAGGCGGCTTGACGATGGATAGTCCTTGGACATTCAGCGCGCCACCGCCGCCACCGCCTCCCTGCTGCGGGCGTCCGAGTTGCTTGGCGAGCGGCGAATCGGCCGCCGTTCCGAAGCCGGGGCCGAAGGCTTCGCGGAAGGGTTGATCCTGCCTTCCGGAGACATAACGCATGTCGGAGAATTCAGGCGGAGGCGTGCGCAGCGAGATCACGCTGATGGCGGCCTGCTGCGCCTGCGCATAAAAGATGTGCGTTTCCGGATCGTAGGCCGCGCCGGGCCAGTTGGTGCCGCCAGTCCCGTTGCCGAGGTTGATCGCGCCCAGCCATTTGCCATTGGGATCGCCGACCACGGGTGGCGTGAACATGCCTTCGGCCCGGTAGCGGCTGACCAGATCGCGGGCCTGCGCGCGCATCTCCGGCGTGAAGTCGATCAGGTCGTCCGGAATTTTAAGAAAGTTGCGAGCGTAGGCGGGCGGCTTGGTGGGGAACGGCTGCGTGGGCGAGGTTTTCTCGCCGGGCACGTCGGACTGCGGCACGGGCCGCTCGTCGAGGGGCCACACCGGCTTGCCGGTCACGCGATCGAACACATAGAGGAACGCTTGCTTGCCGGGCAGAGCCACGGCTTTGATCGCGCGGCCATCCACATTGATGTCCGCCAGGATAGGCGCGGACGACAGATCGTAGTTCCAGATGGGATGATGCACCACCTGGTAATGCCACTTGCGCTGGCCGGTGCGCAGGTCGACGCACACCAGGCTTTCTCCGAAGAGGTTGTTGCCGGGTCGATGGCCGCCGTACCAATCCGAGGTGGGCGACTCGACGGGCAGATAGACCAGGCCGAGGTCTTCGTCCACGGTGATTTGGGTCCACACGCCGGTGTTGCCGTTGACGGCCCAGGAGCCGTCTTCCCAGGTGTCGTTGCCGAATTCGCCGGGCCGCGGGATGGTGTTGAAGGTCCACAGGCGCCGACCGGTGCGAGCGTCGAAGGCGCGAACCAGGCCTTTGGTGTTGTTGTGCGTGACCACCGTCTGGCCTTCCTTCATAGACGAGCCGATGATCACCGTGTCCTTGACGACCACGGGCGTGGAGTGGATGCCGATCTCGCCGGTCTCGAGATCGATCTGCCGGCCGGCGCCGTAGACGACGCCTTCCTTGAGATCGACCATGCCGTCTTTGCCGAACGAGGAAATCATGCCGCCGGTGTGGGCGTTGAGGGCGACCAGGCGATAGCCGGTGGTGACGTACAGCACGCGGTCGTCGCCCTTGCCGTCCGTCCAGTAAGCCAGGCCGCGGCCGGAGAGCTGGCGCGGCGCGATGGCGGCGCGATTCCCTTCCCTGAGGCTGTGCGCCCAGATCAGCTCGCCGGTTTTGGCGTCCAGCGCGACCACCGAACGTCGCGTGCCGGCGGTGGCATAGAGGACGCCCTGGATCATGAGCGGCGTGCCTTCCAACTTATATTCGGGACGCGGACCGAGGTTGTCGGTCTTGAAGCGCCAGGCGACCTCGAGCTGTTTGAAGTTGGACGCGTTGATCTGGTCGAGCGGCGAGTACTTGGTGCCTTTCAGATCCGCGGTGTACTGCGGCCACTCGCCATTCTTGGTGGAAGGCTGGGCGAAGGCGGCGGCTCCGCAGGCAAGCCAGGTCATGACGGTCAATAACGTCCGGATGCGCATGCTCTTCTGCTCGACTTTCCGCGCCCGCGTGTGCTGTTGCTCCAAGAGCGCCTGGGGCGATGATATACCAATCGGGCCGGCCTTGTAGCAGACGCGAGGCCGGAGGATTCCCTCAGGACCCGGACGCCAGATCGCCGCCGCGCTCTCCAAAGGGTCCGGAGCTAGCCGCGGGCACGCTGCCTGCCACGCCGCGCGCCGCTGGCCGTTTTGCACGCAGCGGTCTGCTTCGCCATTTGTACCGGCTTTGGTCTGCTGTGGACGATGAACGCGGTCTGCACGACTGCGTGCACAACGGCGCGCGGGCGCGCTGGTTCGTCCTCAGGCTGCCATGGCCGCAAATCCAAACACTCTTGGCTGGACCAATCGTGCGAAGTCAGCATAGGACAACCGAATCAGTTCGTTGTGCGTGCCGGCATTGAAGGCGATTTCCTTGTCCTTGCTCAGGCTTTCGTCGACAAAGACCGGTATGTCATAGAGATTGCCGAACGGAGGCATTGCGCCGGTTTCGCAGCCGGGAAACAGATCCCGGAAGTCCGCTTCTATGGCCAGCGAGGCGGTCCTGGCCCTCGCGAACGACTTCAGCAGCGAAAGATCCACCTGCCGCGAAGCGGGCAGGACAGCCATGGCCATCCGGCCATCCACTTTCACCATCACGGTCTTGGCCAGCTCTTGGCCGCGGATGTGAGCCAGCGAGGCGATCTCCTGAGCCGTATAGGCGGTTGAATGCGTGAGAACACTGTACTTGATCTTGTTTGTGTCAAGGAATTCCTTCAGTTTCGTTGCGGGCATGTGATCCTCTCTTCTCGCTAGAGCATGTGCTTTGCCATCGCCTTGAGCGAGTGAAGGCGGAGCGCCTCCGCTCCAACTGGCACGCGGAATGCAGCACAATGGCAGAGCAACGTTTCTTCGCGAGCGGCGCGGCTAAGCACGCCGGGCTATGCTGGTACGAAGAATAAAGAAAGGTCGGCATGAAGGTTCTTTTGGCAGTGGATCCGCCGGAGGTAAACGACGCCGCTATCGCAGAAGTGACCAAGCGGCCCTGGCCACAGGATACGGCCGTCGAGGTGCTGAGCGTCGTTGAGCCGTCCTATGTGTGGGACGTTCCCTCGCTCGTGGAGGGGCTGCAGGAGGCGGCCGAGGATACCGCCCGCACGGCTGCCGACCAGTTGCGTGCCTTCGGGCTCAATGCCACGCCGCGCGTGCTCTGCGGCGACGCCAAGGCCATCATCGTGGACCAGGCCCGCGAGATCGGCGCGGACTTCGTCATCGTTGCCTCGCGGGGCACGACCGGGCTCACACGATTTTTGTTGGGCAGCGTGGCGGCCGCGGTGGCCCGCTTTGCGCCTTGTTCCGTGGAGATCGTGCGCGCACCGAGCGCCGGCGAGCCGCGCCGTGCGGTCATGAGGATACTGCTGGCAACCGACGGTTCGGCGTGTTCCCAACTGGCTGCCCGATCGCTCGCCGCGCGCCCCTGGCCGGCAGGCACCGAATTCCGGGTTTTTAGCGTCGCCGAGCTTTCTGTGCCGCTGCTTCGAATGCCTTATTTCAGCCCGCACGCGATGGAACAGCTCCGCGCCGATGCCATGCGGAAGGCCGAGAATGCGGAGATGGCCGCGGAGGGAATCCTCACCGATGCAGGTCTCCAGGCGTCGGGAACCGTTGCTGTGCCGGCTGCCACGCCCAAAGAACTCATTCTTCAAGATGCCGAAGAGTGGGGCGCGGATCTGATTGTGTGCGGTTCGCATGGCCGCCGCGGGTTGAGCCGTTTCCTGCTCGGCAGCGTGTCGGAGGCCATCGCCACACATGCCGGGTGCTCGGTGGAGATTATTCGTCACGCCGCGGCCTGACGGCCTGGCGGATTCCGGCGCGAAGTCGCCCGATCGTGCGCAGCGGTGGGGAATTTTTTAACACGACCTGGTGCGTGTCGCGATCGCGATTCCCAGCGTGCGTGCCGCTGATCCCACGTTCAATGCAGAACACACCCTCGCGCTTCTTCAGAATGCCGCGCGCTCGGACGCGATTCTGGCGTTGTTCCCCGAGTTGGGTCTTTCAGCCTACTCCTGCGATGACCTGTTTCATCAACAGGCGTTGATCGAGGGTTCCCTGCAAGCACTGCGCCGGATCGCCGACGCCTCGCGTGCCTGGCTGGTCGCGGTGGTTGGCGTGCCGCTTCAGGTGGATCATCTGCTCTCAATTGCGCGGTCGTGCTCGGCGAAGAGCAAATCCTTGGCGTGGTCCCCAAGACCGATCTGCCGAACTATCGCGAGTTTCGCGAACAGCGCTTTTTTGTCCCGGCTGACCTGGCCACGCTGAGCGAGATCGATCTGATTGACTTCCGCCCTCCTCGTATTTAACGATCGCACTCCTGGCTGACGATCCTGCCGATCCCTCCGCACTTAGGTGGCTTGCGTGAGCCGCTCCCGCATCGACCTGCTGGGCGGCGCGCTGGCTGGCCTGGCGCGCGGCAGGGTCCGCGGGCGGCTGCAGGATGGTATGAGAAAACATCTGCAGCAAACCGTGGCCAAACTGGAGTCTTCCTGCCCGGCGCAAACAAGTGGGACTTGCAGTGTGTACCGTTAGTTCATGTGGCGGCGTGTCTAAACACTAAGAACCGGACAAGGCGAGTTTCGAATAATGCTGTAAGCGTGGGTTCGAAGCCTGCCCAGCTCCCGCCTGGTGTGACCGCGACCGATGATGGCAAGCTCAGCGTTCTCCCGCAGTGCCGCTTCCCGGACAACTGTGTGCACGGGCCCGCCCGCATAGGAGATCTGCATGTTCAAGCCAGCTTGCTTGCACAAAACATCGAACTTCTTTTCCGCGCCCTGGAGCAAATACCGGCGGAGCTCCACCTCTCCGCGATTATCCGAGGTCTCGTCCGCCGCTGGAAGCGCGTGAATCACGCTTAAGTCCGAACCCAGCAGCGCCGAGAAGTCCATCGCCCACTGGATCACCGGCACAAAGCTTTCATCGGCATCGACGGCGCAGACGATCTTGCGAAAATCGGCCGAGACTTTCAACGGAATATCCTCCCGGTGAACCCCCGTGAGGACCGCGCAGCTTGCATCGTGCAGCACCTTGGCGGTAACCGAACCCAGGAGGAATCTCCGAAACCGGCCATGAGCGTGCGTGGGCATCAAGATCACGTCCACTGACAGTTCTGCGGAAAGCTGCAGGATGGATTCCGCGGGATCGCCGTTGCGAACCACGATCTCGCGCGGCGTGTTTTCGAGATGGAGAGCGAGAAACGCTTCGATCCGCTGCACCCCGCAATCTCCGACGTGAACGAAGATCAGCCTTGCGCCCAGGCGCTTGGACAACTCTGCCGAATACCGTGCGGCCCACTCGCAGGATGGCGACAATACGGTCGGAACCAAAATCCTCGAAATCGAAATCATAGGGACCTTTCCGCTGTTCGATCAAAGGATTTCCGCAAGCTGATCTCCTCGGGCGGGCTTGGAACATACATCGTTCGCAGCCGCCACACTTCCAGCAGCGCTCCGGTGGCAGCGAGGATAACCGGTCCCAGGATGACACCAGCCAGGCCGAAGGCGATCAGACCGCCCAGAATGGAAAAGAACACTGCCAAGGTATGCAGGCGGAGTTCTCCGGCAACCAGGATCGGGTAGAGTACGTTGTCGATCAGTCCGACCACCAGCATTCCCCAGAGGACCAGTATGAGTGCTTTGCCCCAGCTTCCGCTGAGCGCGAGCAGGACCGCGGCCGGCCCCCACACCAGCGCCGTGCCCAGAACCGGTAACACCGCGAACAGCGCCATGGCCGCGCCGCAGAGAACCGGCGCCGGCAACCCCAGAAACCAAAACATGAGACCGCCCAAGAGTCCCTGCACCAACTTCACGATCACGTTGCCATATACGCAGGCATGGATTGTGTGAGATACGCGATCGAAGAGCTGCCTGGTTTGTTCATCGGAAAGCGGAATGAGCTCACGCAACAAGTTCAGCAGCCCTTTCTGGTCGCGGAAAAAGTAAAACAGAGTCAGGAAGGTTAGGAAGAGCTGCGTCAGCAGCCACAGGGAACTGCCCACCAGCGTGGAGGCCTTGCTAGCAATGGCCCCCGTGGCGCGCCGGATCTCCTGATCGAGATTCAGCGTCGTTTCCAGCCAGGCCGTAGTGGCTGCCAGCGCGGGGTATTGTTGAAGTCTGGAGTGCATCCTCTCGGACTGGAGTTCCGGGCCAAGCACCTCGAAACCTGCGCTGGCCTCCCGAAACAGATTCTGGCCGATCCACACCCCTGGCACGACTAACAGCAGCGCGACGGATACAACCGAAAGCAGCGCGGCTAGATTGGGACGCATCCGGCGCTCCAGCCATTTGTGCCACGGATGCGCAACAACGGCCAGAGCCACCGCCCAGGTAATGACCGACAGGAAGGGGCGCGCGATCAGCCAGCAAAGGAAAAGCAGTGCTCCAGTCGCAGCCGCGAGAGCGACCGTGCGAAGCTGTTCCAGCAAGGATCTACCCGCCGTAGCCCGCGGCCTATCATCCACGCTTCAACCCGTGCACGTCGAATGCCGCGACTACCGAAAATCAATCCTAGCGGTACGGTAAGACACTTGCTAATGTGCATCCCGGTGAGTTCTACCGACCTGAAAGCAGACGCTTCTAGAAGCTGGCATGTTATGCCGACTTCCTTAGTGCTTCAGACACTTAGAGCCAAACCCGATCTCGGCTTGACCACCGAGGAAGCCGCCCATCGACTGCAGGCGTTCGGGCCGAACGAGCTTCCCCGGAAGGGGCGCTTCGGGCCTTGGGCGGTGTTGTGGCGCCAGTTTCGATCGGTCATGGTGCTCGTCCTGGTGGCCGCAACGCTGGTTTCGCTTGCCTCGGGAGACTACCGCGACGCCGCAGCCATCTTGGTCATGATTCTCCTGACTGCACTGCTCGGATTTCGGCAGGAATATCGCGCCGAGCGAGGCATGGCTGCACTGGAGCGCTTGTCTGCTCCGAGTGCACACGTGCGCCGATCCGGCCGTATCTTAACGCTACCGGCCCGCGGCTTGGTTCCGGGTGACATCGTCTTGCTGGAGGCCGGAAGCATCGTCCCCGGAGACGTGCGGCTCCTGGAGACCCACGCCATGAGTACCGACGAATCAGCGCTCACTGGAGAATCGCAACCGGTCGGCAAAGATTCTGCCTTCCTGGGCCAGGAGGACTCGCCGCTGGGCGACCGTCTGAACATGGCTTACATGGGAACGCTTGTGACTTCCGGCCGCGGTCTGGCCGTGATCACCGCTACCGGACAGCACACCGAGATGGGGCGCATTTCTTCCATGCTGCAGGCCAAAGACCGGCAGCCGACGCCGCTCGAAGTCACGCTCAATCGCTTCGGCCGCAAGCTGGTATTGATCGCGCTGCTGGGCGTGGGCATCGTTTTTGCCACTGGGCTGCTGCGCGGCGAGGAGCCGAAAATGCTTCTTCTCACCTCCATCAGTCTGGCTGTCGCGGCGGTCCCTGAAGGCCTTCCGGCCGTGATCACAATCTTATTGGCGCTGGGGAGCCAGCGCATGCTGAAGCGGCGCGCACTGATCCGCCGTCTGGCCGCGGTAGAGACTCTGGGTTCGGTTACGGTCATTTGTTCGGATAAAACCGGAACCCTGACCGAAAACCATCTCAAGGTGACGCACGCTTACGTCGATGGACAATTGTCGGAGCTCTCAGGCGGTACCCAGCCCGAGGCCGGATCGAGCCTGCTGTCAGCTTGTGCGGCTTTGTCCAACGACGTCGTGCGCACCGCCTCTCAGGACGCCGCCAGTCGTTCTCAATGGTATGGCGATCCAACCGAAGTTGCCTTGGTGGAAGCTGCTGAGGCGGCGGGCATCCCCAAGGAAGTTCTGGATCGCCAGCTACCGCGGGAATATGAAGTTCCTTTCGATTCCAATCGAAAGCGCATGACCACGGTGCATCGAAACGCCGGCACGCATTGGCTCGAGCCGCTGCTGGCACTGAAGCCGCAGCCCGCCTATCTAGCCATTACCAAGGGGGCGATTGACGCGCTCCTGCCGCATGCGACTCGCGTTTGGACCCAGGGAGGCATCGAATCGCTCACCGCATCCGCAAGAGAAACGATTCGCAACGCTCAGAATGTGGTGGCAGCGCGAGGAATGCGCGTTATCGGCGTGGCGTTCCGTACTCTACCAGATACTATTCCGCCCGATGATGCTCTGGAGTCCGATCTCATATTTCTGGGTTTCTTGGCCATGACGGACCCGCCCAGGCCCGAGGCCAAAGCGGCGGTCGAGCTCTGCAAACGCGCCAGCATTCGTCCGGTCATGATCACCGGCGATCATGCTCTGACCGCGCAGTATATTGCCGCCGAGCTCGGCATCGGCAACGGCGGTCCTGCTCTGACCAGCGCTGAACTGCGCCGGCTCCCCAGCACGGGAGTGGATCAAGTGCTCGATACGGCCGTGATCGCGCGCGCGTCGCCGGAGGACAAGCTGGTGCTGATTGAGGCGCTTCAAGGCGCCGGAGAGGTTGTCGCGATGACCGGGGACGGAGTCAACGATGCCCCCGCTTTGGCGCGCGCCGACGTCGGAGTCGCCATGGGCCAAATTGGCACGGATGCGGCACGCGAAGCTTCCGACGTGGTGCTCCAAGACGACAATTTCGCCACGATAGTCGCGGCCGTGGAGGAAGGCAGGGTAATCCGGAGCAACATCCGGAAATTCATCCGCTATATGCTCTCTTGCAACTCGGGCGAGCTGTGGGTGGTCATTTTCGCCCCGCTGCTGGGAATGCCGTTGCCGCTCACGCCCTTGCAAATCTTGTGGATCAATTTCATCACCGATGGTTTCCCCGCGCTGGCGCTGGCGGTGGAGCCGGCTGAACCGGGCATTATGAATCGGCCTCCGCGCGGTCGGAGCAATGGTCTGCTGGAAAAGCGCAGCGGCGCTTCGATTTTCACGATCGGCTTCCTATTTGGAGTGGTGACACTTGGGAGTGGCTATCAGTCCTGGCAGGCGCACCAGCGCGAATGGCAAACGATAATCTTCACGGTGCTGACGTTTTCGCAGCTAGGGTTTGCACTTGCTTGTCGCTCGGAAAGCGAGACCGTGTTTCGGCTTGGTTGGCTTTCGAACCCGTCCATGCTTTATGCCATCGGTTTCAGCGCGTTGCTGCAAGCGGTCCTGAGCTGTACCCCACTGGGGCAATTTGTGTTTGGAATCCGACCCCTCGGCGCCAGGGCGCTGGTTCTTTGTCTGGCCTTGAGCGCTATTCCATTCTGCGCTCTGGAAATCGAGAAGTGGCTGGTCCGTCGCCGCGCTGAGCACACAACCACACGCGGCTCCGAATGAGAAGGACGGACAGCGGCCCGTCTTCAGTCATCTCACTCTATCGAGAGACTCAAGATAAGCCACCCGATCGACAAATGACTTCAGCTCAATTGACGATCGGCCGCTCAGCTTCCCATCAAATGCAGACCCATGTAAAGAGCGCCAAACAGAACAATGGAAAGCAGCGCGATGCCGCCCCAAAGCATGACTCGCTCTCGCTTGGTCGTCGTTCTCTGGTCGTCCACTCTCATTTGGTCTTCGAGAATTTCAAACATGAGACTATCTCCTTTTTATGCCGCATCAATATGTCGCAGCCGCTTCTGTTTCGTCTCTGGGAACCTCTCGCCGGAGCCGGATGTCCGTTCTTGTTGACCGGCCTTCTTCCACGACCACCCTGGGAAGCCACTTCGACGAGTATCCCTTGGCCTCCACCCATAGGGAATATCGGCCAGGAATCAGGTCGACAATACGATAAAATCCGTTTGCCTCGGAAGTTACCGTGCAACACCCGCCGCGCATCGTGTCGAAGGCTTGGAGTGTGGCCCCACTGATTGGCGAGCCTTGCTCGTCCCGAACGAAGCCTTCTACCCTTCCAAGGCTAGGCCCGGATGCCCTCTGTGGAACAGCGGACGCGAGCAAGAACAAAAGCGGAACGAATTTCAGGCGCCGCAAGCATTCACCTCCTGGCCGGAAGAGCTTATACGGCAGCCGCATTTAGTCCTCTACCCCGGTCAGAGCACGTTACAAGCCAAGATCGCAAGACTAAGGCGGACTTAACGCTGGGGACCGGACGCTGCCCTGGGTGCGTGAAATGACGCAAGCCTGGCGCCCCATTCCATAGCCTGCGGTGGTCGAGCGCTTACAGGTCGATAAGAGTCGATAAGACTGGTGGCGCCCCAGTTTCGTTGAACTGGCCCTGGTTTCCTCATGAACGCGAATCGCCGAACCGATCCACCAGGCGGCGGTTTCTTCCGGCGCGTAGGCCGCTGGTGCCGGACGATTCTTGGGAAAACTGCGGTGTGTTGAGCCACAGATCGCAGCCGCTGGTGGGCAAGCGCCCCAAGCCAAGTCGTAGTTCTCAGAAACCACGGGGAAGAAACGCTTGGCCTCCCGCAAGGGCTCTCCCGGGCTTGAGTATGAAACTGGAACTGCTTGGATGGCCTAGACGCTCCTCCGGCAGATCCGCTTACCCAAGGCGCCGTAAGCCGCCGGCCAGAGGTCTGACAATCTTAAGGATCGCAGCGCCGGCGCGGGCGTCGCATTCCAGATCGGCTCGCTTCGGTAACGCTCGACGCGGAGCCTACACCCGGATCGCCGCCTCGCGGACCTGCTCCCGCGCGATGACTTTGGCCAGTTCCCCCATCTCCTCGGCCAGCAGTTGGATCAAGTCATCCAAAGAGATCATCCCCACGAGTCTGCCGTTTTGGTCCACGACCGGCATGCGACGGATGCCATGCACGCGCATATGTTGCATGCATTCGAAAATGCCCTGGTCATCCCGTGCCGTCACCAGCTCCCGAACCCCCAGATCGCCCAGGGTAAAGGATTCCGGATCCAGGCCTTCCGCGAGTACGTTGCGGACCAGGTCCCGATCCGTCACAATCCCGAAGGGAACCAGCCGGCCGCCGGCTTCTTCTCGAACCACCACCAGATTGCCGACGTGGCGCTCGGCCATCAATCGAGCAGCCTCTCGAACCGTTGTGTCCTGGCCCGCGACCACCACGTCGCGGACGCAAATATTGCCAATCGGCATTCTACACCTCCAGCTTCTGCGGGAAGCCACGTGCACGTGGCGGACCAAGTCTCCCAGCCCTGCATCGCTCCAACTGACGCCTTGCGCGCCAGCCCAGCCTCACCTCAAAGCCGGCGTCAATTTCTCATTCCCTTTTTCAGGTTCCGGCGAGGTCAATAGCTTGTCCAGCTCGGCGCGCTCGAGCGTCTCCTTGCGGATCAGCTCTTCGGAAATTCGCCGCAGCGGCTCGCGATGCTCCAGCAGGATGCCGGTGACGCGCCGATAGATCTCGTCCAGGATGCGCCGTGATTCGCTATCGATGATCTCGGCGGTCCGCTCGCTGTAGTTGCGCTCCTCCATTTCAAACGGAGACTTCAAGAAGGGCGACGTCATCGGGCGGCCGTAGGTCAGCTTTCCGAGCTGGTCGCTCATGCCGAATCGGGTCACCATCTGCCGCACCAGGGCCGAGGCGCGCTCCAGATCGTCAGCCGCACCGGTCGAAACGATGCCGCAGTACTGAATCTCCTCGGCCGCACGTCCGCCCATCAGCACCGCAATCTGATCCTCGAGTTCCTGCTGCGTCATCAGGTAGCGTTCTTGCGTAGGCAACTGCAGCGTGTAGCCCAGCGCGCCGATGGACCGCGGAATGATCGAGACGCGATGCAGCGGATCGGCGTGTTTCACCGAAAGCGCCACCAAGGCATGCCCGGCTTCGTGGACGGCGACGCGCTTCTTCTCTTCCGGGCTCATGACCCGGCTTTTCTTTTCGAGCCCCAGGATCACGCGATCGGCGGCTTGTTCCAGGTCGCGCAACTCGACCCGCTCGGCGCCGCGCCGCACCGCCAGCAGCGCGGCTTCGTTCACGATATTGGCCAGGTCCGCTCCCACCATGCCCGGCGTCCGGGCGGCGACGGTTTCCAGGTTGACATCCTCGGCCATGCGGATCTTGCGGGCGTGCAGCTTGAGGATTTCGGCGCGGTCCTTGAGGTCCGGCCGGTCCACCAGCACCTGGCGGTCGAAGCGGCCCGCGCGCAGCAGCGCTGCGTCCAGCACCTCGGGCGTGTTCGTCGCCGCCATGATGATCACGCCCTCCGAGCTGTCGAACCCGTCCATTTCGGCCAGCAACTGATTGAGGGTTTGCTCCCGCTCTTCGTTGCTGAACCCGATTCCCCGGCCGGAGGTGCGCGACTTGCCGATCGCGTCCAGCTCGTCCACGAAGACAATGCACGGCGCCTTCTGCTTGGCTTGCTCGAACAGATCGCGAACCCGCGCCGCTCCCACGCCCACGAACATCTCCACAAACTCCGAGCCCGATATGGAGAAGAAAGACACGCCCGCTTGTCCGGCCACCGCCTTCGCCAGCAGCGTCTTGCCGGTGCCAGGCGGGCCCACCAGCAACACCCCCTTCGGAATGCGTCCGCCGAGTTTCTGATATTTCGCCGGCTGCCGCAGGAAGTCTACGACTTCTTCGAGTTCCAACTTGGCTTCATCCACGCCCGCCACATCCTCGAAGGTCACTCGAAGCCGGCTGGACTCGTCATAAATCTTGGCTTGGTTCTTGCCGAAGGTCAAAGGTCCTCTGGCCTGCGCGATGCGCCGCATCCCGGCGACATAGATGAGGGCAATGAACACAAACGGAAACAGCCAGACCAGCGCACTCCAGATCCACGAGGTCCTTTCGATGTGGCCCTGGAATTTCACCGGGTGCGCTTCCAATTCCTTGAGCAGCAGCGATTCATCCAC
>DASQHQ010000199.1:0-16749 GCA_035632015.1 Bryobacteraceae bacterium
GCGATCCGAGTGAGCCGCGCTTTGATGGTCGGGTAACTGACTCCGAAGATCTGTTCCATCTCTTTGATGGATCCATGGCAGCGGACGAAGGCCGTGACGAAGACCTGGTCTTCCATGCTGAGCTGCGTCAATTGCGGAAGCTTGAAGCACCCCTCGATGGCAATGTCTTTTTCCGTGATTCGGACTCGCTCCACCAGAATCTTGCGACCTTGCGTGAGCCGCGTCAGTTCCTGCCAGTCAGAGCCATTCTTCACGTCCGGTACCATAAGAACTTAGGATACATAAGTTGTACATCAATATTCTTAAGTCTGTCAAGCTATCCGTTTTAATTTTGATGGGGACCAGAGTTTGATCGGCTGAGCCAATTTGACCGGTGCCGAAATTACGGCAGACTGCCGAAAATCGCTGACCTAGGAAGGTGCTCCGACTTTCAACTGCCGAACTGAGCGGACGCGCGAGGTGCGGATCACGCCGAAGACCGGGTGACGGAACTCCAGCTTGAGGCCCGGTTCAATCAGCCACATCTTGAGCATGGACGGCCCGACCGAGCCATGCAGCTCGACCAGCACGGGCTCTGGGCAGTAAGTGGGATGCCCGGATATCAAGGCTTTGCCATCGCCGCGATTCTCCAGCGTGTAAGTGCTGTGGCCGGTCTCGACCTCAACCACGGCTCCCACGGGCAACTCGTCGAAGGCGACGCCGTTGACTCGCTCCGGTGCGGGCGCCGCGGGAGGGGCGACGGGCGAGGGAATCTGAGAGGCTGCAAGACGGAAATCACTGTTCGAAGTCATGTTGGCGCCCTCCTTTCGATTGGGGTAAGGCACGTTGCGAGCCACTCCAAGTCTGACGCGAGGGCGGGCTTTAAATTCAACGGGTTCAGCCCAGCACAAAGGGTTAGTGAGGTAACGCGCCCCAAGGTCTGCGTGCGCCGAATGCCCCTATTTCGGCACGCTGCAGGACAAAAGTTCACGGCCAGCGCGATTCGTCCTGTTTCGGTCTGGAGTAGAATTGATCGACGCCTGATGCCTCTCTCTGCCGGCAGCCGCCTCGGCCCATACGAGATCGTCGCTCTGATCGGGGCAGGCGGCATGGGCGAGGTCTACCGCGCCCGCGACACGCGTCTGGGGCGCGACGTCGCCATCAAAGTATCCAAGGAGCAATTCTCGGAACGCTTCGAGCGCGAGGCGCGCGCGGTAGCTGCGCTGAATCATCCGAACATTTGCCACCTTTACGACGTCGGCCCGAACTATCTGGTGATGGAGTTAGTGGAAGGCGAGGCGTTGAAAGGGCCGTTGCCGTTGGACGTCGCGCTCCAGTATGCCGGCCAGATTGCGGACGCGCTGGACGCGGCGCACGACAAGGGCATCGTGCATCGGGATCTCAAGCCGGGCAATATTCTGATCACGCGCGACGGTGCGGTCAAGGTGCTGGACTTCGGCCTGGCGAAGACGGGCGCGGGTCCGGCGCAAGGATCCGAATCGCCTACCTTCACCATCGGCGCCACCGAGGCCGGGATGATCCTGGGCACCGCGGCCTACATGTCGCCCGAGCAGGCGCGCGGCAAGCCGGTCGACAAACGCGCGGACATCTGGGCGTTCGGCACGGTGCTCTACGAAATGCTCACCGGCGAGCAATTGTTCCGGGGCGAGACTGTGTCGGACACGCTCGCGGCGGTTCTCAAAGAGGAGCCGCAGTGGGAGCGCATTCCGGCGCGAGTGCAGCCCTTACTCCGCCGATGCCTGGAAAAAGATCCGAAGACGAGACTGCGGGACATAGGCGACGCCGCGGCTTTGCTCGATATTCCAACGCCGGCGCCGTCTCAGCCATCCGCGAAACAGGCGGGGGTCCGCTATGGGATCGCGCTCGGCGCAGCAGCGCTGTTCGCCATCGCCTTCGGCCTGGTCTCGATCGCTCACTTCCGCGAAAAAGCGTCGGCCATGCCCGATCCGGTTCGTTTCCAGATCGCGTTGCCCGACAAGGTCAATCTCACAGCCACAGGGTCCTTTTCGCTTTCTCCGGACGGGAAGCATCTGGCGTTCTCCGCTGTAGGGCCAGACGGCCATCCCGGAGTTTGGATTCACGACCTGGATTCGGCCGCGGCGCGCCGCTTGCCGGATGCCGATACGGGTCCTCTAGCCCCACCCTTCTTCTGGTCACCCGACAGCCGGTACGTGGTGTTTTCAGGCGCGGGGGTAAAGCTAAGGAGGGCAGACATCGCCAGCGGTGCTGCCGAGTCGTTGTGCGACCTTCCTTCTCCGCCGATCGGCGGCTCCTGGAATCGAGACGGCGTGATGATTTTCGGAAACAACCGGGGCGGTTTGTGGAAGGTTCCTGCGACCGGCGGGACCCCGACGCCGTTGACCGTGCTCGATCGATCCCGAAACGAACGCTCGCACGAGCTGCCGACCTTCCTGCCGGACGGCAGGCATTTCCTGTACCTCAGATCATCCGGCACGTCCGGGAACACCGGCATTTACATAGGCTCGCTCGATGCGAAGCCTGAACAACAGAGTTCCAAACTGATCGTGACCACCAATGTCGGCGCGGCGTACGTGCCGGCCTGGGGTACGCGGCCAGCACACCTGTTCTTCTTGCGGGAAGGGAGATTGATGGCCCAACCCTTTGACGACCGGCGGATGGAAGTGACCGGCGAGCCGGTACCCGTGGCCGAACGCGTGGGCACAATTTTCAACACGGGTTACTTCTCGGTGTCGGCGAGGGGCGTTCTGGTTTTCCGGACCGGCAGTGGCGATCTCTCGCAACTGGCGTGGATCGATCGGCAAGCTGCAACCGGACCCGCCTTGACCGAGCCCGGTTCGTACATCGGCCTTGCGGTCGCACCCGATGGAATGCGAGCCGCCGCGGTGCGATCCGATTTGGCGAATGCCGGAGTGCAGGACCTTTGGCTGGTTGACTTCACCCGTCGCACCAACACGCGCTTTACGTTCGGTCCGGGACGAAGCGGCGACCCACGATGGTCTCCGGACGGCAAACAGATCGCATTTTCCGCCAGCCACGGCGCGGCGGGAGATCTGTATGTGAAGCTCGCGGACGGATCAAAGGAGGAACAACTCCTGGTGAAGTCGGCCCAGGACAAGCTTCCTACCAGTTGGTCCCGCGATGGGCGCTTTTTGCTATATTCCGCGTTCGAGCCGAACACGAAGTCCGACATTTGGGTTTTACCCCTGGACGGCAATCGAAAACCGTTTCCGTTCTTGCGCACGCCGGCCATCGAACGCGATGCGGTGTTCTCGCCGGACGGACGTTGGATAGCCTATTCCTCGGACGAGACCGGACGCAATGAAGTTTTTGTGCGGGCGTTTTCGCCAGACGCTTCGGAGGGCGCGGCTGCCAGCGGCGGCAAATGGATGGTCTCCAGGGATGGCGGACGCTATCCGTGGTGGCGGCCGGACGGCAAAGAATTGCTCTACGCGCGCGGAGGCCAAATGGTGATGTCCGTGGAAGTAGCATCCAATCCGGTTTTCCAGGCGGGAGAGCCAACGGTAGCGTTCAAGAACCTGCCGGGCACGGTGGTGCCGGATTACAGTCCAGACGGAAAACGAGCACTGGTGGCCGTGCCGGTTCAGAGCGATGCGAAGGCGCAGCAGTTCAACGTGTTGCTGAACTGGGAGTCGCTTCTCAAGAAGAGGTAACTATGTTGAGTACCCGGCGGGAGTGGCTGTGGCTGGCTGGTTCGACGACGCTCTTTGCGCAGCGCAGTACCGAACACTCCGACGAACAGCGGCGCATAGCGCAAGTGATTCGCGACTACGAGCAGCAGGGGATCCACCGGACTGCGACGGAAACGGATCTCAATTCAGGTGACTGGCTGATGGGCGAGGTGCGCAAGGCCGGCCTCAATCCCGCGCGCGAGAATTTCACGATCAGCCGCGTCGATCCGGTCACGGCGTCTCTGGCCGTGAATGGCCGCCGCATCGAAGGCGTGCCGCTGTTCGACGGGGGGTTCACGGATGGCGAGGGTGTGCGCGGTCGCGTGGGCGCGCTCGCAAGCGGTGCCGGGATCGGCGTCACCGAAATCGCTCCCAACACGGCGGGGCGCGGCGCGCTGGGCGAAGCGCGGCGTCAAAACCGGCATCGAGCGATCGTGGCCATCACGCGCGGCGGCCGGCCGGGGCTGTGTCCCAGCAACGCGGAGAGCTTTCTCAAACCGTTCGGTCCCCCGGTGCTCCAGGTTTCGAGCGAAGAGGCATCCTGGCTCGCCGATCTTACGCGGCAAGGCTCCGAAGCTGCGCTCGTCGCGCACGTCGAGCGGAAGGCCGCCGAGTCGTTCAACGTCACCGCGACCATCTCAGGATCGGACCCTTCACTCCCGCCGCTGGTGATCATGACCCCACGCAGCGGCTGGTGGACCTGCGCCAGCGAGCGGGGCGGCGGCATCGCCTGCTGGCTGGAGCTAATGCGCGGCTTGCGCGGCGCGAAGCCGGCTCGCGGTGTTTTGTTTGTCGCCTCCAGCGGCCACGAGCTGGGCCAGCTCGGCATCGAAATCTACGCCCAGCATCACCCCGGCCTCATCAAGCATAGCCGGGCTTGGATTCACTTCGGCGCCAACATCGGCGCGGCCCAGGATCCCGGCAACACCATCCAGGCCTCCGATGACGAGATGGAAGCTCTAATGGCCGGGCAGATCGAAGCGGCCGGACTCAAGATCAATCGCCGGGTTCCGCGTGGCAACGTTCCGGGCGGGGAAGCCGGCGTGGTCCATCGTGAAGGAGGCCGCTACCTGTCCCTGATCGGGAGGAACGCGTTGTTTCACAATCCGGCCGATCGTGGTCCTGAGGCCGTGGATCCGAGCGTGATCGCGCGCTTCGCTGCGGCCTTCACCGTCATCGCCAAAACGTTGGCCAGCGCCTGAGCCGGCGGTTTTCCTCAAGCCTCTTTCACCAGAGTCCGGTTTCAACCGACCAGAAACGGGCATGCGCATCCGAAAACCCTAGGACGACGTCGTCGGGCGGTGTCGTAAGATGAAAGTCACGGCCTTCGCAAGGCCGTTGCTCACAAGGAAATACGGATCGAGAGCGACTCCTCGCCCATCCATGGAATAACGCGACACGACGCATGCAGCCCAACGCATTTCATTTGAATATCCTGATGGCGCTGGCTGTGGTGCCGTGGATCGTGACTTCCGGCTGCAGTTCGGACGCGCAGAATAAGACGGGCAGCCAGCCGCCGGCGCCGCTGGTGATGGTCGCCGACGTGGTGGCCGCCGATGTGCCGATTTTTTCCGAATACCCGGCCCAGACTTATGCGCGCAACAGCGTCGAAGTGCGCGGGCGCGTCGACGGCTACATCGACAAGTGGCAGTTCAGGCCAGGCCAGCACGTGCAAGCGGGCGATGTTCTGTATGTCTTGGACCTGCGTCCGTACGAAGCTGTGGTCGCGCAAGCCAAAGGCAATCTGGCGCAGAGCGAAGCCGATCTGGAATTCGCCCGCAAGCAGGTGGCGCTATTGCAAGCGGAAGCCAACCTCGCGGCCGCGCAAGCGAATCTCGTCAAAGCGCAGCAGGACTACGAACGCCTGACGCCGCTGGTGAAAGAAGAGGCCGCCGCCAAGCAGGAGCTGGATGCCGCGACCGCCGCGCTGCGCGCCGGCGAAGCCAATGTTCGCGCCAATCAGGCCAACGTGGATCAAACCCGGCTGTCCACGCAGACGCAGATCGCCTCCACTGAAGGCAAAGTGGAGGCCCAGCGCGCCGCGCTGCGCACGGCCACGCTCAACCTGGATTACGCCACCATCCGCGCTCCCATCAGCGGTCTGATCGGAGACACGCTCATACCGGTGGGCGGGCTGGTCACCGCCAACGCCCAGCAGCCGCTCACCACCATCGTTCCGCTGGATCCGATTTGGGTGCGGTTTAAAGTCACCGAGGCGCGCTATCTGGCCTTCCAGAAACAAGGCGCCCTGTCGCAGGCGCCGCTTACGCTGGTGCTCGCCGACAACAGCGTGTTTTCCGAGAGAGGCCGCATTCAAAATACGCTCAACCAGGTGGACCCCAAGACCGGAACGCTGGAGCTGCAGGCCAGCTTCCCCAATCCGCGGCACGAGCTGCTACCCGGGCAATTCGGCAAAGTTCGCGTTGAAACAGAGCTGCGCAAGAACGCGGTCCTGGTGCCGCAGCGTGCGGTGCAACAGCTCCAGAATATGCAGACCGTTTTCACGGTGGGAGCGGGCAACAAAGTGGAGATGCGGTTCGTGACCACGGCCGAGCGAGTCGGCGAGAACTGGGTGGTGCAGCAGGGTGTGCAACCGGGCGATCGGGTGATTGTCGAAGGCCAGCTTCGGGTTCGCCCCGGCATGATCGTGAATCCCGTTCCTTACCGGCCGGCCGGCGCCGCCGCGGGGACTCCCACGGGGAGCTGATTCGTCGTGGCGCGATTCTTCATCAGCCGGCCGGTCTTCGCCATCGTCATCGCGATCGTCATCCTGATCCTCGGGATCGTGGCGATTCCCACGCTGCCGATCGCGACCTTCCCCGAGGTCGCCCCGCCCCAGGTGCAGATCACGGCGACCTATTTGGGTGGCAATTCCGTGGATCTGGAAAAAACCGTGGCGCAGCCCATCGAGGAGCAGCTCGCGGGTCTGGACGGAATGATGTATTTCCTGTCGAGCAGCGCCAACAACGGCAGCATCACCATCACCGTTACCTTTCAATTGGGGACCAACCCCGACACGGCGACGGTGCAGACCCAGAATAAGGTCAACGTCGCGCTGCCGCGCCTTCCGCCGGAAGTCCAGCGCCAGGGCGTGGTGGTGAAGAAGGTTTCGAGTGCGTTCCTGATGGTGGTCGGCTTGCTGTCGCCCGACAACCGCTATGACTCGATCTTTCTGACCAACTACGCGCAGATTAATTTGCTGAACCAGATCGGAAGCCTGCCGGGCGTGGGCGACACGCGTCTTTCGGCGCAGCAGGTTTACTCCATGCGCGCCTGGGTGGATCCCGACAAGATGTCCAAGCTGGGCCTCACCGCCACCGACGTCAGTAACGCGATCAATGCGCAGAACCGCGAGAATCCCGCCGGCTCGATCGGCCAGGCGCCCGCGCCGGCCGGCACCGAATTTCAATACCCGGTGTCTGCGCCCGGCCGGCTGCTCGATCCGCAGGAGTTTGGCGACATCGTGGTGCGCGCGCAGCCGGACGCCTCCCTGGTCCGCCTGCGCGACATCGCCCGGGTCGAGTTGGGCGCGCAGACTTATTCCAACTTCAACCGTCTGAGCGGCCGTCCCGCCGGCAGCATCATCGTATCGCTGTCGCCCGGCGCCAATGCAGTCGCTACCTCCAACCAGGTCCACGCCTTTCTGGAGAACGCCAAGCAGAGCTTTCCGGCCGGCATGAGCTACTACATCCCGTACGACTCGACGATCTTCGTGCGCGCCGCCATTCGCGATGTGGTGCTGACCTTGTTCTCAGCCGTCGGTTTGGTGATCCTGGTGGTCTTCTTGTTCCTGCAAAGCTGGCGCGCCACTCTGATTCCGCTGCTTACCGTGCCGGTGGCCATCGTGGGAACCCTGGCGCTGTTTCCGATCTTCCACTTCTCCATCAACATCACCACCATGTTCGGCCTGGTGCTGGCGATCGGCATCGTGGTGGACGACGCCATCGTAGTGGTGGAAGCCGTGCAGCGCAATATCGACGAAGGGATGGGCCCGCTGGAGGCCACCGGCCGGGCCATGGACCAGGTTTCGGCGCCGGTGGTCGCGATCGCGTTCATCCTGGCCGCAGTCTTCATTCCGGTGGCGTTTCTGGGTGGAATCAGCGGCCAACTCTACAAGCAATTCGCGCTGACCATCGCCACCTCGGTGTTGCTGTCGGCCTTCAGCGCGCTTTCCTTGAGTCCGGCGCTCAGCGCGCACCTGCTCAAGCCGCACCGGGCCTCGAGCGGCTTGCTGACGCTGCCGTTCCGATCTTTCAATCGCGCCTTCCATTGGGCGACGAATCGCTACATCGCCGGCGTGCGTCTGATGATCCGGCGGTCGGCTTTCGCAATGATCGCTTTGGCCGCGTTCTGGGCGGCCGGCGCGTGGCTGTTCAAGACACTGCCCAGCGGATTTCTTCCCGATGAGGACCAGGGCGCGGTCTTCAACTCCATCCGCCTACCGGATGGCGCGTCGATGGAACGCACGGACGCGGCGGTGCGAAAGCTGGAGGCACAGATCCCGCAGATCCCGGGCGTGCACTCCTGGTTCGTGATGGGAGGCCAGGATTTTTCCACCCAGACCAACAGCTCCAACGTGGCCACCATCATTATGGATCTGAAGCCGTGGGAGGAGCGCAAGTCGCGCGATCAGCAACTGGACGCGATCATCGCCAACGTGAATCGCGCCTTCGCCAAGGTTCCCGAAACCTTTACCTTCGCCTTCGGCCTGCCGCCCATCCTGGGCCTCGGCGTCACGGGCGGATTTCAGTACATGCTGGAGGATCGCACCGGCGGCGACTTGGTCGAGCTGAGCCAGGTGGCGGATTCGCTGGTGGAGGCTGCGCGCCGGCGCCCCGAGATCGGAAACATCGTCAATACCTTCCGCGCCGCGGTGCCGGCCTACAAAGTCGACATGGATGTCGACAAGCTGCAAACGCTCGGAATTCCGGTGTCCGACGCCTACAACGCGCTGCAGACTTTTTTGGGCGGTCTCTACGTGAACGACTTCAACCGCTTCAGCCACACCTGGCAGGTGCTGGTGCAGGCCGAGCCCGAATCCCGCGCCAATCCCAGCGACATCGACCGCTTTTATGTGCGCAGCTCGGACGGCAACATGGTTCCGCTCGGAACGGTCGCCTCGGTCACGCCCACCACGGCTCCCGACACGGTGTTCCGCTACAATCGCTTCCGCGCGATCCAAATTCTGGGCGGGCCGCCGCCGGGCGTGAGCACCGGACAAGCCATGGACGCCATGGAGAAGGTGTCCGCCGAGTCGCTCCCGTCCGGATACGGGTACGAATGGACCGGGACCAGCTATCAGCAAAAGCTGGCGCAAGGCCACGAGGGAGTCATCTTCGGATTCGCGTCGGTGCTGGTGTTTCTATGCCTGGCGGCGCTGTATGAGAGCTGGTCGATTCCGTTTGCCGTGCTGCTGTCGTTGCCGCTGGGGTTGTTCGGCGCGCTGCTGGCCGTCTATTGGCGGCATTACCCATACGACATTTATACGCAGATCGGAATCGTGACGCTGATCGGGTTGGCGGCCAAGAACGCGATCCTGATCGTCGAATTCGCCAAAGACAGCCATACCAAGGAACACCTGCCGATCCGCGAGGCCGCGCTGCACGCGGCGCGCCTGCGGTTGCGGCCAATTCTGATGACCTCGTTCGCGTTCATCCTGGGCGTGTTGCCGCTGTTTCTGGCGACGGGCGCCAGCGCGGCTTCGAGGCGATCGCTGGGAACAGCCGTGTTCGGCGGGATGAACGCGGCGACTCTGCTGGCCATCTTCTTCGTCCCGGTGCAATATTTTGTGATCGAGACCATCGTGGAGCGTCGCCGGCGTGTCGCGCCGGGAAGCCCGGCCCCGGAGGCCGCTCGATGACGCGTCGTGGCGCACGCACTCTTGCGTGCCGCGTTCACACTTTCCAGCAAGCGCCCACAACGGAACGCCGCGGCAGCACTTTTTGTCTGCTTCGACGAGGCCGCGGCGTCCTGTGCGTTCCTGTGAACGCTGGGCGGATGACCGTAGACCGAGCGTTGGCACGAGTGCCAACGCGGCACGCAAGAGTGCGCGCACCACATCTTTTCCTGCTCCTTTTGTTACTGACCCTGACCGGGTGCCTGGTAGGGCCGAAGTATCAACGCCCGCCGCAAACGCTGCCCGATCAGTTCCGCGCCGCGCCCGCGTCGGCCAGCCCTGCGTCGATCGCCGGCACGAAATGGTTCGACCTGTTTCAAGACCAGACGCTCAGGCAACTGGTCGATACGGCGCTCAGCCAGAATTTCGACGTCCGGATCGCCGCCGAGCATGTGCTGGAGGCTCGCGCGCAGATCGGCATCACCAGCTCTCCGTTGTTTCCGTCGCTGGACGCCCAAGCCCAGTTCACCACGGCTCGCAGTTCTTCCATCGGATCGTTTAACTTCATCCGGGCCGGCACCAATCTCAGCACCAGCTATTCGCAAGCCGGTCTTTCGCTCACCTGGGAACTGGATCTGTGGGGCCGCGTCCGCCGGCTGACCGAAGCGGCTCGCGCCCAATATCTGGGCACGGAAGAAGCGCGCCGGGGCGTCGTCATTTCGTTGATCGCGGACGTGATGACAACTTACTTCAGTTTGCGCGAAGAGGATCTGGAGCTTGAAATCGCCCAACGAACGCGCACGGTGGCGCAGGACAATCTGCGGTTGATCCAGCTTCGCAAGGATCGCGGCGCCGCCAACGGTCTGGAAGTTCACCAGGCTGAACAGTTTCTGTACACGGCCACGGCTCAAATCGCGGCCACCGAGCGCGCCATCGGCCAAACTGAGAACGCGTTGAACTTGCTGCTCGGAATGGCGCCGGCGGAGGTAGCGCGCGGCAGGAGTCTGGAGCAGTTGACCATCCCGCCGGAAGTGCCGCCGGGCCTGCCGTCTGCGCTGCTGGAGCGGAGGCCGGACATTCTCCAGGCCGAACAGAACCTGGTGGCCGCCAACGCTCAGATCGGCGCGGCGCGTGCGCTGTTTTTTCCCGAGATCTCGCTCAGTGGATTTCTGGGCGGGCAGAGCCGCGCGCTCAGCCAGTTGTTCACCGGCCCGGCGCGATTGGACAGCATTGGTCCGGCGGCCTTACTGCCGATTTTCCGAGCCGGCCTGCGCGCCGGCCTGCAACTCACCGAAGCCCAGAAGCGCGAAATGCTGCTCGCGTATCAGAAAGCAATCTACGGCGCGCTCCGCGAGGTGTCCGACGCACTGGTGGGGTACCAGCGCACGCGCGAGCAGCGCCAGGAACAGGAAAAGCTGGTGACTGCCCTGACCGAAAGCGTCCGGCTATCCGATCTGCGCTATCGGGGAGGCCTGGATAGTTATTTGCAAGTGCTGGACGCGGAGCGCAATCAATTCGGCGGCCAGCTCGCGCTGGCGCAGCTACGGCTGCTGGAACTGGACGCGGTGGTCCAGCTCTATCGCGCGTTGGGCGGCGGCTGGCAGTAGCGGGATTGCGGCACCGGGGCGCCGGTTTGCGGAAAAGAGAATTGGGACAGTTACCGGTCCCCGCCTTCAGAATGGCTCGATCATTCTCAGACCAGGCGCACAGAATCGGTAACTGTCCCAATTCTCGAGAAATCGCTAGAAATTGTCCGACGCGCTCCTCTCCCGGCTGGCGCGTCATCTTATCTTGCACCGCTTCGCCAGGTCCAACAATGAAGAGATCACCGTAAGTTGCGGGGTCAAATACCTTAGCCTTGGCCGGCACCCGCTACTGGGCGATCCGGTACGAGCAGAGCAGAACGTCACCGGCCTGGGGGATCGATCGGGCAGCGAATGTGATGGCGTTATTGAGCGTGCTGTAGTCCAGAGCGGACTCCAGCCGGATGCCATTGCGGTACAGGGCCAGGCTGCCGGACGGGTTCGGCACCTGGCTGAGCGTGAACGAAGCATTGACGCCATCGATGCTGCCGGCGGGCGACTCCATGTCAACGAAGCCGATGCCGGAGAGAGCTACTCCGACGCGATAGGAGGCGAACAGCGCGTCGCCGGGCGCTGGGATGGCTCCTGCTAGAAACGTCAGGGAATTGGCGGAAAGCGTGAAGTCTCCGCCCGGCCGCAACAGTAATCCATTGCGAAAGATCTGCAGACTCAAGGCGGGATTGGGCGCTTTCATCAAGGTGAACGTGGCGTTGACGCCATCCAGGGTTCCCCCGGGAGCTTCGGCGTCCACGAAAGTGCCGGTGGTGGTGGCGCTTGCGCTACCGCAGGCGCCCGAGGTGCCGTCCACGTGCAGGCAATCGGAGAGGTTTCCGGTGGCGCCGTCGATGGAGCCGGTGGCGTTGATCACCGCGGCTCGGGCGATGCTGAAGCCGGCGCCTTCCGTCGGCCGGATAGTGAGTGCGCTCTGCAGCCCCACGACATCCGTGATCTGGACGCTGGTGGAAGCAGCGGGAGGAACAGAACCCGTCACCGTGCCCGGCGCCAGGCGCACGTCGGCCACTCGCAGCGGGACGGTGCTGGGAGGCACGGCCCAGGCTTCGCTATAGGTGATATTGCTGTTGCTGTTGTATTGCACGGTATAGATGGCCGGCGTGTTCGCGTTGGTGGTGGGAACGAGCTGTACGTACAGGATGCCATTGGTGATCTGGATGCGCGATACTTCAGCGGCAATGTTGGATCCATCGGAGGCTTGGAAGCTCTGCCACGAGATGGTCATGAGCCCATTGAAGCGATTTCCGTCCGCGGTGAAAAGGGCGTCTTCAATGGTGGTAAGCGGCGGAATAGCCTTCAGGCTCGGGCCAAGCGCCATGGCGGCGCACAAAAGCCACCATCGGAAACGGAACATGCTGCCTCCAGAAACGCATGAGATCGAGTGGTTGTGAAACTCGGCTTCAGCTTAGCGTGGCGTTGCGGATGGAGCCAGCGGCCGGTCCGCAGCTCATCCAGGAAGCTTATGTATTGGAAGGCGTTGCAGCCGGCGAATTTTAGTGGAACTTTTGTGACTCGCGCTCGATACGCTCGACGCCGAGATAGGGCCGCAGCGCCCCCGGCACGATCACGCTGCCATCGGCCTGCTGGTAGTTCTCGATGATCGCTACCCAGGTGCGGCCGATCGGCAGTCCGCTGCCGTTGAGCGTGTGGACGTATTCCGCTTTCCCTTGGCCGGATTTCGCTCGAATGGACGCGCGGCGCGCCTGATAGGCCTCGCAGTTCGAGCAGGAGGAGATTTCTTTGTATCCATTCTGGCCCGGGAGCCAGACTTCGACGTCGTAGGTTTTGGCTGCCGCCGCGCCGGTGTCGCCGGTGGAGAGCACGACCGTGCGGAACGGCAGCCCCAGCCGCTGGAGGATATCCTCTGCGTTGCCGGTCATCTTCTCCAGTTCCTGGTAGCTCTGATGGGGCAGAGCGAACTTCACCATCTCCACTTTCTGGAACTGATGGACGCGGATGATGCCGCGCACGTCGCGACCGTAGGAGCCGGCCTCGCTGCGGAAACACGGGGTGTAGGCGCACAGCGAGATTGGCAGCAGATCCGCATCCAGCGTCTCATCGCGGAACAGATTCGTCACCGGCACTTCCGCGGTCGGCGAAAGCCACAAGTCGCGGTCCTCTACCTTGAACAGGTCGGCTTTGAATTTGGGGAGCTGGCCGGTTCCGAAAAGGCTGGCGGAATTGATCATGCAAGGGGGAAACACTTCGGTATAGCCGTGCTCGCGCGTGTGAACGTCCAGCATAAAGCTCATCAAGGCGCGCTCCAGCTTCGCGCCCACGCCCCAGTACACCGCGAAACGCGCTCCTGTGATCTTGGCGGCGCGCTCCAGGTCGAGAATTTTCAGCTCGGGGCCGAGGTCCCAGTGCGCCTTGGGCTCGAAATCGAACTGGCGCGGCTGGCCCCAGCGGCGCACCTCGACGTTGTCTTCCGAGCTGCGGCCCACGGGAACGGATTCGTGCGGGAGGTTGGGGATTCCCGCCAGCAACTCGCGAAACGATTCGTCCAGAGCTTTGACTTTTTCATCCAGGACGGCGATCCGTTCGCCCGCGGCCCGCATGGCCTGCTGGCGGTCGCTGGTGTCCACGTTCTGCTTTTTCAGCTTGCTGATTTCCAGGCTCTCCGCGTTGCGCTGCGCCTTGAGCTGCTCGGCTTCCGTCACGGCGGCGCGGCGCTCGGCATCCAGAGCCCGAAACTGGGGGACGTCCAACTGAAACCCGCGCGTCGCCAGCCGCTCGGCTACCGAGTCCAGATTAGAGCGGAAATAAGACAAGTCATGCATGCGGTTTCAACTGCGTTTCTATGTGGCCGAAGCTATCGCTCCGCCAGCGGCACCCATGGCAGGCCCACGGGTTTGCCGGTGTATTCGGCGCGCGGCCGGATAAGGCGGTTGTTGCGGTATTGCTCCAGAACGTGCGCCGTCCAGCCTGACATCCGGCTCACCGCGAAGATCGGCGTGAACAGGTCGATCGGAATGCCGAGCGAGTAATAGGTCGAAGCGGAATAAAAATCCACGTTGGCATTCAGGTGCTTTTGCGCCTTGATCAATTCTTCCAGCTTTTTGGAGGTGAGGTAGAGCTCCAGATGACCGGTGCGGCGGCCGAGCTCTTCGGAGAGCACGCGCAAATGCGTCGCGCGCGGGTCTTCGGTGTGGTAGACGCGATGCCCGAAGCCGGGGACCTTTTGCTTGGTCGCGAGCATGTTCTGGACGTGCTGGACTGCGGCGCGCTCGTTGCCGGCGGCCAGCAGCATGCGAATCACTTCTTCGTTCGCGCCGCCGTGCAGCGGCCCTTTCAGCGCCCCGATGGCGGAGGTCACGGCGGAATGAATGTCGGAGAGCGTCGCGGCCGTCACGCGCGCGGCGAAAGTGGAGGCGTTCAGTTCGTGGTCGGCGTGCAGGATGAGGGCGATATCGAAGACGTGCTGCATCACTTCATCGGGCCGGTTGCCGGTGAGAGTGTACAGGAAGTTGGCCGCGAACCCGAGTTTCGGGTCGGCCTCCACCAGCGGCTTGCCGGTGCGCAGGCGATCGAAGGTGGTGACGATGGTCGCGGTCTGGGCCATTAAACGCGTGGCCTTCTCGACGCTGGCCTCGATGGAATTGTCGCGCGCCTTGGGATCGTAGAGCCCGAGCATGGATACGGCGGTGCGAAGCACATCCATGGGCGGCGCCTTGGGCACCGTGCCGAGGAAACTGACCACTTCCTTCGGGATCGACCGGTAGAGCACCAGGTCCGCCTTCAGAGCGTTCAGTTCAGGCTCTTTGGGCAAGCTCCCATGCCAGAGCAGGTAAATGACCTCTTCGAAGGTCGCATGCTCGGCCAGGGCATGGATGTTGTAGCCCTGGTAACTGAGAATTCCCTGGTCTCCATCAATGAAACAGATATTGGACTCGGCGGCGACGATGCCCTCGAGTCCCGCTTGTGTGACTGGCATGAGTTGTCCCCTGTTTTCTGGACCGTGGCTTCCCCGGCGTGACTTGGAAGAACCACGCTCCAGTTCGTGAAAACTACATTCTACAAGATTCGGCGCGGCGCGCGGCTGTTAGTGTTGCCTAATTGCCGCCAGGATCTCATCGAAGCCGGGATCCGGAGTCCAGCGCCCGACCAGGTCCGAAAAATCGACTCGCTTCTTGCGTCCCACGGTCGCAAGCGTCAGTTCGTCGACGATCAGTTGATTCAGGCCTTCTCCAAGCGCACTGCCTTCCGGCGAAGCAGCGCATCCAGATCGCGCGGTACGCCACGGATGGTGTACCTAACGGTCTTTTTCCCTTGCTTCGTCACGTCTACATGATCGCAAGAATTTTGATCCGACTCGCGGCTAGAGCTCTGGATCATGGCTGTCGCGGACGCGGGACGAACATAGTCGCGTGCGGGGAGGAATGCCCCTGGATCAGCGCCAACACGTCGTCGCTTGGGTTGGAACTCCAGGCCGCGGCGGTGTCCGATGCTTGTGTGCGAATCTCCTTGATTTCAGCATCCGTAAGAGCCCGCGCCCTTTTCAAAGCGCTCTCGATGGCGTTGATTTCGAGCCGCTGCGCGAGGACCAGCCTCAGCAGCATTCTCCATTCCGCGGTCGTCACGTCCTGCATTCGCTGCTGCTCCATACCGGTTCATCATACGCGATCGGGGATTGCTAAGATTGAATTTGCACCGTCTCTTTCTCCACAACGACGACGTTATCGACACCCATCAGAAAACGCTGGCCGCCGGCCAGGTCGGGCTGCTGAACGGCTGGGGCGTTTTCAGCACCATGCGCATTGCCGACGGCGTGCTGTTTGCCTTCGAGCGGCACTGGGAACGCATGCGCCACGATGCAGCCCTGATGCGCGTGCCCTTTCCGCCCGCGCCGGACTGGCTGAAATCCAGATTGATGCGCCTGGTGGAGGCCAACTCAGCCTGGAACGCCACGCTGCGGGTCGTGATAGTTCGAAACCGAGGCGGCTTGTACGAAGGGCCGGACCTGGCGCGCGACTTCGACGTGATCGCCTTCACCACGGACTTGAATCCCTGGGGCAGCGGCGCCCGCCTGGCCATCAAGCCGCATGGCCGCTATGCTCAAAGCGAATTCGCGGGCGCCAAGGTGCTCTCCTGGGCGCAGAATCTCACCTGGTACGAAGAAGCTCATCAGAGGGGCTTTGATGAAATGGTGCTTCTGAACGAGCGCGGCGAAGTCAGCGAGTGCACCTCAGCGAATATCTTCGCCATCCGGGGCGGGGAAGTATGGACGCCGCCGCTCGGCTCCGGATGTCTGCCCGGCGTCACCCGCGCCGTGCTGCTGGAAGAGATCCGTTTGCCGGGGATCCACGTTTTCGAGAAAACGCTGTTCCCGAAGGATCTGGAAGGCGCGGATCAGGTCTTCGTTACCTCCAGCACGCGCGACTTCCTGCCGGTGTCGCACATCGAGGGATTCACCCTGCGAAGCCAGGGATCGATTCTGGAACAACTGTCGAAGGCGTTTACGGAATACCGGCGGGCCTATGTGGCGCGGGCTGCGGCGATGCCCGTCCCCAAATAAAAATGGTTCCAAGTGACCCATCGAACAGCCCGCTCTCCCGACCGGCATGCGCGGCCAGAGCTTGGCATGCAGGCAGCCGAGACGCCGCTCTCTTGCTCCCCGCAACGGCTTTTATCCCGCTACGGATCGGTG
>DASQHQ010000200.1:0-6128 GCA_035632015.1 Bryobacteraceae bacterium
GCCGGACTTGCCGATCTGCATCAGGAATTTGCCGTCCTGCGTGAACTTCATGATCATACTGTCGTGATACAAGGGTGGCCCGCCAGGACCGCGGCCCCGAGCCGCGCCAGCCTGCCCTTCCGGCGGAGCCTGGCCGCGCCCAGCCGCAGCGCCCCGGCCTCCGGGAGGCGTGCCGCGCCCGTTGCCGCCGATCCAAACGTTGCCCTTGTAGTCCACCGTGATTCCGTGGTTGGAATTCGGCCAAACATAGCCCGGCCCGTCACTGCCGCCCCAACTGGCCAGCAGGTTGCCGGCTTCATCGAACTCCAGCACGGGCGGTGCGGGCGCACAGCACTCCGATTCCACTTTGCCGCGCTGCCGCTTGCCGCCGGGCGGATCGGCCACGGCGTAGTCTTCCATGGCTTCCAGCGAACCCTGGCGATGAATGATCCAGATATGGTCTTTGGAATCGACCGAAACGCCGATGGTGTTGCCCATCAGCCAGTGATTCGGCAGCGGCTTGGGCCACATCGGGTCTACTTCAAATCTTGGTGCTTGGGACCCATTGGCCAGAACCACAGCCTTTTTCCCCAGGACATGGGACCCGATCGCGAGTATAGCGAGGACCGCGAGAAACATCGCTCCAACGTAGAGATGACGCTTCATGACTTCTTCTCCTCTCCTCCCTTCAGGATGGTACGCTATTATACACGATTCGGTAGCAACGCAACCAGAGAAATCAACCGTCTGGTTGGGCGCCGAACCAGCCAGTCTTCTGCAATGCGGACGCGACGCAACACAAAACACAAAACCGCCGCCCTGCTGGCGGCGCTCACGCTGGCGTGCGCCTCGGGCGCCGCTCACGAAATTCCGAATGACATAACCATCCAGGCGTTCTTGAGGCCCGAGGGGCAGCGGCTGCGCCTGCTGGTCCGGGTGCCGATGATCGCCATGCGCGATATCGACTTTCCGGAAAGAGGCGGCTATCTGGACCTGGAGCGCACCGCGGTGTTGCTCCCGGACGCCGCCACGCTGTGGATCTCCGATTTCATCGACGTTTATGAAGCGGACACGAAGCTGGCGAGGCCCAAGGTGGCGGCCACGCAGCTATCGCTGGAGTCGGACCGGTCGTTTGCCTCCTATGAGCAGGCCTTGGCGCACATCCTCGGGCCGAAGCTGCCCGAGGAAACCAAGGTGGTCTGGAACCAGACCATGCTGGACGTGCTGTTCGAGTACCCGATCCAATCCGATCAGTCCCGCTTTTCGATCAACCCCGACGGCTGGTGGCGGCTGGGGTTGCGGGTGCTGACGGCGTTCCGCTTCGTCCCGCCCGGCGGCGCGGTCCGCGCCTTCGAATTTCTCGAGGCTCCCGAGCTGGTGCGGCTCGATCCGCGCTGGTACCAGGCTGCGCTGAACTTCGTGCACCTGGGTTTCAACCACATTCTGGACGGAACCGACCACCTGCTATTTTTGTTTTGCCTGGTAATCCCGTTTCGGCGCTTTCGTTCGCTGATCCCGATCGTGACGTCTTTTACGGTGGCGCACTCCTGCACGCTGATCGCCTCGGCTTACAATCTCGCGCCGAGCGCGTTGTGGTTCCCGCCGCTGATCGAGACGCTGATCGCGATATCGATCGTGTACATGGCGCTGGAAAATATCGTGGGCGCGAGCACCGTGCACCGGCGCTGGATCATCACCTTCGGCTTCGGCCTGGTGCACGGATTCGGTTTTTCGTTCGCGCTGCGCGAGACGCTGCAGTTCGCAGGCTCGCACATGCTGACTTCGCTGCTCTCGTTCAACATTGGCGTGGAACTCGGCCAGCTTTTCGTGCTGGTGCTGCTCATACCGCTGCTGGAAGTGCTGTTCCGGTTCGTGGTGGCGGAGCGGATGGGAACCATCATCTTGTCGGCGCTCATAGCGCACACCGGCTGGCATTGGATGCTGGACCGCGGGGCGGTGCTGAAGCGGTATCGCTTCCAGTGGCCGGTGATGGACGCCGCGTTTCTCGCCGGCCTGCTGCGCTGGCTGATGGTGGTTGTGGTCCTGGCGGGTCTGGTGTGGCTGGTCTCGGTGCTGGGCCGCTGGCGGTCGGCGCGCAACACCCAGGCCGAGGCGGAGGGCACGGATTGAGCTAGTCCTTGGCGCTCAGCCTCCGCATGGTCACCAGGGTGAAGAGGACGCCGCCGCTCAGCGCGGTCCCGGTTACCATTAACAGAGCGCATTCGATCCAGCTCAGCATTTGAAGCAAGCCGACAATCAGTGCGGCGTTCGCCGCCAGGACCATGGCCATGGTGAGCACAGAGATTAGCCAGTTCGGCGCGTGGCCGAGATCCGAATTGGCCGGGACTGCATTTTGCATGCGAGATCGCCCTCCCTGGTTAACAAGACTAGGGGAGCGGTCGCGCCGGACGTAATAAGTCTGTAAAAACCTTGTATGGACCGAGTCGCGGACTCCAGGCCCAGGGCGTTCCGGTCTGCGAGGTGCGTGAAACCACCTCGGCGTTAGTCACGTCCTAGGGGCATACGCTTGCTGATTAGCGTGTTCAGGAAATAGGAGGAGCGTCTAAAGTGAAATGGATTAGCCGTTGTTCACTCGTAATGTCTCTGCTCGTGTTCTGCCTCCCCTTCGCTAACGCCCAGAACGCCTTTGATGTAAATGTCGGCTTCGGGAGCTTGCACGACTCGGCCAGCGGGGGCGGCCTCGAGAACGCCACCTCCCTGAATGCGTTTGCGGCCTGCACGCCCAGACCGTCCGACCCGCTCTGTCAGGCCACCAGCGGGCTCGGCGGCTTTTTCTTAGGCTTGGGCGGAGATCTGATGTTTACGCCCCGCTACGGCGCTGGATTCCAGGCCAATGTCCAGCCAGCCCGGAGCAACTACGGTCCGCTCCAATATCGCGAGACTTTCTACGATTTTAACGGTATTTACGCGCCGATTAATCAAAAGCGTATGGTGTTGCAGTTAATGGGCGGGATTGGCGCCGCGCGGACCAGCTTTTCCATCAATCAGAGCGGCTGTATCGGTACGGCCGTCCTTTGCAACTCGCAGAACGTGCCGGTCGGAGCCGCCAATCATTTCGACATCCACGTTGGGGTGGGCGTGCAGATTTTCCTGACCGACCATGTCTTCATCCGTCCCCAGTTCGATTTTCATTACGTGCCTGGGTTGACAGACCAGTTCGGAAGCACGGCGGTGCCAGGCGGTTCGATCTGGATCGGCTATAATTTTGGCGAGCGTTAAGAGCGGAGCACTTCGACCGGGACCGCAAGAAGCGTCCGATCTTGTAAGCGCGGTCCTTGGAGGGAAATCTACCGGCCCTCGAACCGGCCGGGCCGCCGCTCGCTGACGGCCCGAATTCCTTCCTTATGATCGGCGGTGCGCGCGAGGCGGCTTTGCTCGGCGAGTTCGTGTTCGAGCGCGGCCTTCACCGCGTCCGCCAGCCCCCTGCGCAGCGTGGCCCGGGTGGACTGGACCGACAGCGGGGCGCCTTCGGCCATCTCGCCGGCGAGCTTGCTGGCCTCGTCGCGAAGTTGCCCGGGCGAAGCCAGGACATCCGCCAGCCCCCAGGCCAGGGCTTCTTCTCCCGTGATACGGCGGCCGCTGTAGAACATGAGACTGGCCCGCTGCACGCCGATCAATCGCGGTAAGGTGTGCGTCAGGCCGAACCCGGGGTGCAGACCCAGCTTGACGAAATTGGCGGAGAACCGGGTCTGCTCGGAGACCACGCGAAAATCGGCCGTCAAGGCCAGCCCCAGACCGCCGCCCACCGCCGCGCCCTGAATAGCCGCGACCACAGGCTTGCGGGTGGCAAAAAGACGAATGGCCTGAACGTACAGCCGTTCGGCCCGGCTGGATTCGAGTTCACCCGCGCCCGATCCGGCGGGCTGGCTAAAATCCGCGCCGGCGCAAAACGACTTGCCTTCCGACGCCAGAACCAGAGCCCGGCATTCGCGATCCCGGTCGAGCGCTTCGAACGCGCTCGCCAGATCAGCGATGAGCTGGGGATCGAAATAATTGTGCGGTGGCCGGTGAATTTCGACCCAGGCGACGTGGCGGTCGAGCGCCACGGTAACGTCGCCGTATCGAGCCTCCGTCATGAGGCGCTCGAGTTCCAGCCGGGTCGCTCTCGCATCGCTGCCACGCTTAGGGGCGAAGGGCGGCCTTGGGCCCCGCTGCGTCCTGGCGCCCGGCCTCCGCTCGAGCCTCCGTGGGCAGGCCCGATCCCGGCGCGGTCCCCGGCGGCTTGGCGGGTTGGCTCACCACGCTGTTCATGACGATGTTGTCGACAATCACGCCGCAGGTGTGCTGGAATCGCACGTCCGCGCACGTGCCGCTTTCATCCTGCGTGTACTCCCAACGAAGCTGGATGGTGCTGCCCGCCATGCCCGGCAGGCGCATGGAGACGTGCTGGAAGCCGTTGGAGTAGCCGCCCCAATTGGACATGTCGTCGAAATAGTTGGGATTGTCATTTCGCGACGGGAAATGCTTGGGGAAATGCGCGATGCTTCCGGTCTGGATCGAGTCGGCGAAGGCTTCCGTCAGCACGGACCTCGGCGTGCGGCCATTGGTAAGGTCGGTGATCCGCAGAAACGCCCCGTCGTAATCGGTGATTGAGAACTCGGGATCGTCTTCGGTGTCGTAGCAGATGTCGAAGTCGAGCGTGACATATTCGGCGTCCGCTGGCACCTGGATCATCGGCGAAAAGGCCCGTTCCCAGCGGGTGTTGTCTAATGTGCTGGCGGGACCGTCGTCGGCGTCCACATGGAACAGGCCATTGGAAGTGGCGCCGCAGAACGAATTGTCGGTCGTCCAGGGAACGATGTAACCGGGTGGGACGCCTCCTCGGGCCGGCGGTGCAGGCGTTTGATGAACGGCCGTCCATCCCGCCGGAAGCGCGCCGGGCGCGACGGATTCGAAATCCTCGGCGAAGATCTGGGTCGCCACCGGAGTGCCCGTGATCTGTGTGAACGGGAGCGTTGCCGTCCCGCGGGGGCTGCTGACAGCGAGCGTGAATTCGATCTTGGTTCCAGGCACGAAGCCGGGCGCAATCTGCGCGATGAAGTCCTGAGGATTGGAAACCGTTACGCCGGAGTTGATGGCGCCGTACGAGACGGCCGATTTCGTGACCGTTACTCCAGCCGTGGTTGTCGAAAGCGTGGCTGCGACGCCCGTCAGCGTCTCGGGTCCGAGCATGGGATTCGTGGCATAGCTGCGGAGCGGCAACTGGAAATGGACTTGTTCGCCCGGATCGATGTGACCATTTCCGTCGCTGTCGGTGAATGTAACCGTTCCCAGGCTGAGGGGCAATTGTGCCTTGATCCCGGTCTGCATGCTCACATTCGGATAGGGCATCAAGACGCCGTTGGGCGGCGCGTCTTGACCGTCCGCGAAATTGGCTTGATCGGGCGTGGTGGCATAGGCGGCATACAGACTGCCGTTCTGCGCGACCGCGCCGATATAGTCTCCCAGATTCGGCTGGTTGGCATCGTTGCCGTAACCGGCGTGGAAAGGCCGGGGCGAAAGCGGCGACGGCTTGGACCAGGTGACGCCGCCGTCGTCGGAATAAGTCCAGGTCAGCTCCGTCAAGTCGCCGCTGGTCGCGATGCCTTGATCGTAGTAGATCACCGAGATGCGGCCGGTGGTGGAATCGACCGTGACGTAGGGGAACCATTGCTCGCGATCGAATCCGGGATTTGAATTCAGGTATACCGGTGGCGAGAAGGTGGCGCCGCCATCGACGCTGCGATGAAAAACGACATCGGCGCCGTCTCCATTGTTATTGTTGGCGTAGACTACATACACGTTGGCCTGGAACGGCCCATTCGAGGTGTCCACCGCCATCGAAGGGAAGTTGTTCACCCGGTCGTTGCCCAGAATGTAGTCGCTCCCGATAAAAAGGCCGCGATTCACTCGCACCGGGTCGGAGAAGTTGAAGCCCTTGTTTGGCGAGGCAGCAACGTAGATATCGATTCCGTCGAAATTACCATTGAGACCGAGGCCCACGCTGAACCAGGTCACGTATGCCTGCCCGGAACCATGCCCGAAGAATCGCGGCACGGATCCCTGGGCGCCGCCGAATGATCCCAGGGGATTCACGATCACGCGCGTCGACCAAGTGGGCATATCGGCCGTCATTATGTCATCCGAAT
>DASQHQ010000201.1:0-40475 GCA_035632015.1 Bryobacteraceae bacterium
GCGAATGCCCAAATTAACCGTCTGGATCGGTACGCGCAAAGGCGCGTTCGCGTTTTCCACCAGCAATCGTAAAACCTGGACCGCGGATGGTCCGCATTTTCGCGGCCAGGAAGTGAATCATGTTTCGCAGGATCCGCGCCAGCCGAAACGGCTCTACGCGGCGGTGAACAGCGCCTGGTTCGGCCCGCACATCCACGCCAGCGCCAACGGCGGGAAGACCTGGAAAATTTCCGAGCAGGGTCTCGAGCTGAAGTGCGTTCCCGGCCAGTCCATCAAGCGCATGTGGAACGTTCAAGCGGGCCATGCGGACGAGCCCGGCGTGGTTTACGCCGGCGCCGATCCCGGCGCGCTCTTCAAGAGCTACGATTGGGGCGCGAGCTGGGAGGAAGTGCCCGGGCTGACCAATCATCCCAGCCGCAACTTGTGGAATCCCGGCGGCGGCGGAATGATGGTGCATTCCATCCAGAGCCTGGGGAAGGGCCGCGTCATCGTGGGCATTTCGGTGGCCGGAGCCTTTCGGAGTTTGGATTCCGGCGCAACCTGGTCCCCGTTCAATGGCGGCGTGCGCGCCGATTTTCAGCCCAACAAATTTCCCGAAGTCGGCGTGTGCGTCCACAAGCTGCTCGCGCACCCCAAAGATCCCGAAGCGCTCTATCAGCAGAACCATTGCGGGCTGTATCGCGCCAGGTTTACGGCCGGCCGCTGGACCGACATCTCGCGCGGGCTGCCGACGCGCTTTGGGTTCGGACTGGCGGTTCCGGCGGCCGAGCCGCAGTCCATGTTTACCGTGCCCATCGATTCGCCCGAGTTTCGTTGCAACCTGGACGGCAAGTTCCGCGTGGCCCGCACCCGCGACGGCGGCAAGACCTGGAAGCTGCTCACCCGCGGCCTGCCGCAGCGCAATGCGCACTTGCTGGTTCTCCGCGAAGCCATGACGTCGGACGCTCTGGACCCGGCCGGCGTGTACGTCGGCACCACGTCCGGCCAGTTGTTCTATACCCGCGACGCGGGCGACACCTGGCAGATCCTGGCCGACAGCCTGCCCTCCATTTATTCGGTTTCGGTCGCCTCAGCTTGATGCCGGAGCGCGCTGGAATCGCGCAGGCCTCCTGAAGCATCCAAAGATCTTGGATAGATTCGCTATCCTGGGAACAAAATGACATACGATCTGATTGTTGTCGGGAGTGGCCCGGGCGGCTACTCTGCGGCGATTCGCGCTGCTGAATATGGCCTCAAGACCGCGATCGTCGAAAAAGACCCCAAGCTCGGCGGCGCCTGCCTGCACGTCGGCTGCATTCCCACCAAGTCGTTGCTGCACACCGCCGACGTCTGGGAACACTTCGTGCACTCGGCCGAGGAAGGCATCCGGTGCGACAATCCGCGCATCGATTACGCGCGCGTGCTGGAGCGCAAGAACAAAATCGTGGCCAAGCACGCCAAGGGCGTCGAGTTCTTGATGAAGAAGAACAAAATCGAATGGGTCAAGGGCTATGGCACGCTCCTGCCCCGCGGCGCCAACGGCCTGGTTCGAGTGGAGGTGAGGGCCGGCGAGGGCGCGCAAACGCTCGAAGCCAAGAATGTGATCGTTGCCACCGGCTCGGAAGCCCGCATGCTGCCCGGCTTGGAACCGGACACCAAGACCATTCTCACCAACATCGAGATTCTCGATCTGCCTGCCATCCCCAAGACCATGCTGATCATCGGCGCAGGGGCGGTAGGCGTCGAGTTTGCGTCCATCTTCAACCGCTTCGGGACCAAGGTGACCGTGATCGAGATGCTGCCGCGCATGGTCCCCATCGAGGACGAAGAGATCTCCAAGGAGCTGGAGCGGTATTTCAGGAAAACCGGCATCCGATGCGAGACCGGCGCCAAGGCCGAGGACATCGTGCGGACCGAGACCGGAGCGCGCATGTGCGTTTCGCTTGCGAACGGCAAGCGTGAGGACATGGAGGCGGAAGCGCTGCTGGTCGCCGTGGGCCGGAGGCCGAACACCGACAAGATCGGGCTCGAGAAGCTGAAGGTGGAGCTGGACCGCGGATTCATCAAAGTGGATGAGTACCAGCGCACCGGCGAACCGGGCGTGTACGCGATCGGCGACGTGGTGGCTGGAACGCCGCAGCTTGCGCATGTCGCCACCATGGAAGGCATGGTGGCGGTGGCGCACATGGCGGGTAAGCCCGCCAAGCCGATCAACCGCAATCGCATCCCGAGCTGCACCTACACCGAGCCGGGCATCGGCAGCGCCGGGCTGACCGAAGCGCAGGCGCGCGCCCAAGGCCGCGCCGTGAAGATCGGCAAGTTTCCGTTTGCCGCCAACAGCAAGGCCAGCATCTTGGGCCGCCACGAAGGGTTCGTGAAAGTGGTGGCGGACGAGAAATTCGGCGAGATCCTGGGCGTCCATATTATTGGGCCCGAAGCTTACGAGCTGATTTCGGAAGCGGTGACGGCCATGGAGGCGGAGGCGACCGTGGAAACCATCATGAATACCATCCACGCGCACCCGACCCTGTACGAAGCGATGGGCGAAGCCTTCAACAACGTGTATGGGCTCACCATCAATGCCTGAGCCGGATCCAGCCGCGCGTGGCGCACGCACTCCTGCGTGCCGCGTTCACACTCCTGTGAACGCACGTGTGTGTGAAGCGCGAGTGCTCGGGCGCGTTGGCTATGCCGAGGCACTTGCCATTCAGAAAGACCTGGTGGAGAAGCGCAAGCGCGGTCTGATCCCCGATCAGCTATTGCTGCTCGAGCATCCGCATGTCATAACGCTCGGCCGTAACGGCCGCATGGAGAATCTGCTGGCGGGCGAAGAAATCCTGCGCCGCGCGGGAATCGATTTTCATCCTACCGACCGCGGCGGCGACATCACCTATCACGGGCCCGGCCAGGTGGTCGGCTATCCCATCTTCGATCTGCGAGAATGGAAGCGCGATGTAGTCGCCTACGTCCGGGCCCTCGAGCAGGTGATCATGGATACGCTCGGCGAGTTTGGCATCGAGGCCGGTCGTCTGCCGGGCTGCACCGGGGTCTGGGTGAATGGAAAGAAAGTGGCCGCCATCGGTGTGCACATCAGCCGCTGGGTGACCTCGCACGGCTTTGCGCTGAATCATACGACCGATTTGAGCTACTTCCAGTACATCGTGCCGTGCGGGCTGACCAAGCCGGTGACCTCGATGCGCGAGTTGGGTTCGGAGGCCAGCCGCGAGCAGGTGATCGCGGCCCTGGCGCGGAATTTCGCGAAACATTTCCAATTCGAAATGTTGAGCGGTGAAACGCTTTCATTGACGGAGACATTCTCATGATTGATGTAGTAATGCCGCAGATGGGCGAGAGTATCGTGGAAGGCACGCTGACCAAGTGGCTGAAAAAGCCGGGCGAGCATGTGGAGCGCGACGAGCCGTTGTTTGAGATCTCGACCGACAAAGTCGACACCGAAATTCCCGCGCCGAGCTCGGGTGTGTTGAAAGAGGTCTTGGTCGAAGAGGGAAAGACGGTGGCGATCAGTACGGTCGTCGGCCGGATCGATGAGAGTGGCGGAAACGGCGCGGCGGCTCCCGCGCCCGCCAAGCAACCTCCAGCTCCGGCTCCATCCGCGCCGGCTGCGAAAGCTCCCCAACCGCCCGCGCGTCCCAAAGCGCCGTCCGCACCTCCGCCGCCCCCCGCGCGCGCGCCGGAGCCGCAACCGGTTGTCCGGGCCGAGGCGCCATCGGCCGACGGTCCCCTTTCTCCACTGGTGCGCAAGATGGCGCGCGAATACGGGATCGATTTGCGCCAGGTGAAGGGCACCGGCGCCGGCGGTCGCATTACGAAGCAGGACCTGGAAGGGTACATGTCCGCCCAAGGCGCACGCACCATGGCGCAGGCCGGCGCTCCCACCGCCATCGCGCCGTCCGCGCCCCCGCCGCCCTCGCAAGCGGTCGCGCCGGTTTATACTTCCACGGCTCAGCCTATGATGCCGCGGGCGGAAGCGCCTCGCGCCCGCGTGGAACCGATGAGCACCATGCGCGCCAGGATTGCCGAGCACATGATCCTGAGCAAACGCATCTCGGCGCACGTCACCACCGTGCACAAAACCGACATGACCCGGATCGCCCGCATGCGCGAACGCTACAAGAACGAATTCCAGCAGCGCTACGGGTATTCGCTCACCTTCTTGCCGTTCGTGGTCGCGGCCGCGGTCGATGCCATCCATCAATTCCCGATCGTGAACGCTTCCATCGAAGGCAGCAACATCATCTATCACAACGAAATCAACATCGGGATCGCGGTGGCGCTGGAGAACGGCCTCATCGTGCCGGTGATTCGCGCCGCCGACGAAAAAAACGTCGCGGGATTGCAGCGCGCCATCGTCGATCTTTCGACGCGCGCCCGCTCCCGGCAGTTGAAGCCGGACGAAGTGCAGGGCGGCACGTTCTCGATCACGAATTTCGGCAGCTTCGGCAGCGTTTTCGCGACGCCCATCATCAATCAGCCCCAGGTCGCGATCCTGGGCGTGGGCTCGGTGGAGAAAGTGCCGGTGGTGGTGGACGACGCGATCGCGATCCGCTCGGTCGCCTACCTCGCGCTGACCTTTGATCACCGCTTGATCGACGGCGCGCTGGCCGATCAGTTCACCGCCAAGGTCAAGTCGATTCTCGAGAACTGGTCGGAGGAAGTGCTGTGATCGAGCAGAGTTTCCTCAAGTATTCCGCCGAACAGTTGCTGACGTTGAGCGGCCGCATCCAAGATTGCCTGGGCCGGCTGTCGGCCGAGCAGGTGTGGGCGCGCGGCGCCGAGAACGAGAACGCCGTCGGCAACCTGGTGCTGCACCTGTGCGGCAATGTCCGGCAATGGATCATCGCAGGCGTCGGCGGCCAGCCCGACATGCGCGATCGCGACAGCGAGTTCGCCGCTCGTGGCGGAACCGAGCCGGCGGAGCTCGCGGCGAAACTCAAGGCCACAGTCGGCGAGGCTGCGGACGTCATCCGCAAGCTTCCCACCGAGCGCCTCGGCGAGCGAAAAACCATCCAGAAAGTCTACGACATCACGCTGATGGAAGCCATTTATCACGTGGTGGAACATTTCGCGCAGCACACCGGCCAAGTCGTGTTCGCGACCAAGCTGCTCACCGGCCAGGACCTCGGATACTTCAAGCACCTCAGTCCACCCAAACAGTCCCAGGCGGCATCCTAGGGCAGCAGCGCTCAGCCGGGCGCTAGAATTTCGATTTCACGCGAATTCTCGCTCGTGGCGCGCAGGCGGATTTCGATGCGCTCTGCGGGCATCCGGTTCAGAAATTTCTCTCCCCATTCGATCAGGACCGCGGCCTCGCGGTCGAAAATTTCATCCAGGCCGAGCGTTTCGAGTTGTGCTTCGCGGTCCAGCCGATACAGGTCGATGTGATACACGCTGGGGCTGTATTCATGGATCAGCGTGAAGGTCGGACTCGAGACTTCTTCCGGCTGCGCCGCCCCCAACCCTTTTACAATTCCTTTGGCGATCGTGGTCTTCCCCGCGCCCAGATTGCCGATCAGAAGCACCACCGTTTTGGGCGGCAGTTCGGCCGCGAGTCTTTCCCCTAGCGCGATGGTGTCTTCCTCAGACTGCGTGTGAAAAGTCCGCGACTTCACGCATGGCCTCGGGCAGGAACTGGAACAGGTCGGTCGCGATGAGCGTTTTTTCGCCGAGCTTGGCCGCGCCCAACTCGCCCGTCCGTCCGTGCAGATACACGGCGGCCAGCAACGCTGGCTCGATCTGATCGGGAAATTGCGCTACCAGGCCGGCGATCATTCCGGTGAGGACGTCGCCCGTCCCGCCCGAAGCCATGGCCGGTGAGCCGGTGGGGTTGATCCAGACTTGGCCGTCCGGCGCGGCGATCACGCTGCGATTGCCCTTCAGCACGAGATAGACGCCGCGTTCGCAAGCGAAGGAGCGCGCGGCCCCGATGCGGTCAGCTTGAATATCCGCGATCGATTTGCCGCTCAGACGCGACATCTCGCCGGGGTGCGGCGTGAAGATGCGCGGGCCGTGCGTCCGTACATGTTGCTGGCCGAGCGCGTTCAGCCCGTCCGCGTCGACCACCATCGGCGTGGCGAGTTCGGCGACAACGCGGCGGATGAACTGGACCGTGTCGGGATCGCCGCCCATGCCCGGACCCAGCGCGACCACCGTCTTTTTTTCGACGATGCGGTTGAGCGTGGAATCCTCAAGCGAACGCGAGGAGATGGAGCCGGAAACGGTTTCCGCGAGCGGCTCGGTCATAATCTCCGGCGCATGCGACGCGATGGCCGTAATGGCCGATGCGGCCGAAGCTACGGTGGAAAGTCCCGCGCCGGCCCGCAGCGCGCCGATCCCGGCCATGGCTGCGGCGCCGGTTTTGCCCCGCCCGCCCGCGATCACCAGCACGTGTCCGTACAGGCCCTTGTTCGATTCCGCGGGCCGCGGCCGGAACAGAGCCGCGAACAGCGCCGGTTCCGAAAGCGCTAGCCAGATGGAGGCATCCTTTTCGTACAACGCCGGCGGGCTTCCGATGGGCGCGACGTGTAGCTTCCCCACTAGTTCGCACGCCGGCCAGATCGCTTGGCACAGTTTGGGCGCGGTGAACGTGACAGTGTGGCTGGCATGCACCGCATCGCCGGGAACGGCGCCCGAATCGCTATCGAGACCGGACGGGATGTCGACCGCGACGACATCGGCCAGCGGGAATCCTGCATTGATAGCTCCGATCAGTTCGGCGGACCTGCCGGTGGCCGGGCCATGGATACCCGTGCCCAGCAGCGCGTCGATGATCAATGTCGCGCTCTGCATCGCGGCCGTAGTGTCACGGGAAACGGGACAGCCAGTCGCCTCGAGCATTCGAAAATTCGCAGCTGCGTCGCCGCGCAGCTCCGCCGGATCGCCCGCCAGCACCACCTCCAGCGAACGCGGATGAAAGCGCGTGTGGAGCTGCCGCGCCACCACCATGCCGTCGCCGCCATTGTTTCCCTTGCCGCAAAAGACGACGATGCGCTGCTCTTCGAGCGGCGCGTACTGGTGCGCCAGAAACTCGACCACGCGCTGGCCGGCGTTTTCCATCAAGACGATGCCCGGGATGCCCAGCTCGCTGGTGCGCCGGTCGACCTCGCGCATTTGAGCCGCGGTCAGGACCTTCACGCGCGCACCTCGGCCAGCATCTGCTCCAGCCGGCGCAAACCGCCGGGCTCGCCCATCACGATCAGGTGGTCACCGCCTTCGATGGCCGCTTCGGCCGGCGGATTGAATTGCATGCGGCCGTTGGATTTTCGGATCGCCAGCACAATGACGCCCAGCTCCTTGCGAATCTGCGCTTCGAGCAGGCTCTTTGAAGCGAACTCGCTGTGGGCCGGCACCAGGATCTGCTCGATGCCGACGTCCAGGCCCATGCTCTTGGTGGTGAAATCGATGAACTGGAAAACGTGCGGCTTCAGCATCACCTGCGCCATGCGATTCCCAGTCATGTCGTAGGGCGCGAATACGTAGTCCGCGCCGGCCAGGCGCATCTTCTTTTCGCTCTGTTCGGAATTAATCCGCGCCGAGACCAGCAGCGACGGCTTCAGCGCCTTGGCGGACAGGATCACGAACAGGTTGTCGGCGTCGCTCTGCAGGCTGGCGATGAGGCCCTTGGCCCGCACAATGCCGGCGTCCTTCAAAGTTTCGTCGTCGGTGGCGTCGGCGAGCACGGCCAGCATGCCGGACCGCATGGCCCATTCCACGCGCTCCTCGCTTTTGTCCACCACCAGGAACGGAACGCCCACGCGTCGCAGCTCGGCTGCCGCGCCCCGCCCCACCCGGCCGAAGCCGCACACGATGTAGTGATCGTGCAGCCCCTCAATCATTTTCCTGGTTCTGCGTTTTCCAAAATATTGGTTCAGCTCCAGTTCAATGATAGCCTGCGTCATGCCGCCCACCGCCAGCAGCATGACGGTCACGCCAAAGAATATCAGAAACGAATTGAAGACTCGCCCCGCGTGGCTCAGCGGATGCACCTCGGCATAGCCCACCGTGCTGATGGTGATGAGCGTCATGTAGAAGGCGTCGAAGGGCGGGTAGTGCTCGATCAGGACGAATCCGAGCGTGCCGCCGGCCAGGATCAGCAAGAGCGCGCCGACGATTAAAATCAGACGGCGGCGGAAGCGTTCCATGCTGTCGTTATTTTACCCGCTGCCGGCCGGCTCATCCGGCGGCCAAGGTTGGGTTAGGCCTTGCGCGCCAGCACCACCGTCATGTCGTCGGACAACTCCGGCGAGCCGGTCCACTGGCGCACCGCTTCCATCAGAGCCTCGATAATCTTGTGATCCTGGCGCTCGGCGTTCTTCGCAATGAATTCGATCAGCCGCTCTTCGCCGAACATTTCGCCGTACTCGTTTTCGGGCTCGGTGATGCCATCGGTGTACCAAACCAGCAAGTCGCCGCTGCGAAGCTCCATTTTGCTCTCGCTGTACTGAGCGAATGGAAAGGCGCCCACCACGGTGCCGTTCACATCCAGCCGCGTTGCGGCGCCGTCGCGAATCAGAATGGGCGGAAGGTGGCCGGCGTTGGTGTAGGTCACCTGGCCGGTTTCATCGTCGTAGAGCGCGATGCAGAAGGTCGCGAATTTCTCCGGTGAAGTGGTGGCATACAGTTGCTGGTTCAAATCGGATACCATGCGGGCGGTCGACAGGCGAGTGCCGTTGGCGCTGGCGGAAACGCTGGCCTCCACCGAAGCCCGCAATTCCATGCGCAGCGCGGATTGTATGGTCGCCATCAGCAGCGCCGCCGAGATTCCCTTGCCCACGACATCGCCGATCGCGATCGCCAGCCTGTTGTCCGGCACCGCCTGGTAGTCGAAGTAGTCGCCCGAAACCATGCGAGCCGGCTGGCACAGGCCCGCCACGCGCAACGTCTTCATAGCCGGCGCGGTGGCCGGATAAAGCTGCTCCTGCACCTCGCGCGCGATCTCGATCTCGGTCTGCAGCCTCTCCTTCTCTTTGGCGACAGCCAGCAGCCGCTCGAGATTTGCGGTCATGGTGTTGAACGACTGGCTGAGGTCGGCGAGCTGGTCGCGGCCCGAGACCGGTATGTGATGAGAGAAGTCGCTGCCCATCACGCGCTGCGTGCCTTCGTACAGCGCGTGAACGGCGCCGGTGATGGTGCGCGTGAGCGAGACGCCGATGATCAGCGACACGATCTCGACGATCAGGAAGGTGATGGCAACCGCGTAAAGCACGAACGGCAGGAAGCCTTGGAATTCATCCGCGCGCTCGCTCAACAGGACGCCGAGGAGAGCCGACGGCCGGGTGTGAACCATCAGAATCGCGCGCCTGGTCTCGGAAGGCTCCTTCCAACTGGCTGCCGGCACCACCGAAAACCAGCGAAAGGCGATGTCATACGCGTTGACCGCAGGAGACAGAACTGTGGCCGCCGCTTCCCTGCCGGCCGGCCCAATTTCGAACTTGTCCTGTCCGACGATGATCGGCGCTGGGGCCGGCTGCGGCCCGGTGGTGAACTCGATGCCGCTCTTGCTCCGCGCGGGGCCGGGGCCGGCCAGGCCGGAGGGTTGAAGAAAGTAAACGTCACCCAGCCCCGGAACCATGGAGCTGAGAAAATGCCGGTTCAACGGCGTCATCGCGAGGAACTCGACTTCGTCCTGGATGGCGAACGACCACGCGAAATAGCGTCCCTCGCGGTAGACCACGCCGCTGGCGGTGTCCGCTTTCTTAGGCGGCTCGGCGATGGGTTCGTCGCCCCAGCGCAGCATGTGGCTCCCGTCGGCGATCAGCAGAGCGATGCGGGGATAAGTTTGTGCATAGACCGCGCCGGTGCGCTCCAGAGTCTCGGCGCGGGATTTCGGATCGGCGCGCCGCAACACATCGGTGGCGGCTTGCATCGACGCTGCGGTGCGGTCCAATTCCGTGCGGGCGATGTAAACAGCCATCTGCGCCGCCAGCAAATAGCTGCCCAGGCCGGCCAGGACGAGGATCAGGAAAATCGGCACCACCGCAATCAGCACGTAGGTGACGATCAGGCGATTGCGCAGACGCCAGATCGCTTTGCGCAGGCCCGTGCGCGCCAGCCGCAGCAGAATCCAAATCGCCAGCAGGATGCTGACGAACTGGAGAAACGCAGTAAGTCCGCTGGCCGGCGCCGCGAACAGCGACACAAAGTAGACGGCCACCAGACCGATGAAACTCTGGTCCACCTTGCCGAGCTGCTTCCAGCGGGATTTGAGGTCGAACGTCACACTCGCGATTTGGCGATCTGCGGCGTTTCCGGAACGGATTCGGGCAACGGCTTCTCGGGCTCCAGGAAATATTTCGTCAACTGCTCCTGCAGGATCGCCAGCGCCGTCTCGGGATCGTCGGCATATTGAAACAGCCGCAGATCTTCTTCGTCGATGGTGCCGTGCTTGACTAAAGCCTCGAAATTCAGCACTTCCTTCCAATATTTGGAGCCATACAGCACGATTACGATTTTGCTTTCGAGCTTGCGGGTCTGTGCCAGCGTGAGGATTTCGAACAGCTCGTCCAGAGTCCCGAACCCGCCGGGGAAAATCACCAGCGCCTTGGCCAGATAGGCGAACCAGAACTTGCGCATGAAGAAGTAGTGGAACTCGAACAGCAGTTCGGGTGTGATGTAGGGATTGGGCTGCTGCTCGAAGGGCAGGCCGATGTTCAGCCCGATGGTCTTGCCGCCGGCGTCGGCCGCGCCGCGATTGGCTGCCTCCATGATGCCCGGCCCGCCGCCGGAGCAGACCACGAAGCGATGAAAAGGCGCCTCGATTTTGCTGGACCATTCCGTGATCAGGCGCGCCAGCGTGCGGCAGTCGCGATAGTATTCACCCAGCGGGCTGTCCTCGGTGATGCGCGCGGAGCCGAAGAACACGATGGTGTCCTGCATTCTCTCGGCCCGGAAATGCGAGAGCGGCTCCAGGTATTCCGAGAGAATTCGCAAGCCGCGCGCGTCGGGACTTTCCAGAAACGTTTCGTTCAGGTAGGCTACTGGCCGCCGGATACCGTTGTTGCTTTCATTCATCATTGCGAGGTTCGAGGAGCGGCGGTTTCGAGCCGCTCGAGGCGCTTCTCCAATTGTCTCACTGTCTTTAACAGGTCCGGCAATTTCGGAAAGGCCGTGATGGCACGCAGCCACTCGCGCGCTTCAAACGCCGGCGAGCCGGAAACCACCGCACCTTCCGCGACATCGCCGCCGATGCCGCTTTGCGCATAGACCACGGCGTTGTCGTGAATGGTGAGGTGCCCGGAAACGCCCACCTGGCCGGCCAGCAGGACGTTCTTGCGCAGGATGGAGCTGCCGGCCAGGCCGGACTGCGCGCAGATGATGTTGTCCTCGCCGACTACGGACGCGTGTCCGATCTGCACCAGGCTGTCGATTTTTGCGCCGCGCTGCACGCGTGTTTCTCCCATAGTGGCGCGATCGACCGAGGAAAGCGATTGCACCTCGACGTCGTCCTCGATCACCGCGATGCCGGACTGGACGATCTTGAAGTGCGTGCCGGCGGAAGTTTTCGCGAATCCGAAGCCGTCGCCGCCAATCACGACGCCGTTTTGCAGGATGACGCGATGGCCGATGCGGCAATGCTCGCGCACCACGGCGTGGGAGTGGGCGCAGAAATGGTCGCCGATTTCGGCTCCTTCGTAGATGACGACGTGAGGGTGCAACACGGCATTACGGCCGATGGAGACGCGCTCGCCGATCACCGCGTACGCGCCGATGGACGCTCCCTCGCCCAGCCGGGCGCTGGGCGCGATCGATGCCGTGGGATGAGTGCCTGGCGCGGGACGGGGCGGCTGGTAGAACAATGCCAGCGCGCGCGCGAAGTCATGATAGGGATTGGACGAGATCAGGCTCGCCGGCCGCGTTGCGGGCAGCGCCTCGGAGATCAACACCGCCGCCGCGCGCGTGTGCTTCACCTTGGGCGCGTATTTCCGATTGGCGAGAAAGGTCAGCTCGGTCGCGCCGGCGTGCTCCATGCCGGCGACCCCCGTGATTTCGAGGTTTGGATCGCCCCGCAGTTCGCAGCCCAGGCGCGCGGCGAGATCGCCCAGCGAGATTCGTTGAACCGTGGCCATAAGGATGGCTTCATTGTAACGGGAGGCCGAACCGGCCGGTTTCACGAGCTCCGTTGCTCGCAAGCTGCCAGCGCGGCGGCGTCGAGTCTGAAAACCTGACGGCCCCGCACAGCCGAGTGTATACTGTCTGCACGGGAATGCGAACTGGAATTCCCGAACGAGGAGAAACGATGTCGAGACAAAGAATACTCGCAACGGTCGTCTTGTCGCTCGTGGCTGGCTGCGTCAGTTGGCTGTGGGGACAGCAGCGCAAGAGCGGCAGCTCGTTCACGGCCGACGACTATATGGAAATCCAGCAGCTCTACGCCCGCTACAACAACGCCATCGACTCCGGCGACGCCGAAGGCTACGCCGGAACCTTTGTGCCGGACGGCACCTTCAACACCTTCAACGGTCACGACGCCCTGGTGGAATTCATTCACAACTGGCGCGGGAAAATGAACGGCGGCAATCGCCGTCACTGGAACTCGAATCTGACCATCACGCCTACTCCCGAAGGCGCCAGCGGAACGGTTTACCTGCTGCTGATCGATGTCAGCGCGCGGCCCCCGGCAATCGCCGCGGCCGCCAAGTACGAGGATCAACTGGTGAAGACGCCGCAAGGCTGGCGCTTCAAGAAAAGAGTCACCAAAGCGGATGGCCCCGCGCCGGGCTCGGCTCCCTCGGCCGGCAAGCAGTAGCCGGCCTGCGCTCGAGCGCATCTAATCCAGCTTCTCGGTGAGCGTGACAGACTCCTGCACGCGGAACGTAAGACGCGTTTCGACGGGAATCTCAACCGGCTTGCCGCTCATGACGAGCACCGTGCCCGCTCCGGCCGCCGCACCCGCTCCGGCTCCGATCGCGGCGCCCTTGCCTCCGCCGGCGATCGCGCCAATGGCGGCGCCAATGGCCGCTCCGGCGCCGATCTTCGCCAAGTCCCCACCGGTGGAGGATCCCGAGCCGTCCTTCTTATAGGGCTCGGTGCGAATCCGCACACGCTGGCCATCGGAAGTGGACAACCTCACCAGCGCGATTTCCAGATGCGACGCGCCTCCGCCGCGCCCGCCGGGCTTGGCGTCCGTCACTCGACCCTCGACTCGCGAGCCGCGCTCGGCGATGATGAAGCCGTCAATCACCAGCGGCTGCTCGAGCGTCGCTAAGAAATTGTCGCCGATCTGATTGTGCGCCGCGGAAATGGTCTCGCCGATGCGGACTGTCAGCGGAGTGCCGGCGGCCAGGACCACCGTGTTCGGAACGCGTCCCTGAGTTTCCGGAACAGGCGCTGGGACTTCGTTCTGCGCCGGGACTGGAGGCACGGGCCCGGCGGATGGCAGCGGAGCCGGCGCGGATTGCGGCGCCGGTGCCGGCGCAGGCGGAGTTGGACTCGAAGCGGAGTCCGCGGGCCTTGATTCCTGGACCGGACTCGCCGCAGGCTCCGGCGGCGCCTGGTTTCGGGCCATTACCCCATGCTTTTCTTTCCGAACCTGCGGCGCCGGCGAGGCTTTCTCCCGAGCCACTGCCCGCGCTGGTTGAGGCGGCGGCATGGGTGAGGGTTTTTCGCGAACAGCGGCCCCGGCAGTCGAGGCCCCTGCGCCGGTCCGGGCGACCGGTTGAGCTTCCGGTTGGCTGGGCTGGGCGGCCTGGTCGGGATGGAACGTGGGCTTTGAAGCCGGGCTGGCCGGAGCCGCAACCTCGGGAGCTTGCGGACGGGCCACCGCAACCGTCGCCGGCTTGGGCGCAGGCGCCGGCCGAACGGCCAGGTACACGATTCCGGACGCCATCACCGCTCCAGTCAGGAAGGCGGATACAATTTTCCAATTCATCCCTAAGCCCCTCACAAAATTAAACGCGCCTCGCCCTGTTTACGTTTCGTAACCCTAACCGCTAAAATGGGTTCCAGATGGGATTTCCCGCTGACTTCAGGATCGGCCCGGTCCGCATTGCCCATGCCACGGTGCTGGCGCCCATGGCGGGCGTCACCGACACGGTGTTCCGGCGGCTGATCCGCAACCAGGGCGGCTGCGGGCTGATCATGACCGAATTCACCAGCTCGCACGGCGTGGTCAACTCGCTGAAGGCCAAAAAGCCCACGCGCACCTTCCGCTATCTTTTCTTCGAGCCCGAGGAGCACCCCATCTCGGCGCAGTTGTTCGGCTCCGATCCGCAAGTCATGGCCGACGCCGCCAAGGCCTGCGAAGATTTCGGCTTCGATATCGTGGATATCAACTTCGGCTGCCCGGTGAACAAAGTGGTGAAATGCAACGGCGGCTCGGGGCTGCTGCGGGACCTCCCGCTGGTCGAGCAGATTTTGCGAAAAGTGCGCGCCGCGGTTTCGATTCCGCTGACCATGAAATTTCGCGCGGGTTGGAACGACCAGGAGCTGGTAGCGGTCCAGATGGCGAGGCTGGCCGAGGATTGCGGGCTGGAGGCCGTCGCGCTGCACCCGCGCACGCGCGAGCAAGGCTACAGCGGCAAGGCCGACTGGACGCGCATCGCGGAACTGAAAGCCGCGGTAACGCGCATTCCGGTGATCGGCAACGGCGACATCGTCACGCCCGAAGACGCGCTGCGGATGGTTGAGCAAACGGGCTGCGACGCGATCATGATCGGACGCACGGCTTCTTCCAATCCGTGGATCTTTCGCCAGATCCAGCAGTACCTCGAGACCGGAACTTACGAGCATCCGCCCGAGAGCCGGCGCTACGACATCATGCGCACTTACTATTCGATGCTGAGCGAGCGTGCCGAGCCCGACGCGGTCGGCAAGATGAAACAATTCGCCACGTATTTCACGCATGGCGTGCGCAACGGAACGAAACTCCGCGCCGAGATTTACAAGGCCACCGAGGCCGCGCAGATTCTGGATCAGGTAGATGCTTTTTTCCACAGGGAACTGGCCGCAGTTCCCGCCTGAACGGACGTTTCCGCCCGATCATTTGATGAAAAAAGTCCAAATTATTACGGACGGGTCGTGCATCGGCAACCCGGGGCCGGGGGGCTGGGCGTGCATCCTGCGGTACGGCGGGAAGGAATGCGAGATGTACGGCTCCGAGCCGGAGACGACCAACAATCGCATGGAGCTGAAGGCGGCCGTGGAGGGATTGCGCGCGTTGAAGGAGCCATGCCACGTGGAGATTGTGACGGATTCCAATTACGTCAAGCATGGGATCACAGAATGGATTCAGCGCTGGAAGGCGAACGGCTGGCGCACGGGCGGGAAGAAGGCGGTGGCGAATCAGGACCTGTGGCACGAACTGGACGAGCTGGCGTCTGCGCACAAGGCGCAGTGGGTGTGGACCAAGGGGCATGCTTCGCATGCCGACAATAATCGCTGCGACGAACTGGCGCAGGCGGCGGCGCGGGAGCAGTTGGCGAGCGGGCCTTGCCGTTAGGGTGAGGGCCGGGCGTTCACGTGAGTGTGAACGCGGCACGCAAGAGTGCGTACGCCACGCGGCCGGTCCCGGTCGCCGACTCTGGTTTTGCACTTCGTCCTCCTTGCGCCGGTCCGGCACACGGGCGGGCCCTTTGTAATGAGCGCCACAGTGCAGGTTAAATCCCGGCTGTTCCAGCACCAAGCACGGGCGCTAATTCCTCGATAGACCGATCCAGGCCGACTCAGGCATCCTGGAAACACGTAACGGGGGCGCTGCATCCCCAGAGCTTTGATCGCTTGGTTCACGCTCCCAGGCGGTTGGAGTCTAGCGGCGCCTCCGTGGTTAGTCAGGACCCTGGCCGCTGTCTTGTTGGCGGCTACTTCACGACGATATTGACCAGCTTGTCCGGCACCACGATTACTCTAACCACCTGTTTTGCGTCCAGGAGCGCCCTGACCTTGGAATCGCCGAGCGCGAGTTTTTCGAGCGTTTCGCGCGGCGTGCCGAATGCGGCGTAAATGCGGCCGCGCAGTTTGCCGTTGACCTGGACCACGATTTCGGCTTCTTCCTCGCGCGCGATTTCGGGATCGTACGCGGGCCAGGAGTGATTGAACACGGGTCCGGTACGACCCAGTTCCTCCCATAGCTCTTCGGCCAGATACGGTGCGAACGGCTCCAGCATGAGAGTTAACTTTTCGAGCACCTCGGCCATGACGGGCGCGGAGATTTGTTTCTCGGCGTCGGTGAGATCGTTCAAGAGGCCCATCATGGCGGCGATCGAAGTATTGAAATGCCAGCGGCTCTCGAAATCGTCGGTGATTTTTTGGATGGTTTGATGGAGTTTGCGTAGAATTTTGCGGTCGGCTTCTCCGGGCGCGGGCTGGCCCTGGGCAACGTTGCGCGTGGCGAAGCGATAGACGCGCGCGAGGAAGCCGTAAGCGCCGTTGGCGCCGGCGTCGGTCCAGTCCATTTCCTTTTCCGGCGGGGCGGCGAACAGTTCGAAGACGCGGCCGGTGTCGGCGCCAAATTTCTCGACCATTTCGTCGATGCTGACGACGTTGCCGCGCGATTTTGACATCTTGGCGCTATCCTTGAGCACCATGCCTTGGTTGAACATGCGCGTGGCGGGCTCGCCGTTGGTGATGAGACCGAGGTCGCGCATGACTTTGGTCCAAAAGCGCGAGTAGATCAAGTGCAGGATGGCGTGCTCGATGCCGCCGATGTATTGATCGATGGGAAACCAGTAGGCGATTTTTTTCGAATCGAAGGGCGCGGTGGAGTTGTTGGGATCGCAATAGCGATAGAAGTACCAGGAGGAATCGACGAACGTGTCCATGGTGTCGCTCTCGCGGCGCGCCGCCTCGCCGCATTTGGGACACTTCACGTTCATGAATTCGGGAACGGCCTCGAGCGGAGAGCGGCCCTTGCCCGTGATCGGGATGCCGAGAGGCAGCACGACGGGGAGATCTTTTTCGGGAACGGGGACGATGCCGCACTTGGGGCAATAGATGACCGGGATGGGCGTGCCCCAGTAACGCTGCCTTGAGATGCCCCAATCCTTGATACGGAACGTCACGGCGGCTTTGCCGAAGTTTTCCTTTTCGGCTTGGGCGCTCATGACGCGGCGGGCTTCCTCGCTCGGGAGGCCGGAGAACGGGCCGGAGTTCTCGAGGATGCCGTCGTCGGGGAAAGCTTCTTTCAGACTGGAGGCATCGGCGAGCGCGCCGTCGACCGGGCGGATGACGGGGCGAATGGGGATGCCGTATTGCCTGCAGAATTCGAAGTCACGTTGATCGTGCGCGGGTACGGCCATGATGGCGCCGGTGCCGTAGCCCATCAGGACGAAGTTGCCGATCCAGATCGGGATTTTCTCGCCGCTGTAGGGATTGACGGCCTGGTGGCCGGTGAAGATGCCTTCCTTTTCGACGTCGCCAGGCCCTTTGGCAGCGCGCGCGTCGATCATGCGCTTGACCTGGGCTTTCGTATCGCCGGTGACGAGCTCGGCTACAAGCGGATGCTCGGGCGCGAGGATGACGCAGGTGGCGCCATAGATGGTGTCGACGCGCGTGGTGAAAACGCGAATGGGCTGACCGGTCTTTTCGAGATGAAAATCGATTTCTGCGCCTTCCGAGCGGCCGATCCAGTTGCGCTGCATGAGCAGCACGCGTTCGGGCCAGCCCGCTTCGAGATCCTGGATGGAATTGAGCAACTGGTCGGCGTACTGGGTGATGCGGAGGAACCACTGCTCGAGGGCGCGCTGCTCCACCGGCGTGGATTCGTGACGCCAGCAGCAGCCGTCGACCACTTGCTCGTTCGCGAGCACGGTGCCGCACTCGGGACACCAGTTCACCAGCGCCTGCTTGCGGTAGGCCAGGCCGCGCTCGAGCATCTTGAGAAAGAACCACTGGTTCCAGCGGTAGTAGGCGGGATCGCAAGTGGCGATTTCGCGCGACCAGTCGTAGGAGAAGCCCATGCGGCGGTGCTGGCGCTTCATGTTCTCGATGTTGAATTGCGTCCACTCGTAGGGGTCGCGCTGGTTGGCGATGGCGGCGTTTTCCGCGGGCAGGCCGAAGGCGTCCCAACCCATGGGGTGAAGCACGTTGAAGCCGCGCATGCGTTTGTAGCGCGCGAGCGCATCGCCGATGGCGTAGTTGCGAAGGTGTCCGATGTGGAGCTGCCCGCTCGGGTACGGCAGCATTTCGAGGACATAGAACTTGGGCTTGGACGAATTTTCCTCGGCCTCAAAGAGGGTGGAGTCCTTCCAGCGCTCCTGCCACTTCAATTCGATGTGCTGCGCGTCGTACTGCTTTTCGGGCATAGTTGCTCAGTTCTGCGTGATCCTCAACGCCTCGGTACAGCGATACTGCGGAGGTGCGAGAGGGTTGAGGGATGCGGCGAAACCCTTCCATTCCAATATAGCGGGGTGGGTGAGGTGAGTGGGGGGAGCGGCGCGTGTGCGTGGACGCTGGTGGAATTTCAAAAACGAAGCCAGCACGGGGGGCCGGTAAGTGACGCAAGAGGGGGGTGTTTGTGCGGAGTCGTTCGATTTTTTTAATCTTTTCGCCTTTTGGGTGGATTGGGATTTGATCGGGCTGGTGGAGTTGGAGCGGGATGGCGTGCGGCGTCGTTTCAGTTCGAGGCTAGCATCAGGTGGGCTGCTGCGTTCCCGCACCTTTGCGGAAAGCGTTGTTTCTGTTGGGTAACTGGCCGTACCTGACTTGGTCACCGCGCGGCTGGGTGGGTGGCCGAAGCGGACACAGATCGGGCGGTGTCACTCAATAGGTGAATATGCGGCGCCCGGTAGAGTCGATATACGCAAATGTTGCGCCGTACGCCAGTGCCTGCCGAATGTCTGCTTGCTCCAGGTAAGGATAGGCGGTGAGAATTTCAGGGATGGAGTAGCCGGCGGCGACCAGCCCGACGATCATGCCGACAAGTTACGCGCATGCCGCGCACGCAGGGTTTGCCGCCCATAACTTCGAGGTTGCGCGTGATTCGATATTCGGCGAACCGAATGACGCTAGCCTAAGGATATGAGCAGGCAGACCAGCGAGCTCCTCGAGGCGTTCGAGGCACTGCCCGAGGACGAAAAACGCATTTTCACTGCGGAATTCCTGCGCCGGGCGATCCCGTTCGACTCCGGGCCGCTGGATGACCAGGAAACGGCTCGTGCTGCCGACGCGTTCTTCGCGGTGCTTGACACCGAAGAGGATGACGCCGGATCGAGGTGAACTCTCGGCAGAAGGTTGCGTTACTGGTGGCGCCCGCGGGACTACACCATGTGGAATATACTGTGGAATGGAGTCCACATATGGAGACGATCCAAATTGTTCTCGATAAAAGGCTGTTGCAGGCGACTGATCGAGCGGCGCGGCGGGCCAGGCAGAATCGTTCCGCATTGGTGCGGGACGCCCTTCGAGAGCACCTCCGGAGACTAGCGATACGAGCGCTTGAAGAACGTGACCGCGCGGGCTTTGCGGGGCGGCCCCAAACGCACGATGAATCACTGGCTTGGGAAGCGGAGGCAGAGTGGCCGGAGGAATAGCCAGAGGGGACGTGCGTCTTTACCAGTTTGCTCCGCCGGACAAGAAAAGACCTGTGGTAGTGCTCACTCGCGACAGCGCTGTGGCTTATTTGTCGACGGTAACCGTAGCGCCGATCACGTCTGCGATTCACGGCGTGCCCTCTGAGGTGGTGCTGGGCGAGGAGGATGGCATGAAGGCGCCGTGCGCGGTGAACCTGCATAACGCGGTTACAATTTCGCAGCAACGGTTGGGGAGGCGAGTGGGGCAGTTGAGTCGCCCGCGGATGAACGAGGTCTGCGCGGCGCTGCGGTTCTCGTTGGGATGCGATTCCGGCTCGCTCTAATTTCCGACCGGTAACGTGCGTTTGTGGAACCGGCCGTCTTTCATGATCATTGGAATGCGGTCGCCGCCGGAGCCGAGGACTGAGATGTCTTCCAGAGGATTGCCGTCGACGAGCAGCAAGTCCGCGGCTGCGCCGGGGCGAATGCAGCCCAGACGGCCGGATTGGCCCAATAGCTCCGCATTGACGACGCACGCCGAGCGAAGCACGTCGATTGCGGGAAGCACCTTCGCGCGCAGCGTGAACTCGGTGCTCTGCCGCACGTGAAGGGCGCCCAGCAGGTCGGTGCCGAGTCCCATTTTCACGCCGGCGCGCTTCATGATCTCGAGGCTCGACAGCGCGGAATCGGAAACGCGGCGCAGCTTTTCCATACTGGCTGGCGGGAAGCCCAACTTTTCGCCTTCTTCGACCAGGCCGATGATGATCGCCATGGTGGGCACGGCGATGGAGCCGCGCTCGGCGACAAACTCGGCCGTCTGACGATCGATCAGGGTGGCGTGCTCGATGGATCTGACGCCCAGGGCCGCGGCACGGCGCACAGCTTCGTTGGGATGGCAATGAGCGGCGACGTAAGACCCCGCCCGGCCGGCTTCCTCGACGGCGGCTCGAATCTCGTCGTCGGAGTACTGGCAGCGGTCCAGCGGATCGGTGGGAGACGCCACGCCTCCCGACGCCATGATCTTGATGTGAGATGCGCCGCGCCGGAGTTCTTCGCGAACTGCGCGGCGGACGGCATCGGCGCCGTCGGCAATGCTCGCGATCTGGTCGGCATGACAGGAGCAGCCGCAATAGTGCGCGACATCCAGCGCGTGATCGCCGGGGCGCATGTCGCCGTGACCGCCGGTCTGCGAGATCACGCGGCCGCCGTAGAACAGCCTGGGCACTCGATCGAGCAAGCCGTCCCTGATGGCGCATGCCAGGCCGACATCGGCGCCGCCCACGTCGCGCACGGTGGTGAAGCCGCGATCCAGGCTGGAATGCAGGAACTGTGCGGCGAAGTGCGCCAGATAGGACGCGGGCGATTGGACCACGCGAACCAGGTTCAAGCCCGCGGCATACACGTGGACATGCGCATCGATCAGGCCCGGCATGAGGACGCGGCCGCCGCAGTCGATGACCTCGGTGCCGGCGCCGGCTTCGAGAGGACGTTCGGAGATTTCGCGGATTAGGCCACCGGCGACCAGCACGTCCACTCCCTGGCGCAACGCCGGCGAGTCACCGTCGAATACACGAGCCGATCGAAAGATGGTTTGGGCTGTCATCGCATTTGTGTAGCTCAATAAGCCTACCAGACGCTGCCGGTGATCGGCGTGGGCAGGGTCGCGGAAACGCAGACGCGGGCCGGCGGGCCAGAAATTCCGGCCAACTGTGTTGGTGTAGACTCGGGAGAGGTCAAGGTTTCCCTTGGGACGAGAGGCTGAGGATCTCTTTCACGAGCTGGCTGACCTTTCGCCCGCGCAACGGCAAATTTATTTTGACGAACGGCAGGTGCCGCCCGAAGTGCGCGCCGAAGTAGAGGAGTTGTTGCGCTTCGATGTGGGAAGCGACCACTCGCTGACCGAGTCCGTGGCGGCCGGCGCCGAGCACTTGCTGAACGGCGGGGCGGAGATCCGGGAAGGCAGCCGCTGCGGGCCTTACCGGCTGCTCGGGATGCTGGGGCGCGGAGGCATGGGCTCGGTCTACCTGGCCGAGCGCGCCGACGGGGAGGTGGAGCAGAAGGTCGCAGTCAAGTTTGTGCGGTTCGGAAACGACGAGCCGGCTTTCAGCGACCGTTTTCTCCGGGAGCGGCAGATTCTGGCGACGCTCAGCCATCCCGGGATCGCACGCTTGCTGGACGCGGGCCACAGCGGCGATGGCAGGCCGTACCTGGTGATGGAGTACATCGATGGAAGGCCCATCGATGAGTACGCTCAAAAGCTGGGCCTTCGCGAGAAGCTGAAGTTGTTCGTCCAGGTGTGCGAAGCGGTCTCGCACGCGCATCGGAATCTGGTGATCCATCGCGACATCAAGCCTTCGAACATCCTGGTGGAGAAGGGCGGGCAGCCGAAGCTGCTGGATTTCGGCATCGCGAAGATGCTGGAGCCGGGGCAGGATCAAACGCAGACCGGGGAGTGGCTTCTGACGCCGGAGTACGCCAGCCCCGAACAAGTGCGCGGCGCCGCACAAACCACGGCCACGGACCTTTACTCGCTGGCGGCGGTTTTGTACAAGCTGCTGACGGGGAGCTCGCCGCATGCGGGCCGCCCGGCGACGCGGGAGGAGCTGGTGACGGCGATCTGTTCGAAGGAGCCGGCGTTGCCGAGCCGCCTAAAATCGGATATTCCAAGGGATGTGGATTTCATTCTCAGCAAGGCGCTGCGCAAGGAACCGCAAGAGCGATATCCGTCGGTGGAGGCGTTTGCGGAGGATCTACGGGCGTTTCTGGAGTGGCGGCCGGTGCGGGCGCGGTCGGGCGGCGCCTGGTACCGGATGCGGCGATTCGCGCGGCGGTACAGGTGGCCGGTGGCAGCCGCGGCGCTGGGCGTGCTCGGCCTGGCGATCGGACTGTACGTTGCCAACCGCGAGCGGGCCATTGCGCAACGCCGGTTCACCGAAGTGCGCCGGCTGGCGAACAGGCTGATCGAACTGGACGCGGAGGTACGGGATTTGCCGGGCGCCACCAAGGCGCGCCGGCGCATTGTGTCCACTTCGCTCGAATACCTGGCGGCGCTGGGGCCGCAAGCTCAGGGCGACAAGGATCTGGAGCTGGAAGCGGGCGACGCGTACCTGGAGCTGGCGCGGATCCAGGGTGTTCCGATCCACTCCAACCTGGGGGAATTCGGGGCGGCCAACGAGAGCCTGCGCAAGGCCGATGCGCTGGTGGAATCCGTTCTGGCGTCTGAGCCGGAAAACCGGCGGGCGCTGCTGGTATCGGCACAGATTGCGCACGACCGGATGGCGATCGCGAGCGTTGCCAGGGAAGTTCCCGAAGCCCTGGAGCAGGGGCACAGGGCGGAGGCGCAACTCGAACGCCTGGCGAAGCTGGGCAAGCTGGGGCCGGAAGAGATCGGGCAGATGGCGCGCATTTATGCCAACGCGGCGATCGCATACAGCAACGGGCACCGCTTCGAGGACTGCATTCGAGCGGCACGGCGGGGCCTGGAGATTTCGCGCGGCGTGGGGTCGGCGCGGGGCTCGCGGAGCCTGGCGGTGGGGGCGTTGGCGAGCGCTCTGCGTTGGACCGGCGACCTGGAAGGGGCGCTGGCGACGATGCGCGAATCGCGGAAGATTCTGGAGAGCATGTCGAACACCGGGGTGGCGTACCGCATGAACCTGTATGAGGCGCTCTTTCGAGAGGGGCGCATTCTAGGGGAAGACGGCGAAGTGAGCCTGGATCGTCCGCAGGAAGCGGTGGCGCTCATCCAGAGGTCGATGGATCTGGCCGAGGAGCTGGCGGCCAGGGATCCGGGCGACACCAGCAGCCGGCACCGCGTGGCCGCGGCGGGGCAGGCGCTAGGCGACATACTGCGGCATTCGGACGCGCAGCGGGCTCTGGCCAGCTACGAGCACGGTCTGGCGAGAATTCGGGAAGTCCGGGACAACCTGGACGCGCGGCGGGACGAAATTTTTCTGCTGGCCGGCTCCGCCTACGCTCTGCGGCGCCTGCATCGCGACCCGGAAGCGGGCCAGCGGATCGATGCGGCGCTTCGAATTTTGCGGGACATCAAGGATTATCCCGCGGAGCGCATCGTGCCCATTGACGCTCCTCACGCCGTGGTGCGGGCGCTGGCTGATCACTACGCCGAGACCGGCCGTGTGGAGAAAGCGGCGGATGGTTACCGCGAACTTCTGGACAAGGTAATGGCCTCGCGTCCGGATCCGGAGCACGATCTGAGGAACGCGAAATATATCTCGGACGACGAGCTGGCACTGGCCGGCATTCTTCGGCGGCTGGGCCGGACGCAGGAAGCGGCCGATCTGGAGGCGCGGCGGCAGGCCCTGTGGCGGGGCTGGGAGCGCGAGCTTCCCAAAAATCCGTTTGTGCAGCGGCAACTCGCTGCGGCGCGCGTGGACTAGCCTGACGCGGAGGCTATCGCGCCAGCTCCTTGCGCAGCCAGGCTTTCGCCAGGCGCAGTTCGCGCCGCACCACGTTGACGGACATGGACAGCGCTTCGGCGGATTCTTCTGCGGTCATGCCGCCGAAATATCGCATCTCGATCAGTTGCACTTTCTGGGCATCCCTCCGGGCCAGCCGCTGCAGGGCTTCGTCCATGGCCAGCAGGGACGTGTCGGGCTGGTGACCCAGATCCGGAATGTCGGCCAGTGGTACTTGCGGCCCATCCCGTTTTCCGGCGGCCCTGGCACGAGCCGCGTCGACCAGGATCTGGCGCATCAAGCGCGAGGCGATGCCGTAGAAATGCGCGCGGTTTTCGTAGCTAGGGTGGCGCGAACCGGCCAGCCGCAGAAAAGCCTCGTGCACCAGGGCCGTGGTCTGGAGGGGTTGCTCCCGGCCCTCGCGGCGCAAATGGGCCGAAGCAAGTTTCTTCAACTCGTTGTAGACCAACGGGATTACCGCATTCAGCGCCTCGGGTTCCCCGTCCTGGACGCGCCGCAATAATTCCGTGACTTCCATAGCGGGCTGTCATGTTCTAGCTTCTCAAAAATTTCGTGCCAATTTTCGGCTCGGATTCCGCAGGTGTGAGTGGGCGGGGCCTGAGCGGAGGTGTGAGCGGGCCGGGTGAGAGTGGGCAAGCGGTGAGGCAGGAAGTTCCCCTGGGAGGTGGAAGATGACCTGGTTGAAAAGGTTGGCGCTGGATGGCGGAATCAGAATTCGATTTCGAAATGTCGCGATCGCGGTGGCGGCATTGTCCCTCCTGCTTCTTCCGATTCGCCTGACGCGGGGGGAGGAGGGCAGATCCAGGTTCGCCACTCTGAGCTTTCCGGACCCGAGCGGTGTGGTCCAGACGCTCAGCCGGGACGGCGACATAGATTTGACGGGGCCGTTTTTTCAAAGCCTCGGCACTAACGGCCGAAGCTGCGGAACCTGCCATCAGCCGAGCGATGCGATGGGACTTGCGGCCGCGCACGCGCAGGCGCGGTTCGACGCATCCCTGGGAATGGAGCCACTCTTCCGGACCAACGACGGGTCGAATTGCGATCACGGCATCGACGTGGCGACGCTGGAGGGGCGGAGCGCGGCGTTTAGTCTTTTGCGGACCAGAGGGTTGATCCGCGTTACGATGCCGGTGCCGGCGACGCGGGATTTCGAGATCACCAGCGTGGCCAACCCGTACGGCTGCAACGAAACGGACGTTATTTCGATGTACCGCCGGCCGTTGCCGGCCACGAATCTCCGCTTCCTGAGCACGGTGATGTTTGACGGGCGGGAGTCATCGAGCCAGACCAGTACTACGCCGATCGACCCCGGCAATTATCCGCAGTCGCTGTTCAGCGATCTGGAGCATCAGGCGCTGGACGCGACCATGGGCCATGCGCAAGGGAAGGCGCCCGGGTTGACGCCGGAGCAGCAGCAGGCCATCGCAATGTTCGAGCTGGGTTTGACAACGGCGCAGGCCGAGGACCGGGGCGCGGGCCATCTGAGCGCGCATGGCGTCAGAGGAGGGCCCCGGGCCCTGAGCCGGCAAATCTTTTTCATCGGCATCAACGATCCGGTGGGACTGGACCCCAACAATCCAGTTCCGTTCAGCTTCGACACAGAGATCTTCGACCTCTACAATGCCTGGCGATACGCCGGGAACGGAGATCGGGAAGCGATCGCCCGCGGAGAGGCGATCTTTAATACCAAGACTTTCACGGTAACGGGGGTAGGGGGTTTGAACGGGAGCACGTTCTCGAATGGCGTCACAGGGCCTGACAGCATAGTGGCCACGTGCGGAATCTGTCACGACACGCCCAATGTGGGCGATCACTCCGTCTCGGCGCCGTTAAACATTGGGGTGGCGGATCCGCCCGGCGGCAACAACGCGCTGGACACCAGCTATCTGCCGGTCATGACGATCTGTCAGAAGCCCAGTCTGACGACCTGTGTGCACACCACGGATCCGGGCCGCGCGATGGTCACCGGCAATTTTGCAGACGCCGGCCGGTTCAAGGGGCCGATCCTGCGCGGGTTGGCTGCCCGGGCGCCGTACTTCCACAACGGCAGCGCGCAGACGCTGGAGGATGTCGTGAGTTTCTATGATTCGCGGTTCCAGATCGAGCTCACCGATCAAGAGAAGTCGGACCTGGCGGCGTTTCTTCGCGCGCTGTGAGCATGGAAACTCGGGAGTCCGATCTTCGCTGAAAGGATAAACTGAAGCCACGAGCTCGGCATGGATCCCGGCCTTGCCCCGACCGATTCGAGTTTCTCTTGGCTTGCAGAAGAGGGCGCTCGACTACCTGGACGCTCGCAGAACTGTGCCAAGAGCCAAGTTAGGGATACGTCACGCGAATCAGTCGCAGGTCTTCGGCGAGTTGGCCCTATCAGCCTACGCCAAGCATAATACTGGACTGTAGCGGGTATGAATCTGCCGATCTGATTCTATACAAGGCTTGGCTCGGTGGTTTATCTTCGCAGCATGGCCCAGCATGCGTGTTCGAAACTGTTACAGAGAACTCATGAGCTCGCGATCGACTTCCTGAACGGCTTGGATCGACGTCCCGTGGGACGTCCGGTGGATTTCGCCGCGCTGGTGGAACGCACGGGAGGGCCGCTGCCGGAGGAAGGCGAAGATCCGATCCGGGTTATTGAGCATTTATCCAAGTCGATCGACGCGGGGCTGGTGGCATCGACGGGGCCGCGGTACTTCGGGTTCGTGACCGGTGGATCCGTTGAAGCCGCAGTCGCGGCCGACTGGCTCACCAGTGTCTGGGATCAGAACGCGTTCAACTACACCAGTTCTCCGGCGGCCGCCGCCGTGGAGGAGATCGCGGCGCGCTGGTTGGTGGAGCTCTTCGGCTTGCCTGCGGGCACCAGCGTTGGATTTACAACCGGCTGCACGATGTCCAACTTCACGAGCCTCGCGGCGGCGCGGCACGCGTTATTGCGCAAAGCCGGCTGGGATGTCGAACGGCAAGGCCTGACGGGAGCGCCTCCCGTGACGGTGGCCGTGAGCGAGGAATCGCATGCCACGCTATTTGGGGCGCTTCAGATGCTTGGTTTCGGGCGCGACCGGGCGATTTGTGTTCCCACCGACCAGCAAGGCCGGATGCGGGTAGACGAGCTACGGGCAGTGCTCGCCGGCCTCGGTACGCCGGTTCTGGTGTGCGCGCAGGCCGGCAACGTGAACACAGGCGCGTTCGATCCGATTTTTGAAATCGCAGAGTGCGTTCAGGATGTCTCGGGGTGGCTGCATGTGGACGGCGCTTTCGGACTCTGGGCTGCGGCGTCGCCGGATCATCGAGGATTGGTGCGTGGAATCGAGCGGGCCGATTCGATCGCCACCGATGGCCACAAATGGCTGAACGTGCCTTACGACTCGGGGCTGGTGTTTGTACGCGACTCGTCGGCGCACCGCGCGGCCATGACTTGGGGTGCGGCGTATTACGGTGTTTCTCCGGATCTGGCGCGCGACAACTACAATTGGGTTCCGGAGGCATCCCGGCGCGCGCGAGGATTTGCAGTGTATGCGGCGCTTCGGAGCCTGGGGCGCCGGGGGATCGCGGAGATGATCGAGCGCTGTTGTGCGCTGGCGCGGCGGATGGCGGACCGGCTCTCGCGCGCGGCGGAAGTGCAAATCCTCAATGACGTTGTTCTGAATCAGGTGCTGGTGCGATTTTCTCCGTCCGGCGGGGGAGACCCGGATGCGTTTACGGCGGAAGTTATCCGCCGGGCGCAGGAGGATGGCGCCTGCTGGTTGAGCGGAACGGTGTGGCACGGTATGAACGCGATGCGCATTTCGGTTTCGAACTGGTCGACGTCGGAGGCCGATATCGACCTTTCCTCTGACGCGATTCTGCGATGCGCGAGCGCGTTGACGCCGGCGTCCTGAAAGGCGGTTACAATCAAGAACGTTGCGAAGAGGGAGGTGCGCGATGAGATCTCTATTTGCGGCGTTGGGGCTGTTGTCGAGCGTGGCCTGGCTTGGGGCGCAGGTGCAGCCGCCGCCGGCTCCGTGGCGCGGGGCGGGGCCGGTGCCGTGTGTGGGATCGGATGGCGGCATCCTGCAGTGCCCGCCGGCGACTCGGACCATGGCCGTGCGCGCCGGGCGGCTGTTCGACAGCAAGACGGGACAGACGCTGACGCGACAGGTGGTGGTGATTTCGGGCGACCGCATCACGGAGGTTGGGGCGGAAGGGCAGGTCAAGATTCCGGCCGGTGCGCAGGTGATCGATCTCAGCCGCGCGACGGTGCTGCCGGGCCTGATCGACGCGCACACGCACATGTTCAACACGCGCGGCCGCAACGGCACGACCGAAAAATCGATGCTGATCGCAGTGCAGAACGTGCAGGCCGACCTGCGCGCGGGCTTCACCGCGGCACGCGATATGAGCACGCATGGTAATGGCTATGGCGACATCGCCATTCGCGACGCCATCAACGAGGGACGCATCGACGGGCCGCGCTACCAGGTGTCGACTTTGGGCATCGTGTGGGGCGCGACACCGCGGAATCCTTCTGCTCCCGGGAATCCGCTGGCCAGCACCGTGGTCCGCTCGGTGGAAGAAGCGCGGGCGGCGGTGCGCGAGCAGATCGGTCACGGCGCGGATTGGATCAAGCTTTATCCGGCCGGCGGGTATTCGTTCAGCGCCGCGGGCGAGGATCAATACCAGGTCACTTATCCGCTGCCGGTGCTACAGGCGCTGATCGACGAAACGCATCGGCTCGGCAAGAAGGCGGGCTGCCATGTTTACGGCGGCGAGGGGCAGAGGAACGCGATTGTCGCCGGCTGCGACACTATCGAGCACGGCTTTGGCTTGAATCAGGAGCAGATCGACATGATGGTCGCCAAGGGTCTGTATTACGATCCGACCATCGTGCGATACATCGAGCCCTACATGGACGACAACGACGCCAAAAACACCGGCGGCAAGTACCGGATCATTCCGATTTTCGAGCGCGCGGCGGCGATGGCGGCGGCCACCAAAGGGCTCAAGGTGATGATGGGCAGCGGCGCGGACGGCTCGACCTACGCGCACGGGACGCAGGCGCTGGATTTCGAGGCGCTGGTAAAGGTGGCGCGGATGACGCCCGCTCGAGCTATTCAAAGCGGGACCATCGTCAACGCCGAGGTGCTGGGATGGCAGGACCAGATCGGATCGATCGACAAAGGCAAGTATGCGGATCTGGTCGCGGTGGCGGGCGATCCGCTGGCCGACATCACCGAGCTGCAACGCGTGAAGTTCGTCATGAAGGGCGGCAAAGTGATCCGGGATGAGATAGGGCACGGCGCATCGAAATGATATTGGACGATGTGAGCGCGGTGCGAGAAGTTCCGATATCGAGTGCGTGCGCAGCTTCCTAGCCGCCGGCGATTGCGCCTAGGATGATGAACGGTTCGGCGCCGGATGCGACTGCGTTGGGGAGCGGGGTGTCGGGTGGATCGTGGGACAGATCCTCGGCGCAGGCGAAGAAACGCAGGAACGGGCGGCGCTCCTTAGTGACGTGATCGCGGATGGTGCCACGCAGCATCGGGTAAGTCGCCTCCAGCGCGTCGATGATAGCGCGTGGTGTGGCCGGGCCGGACACGTCCACATGCACCTCGCTGCCGACGTGCGCCAGCGTTCGGAGATGCTGCGGGAGGACGACTCGAATCACAACGTCTGGACCTCGACGGACAGCACAGCGGGGAGATCACGGACGATGGGCTTCCACGTGTCGCCGGCGTCGGCCGAAGCATACACTTGCCCGCCCGTGGTTCCGAAATAGACGCCGCACTTATCGAGCGAGTCCACCGACATCGCGTCGCGCAGGACGTTGACGTAGCAGTCGCGTTCGGGGAGTCCCTTGCTGAGCTCCTCCCACTCGTTGCCGCCGCTGCGGCTGCGGTAGACGCGGAGCTTGCCGTCGAGCGGGAAGTGCTCGCCATCGCTCTTGATGGGGACCACGTAGATGGTTTCCGGCTCGTGCGCGTGGACGTCGATGACGAAGCCGAAGTCGGTGGGCAGGTTACCGCTGATCTCGCGCCAGTTGTCGCCGGCGTCGTCGGAGCGCATCACGTCCCAGTGTTTCTGCATGAACAGCGTGTTCGGACGCGAAGGATGCATGGCGACGTGGTGGACGCAGTGGCCGACTTCGGCGGTTGGGTCGGGGATGTATTGCGAGTTGAGGCCTTTATTGATGGGCTTCCAGGTTTTACCGGCATCGTCGGTGCGGAAGGCGCCGGCCGCGGAGATGGCGATGTAAATCCGGTTGGGATTGGACGGGTCGAGAATGATGGTGTGGAGGCACATGCCGCCGGCGCCGGGCTGCCAGCGAGGGCCGGTGCCATGTTCACGGAGACCGGGCAGCTCGTGCCAGCTTTTGCCGCCGTCGGTAGTGCGGAAAATGGCGGCGTCTTCGATTCCGGCGTAAACCGTGTCGGGATCTGTGAGCGAAGGTTCCATATGCCAGACGCGCTTGAACTCCCAGGGGTGAGGTTTGCCGTCGTACCACTGATGCGTGCCGGGGACGCCGTCATAGACGAACTTGTTGTCCACTACCTCCCAGGTCTTGCCGGCGTCGTTGGAGCGCGGGATCACTTGTCCGTGCCAGCCGGTGGATTGGGAGGCGTACAGGCGATTCGGGTCGACCGGAGAGCCCTTGAGGTGGTAAATTTCCCAGCCCGCGAAGTGAGGGCCGCTGATGTCCCAGCGTTCGCGTTTGCCGTCCGAGCTGAGAATGAATGCGCCTTTGCGCGTGCCGACCAGCACGCGGACTCCGCTCTTTCTATCTGCCATGGTGCTCCTCCGTTAGTTAGACGATTGAGGGCCGTCCGGATCGACAAGCCAGCAAAGATTACTTATCATGCGCCGGACGTGACGCAACCGTTCTTTCCAATATAACCGCGGGAACCCGCCGTGCGGGGCCGCTAAGATTCTTCAACATTTGCATGTTTCGCAGCTCGTCGCCGGGATTGTCGTGGGGCGTTTCGAGAATGAAGGCCTTAGAGCGCAGCTTAGGATGGTTGAGGATGCGGCGGAATCCCGGCTGGCCGATGTAGCCCTGGCCGATGTGCTGGTGGCGGTCGAGATGCGAGCCGAGCGGCGTCTTGGAATCGTTGGCGTGGATGATGGGGACGTGGTCGAGTCCGAGGACGCGTTCGATTTCTGCGACGGTTTTCTTGAGGCCCGCGGTGGTGGAGAGGTCGAAGCCGGAAGCCAGCAGGTGGCAGGTGTCGAGGCAGAATCCGATCTTAAGATCGGTTCGCTCGACGGAGAACTGGCGGATTACCGCGAGCTCTTCCAGGCGGCTTCCGAGCGCGGCGCCCGCGCCGGCGGTGTTCTCGAGCAGAACCGTGAGCGGCGCGGTGTTGAGACCGTGCGCGGCTTCGGCCAGCGATTGGATTACGGAATAGAGGCCTTGTTCCACCGAATGGCCTTTGCAGTTGCCTGGATGCGCCACCAGGTATTCGGCTCCGATGGCGAGCGCGCGCTCGATCTCGCCGCGGAAAGCCTGCATGGATTGCCGGCGCAGCGCTTCGGTGCAGGAGGCGAGGTTGATGAGGTAGTTGTCGTGGATCACCAGCGGGTAGAGATCGTGGCGCTCGCGGGCGCGCTGGAGGAGATTGACCGCGCTGGGAGCGGGCGGGGCGGCGCGCCACATGCGCGGGCTGGCGGAGAAGATCTGAAAAGTGTTGGCGCCCGCCTTTGCGGCCTCGAGCGCGGCGTGCTCGAGGGACTTGGCGATGGAAGTGTGCAGGCCGAGGCGCAAGCGAATTCTTAGCGTAGCAGTGGGCCCCAGACGGCTGGAATACCAGGGTCAACGCCCGGTTTTCGCGGCCATCGACTTGTGCCAACATGATGGCATGAGGTTGTTTGGGCTTGGGGTCGGGCTCTCGGCGCTGCTGGCGCTCAGCGGGTGCGCGAGGGTGCGGGTGACGACGGCGATTCAAGCGAACGGGTCCTGGACCCGCACCGTGATGTTCACCGGCCAGGACAAGAAGGACCTGCAGGTGACGCCGACGCTGGAGGACACGTTCGTGATCCCATCCGGCGCCGGCTGGAAGTCGAAAGAAGAGAAGAAGGACGGCGATCACGTGCTGACCTTGGAGCGCACGCTCGCCGCCGGGGCTTCGCTTCAGGGCGACGTTTCTGTGAAGGCGGGCGCGGGCGGCAAGCTTCGGCTGACCAATGAAGTGAGAGTGACGCCCGCCGGACCGCACCGCTTCGAGTATCGGGAGACGATCAGGTGGAAGGGCGAGCCAGGCGAGATGCTGGGCGACATCAAGCCCGCCGATCTTTCTGAAATCAAGGCCGCGCTGCCCAAGCCGCTCGGGACCGACGCCAATGCGCGGGCCCTGGTGGACAAGATGGCGGTGCTGGCCATTCCGATGCTGTTCGGTCCCGGAGATCCTCTGGTAGCCATGGGACTGTTGCATCCGGACCTGGCGGCGCGGCGCGCGGGCCAGCGCATCGGAGGCCTGTTAATCCAGGCGCTCGGGGACCAATTCGGCGACCAGCTCTCGCCGGCGCAGCGCAAGGAAGTGGCGCGGCAATTGATTCAAGGGCTCGGGTTCACCAAGGTGACAGCGCCCGATCCCGCGGCGGCGACGTCCAGCAAGAAGGATAGCGGCAGCCTCACGCCGCTCATGTTCATCGTCAAAACGCCGGGACGTGTTGTGTCATCCAACGGCGAAGTGGATGAGCTGACCGGCGAAGTTTTCTGGGCGCTGTTTGACGCCGCCGCGACTTTTCAAGATGTGGTGCTGACGGCGGTGGTCGAAGTGCCATGAGCCGGACACTTTGACCGTCCGCTTACAGTTCCGCCCCGCTTAACGATACAATGCGACCATGTTTGTGCCTTTGACGCCGGTCCGATGTCTGTATCGGGCCGTGGATCTGTTTGGAAAAAAAGTTGGAGTGGTGTGCGGCTCGCGCCAGTTTACTTACGCAGAATTTGGCGAACGCTGCGAGCGGCTGGCGACGGGGCTCGCCAAGGAGGGAATTGCGCGCGGCGATCGCGTCGCGTATCTGAGCTTCAACAATCACCAGTTGCTGGAAGGCTACTACGGCGTGGTGATGGCGGGCGCGATCGTGATGCCGTTGAATGTGCGCCTTTCGCCGGTGGAGCTGATCAACATCCTGAACCACTCCGGCGCGCGGATGCTGATTTTCGAAAACGATTTCGCGCCGCTGGTGGAACACTTGAAGCCCGCCTGCCGCGAGATTTGCCGCTACGTCACCATCAACGACAAGGGGCCCCTGGCGGACATGCTGTACGAGGAGCTGATCGACCAGGGACATCCGGACCGCACCGACATTTTCAAGCAGGATGAAAACGCGATCGCCGAGCTGTTCTACACCAGCGGCAGCACCGGAACGCCGAAGGGCGTGATGCTGGGGCATCGCACGCTGTATGTGCATGCGCTGGACGCGGCCAGCGTGTTCAAAGACGTCGACACCATGGTGGATCTGCACACCATACCGCTGTTCCACGCCAACGGCTGGGGCCGGCCGCAGGCTTCGACCATGCTGGGAGTGAAACAGGTGATGGTGCGGCGCTTCGAGCCGACGGGGGTGTTCAAGCTGATCCAGGAACACCGCGCGACGGATATGAGCCTGGTTCCGACCATGGCGAACGCGCTCCTGAATGCGCCCGACATCGGCGACTACGATGTTTCGAGCATGCGGAACATTACGCTGGGCGGCGCGGCGTCGTCGCCCGAGCTGGTGGCGCGCATGGAGAAGGCGTTTGGAGCGGACGTTTACAGCGGCTACGGGCTCACCGAGACCGCGCCATTTCTCACTTCTTCGCGGCCCAAGCCCGGCTTGGACTACACATCTGATGCGGACCGGCACCGGCGCCGCTCGATGGCGGGATGGCCGATCACGGGCGTGCGGGTCCGGGTGGTGGACAACGACATGAAGGACGTGCCGCGCGACATGCAGGCCATCGGCGAAGTGGTGGCGGCGGGTGATCACATCATGGAAGGGTATTTCCGCGAGCCGGAGGTCACGGCGTCGGTCATGACGGGGCCGTGGTTCCACACCGGCGATATGGCGGTGTGGGACGAAGACGGGTTCATCCACATCGTGGATCGCAAGAAGGAGATCATCATCAGCGGCGGGGAGAACATTTCGTCGCTGGAGGTGGAGAAGGCGGTGTTCGCGCATCCGGAAGTTTTCGAGTGCGCCGTGGTGGCCGCGCCGGATGAAAAATGGGGCGAGGTGCCGGTGGCCGTGGTGGTGCGGAAGCCCGGCTCGGCGCTGACCTCGGACCAACTGATGGATTTTCTGAAAGAACGGCTGGGAAAATTCAAACTGCCGCGGATCGTCGAATTTCACGACGAGCCGTTGCCCAAGACCGGGACGGGGAAGATCCGCAAGCTGGTGCTGCGCGAGAAGTTTTGGGCGGGCAAGGCGAAGCGCGTCCAGGGGTAGTTAGTTGTGACGCAGCTTGAATCAACGCTGGGGCTCTGATGAAGCGTACCGGAGCGGCCGCATCTGGCGGACAGAAGGGAAAAAGGCGAAAGAAGTCGCGTCGCGAAAAAGTGCAGCTTAACATCAGGACCATTGAGGGCAATGCAGCCGAGAACATGGTCCCGCTGGTACTGATAGAGGGCGATCAAACAACTCTTGAGTTTCTGGGAAATTTCATCTTGGAACAGGCCCGTCATCCACGAGACTGCGGCATTCAGATATTCCCAAAGGGCAGTGGCAGGTTTGCATTCAGCCCGAAGTCGGAGATGGGCCTTACCTCCATCGGCTGCCTTGCTGGAACGAGCTAGCCAAGGCGGAACTCCGACCCCTAACGCGCAGCCGAACATCTAAGGCGGGCAAAGCGAAGCGCGTTCAGGGGTAGTTGCGCCGTTCATTTGTTGTACCCTGAGGGTTGGCGGTTTCGTCCAAGGAGAAGATTGAAACCCGCGCTCCTGCTGTTGGCCTCTGGAATGGCGCTGTTGGCGCAAATCGGGCAGCCCCTGCCCGGCCAGTATCCGGGACGATATCCTCCCGGCCAGAGTCCTGGTAACTCGATTCCCGGCCTGGGCCGCTCCAGAAAATCCACCACCTCGGAGGCCAAGCCGGTCAATCAGAGCTTCAGCGGCACGGTGCGGAAGGCCGATGCGAAGTCGTTCGATCTGGAGGCGGAGGACACGCGCATTCTCACCATCCAGATCACCGACACCACTACCAAGCCGGCGGATTTGAAGCCCGGCGACGGCGTCGACGTGGTGGTGACGCAGGACAAGGATGGGCTGTTCCAGGCGGTGAGCGTCAAGTCCAATCCGAAATTCGCGCGAGCCATTCAGCCCGACGATCAGGCTCAACCCGAGCCTGTGGAAGAGCGGACCGGTCCGCCGCCGACCATCCTGGTGCGGCCGGATCAGCAGAGGGCCGAGGAAGCGCCGCCCAAGTTGAAGCGCGGGGTTCCCGAGCGCGTGGCGCAGCAACGCAAGGAAGAGGAGAATGCGCCGGTTGCCAAAGAGGTGGCTCCGTTGCCGCCGGCGCCGGATACGGTAGCGCCGCGCGCGCGCGTGGAGACGGCCAGCCCGCGCATGGCGCTGGTGGAGAAAGCGCGGGATGTTGCGGGATCGTTTCTGGAAGGCTTGCCGAACTACGTGTGCCAGGAGATCACCACGCGCTACGTCAGCGAGACGCGCGTGCCAAGCTGGAACGTGGTCGACATGATCGGAGCCGAGGTGGTTTTCGAGTCGGGCAAGGAGAGCTACCGCAATCTGACCATCAACGGCAAGCCGTCCAAGAAGCCGCCCGAGGAGTCGGGAGCCTGGTCCACCGGCGAGTTCGGAACCATACTGGCGGAAATTTATTCGCCTGGCACGGCCGCGCAGTTCAAGTTCATCGAAGATGCCAGCATCATTCACCGGTCCTCGTCGGTGTACGATTTTTCGGTGCAGCGCGAGCGGTCGTCCTGGCGGGTGTCGGTGCCCGGGCAGTACATCATGCCCGCGTACAAGGGCTCGGTGTGGATCGACAAGGATGGCGCGCATACCTTGCGGATCGAGATGCAGGCCAGGAACGTCCCGGAAGAGTTTCCCCTAGTAACGGTGGAGACGGCGGTCGATTACGATTACGTGACGCTGGGGACTCCTGAGAAATTTCTATTGCCGGTGCATGCCGAGGTGCTAAGCTGCCGGCGCGGATCGAACGAATGCGAACGCAACGTGATCGAGTTTCGCAACTACCACAAGTTCACCGGCGAATCGACCATCAAGTTCAACGAACCGCAGAATTGATCCCGAAGCAGGCGTGATATTTTTCCGGGAGCTTCACCGGCTTCATGTCCGGGCCGAGGAAGATGTGGCGCGTTTCTCCCTCGGCCAGCTCCTGGCCGGTGAGGGCGTCGCGCATGCGGTAATGAAACTCGACCATTCTGCGATTGGCGCGCGCGATCCGGGTCTCGATAGCGATTTCTTCGTCGTAGCGCGCCGGATGCAGGTAGCGGCAGTGGGCGTCCACCACTGCCAGGCGCACGCCGTCGGACGATTCCATGTCTTTGTAGCGGAAGCCGGCGGCGCGGCAATATTCGGCGCGTCCGATTTCCATCCAGACCAGGTAATTGGCGTAATAGACGACGCCCATCTGGTCGGTCTCGGCGTAGCGCACGCGAAAGCGGGTCTCGTGAACCACTACTTTCTCCGCGCGCGCTTCAACTTCTGGTCTTCGAAGAGCATGTCCCTGGGCGCAATGCGGCGCTCGCGGCAATAGGCGAGGTAGAGATAACCGTAGCTGCGCGTGATGTAGTCAGCGTGGCGGAAGCCGAGCGCCCGGGCGGTGCGGTCGATCCAGCGCGGGCTGCCTTCGATCTCCAGGTAGTTGCCGATGGGCGTTTCGTCCAGCAGAACCTTGCCGTCGGAGCGCGGCTGGGTGTATTCGGTGCGGTATTTTTCGTAGCGAAACACCGGCCGGTAGCCGAGGTGCGTGAAGATTTCGTCCACGCCGTTCCCGTTATGGAGGTCGATCTCGATTTCGCGGCGCTTCTTGTAGCGGCTGGGCTGCGAAGGGCCTTTGTAAGTGAGGAAGCGGTGGGGGCCGGCGCGGCGCAGGCGAACCAGTTGGCCGTGCTTGCGCAGCGTGCGCTTGGAATTGTCGAACAGGATGTTGGATTCGTGGATGCGCGGCTTCACGATGCGGAAGCCGGCCGCGTGCAGGGCGCGGCGGATCTTGCCGAGCTTGGCCGGCAGGCGCAGCTTGATTTCGATTTCGACCTTCAACGGAAATTTGGCCTCATGCGCAGGTGGATCAGCCCGGCGCCGTGCGGGGGAACTGCGGCGGGGAATTGATCAAAGTAGCAGGAAGGGTAGGGCGTTGGCAAGCAGCCTGACGCCGTTGGCGATTTGATTCGCCCCGTGAGTCAATGTCATCCAAAGCTTCGAGCAAAATGGCGTCATTTGTCTGGGTTTTTGGAAGCAGCGCTTGCATTCCTGAAATTAAGACTGTTATATTCCCCCTAAGGTAGACGAGCCATGTTGCTTGACACCCGGACGTTACTCGTTGTAGCCGTCGTTGTCGCGCTGGTTCCCGGTCTTATGGGCGCTTTGGTTTGGCATACCAAGCGGACCTACCCAGGCCGCTGGGTCCTGGGAAATCTGTTGGCGGCTCTCGCATTGCTTTTGCTCCGGTTGCGTGGGAGCGTGCCGGATTGGATCAGTATTGTACTGGCCAACGCGATGGCGACCTGCGCGGGAATAGCTTTCCTGCAGGGAATTCGACGATTCCGCAGATTGCAGATCGCGTGGTGGCCGGAATGCGCTCTGGGCGCGTTGACAATCTCCGCCGTTTCCTATTTCCGATATGTCATCGATAACATAAATGTCCGGATAATCGTTATGAGTGTGGCTTTAGGCAGCATCGGGATCGCTTGCGGAGTCATCTTGCTGAAGGAAATGCCTCGCGGCCGCCGGACCGGTCCGGCCATTACCGGGCTGGTTTTCACCCTGGCAGGAATCATTCAGGTGATACGCGGCATCTATGTTTTCGCATTCGCTCCGGTGACCGATCTTTTTGATCGCTCTCCGTCGAACACGCTATTTTTCCTGGCTGCGTCGGCGGGAGCTGTGAGTTGGTCCTTAGGATTCATCGTGCTTACGGGCGAGCGTCTGGGCGCGGATGCCGAGGGCGTGTTACACCCGAGCGCCAGGAAGGCCACAGCCGTTAGCCTTCCGGCGCTTCCGCGGATTGTTCCCGAGATCGAGGTCCGCCGGCAGTTGCAAAGAATTCTCGAAAGCGACGTATTTCGAAGGTCCGCCCAAATGGAACGGTTTTTGACACTGGTTGTCGAACGCTCTTTGTTGGGACATCCCGAGGAATTAAAGGAATACGCGCTGGGCCGGGACGTCTTCAACCGCGGGAACGACTATGATCCTCGCGCCGACTCCATCGTTCGCGTCGAGGCGCAGCGTTTACGGCGAAAGCTGCGGGAATACTATGAATCGCAAGGCAACGGGGACCCAGTCCTCATTGATCTTCCTGCCGGCAGCTATGTGCCCGTATTCCGATACCTCCCAGGCTGAAACAGGCTGGGCGTATCGGGAATCGTTAGCCGTTAGCTAGCCTTTTTTAACCCTCCCATTCCTCCAAGATGAGGTATTCTTGCTCTCCTAATTTAAGTGGCGAGAAGGATATGGTTGGCCGGGGGTGACGCGCCAGCGATCAGTGGATGTGTGGCTGTGTGAGGAGAAACAGGACGACGCGTCGATCCGCTCAAAGGCTCGCGGCTGTCTCCCAGCTGCCAACTCCAAGGGGTTGAAATATGGAAATTTGCGCGGGGTGCGGAGCTTGCGATTCTGTTCCGAAGGTCCCTATCAGGGAGCGCAGTGAAGGCGCGGTTCGGCGTTGGCGGGTTGAGAACCAGCTTAGAATCAACGAACCGATGTTTTAATGCGCGCTCGAGCCATCGATGTAAGGCAGTCCAGCGGCCGGGTCCTGTTCGGCACGATTTACCGGGCGGACGGAAAGAAACTACTGGCTAAAGGCCGCACAATCAGCGACGACGATGCGAAAATGCTCGAGATTGAAGGCCTGAATCAGGTCTGGGTCACCGACCTTGAAGAGGGCGAGATCGGCGAAGATGACGCGGTGATGCAGGTTGCGAGCGAAATCGGGTGCGGGTCGCTCGAAATCCAGCTAGCCGCGGGGGGTAGAGCCAATCTATTGGCCACCGAAGCATGTTGCCTGCTGGTGGATGGCGAGCTCCTGAAGTTGATCAACGGCACGGCCAGCATGGCGATCGCGACAGCCTGGAATTTTTCATACGCTGAAGCAGGCCGGCGCGTTGCTACCGTCAAGAGCGCGCCGTTCGCAGTCACGAAGGACCAACTGGAGGCCGTAATCTCGATGGTGAAGGAGCGCGGCCCCGTTCTGCAGGCTCGTCCGATCGGTTCACCTTCGGTCGCCGTGCTCTATTCCGATCCGCTGGCCGGCGGGCGGGCGCGCCAGTTGTTTGAGAGCATCCTGCGGCAGCGGCTCAATCTGCTGGGGATTGGCGCCGCCTTCGCGCTCTCGGCGACCGAGCAAGAGAGCGATCTGGTGCACGCGCTCGAACAGCTCCTGCGGGCTCGGCCTACGTGTGTTCTGATCGCGTCCACAACCGCGCCGGCCGGACCCGAGGACGCAGTGGGACGCGCCATGCTGAAAGCGGGATGCTCGATTGAGCGCTTCCTGTCGCCGGTGGAACCGGGAAACCTGCTGCTGCTGGGGTACAAGGATGAGATTCCAGTCGTGTCGGCGCCGGGTTGCTTCCGGTCCGCGAAACCGAATGTGCTGGACCTGCTCCTGCCGCCGATGCTGGCGCGATATCGAATCCGCGGCTGGGAGATCGCTGGCCTGGGAAATCGCGGACTGCTCGGATAGCGAACCTGCTCCGGTGAAGCCGGAATGGCTACCGGCGAGGCCGCCGCTATACTGGAACTATGGCGAGTCTGGTGAGCCTGGACGCCGCATCCAAGCGGGACGCCGCGCTGCTGGCTGAAAAAGAGCGGAAGCTTCTCGAGCAGTTGGGCGGCATGCGGCGTGTCATCGTGGCTTATTCGGGTGGAACCGATTCGGCTTACCTGGCCTGGGCGGCGCGGCGCGCGCTCGGGGAAAACGCCGTCGCCATTACGGCCGATTCGGCTTCCATTCCCGAGTCGCACAAGCGCGATGCCGAGGCCTTCGCGCGCGAGTGCGGGATACGGCACGAGTACATCCAGACGCACGAATTCGACAATCCCGACTACGTCAAGAACGCGCCCGACCGATGTTTCCATTGCAAGGACGAACTGTTCACCTGCCTGGACGCCATCGCGCGGGAGCGGGGCATCGAGCACATCGTCTATGGCGTGAACGTCGACGACCTGGGCGACTACCGGCCGGGGCAGGGCGCCGCGAAATTGCATCAGGTGAAGGCGCCGCTGGTGGACGCCGGCCTGACCAAGGCGGAAATTCGCGAACTGTCGCGGCGCGCGGGTCTGTCCACCTGGGACCGGCCGGCTGCGGCGTGCCTGAGTTCGCGCATTCCTTATGGGACGCCGGTGACTCCCGAGACCGTGAAGACGGTGGAGCGCGGCGAGGAGGCTCTACGCGCGCTGGGGTTCCGGCAGTTTCGCGTCCGGTTTCATGGCGAGCTGGTACGGATCGA
>DASQHQ010000202.1:0-58969 GCA_035632015.1 Bryobacteraceae bacterium
CGGTCAAGGGCTGCTGAATTTCCTCCTGCGCGGCCTCAACTGCGGGGCCTTCACGGAATCTGAAGCCTGCTCGGCCGGGGTGACGCTGGAAGAGCTGCGCGGACGGTCGTTCCTGAAGATTCTGCACAACCGGCGAGGCCCTTCGTAAAGCCCGCGACTTGCTGTATACTTTGAGCTACCCGGGACTCGCGAGCCCGGCTGAAGGGAGACAGTATGGAGATCGATCGCAGAGCTTTCTTTTCCACGCTGGGCGGCGTGGCGGCGGTGAGCGCCATGGACTCGGAAGCGAAAGCGGACGCGCTGGAAGCTTACATGTCCGATCAGTTGGACGACGCGGTGTCCGGCACGCCAGACAAGAAATTTCCGACCGTGGCCGACCTCGAAGCGCAAATCGAAACGCGCTCTTACCGCAGAGGCGTCGGCAATCTCTTCGCGGGCCGAGGCAACGTCAGGAAGCTCGAGCCGATGCCCGCCAATCCGACGCTGCTGGATTTCTTCCGGCTCCGCTTCGCGCCCGCCAATCACGTTCTCCAGAGCGCCACGCGCGCCATGAAGACGGGCATGACCGAAGAAATCATCCTGGCATGCCTGCTGCATGACGTCGTGCAGGAACTCATCAAGCCGGATCACGGCTGGTGGGGCGCTCAGCTTTTCGAGCCCTACATCCCCGCCAAGAGCACCTTCGCGATTCGATACCATCAGGCGCTGCGCTTCTATCCCGATTCGGCCGCCGGCTACGAGTATCCGGAGCTGTACTACCGGACCTTCGGGAAAGACTACGTGCCGCCGCCGCATATCGAAGCGACCTACAAGATGGTTCGCAATCACAAGTGGTACATGGAGCCGCGCCTGGTCACGGTGAACGACCTGTACGCGTTCGATCCCAAAGCGGTGGTGAAGATCGATCCGTTCCTCGACATCATCGGCCGGCATTTCAAGCAACCCAAGGAAGGCCTGGGTAACGACAATAGCCCGGTAGCGCACATGTGGCGCACGATCGCGCGGCCGGATTCGCCGCTGTAGAACCGCCGCGGGAGAACAGCCATGGCAACATTCCGTCGAGCGCTGGCGGGCGCGCTGCCGCCGGCGGTCCTGCTGACAGCCGCGGCCCTGAACGCGGCGGCGCAGTCGGGCGCGAAGAACGGCGAGTGGCCGGCCTACGGAGGCGATCTCGGCCACACGCGCTATTCGCCGCTCGACCAGATCAACGCTTCCAACTTCAGCAAACTGGAAATCGCGTGGCGATTCAAGACCGATTCGCTCGGGCCGCGGCCGGAGTATCAATACGAGGGCACGCCGCTGATGGTCCACGGCGTGTTGTACGCCACCGCCGGATCGCGCCGGGCCGTGGTGGCTCTGGATGCCGCCACCGGCGAAATGCTGTGGATGCACAGCGAGCGGGAAGGCGCGCGCGGGCAAAATGCGCCGCGCCAGCTCTCGGGACGCGGCTTAGCCTATTGGACCGACGGGCGCGAAGAGCGCATTCTGTACGTGACGCCCGGTTACCGCCTCATCGCGCTGAACGCCAGGACCGGCGTTCCGGTGCCCGGCTTCGGCGTCAACGGCGTGGTGGATCTGAAGGAGAACGACGATCAGGAAATCGATCCGGTCACCGGCGAAGTCGGGCTGCACTCGACACCGATGGTCACTAAAGACGTCGTGATCGTCGGCGCGGCGCACCGCTCGGGCGGCGTGCCTCGCAGCAAAGCCAACGTGAAGGGTTACGTTCGCGGATTCGATGCGCGGACAGGCAAGCGCCTGTGGATCTTCCACACTATCCCCAAGCCGGGTGAATTCGGCATCGAAACCTGGCTGAACGATTCCTGGTCCTACACCGGCAATGCGGGCGTGTGGGGACAGATCTCGGTGGATGAAGAGCTCGGCATCGTGTACCTGCCGGTAGAATTACCGACCGGCGATTACTTCGGCGCGAATCGTCCGGGCAGCGGGCTTTTCGGCGAGAGCCTGGTGGCGGTGGATCTGCACACTGGCCAGCGCAAATGGCACTACCAGCTCGTGCATCACGGCATCTGGGACATGGACATCCCGTGCGCGCCGATCCTGACCGACATCACCATCGCCGGCCGGCCGGTGAAAGCGGTCGCGCAGCCGACCAAGCAGGCCACGCTGTATGTCTTCGATCGCGTCACCGGAAAACCGATCTGGCCGATTGAAGAGCGTCCCGTGGAAAAGGGAGACGTGCCGGGCGAATGGTATTCGCCTACGCAGCCTTTTCCCACCAAGCCACCGTTCTACGACCGCACGGGCGTGTCAATCGACGACCTGATCGATTTCACGCCCGAGCTCCGCGCCCAGGCCGTCGAGTTGATCAAGAAGTACAAGATCGGTCCGAAGTTCACGCCGCCGGTGGTAAGCAAGCTGGAAGGTCCGCTGGCGACCCTCACGCTGGCCACCGCGGGCGGCGGCAGCAATTGGCCAGGTGGGTCCTACGATCCCGAGACGCACATTCTTTACGTGTATTCGCAGAGCACCATCACTCCGCTCGGGTTGGTTCCGTCGCCGGATCCGAAGCTGTCGGACATGCAGTTCATCCAAGGCAATGCTGCGACCGGAGCGCGGCGCACGGGCGGCGCTGGATCGGCTGCGGGCGGAGGTCGCGCGGGCCCGGCTGGCGAGGGCGGCGGTGGCGGCGGTGGCGGGCCGGCCCTGACGGTGCAGGGGTTGCCGCTGGTGAAACCGCCCTACGGCCGCATCACCGCCATCGATATGAACAGAGGCGAGATTCTTTGGCAGATCGCGCACGGAGAAACGCCGGACAACGTTCGCAACAGTCCGGCGCTCAAGGGGCTGAACATTCCGCGCACGGGCCGTCCGGGCCTAGTCGGGACGCTGGTCACCAAGACGCTCGTGATTGCCGGCGAATCGGGAATCTTCACCACGCCTTCGGGCCAGCGCGGCGCGATGCTGCGCGCCTACGACAAAGCCACTGGCAAAGAAGCCGGCGCCGTCTACATGCCCGCGCCGCAAAGCGGTTCGCCGATGACCTACATGTTGAACGGCCAGCAGTACATCGTGCTGGCCATCAGCGGCGGCAACTATTCGGGCGAACTACTCGCGTTTCGGCTGCCGCCGGCTTAGGATGATTCGCACAACCCGGGTCTTTCTGACCGGCCTCCGGTTCGGCGAGGGCCCGCGCTGGCACGACGGGCGCCTGTGGTTCTCCGATTTCTATCAGCACGCGGTGTTCGTGGTTTCAGAAGACGGTGAGCTGGAACGGGTGCTGGAAGTTCCCCAGCAGCCCTCGGGACTCGGCTGGCTGCCGGACGGGCGCCTGCTGGTGGTCTCGATGCTGGATCGTTGCGTGCTGCGTCGCGAGCCGGACGGCACGCTGGTGGCGCACGCGGATCTGTCGCATCTGGCGACGTTCCACTGCAATGACATGCTGGTGGATCGCGCGGGCCGGGCGTACGTCGGCAATTTCGGTTTTGACCTGCAAGCTTTTCGCGATACCGGGGCGCCTCAGCCTGCGCCAACCGTTCTGATCCGCGTCGATCCGGACGGCGCGGCATCCATCGCCGCGGATCAGTTGCACTTCCCCAACGGCACCGTGATCACGCCGGACGGCGGCACGCTGGTGATTGGCGAGACCTTTGCGAACCGGCTCACCGCGTTCGATGTTGCGGCGGATGGCACGTTGTCGAACCGGCGAACCTGGGCCGATCTGCAATCCATCGGTGTGCGGCCGGACGGAATCTGCCTGGACGCAGAAGGCGCGATCTGGGTGAGCAATCCCGCGGCGCCGGAAGTGGCGCGAGTGGCCGAAGGTGGCCGGGTCCTGGATCGTCTCGCGACCACGCAGCCGTCGTTCGCGTGCATGCTCGGCGGCCGGGACCGCCGAACTTTGTTCGTGATGACCGCGCCGGATTCGGGCCGCGGTCGCACACTCGAGCAGAAAGGCGCGATCGAAGTCGCGCCCGTAGATGTACCCGGAGCCGGACTGCCTTAATCGCTTCCGTTTAGAAGCTGATTCGGGCACCAACTTGAATCGCGCGCGGTCCGCCCGAACCGAACACCTGTCCGAATCGTCCCGTGGGCTGACCGAAACTGAAATTTTGTTTGTTCGGGTCGGGATTCTTGCGGTCCAGATTGAAAGAGTAGCCGACCAGGTTGGCGATGTTGAACGCATTGAAGAATTCGCCGAACACCTGCAGCTTGTACCGCTCCCTGTATGCGAACTCCTTGGTCACGCGGGCGTCCGTATCGAACCTCGGATCGCCGAACTGGTAGTCTGACGGCACGGCATATTGGGGGATGGTGGTGCCGCGGGCATCCTTCTTGCCGGCGTAGGTGGCGTTGAAGGAATCCACGGCTTTGGTCAGGTCCGACTTGCCACATCCCGCCGCGAAGCAATTGTAGCCTAATCCTGGTGCCACCGCGGATAGGTAAGTGGTGGCCCCGACGCCCAATATGTCTAGGCCGGGCAGGAACGGTATGACCGGAGACCGGCTGATAATCGAGTTGTTGATGCTCAACTTGAAGCCCCACGGAAGGTCCGCCAGGATCGCAGTATTCAAATTGTGCGTTGCGAGGTTGGGGCCGTAGGTAGCAAAGTAGTTATCCAGGTTGAGGGTTGGAGCATTCACCGTGACCTGTTTCTGGAGCGCATAGGAAACAATGGCCTGGAAACGGTACGACATCCGCTTTTGCAGCTTTACGAGCAGCGCGTCGTAGACCGAGCGTCCCTGCGGGACCCAGAATGTGATGGTGCCGATGGAGCACTCCTGTCCCGGTATTCCGACCACACCGTTCCTCTGCGAGGCCGTGCATACCGGAATCACGGGACCGCTGGGGCGGGCAAAGCGGTTCAAATCCAACTCGCCCAGGTCGACGTTCTCAAACTGGCGCCGGGCCCAATCTGCCGTGACCACCATGTCATGACCCAAGTCGCGCTGCATTCCGATCGAGGTTTGATAGCTGCGCATCAAGGGAAAGTTGGGAAAGTGCAGCTCCACACCCTGCTTGGCGACGTCGATGCCGCTGACCGAGAAGGGACCGCTCTTCGGCGGCGTGGGAGCAAGTTGTTGGCTCAGGAGCGGGATTTGCTGGTTGTAGATCTGAATAAATTGCCCCAGGGTCATGTTGGTCAGCGAGAGGAGCGGGAGCGGGTCGCCGACGTTGACCGGCTTGCCGGTGCTTAGATTCACGATGTTAGGGAAGGTGTTGGTCAACGAACTGGCCGTGAGCGTCGACCTTCCGTCACCCAGCGGCCCGAGCGAAGAGTCCGCACGGAAATGATGCCAGGTGGGCTCGCTGTCCCAGAATAGCCCGGCGCCCCCGCGTATGACCGTCCTCTTATCTTTTCCCAGGGACCAGGCGAAGCCAAACTGAGGCGCGAAGTCGAGATAGTTAACCGGCGGCGGATGGACGTTGTTGGCTCCCACGATCGGCGCCAGGTAAGCCGGCATCGGCAGATTGCTGAACCAGAGGTTGGTCTCGAACTCGTACCCCAGCGCGCCGTTCAGTGTGAGGTTCGGCGTGACTTTCCAGGTGTCGGCGACGTAGAATTTGGGCCGGTTGTTGCCCTTGCCCTGGTCGAACTCGTAGAGTCCCGGGAAATTCCCGAAACCCACATCCACGCCGCTGTAAATGGAGGCGGATGCATTGGAAACCGGCAATTCCAACAGATCGGCGGTAGTGCTGATCTTGCTTGGCAGATTCGGAAGGTACTGTGCCACCAAGCCTGGCAACGCGTTCGCCAGCGTGCTTTCCGGCGAATAGACGCTGAGACAGCCGAGCGAACAGAATTGCCACAGGTTCTTGGTGACGATCCGTTCGAAATCGACGCCGAATCGGATGCGGTGCGACCCCTTCTGCCAACTGAAGTCATCGCCGAATTCGTATACGCGGGCCTGGCGTGGTTGTGGCGAGTTGTCGTTCATCCCGCCATAAAAACTGGCTGAGCCAATCATGCTGACCAGGGACGGCAGCCCCAGGCCCGGGCAGTTGGACGCCGGACATTGCGCGGCTGTGGTGAGCTCGGGAGCGCTCGCCCAATAGTGATATTGGAAACGAAAAGCGTTCACCATCGTCGGCGATATCGTGCTGGTGATGCCCATAATGCTCTGATCGGACCAGTTCCTGTTGGTCGACCAACTGGATGGCTCCGGTTGTGATCCTCCATATGGGCCCCAGGTGAGATTGCCGTCGTGCGAGTAACGCGCAAACAGGCTGTGCTTGGACGAGATCCGGTAGTCGAAGCGTTCCGTCAGCAACTTGTTGTGGTAAGGGCTCAAGAAGGCGCCGGACAAGCCGGACAGCGAAGGCAGGTCCTGGTTGATGGTGTAGACCTGGGTTTGATTCATGTATTCAAAATTCGAGAAGAAGAACAACTTGTCTTTCAGGATCGGGCCGCCCACCCAGAAGCCGGGGTTGCGGCGCACGAAGAACGGGTCCGGATTCCTGCGATCGCGCTTAAGACCAGGGTAGGCCGCCATGTTGTGATCGCGGAAGAAGAAATAACCACTGCCATGAAAGTCGTTGCTGCCCGAGCGCGTCACGATGTTCACTTGGCCGCCGGTGCCGATGCCCGAGGTGATGTCGAAGTTCACAGTCGACATCTGGAACTCCTGCACGATTTCCTGGGAAAAATTCATAGAGGTGGAGCCGGTGCCTTCCCATTCGTCGTTTATGATCCCGCCATCCATGGTCAGCCGGGTATATCCGCCGCCGCCCAGCGTCGTCACGGAGACCAAAGAATTGAACTGCGCCGGAGTTCCCGGGTTTACCGCGACGCCCGGCTCGATGGCCGCCAGCGAGAGGAAGCTGCGGCCATTGATCGGCAGCTCCTGGATGTTCTGCCGCTCGACGACGCCCGCGATGGTATGGCTTTCATAGTTGACCTGCGCGGTGGCGGCCTCCACGGTGACAACTTCCCGGGTGGCGCCGAGCGACATGGACATGTCGACGGTGGTGCTGCTGCCCGCCAACACCTGCGCCTCGCGCACCAGAGTGCGGAAGCCCTCCATCTCGGTGCGCACTTCGTATTGGCCGGGCGGCAGTGCGGGCGCGCTGTAAAGGCCCTCTGCGTTGGCTGTAAGATTGCGGACGATACTGGTCGCCTTGTTCGTTATCGTAACCGCAGCGCCCGGGATGACGGCCCCCGACGAATCCGTGACCGTTCCCAAAATTGTCCCTGTGGGTGCCTGGGCATAGATGGTAAAGCAAGTCCACCCCAGCAAGAAAACAAAAAACATCAACGCAGACGTTCTTTTCAACATGTCCTCGTTACTCCCCGTAAATGGAAAAACTAGGACGGTCCCGTTACGAATAAATTGGGTATATTGTGAATTAGACGAAGGCCTTGTGTCAAGGCCGAATTTTTCGACCTGGCCGAATTTTTCGACCTTGACGCCCTTCCGCTGTAAGGGCAGGCTGGCGGATCGCGCAGGCCGCGCTTACGACGGAAGTCTTAGCTTCGACGTCGCCGCGGAATGGGAGCAATCCGGCCGCGCCGAAGTGGTGCCAGTGGCCCAAGGCGACAAGGCGCTGGTTCGTATCGTGACCACGCAGCCGTCGTTCGCGTGCATGCCCGGCGGCCGGGACGGTAGAACGCCGTTTGTGATAACCGCGCCGGATTCGGGCCGCAACCGCACGCAAGGGCGCGATCGAGCTCGCGCCTGTGGATTTGCTCTTCGCCGGGCTACCTTGATGGGCTAGAAGCTAATTCGAGCCAGCACCTGGAACGCGCGCGGCCCACCCGAACCGAACGTTTGTATGACGCGAGCGGTAGGTTGTCCAAACGTCGTGGTACCGACGGTGAAACCATATCCGCTCAGATTGGCGATGTTGAACGCGTTGAAGACTTCGCCGGCCACCTTGAGCGTATAGCGCTCCCGATACGTGAAGTTCTTCGTCAGACGGAAGTCGGTGTCGTAAAACGGGTCGCCGAACTGATAGTGCGACGGCAGCGCCACATGTTGCCCGTAGGTGGAGTTATACTTATCCACCAGATTCTGTAAATCCGATTTGCCGCTGGTCAAGCCGAAGCTATTGAAGGTTGTCCCCGGTACGGCCAGGCTGATCGGAAGAAGGACGCTCGATCCAAAAGTATTGGCAGCGCTTCCGATTGGCGAAATGAGTACTGGATCGACGGGTGTTCGCGAAATGATGGCCTGGTTGATGCTCAATTCGAAACCCCAGGGTAATTCAACTATCCCGTTGACGTGCAGGTTGTGACGAGCCAAGCCGGGTCCGTAAGTCGCGAAATAGTTGTTCAGATCCAGTGTGGGTGCATTCACTGCATTCTGATTTTGGAAAGCATAGGCAACGGTGCCTTGAAAACGGTTTGACATACGCTTCGACAGCTTCAACAGCATGGCCTCGTAAATCGTGCGGCCCTGGGGAACCCAGAACGTCATGTTTCCGTTCGAACACTTATCGGCGGGATTGAAGTCGGGGATTTTCGCACACGCCGGAATCACCGGACCACCCTGGGAGAGCGGCCGCGAGAATCGATTCAGGTCCAGTTCGCCCAGATCGACGTTTTCAAATTGCCGCCGCGCCCAGTCGACCTGCAGGATCATATCGCGCCCCAGGTCGCGCTGCACGCCGAGCGAGTTCTGATAGCTGCGCTGAATTGCAAAGTTCGGCGCGTGAATTTCGACCGAAGTCTTGGCAACATCGAGTCCCGCCACGCTGAAAGGCCCGCTGGTGGGAGGAGTAGGTGCAAACTGCTGCTGGAGCGCCGGGAGCTGTGCGTTGTAGATCTGAATAAACTGCCCCAGCGTCATGTTGGTCAGCGTGTTCAGTGGTATCGAACTCCCGATCGGTAGCGGCTGGCCGTTGCTGAGGTTCACGATGTTGGGGAAGATGTTGGTTAGGGACGTCGCAGCTAGGGTCGTTCTGCCATTGCCCAGCGGTCCGAGTGAAGCTCCAGCTCGGAAATGATGCCACAGCGGTTCGCTGTCCCAGAACAGGCCCGCACCGCCGCGAATCACGGTCTTCTTGTCCTTGCCTACGGCATAGGCGAAGCCAAATTGTGGAGCGAACTCCTTATAGTGGTTCGGCGGCGCGCTCAGATTGTTTCCCACAATCGGTGACAGGAGGGAGGGGTACGGCAAGCTGTACCAGAGCCCGGTCTCAAATTCGTAGTCCAGCGCCGCGTTCAAAGTTAGGTTCGGTGTCACTTTCCATACGTCGCCCACGTAGAACCGGGGACGATCGTTGTGATTATATGTGCCGCGCTGATATGGCCCAGGGAAGTTACCATGTCCCACATCGATGCCGCTGTAAATGGCCGCGCCAGTGTTGAAAACCGGCAGCGCCAGTAAGTCGGCTGTGGTGGAAATCGTCCTAGGCAGGTTCGGCAGGTATTGGGCGAGGAGCCCTGGGTTCGCCTGGGCTAAGGTGGTCTCCGGCGAGTACACGGCGGCACAACCAAGACTGCAGAACTCCCAGTCGTTATTTGTGACCATGCGTTCGTAATCGAAGCCAAACTTCATCCGATGCGCGCCCTTTTGCCAGCTCAAGTTATCGACGATCTCATAGGAACGCTCCTGGCGCGGCTGCGGCGAATTGTCGCTAGCACCTGCGTAAAACGTGCTGGACCCGACCATTCCGGTGCCGGCGTTTGAAACCAAGGACATCAGACCCTGGCCGACACAGGGCGCCGGGCACTGCGATGCCGAGGCGATTTCCACCAGACTTCGCCACCAGTGATAGAACCCACGCACGTCATTGACGAGATTGGGAGTCAGCAGGCTGGTGACGCCAATAACACTCTGATCGGACCAGTTATTGTTGCTGGACCAGCTCGACTGCAGCGGCTGCGCGCCCCCGTAAGGTCCGAATCCCAGGTTCCCATCATGCGAGTAACGCGCGAACAGCGTGTGCTTCGGTGACAGAATGTAATCGAAACGCGTCGTGAAGTACTTGGCGACGTAGGGGCTCAAAGAAACCGTCGAGAGACCCGCCAGCGAAGGCAGGTCCTGCTGGAGAGCGTAGGCCTGCACCTGGTTCTGGTATTCGTAGTTGGTGAAGAAGAAAAGCTTGTCCTTCTTGATTGGACCGCCGACCCAAACTCCAGGATTGCGGCGCACGAAAAAGGGGCTCTGCGCCGCCTTACACCCGGCCGAGCTCGGATCCTTGCAATTGGGGTTGAAGGCAGTGACGTTGTCCGGTCGCCTCAATCCCGGATAAGCCGCCATGTTGTGATCGCGGAAGAAGAAATAGCCGCTGCCGTGGAAAGTATTGGAGCCGCTGCGCGTCACGATGTTGACCTGCCCGCCGGCTCCGATGCCGCTCGACGCGTCGAAGTTCACGGAGGACATTTGGAACTCCTGAACAACTTCCTGAGAGACGTTCAGACTGGTGGAGCCATTGCCTTCCCACTCGTCGTTAATGATTCCGCCGTCGATCGTCATACGGACATAGGAGGTTACTGCGCCCAAAACCTGGACATTGATCAGCGAGTTGAATTGCGCCGGTACTCCGGTGGTGACCGTAACGCCTGGCTCGAGGGTCGCCAGATTGAGGAAGCTTCGGCCGTTGATGGGCAGTTCCTGAATCGTATTGCGAGCAATGGTGCCCGCCACTGTGTGGCTTTCGTAATTGATCGCCGCCGCCGTGGCCTCGACATTTACGACGTCGCTGGCCTGGCCAAGCGCCATCGACATATCGACGGTAATGGTATTGCCGGCCGTGACGGTGGCCTGACGCACCATGGTCCTGAACCCTGCGGACTCGGCGCGCACTTCGTAATCGCCCGCCAGCAATGCGGGAGCGCTATAGAGACCTGAGTTGTTGGTTGTCAGCGTGCGTGCGGTGCCGGTCGTTTTTTCCGTGACCGTGACGCTTACATTCGGCATCACGGCGCCGGTTTGATCGGTGACGGTCCCGCTAATGACCCCTGTCGGTGCCTGCGCTTGAACCGTAGCGGCAGCCCAAATCAACAGAAAACCTAGGAACATCAACACAGATGTCCGTCTTAACATGCCCCCGTTCCTCCCTTAGCAAATGAAATCAAGCCCGTTGTGTTACTACACAATAGATTGCGTCCATTTTCTACGACGCGGGGCCCTCCTGTCAAGGGCCAGTGTTCCGACCGACCGGACGGACGGATCATGATCCATCTCGCGAATTGCTTTGAGCACATGCGTATTCCGCACCCACGGTGGGCGACGGTCCCGCGGCTACGGTAACGGTTTCAATTCCGGCTTGGCGTTGTCAGGCAACGGATAGCGGTCGATATTCAGAAGCATCGAGACCAGGTTGTAGTAGCCGACCAGCGCCGTCAGGTCGACGACGCCGCGCTCGCCCAGCTTGTCCTTGGCCGCGTTAAAGGCGGCATCGCTCACCTGTTTGGTCTTCAGCAGCTCGTGGCAGAAGTTGTAGACCGCCTCTTCGTCGGGCGACAGGCTCGTGGGCCGCTTGCCGGCGGCGATCGCGTCTACGGTGGCCTTGCTGACGCCGGCTTGCAGCGCGCTGCGGCTGTGCGCGTACCATTCGAATTGCGCGCTCCACTCGCGCGCCGTCATGATGATGGCGAGCTCTCGCAGCTTGGGCGGGACCGAGGAATGAAAGCGCAGTTGAGCGCCCAGCTTTTGCGACTGATCGCCCATCTCCGGGCTGCGCAGCAACACATTGAAAGGCCCGCTCATGCCTCCGCGCTCACCGGCGTAGAGGTGTTCGACCAGCGTCTTCTGCTCGGGCGTGAGCTGGTCGTAGCTGAGCGGCTTGAAGCGATCACCTCGGAGCTTGAGATCGCGGGGAACCGGAGCTTGGGCATTGGCCAGGCTCACAAGGGTAAGGGCGGCGGCAACGATCGGAACGCGCATGGTCTTGGTCCTTTCCTAGTCGTTCCATGCTATCCGATTCAGCCGGGCCATGGGGCCGCCGGGAAGGGGGCGCCGGCCGCATCGACTCAGGGCGATTCGCCCTTTGCGAGGCGCTCCTTCAAGTAGTCCCGCAGCGCGCGCAGAGCCTTGCCGCGATGGCTGATTTCCATCTTCCGCTCCACCAGCGCCTGGCCTAAGGTGCAACCGAATGGCGAATAGAAGAAGAGCGGATCGTAGCCGAATCCGTTGGTTCCGCGAGGCTCCTCGATCAGCCGGCCCTCGACTACGCCTCGAAAAGTTTGGATCAGACGCCCGGATTTGGCCAGAGCCACCACGCAGACGAAACGCGCGCTGCGGTTCTGAACGCCTTGCATCCGCTCCAGGAGCAGGCGATTATTTGCGTCGTCGGTGGCATCCGGGCCCGCAAAGCGCGCCGAGTACACGCCTGGAGCGCCGCCCAGCGCATCCACTTCCAGGCCGGAATCATCCACAAACAGGTAGCCGTCGCAATGTTTGGAATAGTAGAGAGCCTTTTGAATCGCGTTCTCTTCGAATGTAGCGCCGGTTTCCTCGCACGGCTCCAGCGCGGCCGAGCCGGGCAGAGGCTGCACCTCGAAAGAGTCCGCGAGGGCCATCCGAAACTCGCGCAGCTTGCCGAGATTGCTGGTGGCGCAATACAGCCGCAAGTCAGGGCCCCAGCGCCTGCTTCTGGATCGCGAACAGCTCTGAAATGCCGCGCCGCCCGGCGGCGAGAAGCTGCCCGAGTTGCGCGTCATCGAAAGGCGTCTTTTCGGCCGTAGCCTGCAATTCTACGAAGCGGCCGGAGCCGGTCATGACCACGTTCATATCGACTTCGGCGCGCGAGTCTTCGTCGTAGCACAGATCCAGCACGGTCTCGCCGGCTACGACGCCCACGCTGGTGGCCGCAACGGCATCGGTCACCGGAAGCGACTTCAGCGCTTTGAACTCGACCAGTTGTTTGAGCGCCAGCACCAGGGCCACGTAGGCGCCGGTGATGGCGGCGGTGCGGGTTCCGCCGTCGGCTTGCAGCACGTCGCAGTCGACAATCACGGTGCGGTCCCCCAGCGCCGCCATGTCTACCACCGAGCGCAGCGAGCGGCCGATCAAGCGCTGGATCTCGTGCGTCCGTCCGGAAGGATGGCCCCGCGTGACCTCGCGCGGCGTGCGGGTAGCCGTGGCACGCGGAAGCATGGAATACTCGGCCGTCACCCATCCGCGACCGCTGCCGCGCAAGAACGCCGGCACGACGTCCTCAATGGATGCCGCGCACAGCACCCGCGTGTTGCCGACCTCGATCAGAGCCGACCCTTCCGCGGTCATCAGGTAATTGGTGGTGATGCGCACCGGGCGCATCTGGTCCGAGCGGCGATGGTCGATTCTCATGAAGCGTTGGACTGGAGCGAGAAGTAGAACAGCAGACACATGATCACGATGCCCAGGACCACCAGGATCAGGCAGGGAATGGCGGCGCGCGCCGACTTGGCCGGCGTGGCCTTCTTGCTGCCGGCCGACTTGAACTTCGCCATGGGATTTGGCTGTTACCGCCTTCGGAAAAAGATGACTGACTTCTTCAGTGTAGACCGCTTCGCGGCGAGCGTGTCGCAAGCACTCGTGCGTGCCGCGTTCAAACACTCTCCAGAAAGCGCGCACAACGGAACGCCGCGGCGGGGCTTTTTGTCAGCCACGAGGAGGCCGCGGCGTCCTGTGCGCTCGCGTGAACGCCCGGCGATTTCTTCAGATCAGACCAAGCGTCGGCAGGAGTACGTGCGCCACAACTCGTCACACGAACCGATCCCTACTGCGAACCGCGCGACAGCAACATGACCTTCATGGTGTGGAACATGATCAGAACGTCCAGCGCCGGAGATAGGTTCTTGATGTAGTACAGGTCGTATTCCAGCTTGGCGATGGCGTCCTCGACGCTGTCGCCGTAATGATGATTGATTTGCGCCCAGCCGGTGATTCCCGGTTTGACACAATGGCGCTGGCGATAGTACGGGATGCGCCTCTCCAGGCCGGCCACGAATTCCGGGCGTTCCGGCCGCGGCCCGACGATCGACATATCGCCCTTCAGAACGTTCAGAAGCTGCGGCAATTCATCCAGCCGAAGCTTGCGCAGCCATTTTCCCGCGGACGTGACGCGCGGGTCGTCCTTGGCGGCCCAGACGGCGCCGCTCACCGCTTCGGCGTCTCGCACCATCGACCGGAATTTGTACAGCGTAAATGGCACATCGCCCTTGCCGACGCGCTGTTGCCGGAACAGAACCGGACCGCGCGACGTCAGCCGCACCAGGATCGCCACCAGCAGCAGAACCGGCGCCGCCGCCACGGTGGCCACAGTCGCGATGGCCATGGAATAGATGGACTGCAGCAGCACGCGCTTCGGATTCGGGCCCAGTTCGGTGGAAAAGATCAACTGCGCCGGACGAAGCTCACGCGTCGAGATGCGCCCGAAGGTCGATTCGTAAGTGGTCGCCGCATCCTCAATACGGATTCCGGACAGGCGCATGTCCAGCAGTTCGTGCACCGGCAGCCGGTTGCGGCGCTCCCGGAGTCCCACCACGATGCGATCAGGTTTCAACCGCTCTACCAGGCTCCGAAGATCGGCCAGCGTGCCCTGGAGCCTGGGCGCGGCCGCCTCGGAGCCGCAGTCCGAATCATCCAGGCACCCGATCGAGGTGAGGCCCGTCTCCGGATGCTGCGCCAGGTGTCCGCAGATTTCTTGAACCAAGGGCGAGGCGCCCAGGAAAAACACGCGCTCCGAACCGATGGCCTGGAACACCACGCCGGCATAGAAGATTCGCCACAGCGGCAGCGCGGCCAGCGCGATCCCGCTGCCGGCGATCATCAGCGTGGACGGCACGAACAGATCCTGCTGCCCCAGATACACCAGAAGCGCCTGCAGCAGAAATGCGACCCCTACAGCCACGCCGGCCTGCTGTATGAGGAGAATTTTCGACCGCACGCGGAAGGCGGTGTACAGATCCTGGAAATAAAGACCGGCCATCAGGCACAGCACCACCACGCCGATGCGCGCCCAGCCGCTGTCGTATCGCAGGAACACCTGGGGATCCACGTCCAGCGCCAGGAAGGCCGCGGCCAGGTAACAGGTGTAGAGCAAAACCAGGTCCGACAGAACCAAGGCGACGACGCTGTCGGGAACAGCGACCCGAAAGAGCCGAATCATCCCGCGCGCGCCGCCCGGCTGGATTGAAGCGAGCCGTTTACGATCGGCATCAGTGGAATGCCACTGCACAGGATGCGCTGCATGGTCTCGGCACTCTGTTTTTGCGCCAGCACCAGATGGTCGGCCCAGCCCAAGATCTGGTCCAGCCCGCACAACAGGCGGCCGATGTGCGGGATGCTTTCCAGAATAAAACTGCGATTCGAGCCGTAGATTGCGTCCAGCCGGATTTGGGGATCGAAAACTCGAACATCGCGTCCCTTCCCGACGAGTTGCTCCAGCAGAGTCACTACCGGGCTCTCGCGCAGATCATCGGTATTCTCTTTGAACGCCAGACCGATGACGCCGATGCGCTGGGCGGGCAGATCCAGAACCGCGTCGACGGCGCGCTTCAGATGCTGCTCGTTGCTGGCCAGCGTGGACTCGACCAGCGGCAGTTTCAAATCCAGGCGGCCCATGCGATAAATCAACGCACGCAGATCCTTGGGCAGGCAGGAGCCGCCAAAAGCGAATCCAGGCTTCAGGTAAGCGGTGGAAATGTTCAGCCGCACGTCCTGGCACAGCGTGTCCATCACTTCCTGCGCGTCGATGCCGAGCCGTTCGCTCAAAGCGCCGACCTCGTTGGCGAACGAGATTTTCACGGCATGGAAGGCGTTGCAGGCGTACTTGATCATCTCCGCCGTCCGCAAAGAGACCAGGCTCGGCTGCACGCCCAGCGGCGCATACAGATCGGCGACGCGCCGGACGGCAGGATCGTCGAAGCCGCCCACCACGACCAGCGACGGCTCGAGGAAATCCTGGACGGCGGAGCCTTCGCGCAGAAATTCCGGGTTCGAGACGACGCGGACGTCGGGATAGCGCTCGAACACAGGCAGCACGATTTCTTCGCACGTTCCGGGGAAAACGGTGCTGCGGATGGCCACCACCAGCGGCTTGGCGCGCCGCGGGACGTACGCCGCGATTTCCTCGATGGCGCGGCGCAATTGCTCCAGTCCGAGATTGCCGTTCTTTTCCGACGGCGTTCCGACACAGACCAGCGCCACGCCGGCGTCTATGATTTGCTCGGCTGAAGTGGAAGCCGACAGCCTGCCGTCGCGCACGCCTTCGCGGACCAGCGCGTCCAGGCCCGGCTCATAGAAAGGAGCGCGGCCTTTTAAGACGCTGGCCACTTTATGTGGGTCCCGGTCGATACCCAGGACCCGATGTCCCAGGCTGGCCAAACAGGCCGCCGTCACGCACCCGACGTAACCGAGACCGAGCACGGCAATTTGATTTCCGTTGGCCGCTTGCAAGGAACGAGTCCTCAGTTTTCAAGTACGCCGTGGCGGGATATTTTCTCAGCCTGCTGTGTCGGGCAGAGCGGCAGCGTCAGCTTATTCCAGCGGAAATTCGACCTTCAAGCCGGGAAACCGGGCAAAGTCTCGGTCGTTGGTGCACAGCGTGGCGCCATGTTCGATCGCCAACGCCGCGAGATGCGCGTCCATGATCAAGGAGCCGCGCACTCGGCTCTTCGGGAGCAGCTTACTAAATATTCGCCAGTGTTCTTCGGTTGGACCGACGATCGACACGTTAGGCTGCTTCAACCACTCCTCAACGATGGCCACTGCGGAAGCAAGCTCAAGCGGATGGGCAATCATCTTGGGAGCCGTTGAAATCCGAAGAAAGGAAAGTATCGTGGGCCACGTCAGCGCGATACTCTGAGATCCTGAGAGCGTTCGTTCCAACCAACGGCCAGCGCGAGAGTGTTCCAGTGCTGCCGCATCGTAGGCGTACAGCAGCAGGTTCACATCCAGGAGGATCATCGGTAGCCGGGGCCTTCAATCTCCTCGATCAAGTCCCATGGCTGGTCGTAGCTGTAGCCGGGCTTCAGACCCATATTCCTGGCGCGGATCTTAAAGGGCTTGGCCTTCCGGGCGGCTCGTTGCGTAAGCAGGCCGGCCCGCAGCGCTTCGTTGACGGTCTCCTTGAAGGACTTGCCGGACTTGCGCATCTCGGCCTTGAGCTTGGCATGGACGTCGTCGTCGAGCGTGAGGGTGGTGCGGATCACATCTTGATGATAGGGTTCGCGCATCATGATGTCAATTTGAGGCCGCCCGGCCGGCGGCCCAGGTCACTTCTCCGCCAGCCACGCCAGGAACAGGCCGTCCGGCGCGACGTCTTCCCAGTAAGAAATCGGCCGGCTTGAAACCTTACGGCAGTGCCTGGCGAGCAGCCGCTCGATCTGTTTCCGGCCGAACCATTTCTCCCATTCCGGAGTTTTCAGCCGGCCCCACTGTTCCTTGTTCTTGTCGATGATGACGATGCGCCCGCCCGGTTTCAGAATGCGGCACATCTCCGCTACGGCCTTCTCGATTTCCACGGCGTGCTCGAGCGACTCGGTGGCGTAGGCGCAATCAAAGCAGCCGCTTGGGAACGGCAGCGCGGTCATGGACCCGGCGCAGGCGCGGATCGGACCGGGCACATGGCGCAACATGGCCTCCGACAGATCGAACCCGACCACCGAGGCGCGCGGATTCCGCTCCTGCAAAATCCGCGCGAATCGCCCTTTGCCGCAACCCACATCCAGCGCGCGCTTGCCATTGAGGTCGCCGAAGTAATCCACGATCAACTGCACGTGGTAAATGCGCGGATCGATGCTGGACGGAAAATTCTCTTCGTCGCCGGCGGCTGCGTTGAAATGTTGAATGATCTCCTGAAGCGGAGGCGGCGCGGGCTTGCCGAAGAATCGCTTCCAGTCCATCAGGCCCGCGTCAGAAAGATCGGCAGGCCCGCCTTATTGGCGTAATTCGGCCGGTAGCGGTCGGTGTTGTACAGGGTGGCGACATCTACGTGGCGCGGGCCCAGCGATGGGTCGGGAAGCTTAGTCATGGTGTAACAGCCGTTCACCAGCGCGGCCATCAGCCCGCTCTGGCCGGCGAGCACCGACTCGAGCGCCATGGTTCCGAACGTAGACGCGATCAGCTTGTCGACAAAATCCGGCGCGCCGCTGCGCAGATCGTAGGTCAGATCGCTTACGATGGTCTCTTCCTGGGTGCGCACCTTGATCTCGTCGCTCAAGGCTTCGGCGACGTTCTCCTTTTTGCGATGGCCGAAGGCGTCCGGCTCGCCATACTCGCGCACCTGGTAGCCTTCCCACTCCGCGCCTTCCGAGAGAATCACCAGGCAATAGTTGCTGGGATTGTGCCGCTTGTCGGTGATGAGCAGGTGGATCAGCTTGTCCAGATTCACCTTGTATTCGGGAATGCAGCAGCGAATGGAGGCGACGTAGGCCGTGTACAGGGAGGTGAATCCGGCATCCCGGCCGAAGACCCGGAAAATACCGATGCGCTCGTGCGAGCCGACCGTGGTGCGCTGGCGATTGATGGCGTCGGTGGCGCGGGTGATGGCCGTCGAAAACCCGATGCAGTATTCCGTGTTGTGGACGTCGTTGTCCATGGTCTTGGGAACGGCGATCACTTTGGCGCCCAGCGCGTGCAGCTTGGCCGCGTAGCTCAGCGTGTCGTCGCCGCCGATGGCGATCACCGAATCCAGTCCCAGCGCTTCGATATTCTCCAGCACGTGCGAACTGACGTCGTACAGGACGGACGTCTGGCCGCCCTTCTTGATCTGCTGGCAGGGGAACTCCCGGCCCTGGAGGAAATCCGGCAAACTGGCCATCTTGGCCGGATTGGTGCGGCTGCTGTGCAGCACGGTCCCGCCATAGCGGTCGATGGTGCGCGTGTTCTCGCGCGTCAGCGGCAGCACATAGCGGCCGCGATTCTCCTCGTCCTGGATGTTCAGATGCGTGAGCCCCTCCCACCCGCGCCGCATGCCGACCACCTCGCAATTGTTTTCCGTGGCGCGGTAGGTGACTTCCTTGATGACTGAATTCAGCCCCGGAACGTCTCCTCCGCCGGTGAGAATGCCGATGCGCCTGGTTGGCATGGTGAGCCGCTCTCCTATTTTAGTGGCTCGGCGCGTGCGGCCGTCAGGCGGGAAATTCGATGGCCAGTTTGCCGACGCCGTCGCGATATTCCGCGAGCATCCGGAATGCGCCGGGCGCCTGCTCGAGGCCCACGCGGTGCGTGACAATCGATTCCGGAATGGCGCCGGAAGTCAGCAGCGCGATGGCGGGCTCGGACTGATGATTGGAGCGCTTCACCGGCAGGAAGCGAATTTCTTTGGCCTGCAAACTGAAAAGGTCCACGCCCACGGGCGTGTGATTGGGAATCCCGATCAGCGCGAACGTGCCGCCCAGCCGCGTCACCGCCAGCGCGGCGTTGATGGTTTCGGCCGCGCCAGCGGCATCGATGGCGATGTCGACGCCACGGCCGCGCGTGCGATCGAGAACCAGCTCGCCGAATTGTCCCATGGGGACGGCCGCGGTGGCGACCAGGTCCTGCGCCATACCAATGCGGTGCGGGAGCTTATCGGCCATCAGCACCTGCGCCGCTCCGGCATGGCGCGCCACACACGCCGCGAGCAAGCCCATCGGGCCCGCGCCAAGAATAGCCACGCTGTCGCCCGGACGAATTTCCACCAGCTCCAGCATGTGCATGATCACCGCCACTGGTTCGATCAGTGACGCCTGCGTGTAGCTGAAGCTCTCAGGCACCAGCGTGGCGTTGTGGGCCGGGATGATGGCGTATTCGCGCAACAGCCCGGGCGCTTGGGGCGAGCCCATGAAGCGGGACGTGGGGCAATTGTTGTGCTGGCCGCGCCGGCACCATTCGCAGCGGCCGCAACTGATGGTCGGTTCGATGGACACGCGCTGGCCCGGCCGGAATTTCGTCACGCGGCTTCCCATCGCGATCACTTCGGCCGCTGGTTCGTGGCCGAGCACCTGCGGATACACAGCCGCGAGACCGTAGATGCTGCCCTCCAGATACCAATGCATGTCGCTGCCGCAGATCCCGACGGAACCGAGCTTCACCAAAACCTCGCCCGGCGCGGGATCGGCTGGAAGAGGCATCTCTTGAACTTCGATGGTGCGGGGCGCGACGAGCTGAGCGGATTTCAATCCACTACTCTACCCGATAGCGCCGAGGATGCGGGCCTGATTGCCGGCGCTGTGCGTGCAGAACCGCACGAACAAATGGAAAACTGCCCGGTACAGCCGGAAAGACTGCAAACCGGGCGGCCTGTGCGCCTGCCTTAGCTTAGGCTAGTGCCTGTGTCCTTCGTGGCCGCCGCGGAATCCGTGCTCACCGCCGCGGAAACCTCGATGGGACGAGTGTTCCCGGAACTCGTGACGTTCGTGATCAAAGTCGCGATGCCCCCGCCAATAGTAGCCACCACCATAGAAGCCATACGGATACGAGTAGCTGTACGCGTAGGGATAGTAATACGGATCGTAGTAGTAGCCGTAAGGATATCCATACACGTATGGATATGGGTAGCTGTAGACCGGGCCCACGGCAATCCCGAAGTGCACGGCGGCGTTTGCGTGAGGCGCCGCAAAAGCCAATATCGCTACCAAGGCAAGTGTTGGGATACCGATTTTCTTTAACATCCTGGTCCCACTTTCTGGCGGATCTTTCCGCCCTCAATTCTTTGGATGAGGCCACCGCCAGTGTCGGTTTCGTGACGTGTCGCCGGTTGAAGAATTTGCTTGAGAAAAGGCTTGACTTTCGCCTAATCTTCGCCTATGCTGGCGAGGTACCGCTTGATTCTCCCTGGAGGAACCCATATGACAATCAGAGAAGCCCTGCTGCCTGAATTCGATCAAGAGATGGCTAGCACGCGCAAGACGCTGGAGCGAGTCCCGGAAGACAAGTTCGCCTGGAAGCCCCACCCCAAGTCATTTAGCATGATCGCCCTTTCCACGCACATCGCCACCATGACTGGCTGGGCCACCGACACCATCGCCAAGGACTCGTTCGATATTTCCCCGCCCGGCGCGCCGCCGTACAAGGAAGAGTTCGCGACCTCGCGGCAGCAGTTGCTCGACAAGTTTGACAAAAGCGTGAAGAGCGCTCGGGCAGCCATCGCGGGCGCCAGTGACGAAACGTTCTTGAAGCCGTGGTCGCTGTTGGCCGGCGGCAAGACGTTGTTCACCATGCCGCGAATCGCCTGCATCCGCACGTTCGTGATGAACCACATCATTCATCACCGCGCGCAGTTGGGTGTTTACCTACGGCTGAACGACGTCCCGGTGCCATCGATCTATGGCCCATCGGCCGACGAAGGCAACATGTAGCGAGGCGCGGTTTACAAAACGTCCGCGAAGCCGCGCTTGAGGTGGCGGAAGAACAGACCGCCGGCAATGAAAGCCGTGACAGCGTACGCGGTGACGATCGCGAAGTCGTGAAGACTCGGGACGCGGTACGAAAGCAGCCGCTCCCGATAGGCCTTCACGACGAACGTGAGCGGGTTGAGGTGCAGCAGAAAGCGCACCTGCTCGGGAAAATGCTGCTCGTCGATCATGATGGGCGTGAGCCAAAACCAGAAGTTGAGCAGCACCGCGATCACCTGGCCGGTATCGCGCAGATAAACCTGCAAGCTCGAGACAATCCAGCCGATGCCGACCGCCATCAGCCCGATCAGCAGCATGTAAACCGGCAGCGAGAACATCCACAGGCTGAAGTGCCCGATATAGAATCCGACGATCGCCAGCGCCAGGCCGAGCGCCAGCAGGTGATTGATCAGCGACGACAGAAAGATGGAGATCGGCAGCATCTCGGCCGGAAAGACCGTCTTGGTGATCAGATTCGCGTTCTCCAGCATCGAAGAAGTGGAACGCATTACCGTTTCTTGAAACAGCATCCACGGAAGAAAGCCACAGAACAGGAAAAGCGAATATCGCTGCGTCACCTCGTTCGGCGACAGCGTGGTGCGCAGGCAGACCTCGAAGATAAAGACCCAAATCGCCAGCATCACCAGCGGGTTGATCAAGCCCCACAACCAGCCCACCGCGGAGCCCTTGAAGCGCTTCTCGAAATCGCGGCGGACCAACTGGAACAGCAGCGTGCGGCGCTCGATCAGATTGTGCACGAAGTGCCGGCCGGGAATCGTCATTCGACCTCAGGTTACTATAAGCCTGGACCATGGCGGCGGAATGACGATGGCGGCGGCCCAGGGCGGTCTCACATCGCGCGAAGCCGAAGAACGTCTGGCCCGCTTCGGCCCCAATGATCCGGCGCGCTCGCGGCGGCGCTCGGGCGCGATGCAGTTGCTGATCCTGTTTCTGAATCCCCTGGTCGTGATCCTGCTGATTGCGGCCATTGCTTCCGCGTTTCTGGGCCAGGTTGCCGATGCCGTCATCATCGTCGCCATAGTGTTGCTGAGCGTGGCGATCAACTTCGTCCAGACCTATCGTTCCCAGCGCGCCGCCGAACGGCTCCGGGAGCAAGTGACTCCGACGGCCACGGTGCGGCGCGACGGGGAATGGCGGGAGATTGCGCGTCAGGCCGTGGTGCCAGGCGACTTGATCCGCCTATCGGCGGGTGACCTGGTCCCCGCGGACGCGCGCCTGCTCGAATCGCGCGATCTGTACCTGCATGAGGCCGCTCTGACCGGCGAGTCGATGCCGGCCGAAAAGGAAGCCGGCGCAAACGGCCCCTCCGAACATGCCGGCGCACCCGAACACGCCGGCCCATACGCGCGCAACCTGGTTTTTCTCGGGACCTCGGTGGTGAGCGGCACGGCGATTGCGGAAGTCGTGGCCACCGGACGAAAGACCGCCTTCGGAGACATTGCGGCCAGGCTTGCGATGCGCCCTCCCGAAACCGCCTTCGAGCGCGGCATTCGCCAGTTCGGGCTGCTCATCTTGCGTGCGGTATTCTTTCTGGTGCTCTTCATCATGGTGGTGAGCATCGCGCTGCATCACGACGCCTTCCAGTCGCTGCTCTTCGCGGTGGCGCTGGCCGTGGGGCTGACGCCCGAGTTCCTGCCGATGATCACTTCCGTGACGCTGGCCAAGGGCGCGGTGGCGATGGCGCACCAAAAGGTAATCGTCAAGCAACTGGCCGCCATCCAGAATTTCGGAAGCATCGACGTGCTGTGCAGCGACAAGACCGGCACGCTGACCACCGGAAACATGGATCTGGAAAGCGCCATCGATCCTGGCGGGGCGCCTTCCGAGCGGCCGTTCCTGCTGGCCTGGATCAACAGCCACTTCGAAACCGGAATCCGCAGTCCGCTCGACGCCGCCATTCTCAAGAAACAGCCCGCAGGCGTGGAAGGCTATGAGAAGCGCGACGAAGTTCCGTTCGATTTTGAGCGGCGCCGGCTGTCGATCGTGGTAGATACGCCGGCGCCGGGTGAAGATCGCATCCTCATCACCAAAGGGGCGTGGGAGGGAATTATTCAGCGGTCGGTCGCCTATGAGGCCGCGGGCCAAGCCCTGCCGCTCGATGACGAAGTCCGCCAGCGCTGCCAGAAGACTCACGACAATTTAAGCGCGCAGGGCCTGCGCGTGCTCGCGGTCGCATATCGCAAGATCGAGGCCCGCGCGGCCTACTCGGCGGCGGACGAGCGCGGGCTGACCCTGGCTGGTTTCCTGGCGTTTGCCGATCCACCCGTTCCGGGCGCCAATGAAATGCTGGAAGCGCTGAGGCGCGACGGTGTGGACGTGAAGATCATCACCGGCGACAGCGAGCTGGTGGCGCGGCATGTCTGCGATCGCGTGGGGCTCCAGGCGGGCGAGGTGGTCCTGGGCGGGAGTCTGGATGACATGGGCGACAGTGCGCTGGGACATGTGGCGGAGCATGCCAGCGTCTTCGCACGCGTGTCGCCCGCTCAGAAGACGCGCATCCTGCTCGCGCTCAAGCATCGCGGACACGTAGTGGGATTTCTAGGTGATGGGATCAACGACGCTCCCTCGCTGCGCGCGGCCGACGTCGGGATTTCGGTATCCACGGCCGTGGATGTGGCCCGCGACGCGGCCGAAATCATCCTGGTGGAACCCGGCCTGCGCGTACTGCATAACGGAATCATCGAGGGCCGAAAAGCCTTCGGCAACGTCACGAAATATCTTCTGATGGGGACCAGCTCGAATTTCGGAAACATGTTCAGCATGGCCGGCGCCTCGCTGTTTCTGCCCTTCCTGCCCATGCTACCGACGCAGATCCTGCTGAACAATTTTCTGTACGATCTGGCGCAAATCACCATTCCGACCGACAACGTGGACGAAGAATACATCCGCGTGCCGCAGCATTGGGACATCGGGCTCATCCGCAACTTCATGGTGATCATCGGGCCCATCAGCTCGCTGTACGACTTTCTCACGTTCTTCGTGCTGCTGCGCCTGTTCCACGCCGCGGAGCCGGCATTTCATACCGGCTGGTTCGTGGAATCGCTGGCCACGCAGACGCTGGTGCTGTTTGTGATCCGCACCATGCGCAGTCCCTGGCGCAGCCGGCCGAGCCGCGCGCTGGCGGTGACCACGCTGGCGATGGCGGCAGTGGGATTGCTGCTTCCTTACACGCCGGCCGCCGGACCGCTGGGTTTCACGCCGCTGCCCGCTTCTTACTTCGCGTTTCTGGCTGCAGCCACGGCCACTTATCTGCTATTGGTGGAGGTGGTGAAGCGCCGGCTTTTCCGGCCGGCGGAAGGAAGAGCGCCGAACTTTTCCTCCGTATAAACGTATCCAGCAACGGAGCGCAGCATGACAGGTTGGCCGATTGTGCAAGTCGACACGCGGGAGTTGATGGAACGCGTTGCAGCCGCCTACGAGGAATCCCGGCCGATGTTGTGGCTCGGCGTACTCGGGCTGGCTCTGGCCGCGGCGTGCGCGGTCAAGGCGCTGTCCACTGGTTTGACACTCCCGCCCGAAGGGGATCTCAGCAAAGCGATCTCGTTTGACGCCGCGGTCGGCATCTATATTCTGACGATCGGCGTTTACGCCCCGCTCGCAGGCTTCAGCTCTCGAGGCCGGCGGCGATGGCTCGGCTGGGCGGTTGGTCTTGGCCTATATGCCTACGCGACGGAGACCATTCAAACGCTGCGCGGGCTCGATCCTCGCTTCTCCCATCACTTCACGCCGCTCGATCAAATCGCGGGCATCCTCTTCGGCCTGGCCGCTATCGCGCTGATTGTGCATTTCGGTGTGCTGGCGATGAAGCTGGTCTCGCGCCCAACCGCCGGGACGCCGGGCCTGATGTTACTGGCGCTACGCTACGCGTGCCTGTCGGTAGCGTTCGCGTTTGCCGCGGGACTGTGGATGATCATCATCCAGGGACGGCGCACCGGCGTAGCGGGGAACATTCTTCCGTTACATGCCGCCGGCTTCCACGGCTTGCAGGCGATCCCGATCGTGGCATTTCTGCTGGCGCGGTCCAGGCTGGCCGATCAAACGGCGCGGCGCTGGATACACGCCGCGGGCCTGGCTTGGGCCGGTCTCTGCGCCGGCATCGCATGGCAGACCATCGCAGGCCGGCCCGTGTTGCAACTCACTCCAGCGATTCTTTTCGCGATCGCCGGAACGGCGATCTGGGCCGCCTGCGCGCTGTTCTCAACTTACCTGTGGCAACAGCGAGCCGATCCGGCCGCAGCCCGGTGACCGATTCGTCCTGGCGCGAGCGCTACTTCTTGACGTACTTCTTCACATCCTGCGGGCCCACTTCGGCGCCGTAGATGTTGCCCTTCGCGTCGGCCGCTACGCCTTCCGCCGCGCTGGTGCCGGTGGCGTGTTCGTCGGGATCCGGAATGTAAGCCACAACTTTGCCATCCTTCAGATTGCCGATTCGCATGCCGCGCTTCCAGCCGTTATGGTTCCTGGATACCGACTCGGACTCGGAGTCTGCCGAATAAAGATTGTCGTGCTTGTCGATGAATATCCCGCTGGGCCGGCTGAACTGCTTCATCTCTGAAATGAAGTTGCCGTCCTGATCGAAGACCTGAATGCGGTTGTTGTTGCGATCGGCCACGTAGAGCCGGCCTTTGGAATCGAACGCCAGCGAGTGCGGCTGGTCGAACTCCCCCGGTCCGGTTCCCAGCTTGCCCCAATGCTTGATCTCTTTGCCATTCTTGTCAAACTTGAAGACGATGTTGTTCCCCGCGCCGTGCCCCTCGGAGACGAAGATGTCGCCGTTGGGCGCCACGATCACGTCGTCGGGCGCATAGCAGCATTCCGGTTCAGCGGCGCCGCCGGGCTTGCCAATGGTCATCAGAAGTTTCCCATCCTTGCTGAACTTGAAGACCTGATTTCCCTTGGTGGCGCCGGGCCGAGGTCCGATCGGACCCGTGGGCGCTGCCGCCCGCCCGCCACCGCCACCAGCGCCGCCGCGGCCGCCTCTGCCCCGTCCTTCCGGCAACGGCCCATTGTCTTGATAATCGGTGATCCAGACGTTGTCCTGCCTGTCGACGTAGATTCCGTGCGGCGCGATAAACATGCCCTTGCCGAAGCTCTTCACGAGATTTCCGTTCTCGTCGAACTTCAGAATGGGGTCCACGTCCTTGATCTGGCCGGTGGCTCGATCCAGGCAACTATTAGCGCCGCACCGCTCCACGACCCACACCGACTTGCCGTCCCGATCAATGTCGACCGCGCTGGTCGATCCCATCTTCCGGCCTTCGGGAAGTTTGTACCAGCCCTTGATGGTCTGATACGGATTGGGTGCATCATTGGTGGGAGCAACATCTTGCGCGTACGCCACCGCGGCGATTGCCAACGCGCAAAGCATTCGACTTGTACGGGACATCCAGAATCCTCCTCGCTAAGAGTTCGCTACGGACACGCTCGAAATCAGACAGTTTACATCATGCCGGAGTGCCCTGGAATCACTTGGCTTCCGCGGGCGTCGAGGTGGCGGGTCCCTCGCCGAGAATTTCCAGCACGGCGTCCTCATCTTTGGCCCCGTCGTAGTGGATCTGCTTGCCGAAGTGTGTGACGAAGCTGCCGGCCGGCATCGGTACGGTGCTGTCCGGGTCGTACTTCGAGCCCGTGCCGACCCACCAGGTACCGGAAATGACAGTGATGAAGCGGTCATTCGGATGAAAGTGCGGGCGGCTCATGTGGTGCGGATGCCACTTCACCAGCGTGATGTAAAGGCCGGGCTTGGACGGATCGCCATACAAAACCGCATTCTCGGAAACCTGCGGATTGCCGGTCCATTTGATTTGGTTTGGCAGCTTGAAAGTGATTGCAGCCGGATTCAGGTCGCTGGCTTTTACCGCGCCGATCCAGCCGAATGTCGTGATCGCGAGCGCCACCGGTACCAGGCGGCGGAGCGTGAATGAGTGGGGCATGTTCCCTCCTGTCTGTTGCTGCTGTGCTCTGCCCGTCGCCGGCGGAAGGCAGAAGGCGGGCCGAATTCAAGATGAACAGCAGTTCCGATGATACATGAATCAGGGCCGTCACTCGACCAGCAATGCCGGACGCCTGTCACGGGATCAGAACACCGGCACGTCCGCATTCCTGCTATTGGTGGAATTGGTAGAGCATCCGCAGTCCCGGCCCCGGAGTGCCTGACATGAAAGCCTGCGTTCTTCGATCTCCCGCCCCCGTTGAAACCAACCCGCTCGAATACCTCGACGCCCCGAAACCCCAGCCCGGTGCGAATCAGGTCCTGGTGCGGGTGAGCGCTTGTGGGATTTGCCGAACCGATCTGCACGTCCTCGAAGGCGAGCTAAAGCCGCGCAAGTCGCCCATCATTCCAGGCCATCAGGCGGTCGGAACCATCGAGGCCGCCGGAGCGAACGCAACACAATATCCGCTGGGAACGCGCGTCGGCATCGCCTGGCTGCACTCGACCGACGGCACCTGCGAGTATTGCGCGGCCGGCAAAGAAAACCTGTGCAATAACCCCAGCTTCACGGGCTACACCGTGGACGGCGGTTACGCCGAGTACGCGCTGGCCGAAGAGAGCTTCGTCTATCCGATCCCCGAGGGCTTCCCGGATCTCAAGGCCGCGCCGCTGCTGTGCGCGGGCATCATCGGATTCCGGGCGCTGCGGCTGTCCGGCATCGCTCGCGGCGGCAAACTTGGTCTGTACGGCTTCGGCGCGGCCGCGCACGTCGCCATTCAGGTGGCGCGGCACTGGGGCGCAGACGTGTACGCCTGCACTCGCGACGCGCGGCACCAGAAGCTCGCGCTCGAACTGGGCGCCGTTTGGGCCGGCGGCACTGTCGACGATCCGCCCGCCAAGCTCGACAGCGCCATCATCTTCGCCCCGGCCGGCGAGATCGTGCCCGCGGCGCTGAAGGCGCTCAAGAAGGGCGGCACGCTGGCGCTGGGAGGCATCCACATGAGCGCCATCCCGCCGCTCGACTACGATCTGCTGTATCAAGAACGTGTGGTCCGAAGTGTGGCCAACAACACCCGGCAGGATGGCCACGATTTCTTGCGTGTGGCCGCTGAAATCCCCATCCACACCGAGATCCAGGTCTTCCCGCTGCGCGAGGCCAATCGCGCGCTGAACGCCCTGAAGAACGATGCGATTCGCGGTGCGGCGGTGTTACAGGTTGGCTAGTTGGGTGAAATCACGCAGGCGTCAGCGGGACCCTTGGGCGATAGGAGCCTGCGGGCGCGCTCGGATCCGCTGGAGCCGCTCAAATCCGCCTTAGCTCGTTCGCTGGCCACGCTCTCGGCGCTGGCACACCACGTGCTGTTTCAGCAGGGAAAGGCGGTGTGCCATGCAAACTTTCGAGAAGATTGCGTTTCCCGTTGACATGTCGGATGCCTGCACGGCGACAGTTCCATTTGTCGAAACCATGGCCAAGAAATTCAACGCGGAGCTGACTCTGCTGCACGTCCTCGAGATGCCGCCTGGTTACTTTACTGACTGGTACGGCTACACCACTTTGGTGGATATGAATGCGATCCGTGGCGCGCGAGTGAATGAATTCGACAGCTATCTGAAGGACCGCTTCGCAGGTCTCCGGGTCCAGCGCATCATGGAAGAAGGCGATGCGGCGCAGAGGATCACCCGCTACGCCGAAGAGCACGGAACGGATCTGATCATGATGCCCACGCATGGTTATGGCGTCTTTCGCAGCCTGCTGCTGGGGTCGGTGACCGCGAAGGTGCTGCACGATGCGTTGTGCCCGGTCTGGACCTCGGTCCACGTGGAGGAAACTCCGGCCGCGTCCGCCTTCTTCGAGCGGATCATGTGCGCCGTGGACCTGAACGAGAGCAGCGTGGCCACCATGCGATTCGCGTCCCGGCTGGCGCACGACTTCAACGCCAAGCTCTGGCTGGTGCACGCGGTTCCCGGCGCCGAGGCCGGTCCGGAAAAATACTTCGAGGCCGACCTGCAGAGATTTCTGGAAGAGGAGGCCCGCGAGGTCATTGCGAAGATGCAGAAGACGGCGGGGACCTCGGCGCAACTGTGCCTGGGCGCCGGAGAGGTGCCGCACGTGGTCCAGCATGCCGCTTCGAGCCACAATGCGGACCTGCTGGTGATCGGACGCGGTCACGCCACTCGGACGCTGGGACGGCTGCGGACCAACGTGTACTCGATCCTGCGGCAATCGCCCTGCCCGGTGATCAGCGTCTAAGATCGGCTTGCGCTCCCTTTCTGGATTGATCGCAGGCGAAGCCTCGGTTACAATGCAAGCTTATGAAAACTCATAAGCGATCCCTTTTACCTGTGGTGTCTATCCTGGTTCTGACGCTCACGCTGGTATGTGGTCTTGCCTCCGCCCAGGCCCGAGCGGCTCTTACGGCTTCCTGATCAATCTTCGTTCAGCAATACGTCCGTCAACGGCACAGGGTTGGCAATCCTCGGCGTGATGTGCTTCGACGGCGCGGGCAACGTGACCGGGCCCTATACCTACGAAGTTGACGCCAACTCAGCTCAAGCTCCAAATACCACAACCGGAACCTTCACCGGAACCTATTCCAGTAATCCCGACGGCACCGGCAGCGTGACAATGGCTCTTGATAACGGGATCAACCTTACGCTTGCCAGCGTGGTCTCCGAGGGCGGCCAAAGCCTTCGATTGGCTGCAACGGACTATCAGTTCCCAGCGAGCTGCGCCTGCGGCCTCGACCAGGAGGTGCTCGGCGGAAGCGCCCGAGCCACGCCGGCCGGCGCGCTGAACGGCGCCTTCGGATTCCAGTTCAGCAATGCGCCAAATGTAAATGTGAGCGTCGGCGTCGACGGCGCAGGCAACGTGACCATTTCAGTGATCTTCATCAGCTCCAGCAACAGCAAAGGCAACCCAGCAGCCCCATTTCCCCTAACCCAAACCGGGACTTATTCCATCAATCCCGATGGGACCGGGACGATCAGTCTCCCAGCGGTGCCTGGTGTAACTAACAGTCTGGCGTATTCGTTTGTGGTCACCGACAGCGGTTCCGGGCTTCTATTGATACAAACCGATCGCCGCGGAAACGGCGTGACGGCCGGAACCGCCCGCCTGCAATAAAAATGGGGGACAGACAACTAGGGCCGATTGGAAGCAGCCGCCGGCTTGGCCCCGTATAGTCGCCGGTAAACCTCCGCGTTGCGCAACACGCTTTGCACGTACTGGCGCGTCTCCGTGATCGGAATGCTCTCGACAAACTCGGCCGGTTCATGGAAGTTTGCAGCATTCATCCAGGACGTGACGCGCGATTTGCCCGCGTTGTAGGAAGCCAGCGCCACCTCCCATTGGCCCTGAAGCTGATCCGACAGCGCCTTCAGATAGTAAGTTCCGATCTTCAGATTGGTGTCCGGGCTGAACAACATGCTGGTCCGGTAGCCGCGAATCCCGAGCTTCCGGCTCAACTGCCTTCCCGTGGACGGCATCACCTGCGTCAGGCCGCGCGCGCTGGCTCGAGACACCGCTTTGGGATTGAATTCCGATTCCTGACGGATCAACGCGGCCATCAGAAACGGATCCAGCGACAACGATCGGCAGTATTCCTCGAGCTGGCTACGATAGGGCATGGGGAACGCGAGCCGCCAGAATCTGTCCGGCGCGGCGTCGGGGGCGAACGACAGATAGCCGGGCGCGTAGTGCTTGATGAAGCGTATGCCCTGGTCCGGGGACTCGCGACGGTTGGCCAACTCGGCTAGCTCCACCGCCATGATCTGGGGCTGCCCATCGGCCTTGGCTCCGAAGCGCAGCTCGGCCTCCGCCATGTCGTCCAATCCGGCGGAAGCCAGCAGACGGGCCCGGCCGATGCGCTGCTCGGTGAGGGCGCTGGCCTCAAAGCTCTCCTTTAGCGGTTTGGGAAAACGGATGGCGCTCAGGAACTGGGATGCCTCGGCCGAGCGCGTCGCGGACGCGACCGAGGGAGACGCCAGGCGCTCGCGCGCCAGCATAGCGTAATAGTAATTCGGGTACGAATTGTTGATCGCGTCGTAATAAGCGCGCGCCGCTCCCCAATCGGATTTGGATTCCGCGATGCGCCCCAGAAAATAGAGCGCCGCGCCGGCCCGCTCCGAATCCGGATAGCGCTTCAGGTGCTCCTCGAACAGGCTCGCCGTGCTGGCCGGATCGCGCAGATACTGGGCCCAGGCGACCTTCCATTGGCAGGGCGCCGAGCGCGCGTCGCCGGCGAACGAATCCGAGCAGGCGCGATACAGCGGCTCGGCGTTCTCCGGCTGATTGTGAGCGGAATAGTAGTTGGCCGACGCCAGCAAGCCCTGCAGACGCCAGCGCGACTGCGGATAGGCAGTCGAGAGCTTTTCGAGATTCGCGCTCATCTCGTCCATCCGATCCAGCCGGCGCGCGCATTCGAGCAGGTAGTACAGCCGTTCGGCCTCCGACTCGGGGGCCGCCGCTTGGAACGAATTCAAATGCTCATAAGCAGATTTGTACTCTCGCAGAGAGTAGCGCGCGACTCCGATACGTACTTGCGCCAGGTCGAGATCGGTTCCGTTCAACTGCGGCGCCACCGCCGAAAGTTCCTTGGCGGCTCGTGAATAGTCGCCGCCCTCCAGCAATTTCAGGCCGCGAGTGAGCCGCGAGGTTGGCGGCAGCGCCGGAAAGCGAGCCAAGGCCGCCTCGGCATCCGAAGCTTCTTTGGACAACGGATAATACACGAAGATCTTTTGGTAGTGGTCGGCGGCGGTTGCCTGGTTTCCGTCCGCTTCCGCGCTGCGCGCCAGCAGCAATTCCGCTTGCGGTTCGGAAAGATCCGAGAGGTGCTGTTGGACCAGCGCGGATGCTTTGCCCGGCTTGCCATCCTCCAGGTATGCATTGGCCAGCAGAATTGCAGCTTTGCCGGCCAGCGGCGAGGCGGGATTGAAATGCCACACCGGTTCCACCGCCTTCTCGACATCCCCGAAGACTCTGAGTTCCGATTCCGATTCGCCGCTCAGGTAAGCCGCGTAATCGCCGAGTTGCGGCAGGCGCTTCTCGGCGGCCTTCAAGTGCTGGAGAGCGTCTCCGAATTGCCGCTGCTCGATCTCCGTGACGCCGAGTACCAGCAGCGCCAGCGCGCCATTCTTGTCGCTGCGATGAAGGTCTGTGTAGCGCAGCACTGCCGCGCGAGTTCTGGCGTTGGGCGTCTTGCGGTAGGCCGCCGCCAGCGCGTCCAGCGAGGATTGCGCCGACGCAGCCAGAGCGCCAAGGCACGCCAGAAGCGCGGCTCGCCGCAGACTAGACCATCGGACCTGGATAATTGGGGCCAAGCAATTCCACCTCGCCATTCGCCAGAGTGTGCACCAGCTCGAGATGCAGATAGTCCACCATCCCCTCGGAGCCGGAAAGAAAATTGCGCCTGAACATTTCGCGCGCGGAATCGATCTCCTCCCTAAGAGACGAATACAAATCAAATGCCGCACGCCCGTTCTTTACGTCATCAGACTTATAGAGCCTCATGTCGGCGGCCTGCACTCGTGCAAAGCGCTGGGCCCGCAGATGCAGATCGCGTTCTTCTGCGCTGAGCGCGGACGGCAGATCGTTCGAAACTGCGGCTTCCGCGATGCTCACCAGGCCATTGGGAGACAACGCAGGGCGGCCTTCCAGCACAGCGCCTGCGACCGTCGTCAGAAGTTCCAAGGCATCCGTTTGCACGCTCCCCGGCTCCCCGTCGGTATACAAGACCGCGACCACCTGCTCGCGCGCCGCAACCGGAAAAAGATAGGACCGCCCGTTCACCCCTTCGCCCAAGTACGAGGCGATGGGCGCCGACAGCTCGCCGCTGGTGCGCAGCGCGACCACGGTGTCTCGGGTGTCGGCGACGCTGCGAAACGCGGGCGCCGAATCGAGCGGCACGTCGGGAGGGGCATCGGCCGGGACGTCTTGCGCCGCTTCCAGATGCAGCGTGTTGCCTCGAATCGCAAACAATGCGGCGCGGTCTGAAAAACCCTGTGTAGCTTCCACCAGCGCGCCGGTCCACCCGGCCTGACCCGACTGGCGAAGCCGCCGTGCGGCGCGATTCAGGCTGGCGATCTCTTTCGATTCGCGCGCCGCCAGCGCTCCTTCCAGGCGCTGGAAATGCACCTCCGCCGCAGCCAACTGCTCGCGCAGGCTGTGGTGGGCATCGGCGAGAAGCTCGCTGATCCGCTCGTTCATGTGCCGGACGCTACTATCATTGTATCGGACAATATCGGCCGGTACTGCACTCCGCCCGGTACTTCCCTATTCACGTGTGGAAACGCGCGATGAGGTCGAACCGTTGAAGTCCTGGAGCTGAGGGTTGACAAACACGAGGTGAGGATTGACAAACACGACGGTGAGCTCCAGGAAATGCTCGGCATTTTGCGCGAACTCGTGGCGCCCCCTCCGGAACCTCCCAAGCGGCTGATCGGCTTCCTCCCTTCGAGGGGCGGGAAGCGATGACTTCGAACGAAAGTGTCGATTCCCCTACCCGGCGATTATTCCGCCGACGGCAGGCTGTAAGCGATGTACTCGCCCGAGTAGTTGCCTCCGCTGACCGCAACAATGATGTACTGCTTGCCGTTCACCATATAAGTCATGGGCGATCCGCTCTGCGGTGCGGGCATATACACGGCGCCGACCTGCTTACCGGACATCTTGTCGTAAGCGCGCAACATCGCGCCGCGCGGGTGTTGCGGCGTGGTGGTGACCTGCCCGTCGCCGGCGATCACCAGCGTCTTGGTCACCAGCGTTCCCACGTTGTAATCCGACTGGCCGGTCTTCGGGATGTCGAGGCCTTTCAGCGCCGGGTTGTTGCGGATTGCATCCGGCGTGTCGCCGTGCGGAGTCTGCCAGGCAATTTCTCCCTTATCGAGATTGATGGCCGAGATGGTTCCATAGGGCGGCTTGATGAGCGGCAGCCCTCGCACGCTCAGGAGGCTGTAAATGTTCGGGCCGCTTGGAGCTTGGGATGGCGGCGCTGCGGGCGCTTCCGGGGTCCGCGGGGCACGCGGAGAATCGGCGCCGGCGTTTTCACCAGGGCCGCGCGCGATCTGCACCTTTTGCCCGGCCATCCCCATCACGTACTTCATATCCGAAACTTCCTTCGGCGACGGGACCACTCCGATTGGAACCAGACAGGCATTGCAGGCAAAGACATACACCGTGTGCGTTTCGGGATCGTACGAGCCACCGGGCCAGTTGGTTCCTCCAGCCGCGGTGCCCAGCGTCAGCGTGGAGTAAGGCCCGTCCAGCTTGCTCTCCACGGGCGGCGTAAAGACCGGGCCGATCTTGAATTTGGCGACGTTGGTCAAAGCCTGGTCGTGCAGCGCGGGCGTGAAGTCGATCAGCACGTCGGGCGTGACGCCGTTGCGCGCATACGCGGGCGGCTTGCTTGGAAACGGCTGAGTGGGAGCATACCATTCGCCCGGAACGGTGCCTTTCTCTACCGGCCGCTCTTCGATCGGCCAGACTGGCGCGCCCGTCACCCGGTCGAACACGTAAAGAAAACCCTGCTTGGTGGGCAGCGCAACCGCCTTGATGGCTTTGCCGTTGACGTTGATATCGCCCAACAGCGGTGCGGACGAAATGTCCATGTCCCACAGCGGATGGTGGACCAACTGATAGTGCCACTTGCGCTGGCCGGTTTTCAGATCGACGCACACCAAGCTCTCGCCAAACAGATTCTTGCCGGGCCGGTGGCCGCCGTAGTAGTCGCCGGTGGGTGATTCCACGGGCAGGTAAACCAAGCCGAGCTGTTCGTCCACCGTGATCTGGGCCCAGACGCCGGTGTTGCCGGTGTACTCGGCCGACCCGTTCTCCCAGGTGTCGTAGCCGAAGTCGCCTTTCTTGGGAATAGTGTGGAAGATCCAGAGACGCTTGCCGGTGCGAACGTCGAAGCCGCGCACGTAGCCCTTGTTATTGCGCATGCTGCGGGGCGTCATGCCTTCGCGAAACGCCGCGCCGATGAGAATGGTATCCTTGGCCACCACCGGCGCGGACTGGATGCCGATCTCGCCATGCACCAGGTCGGGCACCCATTCGCCTTTGTCGTTCCAGGCGGAGATGGTCTGGTCGTCGTCGAGCTTCAGATCCACCATGCCGCCCTTGCCGAAGGACGGGATCAGCATTCCGGTTTTGGCATCCAGGCAGATCAGGCGGAAACCGGGCGTGATGTAAAAGATGCGCTCTTCTTTGCCGTCCGACCAATAGGCCAAGCCGCGCCCGGAGAGCTGTCGCGGGGCCGAAGCGCCGCGCTCGCCTTCATGCTCGCCATGCACCCATAGCAGTTCGCCGGTGGCCGCATCGAGCGCGATCGCCGCGCGCCGCGATCCCGCGGTGGCATAGACCACGCCGTTCACCATCAGCGGAGTGCCTTCCAGCTTGTACTCCGGGCGATTGCCGATGCTGTCGGTCTTGAATCGCCAGGCCACTTCGAGCTTGCTGAAGTTGGACGCGTTGATTTGGTCGAGCGGCCGGTATCGCGTGCCCGCCAGATCGGCGTTGTAGCTGGGCCATTCGCTGTCTTTGGCGTGCCGTTGGGCGAAGGCGGCGGGGGCCATCCCAACCAGCGCGAGCGCGAATACAGCCGGGATAGACGACTTGGCCGCCCGGCGATGAATGCATTGATGCATTTATTTCTCCTGAACTTCGCGGTGTTGCGGCGAGCGACACGCGTTAGCTTGGCGTCGCGCAGCCGTGCTCCCTAATAATATCGCTGACGCGATCAGAATTCGACTTTGACGCTCAATTGAATCTGCCGCGGGGTTTCGTTCAGCGGGGTCACGGCGGGGAAGCCCGACGGACTCCCCTGGCGGCCGAAGGTGGCGACTCCGAAGGTGGATGAAAGCGGAGCGGTAAACACAGAATCTGGATTGCCCAGGTTGGCATGATTGAGGACGTTGAAGAAGTCGGCGCGGAAGCGCAGGCGGCCCCCCTCGCCCAGCCACGGCAGGGCGAAAAACCGGGCGACGGACAGGTCCACGCTGTAGAATCCTGGACCGATGAACGCATTGCGTCCTGCGTTGCCCAGCGTGCTCGGCGCTGCTTCCGCAAAGCCTGCCGGGTTCAACAACTGCTCGCCTCCCGGAACGGGCACTGGCGACGGCAGCAAGGTTTGCTTCGGATCGAGGATGTTGGGCCGGTTATTGAGGATTTCGCCTTGTCCCGCGATCGCGTTGGATGTGCCGATCACGGTGAAGGGAAATCCGCTGCGGAAGGCCGCCATCTCCCCGGCGGTCCAGCCGCGCAGCAAGCCGCCCCATTTCGAGTTGGCGAAGGGCGCCGGGAGCTCCCAATAAGAAAACACGACCAGGTTGTGTCTCTGGTCGAAATCCGAGTTGCCGCGGTCCGCCTGCGGGTTGAACTGCTCAGAAAAAGCGGAGCGGCCGTTGGACCCTCCGGTGCGTTGAATGCTGGTGAAATTCAGATTGAAGAAGTCGCCAATCAGCGGGTCGCTCTGGTTGTCGATGCTGTGACTCCAGGTGTAGGAAGCCTGCACCATCCCGCGGCCGGCGCGATAGCGGGCCACCGCGGCGAGTGCGTTGTAATCGGAGAATCCCTGGTTGGCGCGATAAGCGATGTCCGCCAGGTTCGGATTGTAGCGGCCTGCGAGGGTCGAGAAATCGCGATTGATAATGTCAGTCGTGATCAGCCGCCGGCCGTAACTGCCGAGCCCGTTCACTTCCAGCGTGAAATTGTCCGTCACGCGGTGCTGAATTCCGGCGAAATAACTGTGAGCGTAACCATTACGAAGATCCGGAGGCACCAGAGTCAGGTCTGGAAAATCGCTCGCCAGCGGCTGGCCCTGAAAGGAGGCTAATACAGTAGCGACAGGCGCAAGGTAGTTAGTCCGGCCTCTAAGCGTAAGAAGCGGAAGAATGAAACTATTGTTCCGCAAATTCTCCCAGAGGTTATCGAACGGCCGGTCATAGAACGTGCCATAGGCGCCGCGCAACAGCGTGCGTCCTGAGCCGAACAAATCGTAAGAAGCGCCTGCGCGCACCGCGAAATCGGTCTTGTCGGAGCCGAACAACTGCTCATCGCCTGAGGCCGGATTCTGTAATGTCGCGCCAGCGAGTTGCTGAGGAAGCGTCGAACCTGCGCCCAGCCGGACGAGAACATCCTTAGTCGCACCTGTATTTTGCGGTCCGCCGTAAAATTCGTATCGAACACCGTAATTGGCGGTAAGCCGCGGAGTTACTTTGAAGGTGTCTTGAGCGAACAGAAAATACTGTGGATATTGGTAAGTCCGGTTGAAGCTTGGTAACTGTACGACCGGAAGCGACGTGCGATCGATCGCCGCCCGGAAGTAAGTGGGACTGTCAATGGCAAACGCGACGATGTTGCTGAAAGTGTATTGACCGTCGCGTCCCGCGGTCAAAAACCCATCGGCGGAACGCACCAGCAGTCCGGCTCCGGCCGTCATGACATGCCGGCCGCGCGACCAGATCAGGTTATCCAGAAGTTCCCAGCTTCGATTAGCGTTCTTGTACGCGTAAAACGCCGGACTCCCCGGCAGCGTGACGCCGGACTGCGCGGCGCCATCAACGATGTACACGTCGCCGGTAGTCAGGCTGGGGATCTCGGGATGCGCCCGGCTCCAGTGAAGATTGTCGTCGCTGGCACTGAATCGGGCTTCGTTCGTGAGATTCGGCTGGACCAAGCGCGTATAACTGGCGGCAGCGGCCCAGGTGTATTCGTTGAGAGGCGAAACGAAGTCCTTGTAAGGGCTCCATATGAAATCCGGCTGGGAGAGCCGGTTGACAAGGACGCGGCCCATCACGCGATCCTTTCCGTCCCGGCTGGTGTAGTCCAACCGCTCGATGGCCAGATAGCGGTCCACTGCAACGGGCGCGGCCAGCGCCAGTTGCGCCGTCGTCAGATTGCCATTCTTGACCACAGGCGCGGGGAATTCCGTCAGAAGCTGCCTCGCCAGCGAGCCGGGCGCGGTGAAGTTGTTCACGAAACTCGCCGAGGGAAGCAGAAACGTGAAAGGATCCCGCTGGCTGCGGCTGCGCATGTAGTCCCAGGCGCTGGAGAAAAACATACGGTCCCGCAAGATCCGCCCACCGACGAAGTATCCAGGCTCGCTCTGCTTATCCGGCGTGCGTGGTGAGCCGAGGAGATTGCGCTGAAAGGCGTTGGCGTTTAGCGCATCATTGCTCAGATACCAGTACGCGACCCCGTGAAAGCTGTTGCTCCCGGAGCGCGTGATGGCATTCGCCAGGAAACCCGAAGTTCTTCCGTATTCGGCCGAGAAATTGTTGGTCGATACGCGATATTCCTGGATCGCCTCGGGCGCCAGCACAGTGAGCGGGCCGGTGATCAGGTAGTTGTTGTTCTCCACTCCATCCAGCAGGAAATTGGAGGCCGAGGGCCGCTGGCCATTAATGGAAAGCCCCAGGCCGCGGCCGATCGCGGCGTCCGAGGTCACGCCCGGAAGCGTGACCAGCATGGTGTAAACGTCGCGCCCGGCCAGAGGAAGGTTGTCGATTTCGTTCGAATCGATCACTTCCGACACCGTCGATTCGAGCGCCGCGCGCCGGCCTTTTTGCGCGTCAAACGATCCGGTCTTGCTCGGGTCGACGTCCGGCCCGTAAAACGTCACGATGGTCTTTGAACCCGGAAGAAAAACACTCTTGTATTCGCCCGCCTCCCAAACATCGCTGAGCGGACGCAACCTGAAATCCAGCTCGACGCGCGCGGCCACGGTCAGCTCGATTTGCTGCACCTCTTGCGCCTGGTATCCCGGGGCCGTCACGCGAAGCTGATAGAAGCCGGGAGAGAGCAGAGGCAGGTAGTAGTAGCCGGAGGCGTCGCTGGTGGAGGCTCCCGCCAGGTTGCTGGCCGAGCTCGAAAACAGGATGGTCGCTGCACTCACCGGGCGGCCCGTCACCGAATCGGCCAGCCGGCCCGAGATAAGGCCCTGCGTGGTTTGAGAAAGCCCGGCTAAGGCGCAGAGCAGCGACAACGTCAGCGCCCGCAATGTGGGAAACCTCGTCACAACTCTAATGCGCCCTGGCGGTACTGCCGTAGTAAGATGCAGGTTAACATGAAGAGGAAGTGGAGGCACTGGGGTCTCTGCGCCATCCTCGTGGCGGGCAGCACGCTGGCCGCGCTGGCGCTGGGTGATATCCGCTTTTTCCAAATCCTCAATCTCAAGGCGTACGACGCGCACTTCGTTCTGCGCGCGCTGCTACGCGGGCAACCCACTGTTTCTAACATCGTCCTTTTGGCGGAAGACCAGAAGACCTTGGATACTTTTCCCGAGCTGCGCGTGTTCTGGCACAAGCACTACGCCGACGCGATCCGCGCCGCTGGAGAAGCCGGGGCCAAGGTGATTGGCCTGGATCACGTGTTCGGAGTGCCGGTCGGAAAGTGGGAGCCGGATAATGACCGCCTGCTGGGTGAAGCCATCAGCACGTCGCCGATTCCGGTGGTCTGCGCCACCGTCGCGGAACTCAACACCAACAGCAGCGCGGCCAGCCTGCCCGTCAACATGCTGGCCGCGGCGCTCGGCCTGAGCGCGTTCGTGAATCTCACCTCCGACGCCGACGATTTCGTGCGGAGGCAGGAGCTGATCGAGGCTCCGTCGCCTCAGGCATCCGGCTTGACGCTGGAGCGATCCTTCGCGCTGCGCGTGGTCGAAAAATACCTGGGCGCGGATGCCCGGTTCGAGAACGGCGAGCTGACGCTTCAAGGAAACCCGATTCCAATCTCGGCCGACCGGACCATCGCCATCAACTACGCCGGCCCGCCCGGCGCCTTCCCCCGCTACTCGCTGGCTGATTTTGAGGCCGCCGCCAAGGCCGGCGACAAGGCGAAACTGCGCGCTTGGGTGAGCGGAAAAATCGTGCTGATTGGAGTCGACTTCACGGACGAAGACCGCAAGGACACGCCTTTCTACACGCTTTTCAGCGGATCGAAGTGGACCACCGCCGGCGTCGAGATCCACGCCAATACCATTCGCACGCTGCTCGATCGAAATTTCCTGGTTCCGGTCGCGCTCTGGGTTCGTCTGCTGACCCTTATTCTGGCCACGTCGCTCACGGTATGGATCACTACCGGCCTGGCGGCATCGCGCGCGGGTCTCATCCTGCTCGAAGTCGCCGGAATCATCGCCGTTACCCACGTCTTGTTCGAATCCGGCTTCATTCTCTCGACGTCGGAGATTCTGCTCGCAACCGGGGTCTGCCTGATCGGGTCGGTCGTGTACCGCTTCTGGACCGAAGAACGCGGCCGCAACTTGTTCCAACGCGCTATCTCGCTATTCGTTGGCAAACAGGTTGCCACTTCGCTCCAGGAGACCCAAAACATCGCGCTCTCGGGCAAGCGCCTGGATGCCACCATCCTGTTCACCGACATCCGCGGGTTCACCGCTTTCACCGAAGAAGTCTCCGAGCAACAGGGGCCGGAAGAAGTCGTCAGATTACTCAACGAGTACATGGCCATGATGGTCGGAATCATCGTGATGTACGCCGGCCACGCCAACAAGTTCATCGGGGATGGCATCCTTGCGATCTTTTGCGACGATGACGAGGGAGCGCAGCCGGGTGACCACGCGCTTCGCGCCGTGCGCTGCGCCACGCGGATGGTCACGGCACCCAGCCGATTCCAAACCGGCGCCGGCATCCACACCGGGCCGGCCGTTGTCGGCAACGTGGGCTCAGTCGATAAAATGGAGTACACAGTGTTAGGGGACACAGTGAACCTGGCCTCCCGGTTGGAGAGCCTGAACAAGGAGCACCACACCAAGCTGCTTATGAGCGGCGCCACGCAAAGCCGGTTGGGCACTCAGGTGGAGACCGTGCACTTGGGCGAGGCGCCGGTGCGAGGCAAGGCGCTGCCGATTGATTTGTACACGGTCGCGTCCCTGGTGGCCAAAGCTGTGGTCAATGCATAGGCCGGCTGTCCATTTTTGCCTGGCTGCGCTGCTCGCGGTTTTCGCTGCCGGTCATGCAGCGGCGGACACCAAAGAGGAACCGGTCGGCCTGATTCTCTCGGCGACAGGCAGCAAGCTGCTGCGCGCCGACACCGAAACTCCGCTCGCGGCGCGGCCAGGCGACCTTCTGTTCGCGGGCGACGGGCTGAAGACGGAGGCCGGCCCGGCGTCGTTCCTGTTCTGCCCCGCCAAGGCCATCGATACGCTGAGCCCGTCCGGAGAAGTGCGCTTCGAAAGCAAGCAGCCCAAGGTGAAGGCGGGCAAAATTTCCGAGCAGCCTGCGCGCGCCTGCACGCTGCCGCAGACGTTGCGCGTCGCGGTGGCGAGCCAGCAGCATTACGGCGTGAGCATGACGCGCGGCATCAATAAGCCCGAAGTTACGCCCACACCGCGCGACAAGCTGCCGGCGGATGTTCTCGCCGAGCTGGCGCCGTTCGAGGCCGCGCTAGCGCGTGATTCGAAGGATCAGGCGGCGCTGGTAAGCGAAGCCACCGTGTTCGAAAATCACAAGCTGATCTCCAACGCGCTCGAAATGTACTATAAGCTTCGCGAGCAGTGGCCGGACGCGGTATGGATCAAAGCCAAGATTTTCGAGTTGGAGGAAATGCTCGGCAGCCAGGTGGCCGCAGCCGTGGCAGCGGCGCCGGGGGGCCAAACGTACGCGTTGCTGGTGGGCATCTCAAAATATGCGAAACCAGAGTTGTCGCTGCAGTTCGCAGACGCCGACGCGAGCGTGCTCAGCCAACTGCTCGAAAGCCCGCGCGGAGGCGGCTTGCCTTCCGGCAACATTCTGCTGCTGACCGATGAGAAGGCGACCACAGCGGCGGTGCGGAACGGGTTCCAGGATTTTCTGAAGCGCCGCGCCACCAAGAACGACACGGTCGTGATTCTGATCGCCGGCCACGGTACCGTCGAAGTGCCCGGCAGCCGGAGCGCATTTATCCTCACCTACGATTCCGATCCGCAGGACTTGAAGAGCACGGCGTTGCCGATGGCCGAGCTGCAGTCGCTATTCGAAGACCAGCTTTCCAAGGTGGGCCGCGTAGTGCTGTTCGTGGATGTTTGCAAGGCCGGCACCATTGGAACCATCCGCAACACTATGGTGAGCGCGAATGTCCAGCAGCTGGGCGATGTGGAAGGCGATTTGTTCGGCCTGCTGGCGAGCCGCCCGAAAGAAGTGTCTCTCGAGGGTCCACAGTTCGGCGGCGGGCATGGCGTTTTCAGTTACTACGTCATTAAGGGGTTGGAGGGCGACGCGGATCAGAATCACGACGGAACGGTGGACGCAAACGAGCTGATCCGCTACGTTACCGAGCAAGTGCAGACCGCCACCAACGATAAGCAGCACCCGCGCGAGTTCGGCACCTACGACAACACTATGCGGCTTTCCGACGTGCGGAAGCCGGGAATCAACATCGCGCACTGGCGTATGATTCTTGATTCGCGCACGGGCGAGCCGCGCTATCTGGCCTCGGCGGCGCCGGCGGCCGCGCTGCTGGACGATCAAACTTCGGACGATGTGGATCGGTTCACGTCGGCGATCGACGCCGGACGCATTCTGCCAACGGAGTCCGACAACGCTTTCAGCGCGCTGCAAAAGCTGCAGGGGCAGGTGAGCCCCGAGCAATATCAAGAACGCAAGAATCAACTACAGGTCGCGCTGGAAAACAAGGCGCAGGAAGTCCTGTTGCGCTATCTCGCGGGCGATGAATCGCCGCAATCCCGCTCCGCGTTCGAGCAAGGCGCGCGCTACATGGATGCGGCGCGAATGTTGACACAGGAATCGCTCTTTCTGGAAGGCCGGCAGGATTTTTTTCAGGGCCGCGCGCTGCTGTTCGACAAGAAATTTCCCGAGGCGGCGCAATTGCTGGAGCAGTCGGTGCGAATCGATCCGGGCGGCGCTTACGGTTTCAACGCGCTGGGCATCGCGTACCTGGAGCAGGCGCAATATGACAAGGCGATTCCGGCCTTTCGCGACGCCATCCGGCGCGCCCAGCACTGGTCCTATCCGCTGCACAACGAAGCGTTGGCGTACGTCGAGACGGGCGACTACAAGTCAGCCATTCGAGCCTACCAGGAGGCTATCCGGCTCACGCCGCAGTACAGCTATTTACCGTACAACCTCGGCTTGGTGTATCAGCGCCTGAACCGGCGCAAGGACGCCGACGCGTCTTACCGGAAAGCCGTTACACTCGCTCCGAATTCAGCCGAGCCTTACAACGCCCTGGGAACTCTCAAGGCGGCCGAAGGCAAACGCAGCGAAGCCGAGCAGCTTTACCGCGACGCTCTGCAGAAAAATCCCAACCTGCTTCCGGCGCGTCACAACCTGGCGCTGCTGCTGGCCGGAGAAAAGAACCGCGAGGCGGAGGCCATCGACCTTTGGCGCGAGAATCTTCGCCGGTCGCCCGATTACCTGCCTTCGCGCCTCAGCCTGGCCGAGACGTTGGCGGCGCGCGGCGACAACGCCGCCGCGATCGAAGAATATCGTAAGGTGCTGGCAGCCAAGCCGGACTATACCGGCGCGCGGCTGGCGCTGGCCGGGTTGCTCGCCAAGAATGGTGACGCCGATGCGGCGCTGGCTGAATTGCGCCAGGTGTCGAAGCAGGACGCGCAGGATCCCGCGATCTTCGAGCAAATTGGAGACCTGGAGGCCGGCCGGCAGCATTCCGCCGAGGCGCGCGCCGCTTACCAGTCCGCCCTGGATCTCAAGCCGGATCGCGCCGCACACAGGCGAATCGAAAATAAATTAAAGGCTTTGCGTCTGTAGGCGCTGAACTCCAGAGAACGCCCGCCATTACAGCGGGCGCTCTCCTCCACGGCCACAGTTCCTTTTGCGAGGGTGCGGCCTCACGTGTTAGATGCTTGGCGTAAAGACTCGTTACTACCGGCTTGCGATGAGGTGGCTTAGCGCTTCTCGCCGGCCGCGGCTTTGGCCGCTCGCGCGGTGGTCTGTTCCGGCTCGGCGCGCGAGATGTCAATACCGCCTTTGAAGTACGCGCCGTCTTCGATGACGATACCGGCGGTCTTGATGTCGCCGACTATTGTCGCTCCCGAGCGCAGCGAAATCCGGCTCTCGGCTTCCACATTGCCACGGATCGTTCCGAACACGACGATTTCTTTGGCCTTGATGTTGGCGTTCACTTTGGCGTCCGGTCCGATCGTCAGCCGGTTCCGCAGCTCCAGTTTGCCTTCCAAGTCGCCTTCCAGATAAAGCTCTTCGTCGCTAGAGACTTCGCCCACGATCTTCATGGACTTGCCGAAGATCGTTGGCGGCGGGCTGTCCTGGCGAGAAGTGGTCGGGCTGGGCAATGGATTGCTCTGCGCCGGCTGGTTCTTAGTCTGTCCTTCAGAAGGTTTACTCCACATGCGGGGCGCTGGTTGCACGCCACTGGCCAATCCGCGCGGTGCTGATTCTTTTGCGTTTGTTGCGGCGCCCCGGCCGATCGCGTTGAGGACCGTGTAGGTTTTTACCGGACGGCCGTGGCAAACCTTCTTCCGTATTCTCGACTATCCGCGTTTGACGGTCGCCCGCAGCGGATCCGGTTCCCCCACGCTCTTTAGATTTTCGAGCGAAGTCGACTGATCGTAAACGACCTCGCGATCCCACTTTCCAGTGGGCTGAGCATGCAAGTGATAGAACACATCCGCGATCCTATCCGGCGCAAAATGTGTACCTTCTCGAACCTCGCCGCATATGGTCACAGTTGCGACGTGAATTCCCACCGGCTCCAGTTCCTTCGCGAGGCTGAACGCCAAGCTGCGAAGGCCGGCTTTCCCGATTGCCAGGGAAGTGAAACCCGGCGAAGGAGAAATGATGTCAGGCACAGGATTGAGAGCCAGTCCGCCGCCGGTGATAAGAATGGTGCCTCGACCCCGCGCCTTCATAGCCTCCACTATCTGTTGGACGGACACCAGGGCGCCCACGACGTTCACGCGAAAGTCCTCGGCCAATGCCTCAGCCGTGAGCGTGGTCGGCCAGCCCGTTCGCCAGGCGAAGGCATTATAAAGCAGGACATCGGTAGCGCCCAGCCCGTCTTCGATGGCGCGAAACGCAGCTCGCAGCGAAGGCTCATTTCCGGCATCTGCCTCAAAGCCATGCGCCTGGCAGCCTGGCCGCCGCAGCTTCGCAGCATAGCTATTCAATTTTTCCCGCTGCCGCGCAATCATCGCAACCGCATAGCCCTCGGCCGCAAATCGCTTTGCTACCGACAACGCCACTCCTGGACCCATCCCCACAATGGTCAGCAACCTGCCAGTTTTTTCGGCCACTCAGTTCAGTCTAGTCGGGCCCCGCCGAACCTTGCAAACTTCGCATCCAAACGCTCCCCGGCGCAGCGATCTCAGCGGTGGCGCTCAAAGAAGCCCTGCTTGTCGACGCCGGCGTCGACCAGCACATCGAAAAAGCCGATCATCATCTCCTCCCAGCTTTGCTCCCCGAAGCGCACTTCGGCGGAAGGGTCGGGATTGTGAGGGTTGTTCCGGGAGTTGTCGAAGTAGCCCACCCACTCGAAGCGAGTGCCGGCGCGCAGCAGGCGCGGCACTGCCAGCCGGTAGTCGATCTGCCAGTGGAAGTCGTAATTGTTCACCTTCAGCAGCGTCTCGACTGCGCCATTCGGCCCCACGATGAGGTACTCGAACGCCTTGCCGCGCAGATGCATGTGCGGGAGCAAGCCGATCAACAGCGCATCGTTCGGCAGCGTGCCGGAAACCGAGACGCGGTAGTTGGGATCGCCGGGCGGAATCACGAAATGATCGTTGCCCATCTGCAGCGTGAGCACGGCCTGGCGAGGCGTTTCTTTGGCAAAGACGAGGCCGACGCTGGTGCGGTCGGCTGTCGCGGCGCCGTTGGCCGTGTAATGCATCTGCAGCACCAGGTCGGACCCGGCTTTGATCTTTTTTGCGACGCCGGGCTTCCAGATCTCGTTCGAATTTCCGGGCGTGTAGACCATCAGAATGTCGCTGGTGGTGAAGCTCTTTGGATCGGGGCGGTGCTCCGGTGTAGGCGGCAAGCCAAACATCACTCCGCTGGGTTCGCCCGTCAGCCACTCGGATCCAGGCTCGCGCATGTAAACCACGGCATGGTGCAACGTGGCGCGGCTGCCGGGGCGCACTTCCACTCGCTCGATCCACTTGTCGGAGGCGAAATGCGTGGGCAGGATCAGGTATTGATAGTCGACTGCGCCACGAGCGGGAATCGGAAACGGCGCCGGCATTTCGAAGATCGCGTCGGGAGCGCCGATGGTCCATTCGTTCGGCCACTCTTTCGGCGGCGGGCCGTCCTTCGGGTCGCCCTGGGGCGCGCCGGCGTTTGCCCAATCGGCCAGCGTCTGAATTTCGGTCTTGGAAAGCGAACGGTCATTGGCGAAATGGCCGTAGCTCGGATCGGCGAACCACGGCGGCATTTTGCGCGAGATCGCCGCTTCGCGAATAGCTTTGGCCCACGGCCTGGTTTCCGCGTAGGTGCCAAACGGCATCGGCCCGATCTCTCCGCTGCGATGACACGCCTGGCAGCGATTCTGCAGGATGGGAAGCACGTCTTTGTAGAAGGCCGGCTTCGGCGCCGTGGCCGCGAGCGCCGGAAGGGCCGCGACCAGGCCCGCGCCGAAACTAGCGAGCCAGCGACGCCACGTACTTATCGCGACATTCCTTGGAGCAGAAATGGAAGGTCTGGCCTCCAACAGTTTCTTTGATGGAAGTGGCCGCGGAAATATAGGTTCCGCAGGTCGGATCTTTCTTGAGCTCGCCGGTCAGCGGCACGCGGTTATCGGGCTCTTTCTGCTGGTTCGCGCCCGGATTCAGCATTTCTCCAAATCCCTTGAAGATGATCCTCATCACGGACCGCAGGACCGAGATGAGCAGCACCGTGATCAGCAGATAGAAGATCGCGCGAAACATTCGCCTATTTCGATTCTAGCGAATGGAGGAATTGGCAAACCTCCGGGGGCGAGCCGGCCGCTGGGCCTACTCTTCCTTGGCGGCGGCTTTGCGCGCAGCGTCGATTCGAGCTTGTGCGTGGCGCACCGCGATCAGCGCCGCAGCTATGTCTACCCCCAGCGCCGGGCTGAGCATTTCGTCCTGAGCGCGCTTCAGGTCCTTCTCGGCTTCCGTAACGTCGATCTCCTGACCCTTCTCGGCGACATCGGTCAGCACGCGCACCACGTTGTTGTGAATCTCGACGAATCCGCCGCGAATGGCCAGGCTGAAGCGATGATCCTCGGGCGTGGTGTAGGTCATCGCCCCGATGCCCAGCTCGGACAGCAACGAAGCATGGTCCGGCAGCACGCCGATCTCGCCTTCCTTGGCCGGAATCTGCGCGCGAATCGCCTTCTCGCGCGCCAGCAGGCGCTCGGGCGTGGCGATCTCGATGTCGAACGTTTCCGCCATGCTTACCCCTCGCCTTGTTTGCGAAGCTCCTCGGCTTTCTTCCGGACGTCCTCGATGTCGCCCTGCATATAGAACGCCTGCTCCGGCAGATCGTCGTGCTTGCCTTCCACCACTTCGCGGAAACTTCGCACGGTGTCGGCCAGAGGCACATATTTGCCGGGGAAGCCGGTAAACTGCTCGGCGACGTGGAACGGCTGCGAAAGGAATTTTTGAATCTTGCGCGCCCGCGCTACGATCTGCTTGTCTTCGTCGGACAATTCGTCGATGCCAAGAATGGCGATGATGTCCTGCAGGTCCTTGTAGCGCTGCAGAATCTGCTTGACCTGCTGCGCGACATTGTAGTGCTCCTCGCCGACGACGCGAGGATCCAGAATGCGCGAAGTGGAGGCCAGCGGATCGACGGCCGGGTAAATGCCCTGCTCCACCAGGCTGCGTGTGAGGTTGGTGGTGGCGTCCAGGTGCGCGAACGTGGTGGCCGGCGCGGGATCGGTGTAGTCGTCGGCGGGCACGTAGATCGCCTGCACCGACGTGATGGAGCCTTTCTTGGTGGATGTGATGCGCTCCTGCAGCTCCCCCATTTCGGTGGCCAGGTTGGGTTGATACCCCACCGCCGACGGCATGCGCCCGAGCAGCGCCGAAACCTCCGAGCCGGCCTGCGTGAAGCGAAAGATGTTGTCGATGAACAGCAGTACGTCCTGGCCTTCCTCATCGCGGAAATACTCGGCGACCGTCAAGCCGGTGAGGCCCACGCGCAGGCGCGCCCCCGGCGGCTCGGTCATCTGGCCGTAGATGAGAGCCACTTTGGACTTGGTGTAATCCTTGGGATCGAGCACGCCCGATTCCTGCATTTCGATCCACAGGTCGTTGCCCTCGCGCGTCCGCTCGCCCACGCCGGAAAAAACGGATACGCCGCCGTGCTTGAGCGCGATGTTGTTGATCAGCTCCATGATCACCACGGTCTTTCCGACGCCGGCTCCGCCGAACAGGCCGATCTTGCCGCCCCGCAGATACGGTTCGAGCAGATCGATGACCTTGATGCCGGTCTCGAACATCTGCAGTTCCGTGGCCTGCTCTTCGAAGGCCGGCGCGGGCCGATGGATGGACCACTTCTGCGCCGTGTTCACCGGGCCCATGTTGTCCACCGGTTCGCCAATGACGTTCATCACGCGCCCGAGCGTCTGGTTGCCGACCGGGACTTCGATGGGATGGCCCAGGCTGACGGCCTTCATGCCGCGCACCATGCCGTCGGTGGGCTGCAGCGCGATGGTGCGGACGCGCCCTTCGCCGATGTGCTGCGCCACTTCCACCATGACATCGATGGGCGTTGGCACGGTGAAACCCTCGCTGGTGATATGGATCGCCGTATTGATAACCGGAATCTGCGCTTCAGGAAACTGAATGTCCACCGCCGGGCCGGCGATCTGGATTACCTTGCCTTCCACGGTTCCATTCGATGTATGCATGTTGCTCTACTCCAATGCGGCGGCGCCGCTTACGATTTCAATAATTTCTCGCGTAATACTGGCCTGCCGGACGCGGTTCATCTTGAGCGTCAGCGCGTCGATCACTTCAGACGCATTCGAGCTGGCTGCCCCCATGGCGGTCATGCGGGCGGCGTGTTCGGCCGCAGCCGATTCCAGCATGGCACGGTAAATCTGCGCCTCGATGTAACGCGGCATCAGGCTGCGCAGCAGGTCTTCCGGCGGCTGCTCATAAATGTAGTCGATCTGCTCCTGCCGCTCCGGCAAATCCAGCGGAACGATGCGCGTGACCACAAGCTGTGCGGTCATCAGAGTCTTGAAGTTGTTGACCACCAGGTAAACCGCATCGATCTCACCCTTCTCGAATCGCTCGATCACCTTGCGCGCGATTTCCGCGGCGTCTTCAAAGCGCGGCGATTTCTGGAACAGCGTGGCGTAGTCGCCGCTGATGTTGGCGTGCCGCTTGCGAAAGAAATCGCGGCCCTTGCGCCCGATCAGTTCCAGTTGAACGGTAGCTTCCGAGTGATCCCGGATGAACCTCTGGGCGGTCCGGATCACGTTGGAGTTGAATGCGCCGGCCAAGCCGCGGTCGGCGGTGATCACCAGGAATTGAATGCGTTTCTCGGGACGCCGGGCGAGCAAAGGCGCCTCGCCGTTCTGATGCTCCGCGGCGGCCTGCGCGACGTTGGCCAGCATCCGGCGCATGATCTGCGCGTAGGGCCGGGCCGCCAGCACGCGGTCCTGCGCCCGGCGCAACTTCGCCGCCGAAACCACTTTCATGGCCTTGGTGATCTGCTGGGTGCTCTTGACCGAGCGGATCCGGCGCCGTAGATCGATCAGGCTGGGCATGCGTCAGGCTTTCGCGAGAGCCTCCTTGCGTCGCACCAGGAAGCGCTGCTTGAACTCTTTCAGAACCGAATCGAGCTTGGCCCTCAATTGGTCGTCGAGAGTCTTCTTCTCGCGCAGCTCCTGGAGAATGCCGGCGTGCGATGCGTCCAGAAACTCATTCAGCTCGGACTCGAACGGCCGGCACTGTTCGACCTCCAGATCGTCCAGCATCCCTTTGGTGCCGGCGTAGATGATCACCACCTGCTTTTCCACCGGCAACGGCTGGTACTGCGGCTGCTTCAGCACCTCGGTGAGACGGCGGCCGCGATTTAACTGGGCCTGGGAGGTCTTGTCCAGCTCGGAACCGAACAGGGCGAAGGCTTCCAGCTCGCGGAACTGCGCCAGATCCAGCCGAAGCGATCCGGCCACCTGCCGCATGGCCTTGATCTGCGCGCTGCCGCCGACGCGGCTGACCGAAATGCCGACGTGAATCGCCGGCCGCACGTTGGAGTTGAACAGATCCGCGATCAAAAAGATCTGGCCGTCGGTGATCGAAATCACGTTGGTCGGAATGTAGGCCGAAATGTCGCCGGCCTGCGTCTCAATGATGGGCAGAGCGGTGAGCGAGCCGCCGCCTTTGGCGTCGTTCAATTTGGCGGCCCGCTCCAGCAGGCGGCTGTGGAGATAAAACACGTCGCCGGGATAGGCTTCGCGTCCGGGCGGCCGGCGCAGCAGCAGCGAAATCTCGCGATAGGCCGCAGCGTGTTTGGACAGATCGTCGTAGATGCACAGCGCATGACGTTGGCTGTCGCGGAAGTATTCGCCCATGGCGCAACCGGCATAGGGCGCGATGTACTGCATGGGCGCCGGATCGGAGGCCGTGGCGGCCACCACGATGCTGTACTCCATGGCGCCGAAGTCTTCCAGCGTCTTGACCACCTGCGCGACCGTGGAGCGCTTCTGTCCGATTGCGACATAGATGCAAATCATGTCGCCGCCCTTCTGATTGATGATGGTGTCCAGCGCGACCGCGGTTTTTCCAGTCTGGCGGTCGCCAATGATCAGCTCGCGCTGGCCGCGGCCGATGGGAATCATCGAATCGATGGCCTTGATGCCGGTCTGCAGCGGTTCTTTCACCGAGCGGCGGTCCACCACGCCCGGCGCGATGGCTTCCACCGCCCGGCGCTGGCTGGTGGCGATGGGTCCCTTGCCGTCGATGGGCTGGCCCAGCGCGTTCACCACGCGGCCCACCAGAGCTTCTCCCACCGGCACCGACATGATTCGTCCGGTGCGGCGCACCTCGTCGCCTTCCTTGATCTCCTGGTACTCGCCCAGCAGCACCGTGCCGACCTGGTCTTCTTCGAGATTGAGCGCGATCCCAGTGACACCGTGCGGAAACTCGATCATCTCGCCCGCCATGACGTTTTCCAAGCCGTAAATGCGCGCGATGCCGTCGCCTACCGAGATCACCGATCCGGTTTCGGCTACGTTCACGGCTTGTTCGTAGTGCTCAATCTCGTCGCGCAACAGGCGCGCGATTTCGTCAGCATGGACTTGAGCCATATTCACCCCTTATTCTGCGGACTGCTCGATCAGTTTCCGCCGCATCTGCTGGAGCCCGCCGCGGACCGAGCCGTCGTACATGACGGAGCCGATTCGCGCCAACGCTCCCCCCAGCAACTGCGGATCGATCGCGAAGCGCAGGCGCACCCGCTTGCCGGTCAGCCGCGACAGCTCTCTTTCCAGGTCCCCGCGCCGCGAGTCATCCAGCGTCGTGGCGGACGTAACTTCCGCTCGCACAAAACCCTGCCGCTCGTCGGCGAGCGCCTCGAACGCCTCGCGGATTTCGCTGATGGCTGCGATGCGGCGATGATCGATCACCACGAAAATAAAATTCCGGATCAGGGACGAAACCCGCATCTCATCCAGCAGCCGCAGCATAACTGCCCGCTTCCGCGACGTTTGGATGGCGGGGGTCAGCAGCGCGACGCGTAGTTCCGGAGAGCCGGCGACCATCTGCTCCACAGCCCGCAACTGCGCGCCCGCTTCTTCCGGCTTAAGCGGTGAGCGAGGAGCGAGCACCAACTCCACCAGTGCGCGGGCGTATCGGTTGCCTACAGCGGAGGCCATTGCTCAGCTTCGCTCCCTCATCGCGCGCTCACGCCCGGTTTGGCCCGATAACGCAGCTCGTGCAGGAAGCCGTCCAGCAGCGCGCTCTGCGAGTCCGGCGTGATTCGCGATCGGAGGCGCTGCTCGGCCATGTCCAGAGCGAGGACCGCCAGGTACTTTCTGAGATCGTCCCCCGCAGCGCGCGCCATCAACGCGATTTCTTGAGAAGTCTGCTCGCGGATCTTTTCGAGACGTCTTTCGGTTTCGCGCCGGATCCGCTGGCCTTCCGCGGCCATGCCAGCGCGGGCTTCGGCGCGCAGATTTTCCACCTCGCTCTGGATGCCGGCCAAGCGCAGCTCGAAACCTGCGGCGCGCGCTTCGGCGTCTTTTATCTCTCGCGCCGCCTCGACCAGATGCTTCTGGATTTCCTCCGAACGGTTGCGGAAATACGCCGGCGCAGTTTTGCCGATCAGATAGCCCAGGCCGGCGGCCAGGATCGCGAAGTTCACCCACTTCCACACCATCCACGGATCGCCCGCCCCCGAGGCCGGGTTGGACGGGTTCTCCTGCGGCAGTGCGCAAGACGCCAGGGCCAATCCCAGTGCGAGTGCGAGCGTGGCGCGGCGCATCAGGCGATTTTCCTCTCGAGCAGCGATCGCTCGATTTCATCCGCCAGCGCTTGGGCGCGCGCCGCCAGTTGCGTTTTTGCCTCCGCGGCTTCGCCCGCTAGTTGCTGCCGCGCCTGATGGATCATCTCGCGCGAGCTCTGGCGCGCTTGTTCCAGGTGCCCGGCCTGGTCGGCGATCCAGCGCCGCCGCGCCTCATCCTGCTCCTGATAAATGTCCTCGCGGGCCTTCCGCAGTTTCGCCTCGATCAGGTCCGCCGTCTGGCTGGCTTTTGCCAACAATGTTTCCGCTCGCTCGCGTGTTCCTTCGGTCGCTCGGCGCCGCTCGGCCAGCACCTTCTCGAGCGGGCGGACGAACATCCATTTTAGATACACCGAAACGATCAGCAGCAGCAGCACGGTCGGAATGGCCTTCAGCAGTATTCCGCCTAGCTGTTGTACCGTCGAGTCCATGAATTTCTAGAAGGAAAGGTTGTGACTTCGAGAAGGCGGTCGCATCATCAGCAACACGCCTGAAACCGGTATCCTAAAGATCTTTACCGTAGCATAGTCGTTACGGTGAACACAAGGCGCGGAACAGCGGATTTTTCGGGGGTTTGATCGCACAAACCCCCTGTTAGTAGAATACCTTGTTTAGCGCAAGGAGGCGCAATGGCCGAAAAAATTCCGCAGACGTACGCCAATCATGTCCGGGTGCATCCGCCGTTCCATTTCTTCCTGCTGCCGACCACGCTGCTGCTGTTGATCCTCGCGATCATCAACGCGGTGCGCCACTACAACACCCTGGAAGCCTGGATTCTATTGTTGATCGCGCTCATGACGCCGGTCGCCGTCACGCTGATCCGGACCAACCCGCTCAAAGTGCAGGATCGCCTGATCCGGCTCGAGGAGCGGCAGCGCTACGCCGCGTTGCTTCCCCCGGCGCTGCTGTCGCGCGTTGGGGAATTGACCGAGGCCCAGATCGTGGCCTTGCGCTTCGCCTCGGATACCGAGCTTCCGGGACTGGTGGAAAAAGCGCTGAGTTCCAAGATGAAGCCCGCCGACCTGAAGAAGTCGATCGTCGCCTGGCGCGCCGATACGTTTCGCGTCTGAAGGCTGGCATGGACGATCCGTTGCTGGAGTGGCGCAAGGAATTTCCCGCCCTCGAAAAGGCCGTTTACCTGATCAGCCACTCGCTGGGAGCGATGCCGCGGCGCACGCGCGACCAGCTCAACGAATACGCCGACGCCTGGTCCACGCGCAGCATCCGCGCCTGGGAAGAAGCCTGGTGGGAGATGCCTGTCTCGATCGGCAATCTCGTCGCCAGGATCATCGGCGCAGGCGAAGGCGAAGTGAGCATGCATCCCAACGTGTCGGTCTGCCAGTCCATCGTGGCATCCTGTTTCGACTGGCGCGGCCCACGCAACAAGATCGTTTCCGAAGGCCTCAACTTCCCTTCCAATCTGTACATTCACCGCCGGCTGGAATCGTTGGGCGCACGCGTGGTGACGGTCGAGTCCGAGGATGGCATCAGCATCCCGCAAGACAAACTGCTGGCGGCCATCGACGGCGAAACGTTGCTGGTGTCGGTGTCGCACGTCATCTTCAAGAGCGCCTACATCCAGGACCTCCGCGCCATCACGCGGCGGGCGCATGAGGCCGGCGCGATGGTGATCGCCGACATCTATCAATCCGCGGGCGCGGTGCCGGTGAACGTTCGCGAGCTGGGCCTCGATTTCGCGACCGGCGGATCGGTGAAATGGCTGTGCGGCGGCCCCGGCGCGGGCTACCTCTACGTGCGCCGCGATCTGTGGCCATCGCTTGAGCCGCGCCTCACCGGCTGGATGGCGCACCGCCGGCCGTTCGATTTCGATCCCGGCCCGACCGACTTCGCGGACAGCGCCTTCCGCTTCTTGCACGGCACGCCCAACATCCCCGGACTCTACGCGGCGCGCTCCGGCTACGAAATTATCAACCAGGTGGGAGTCGAAAACATCCGCGCCAAGTCCATCCGGCAGACTTCGATGCTGATCGAACTGGCCGAGCAAGCCGGCTACCGCGTGAATTCTCCGCGCGATCCGGCGCAACGCGGCGGCACGGTGACGGTGGCCGTCCCTAACGGCTACGAGATCACTCAGGAACTGCTGCGCCGCGATTTTCTGGTGGACTACCGGCCGGGCGCCGGCCTCCGCATCGCGCCGCATTTTTACACCAAGGATGAAGAACTGGCCCTGGTTATCGCAGAGATTCAGTCGCTCGCGCGCGCGGCCTTTGCTCGCTAACGCCCGCGTGGAGCTCCGCGTCCGAGGCTTCCTGAAACACCATGTCGAAGAACTCGCGCGAGGAGGGCGAAGAGCCGATGTGCAGCGTGTCTCCGGTGACTTGAATGAATCCCAGATGGCCGTCCCACCCCATATCATCCAGCGCGAAGTTGAGACACTCGCGCTCCCCGCGCGGCAGATTCGAACGGTCGATGTCGAACACCTGACCGGTGGCGTGCTCGGGAAATTCGGGATCCACGAGCTGGGTTCCGGCCTCGGCCGGCCGGTCGGTGGTGCTCACCAGCTCGACGATCTGCAGAGGCACGAAGCGTTCCCCTTTGGGCTTGAGCGCATCGAAGAGCCGGTGCGTCTCGAAGGCGAGATAGAGCAGCGTGCCGATGGCCGGCGGCGAATTTTGCAAGTAAAGCTCCTCGGGTCCTGAAGGCAGCGACACGCCGAATAACTGCGGATCATTCAGCATGCGCGCCAGGGCCTTGCCGGAGGCTGCCTTCAGATCGTCGGCGGACCGGTAAAACGACTCTTCGTCCTTCAGCCACACCACCAGCCGATCGTTGGCGCGACGTTTCGGATTGATCGGATTGCGATATTGGTCCGCCAACTCGCGGAACGCGTCCGGATCGCTGCCGTAGAGATCCAGCAGTTGCTCGGCGCGCTGGATGCGGAACCAATAGGTCGGCGAATAGTCCCGCTGCATATGACGTTGCAGAGCCTCATAGAGGTCCCGGTGGCGCGCCGGGTTCGCCGCGAAGAACATTCCCGCCACGCTCGGCTGGCGCTTTTGCGAATCCGCGGCTTCGGCCAGCGGCAGCAGTTCGGAGATGCAACCTTCGCCGCAATGATACGCGAAGATGGCCCAATCCAAGCCGCCGAATTTGTCTTGCAAGCGGGCCAGGTAGCGCGCGGCGGCGGGAACGGCCCGCTCCGGATTCAAGCGGTCGTCCCGAACCGTGACCGTGTACGGAATTTTCCGGCGCACGTTTCGATACACCGGCCGTCCGCTCTTGTTGCGGACCAGTTTCCGCTCGCTGATGGTTTTGAATCGCGTGACGCGGACCACGCGCAGTCCCGCCTCGCGGGCCGTGGCCTCGGAAAACTGCATGATGCCCTTGGGGCCGGCCGGGCTTACGGCTGCGGCGTCGCCCCAGCTTTCCAGGTACGCGACGGCGGCGATCAAGGAGGCCGATAGACCGCTCGCTTCCGCCGCCCGGCGGAAGATTTTCGCCAGCCGGGGACTGGTCACACGGTCGGCGCCCGCTATAGCTTCCGGCTCGCGCATGATGGCGAAGGTCTGCGACTGCACCATCCGGGAGATCCGTTGGTCCAGAACGGCCGGTGTGATCTCGGCCCGATCCACGCCGATGCCCGGCAGCCGGTGCTGGGGTGCAAAGTAATCGGGTGCGGCGAGAAGCGCACCGCTCCAGGCGACGGCGGCCAGCACGCCAAAATGTAAGAACTGCACTGTAATTTTATTTTACCAGCGCTCGTGCCGGCGTTAAATACAAAAGCCATTAAAAATGTTTCAGTCTCGCAGCCTCAGAGCGCCCTGGTCCAGCCGCCGTCCACCGTGATCGACACGCCGGTGATGTAACTGGCGCGCTCCGACGCCAGAAAGACCACGACGCTGGCGATTTCTTCCGGCGTCGCGATGCGGCCCAGCCGAATTTCCGCTACCGGCACGTCGAGTTTCTTGAGCCGCTCGGTGGCCGTGTAGCCCGGGCACACGTTGTTCACCAGTACGTTGTGCGGCGCGTATTCATTCGAGAGACTTTTCACCAGCCCGCGCACGGCCGAGCGCGCGGCATTGGAGAGGATCAAGCCGTCGATCGGCTGCAACACCGCCATGGACGTCATGGCGATCAGGCGTCCCCAGCGCTGCGCCTGCATGTGGGGCAGCACCGCGCGCGCCAGGTAAAGCGTACTCATGAAGTTGAGGTCGATCGCGGCGCGCCAGTCTTCCACCGAAGTCTCATGGAATCGCTTGGCGGGAGGTCCGCCGGCGTTGGTCACGCAGATATCGATGCGCCCGAACCGCTGCAGGACCGCGTCGATGAAGGCGCGAACCTGCGATTCGATCGTGACATCCACCACCTCGGCGAACGCGTCTTCACCCAGTTGCGCCGCGGTTCGCCGCAGCTCTTCCTCGCCGCGCGCGCAGATGGCCAGCTTCGCGCCTTCGGCCGCCAGCCCCAGCGCGATCGCCTTGCCCAGGCCTTTACTCGCCGCGGCCACCACCGCGACGCGGCCCGCCAGTCCGAGGTCCATGCTCTAGAATTCCCAGTTGACGATGGTCTTCTGAACCGTCGCGAATTCGCGCGCGCGCGGGTCGATCAGCTCGAAGTGGCCGGCGCCCTTGAGCGGGGTCAGCTTGGCATTGTGGGACGCTTTGGCGAACCGTTCGCTCAACTCGAACGGCACGATGTTGTCGGCGGTGCCGTGGATCAGGTGCTGCGGCACCGAGATGGGCAGCAATTGCATGGGCGACGCGGCGGCGTAGCGCTGCGGCACTCGATCCGGCGAACCGCCCAGAAATTCGCCCACCACGCCGCCTCCCAGCTGCATGGCCCACGCCCGCCGCAGATCCGTGACCGCCGCCAGCGGAATGACGCCACGCAGATCCACCGCCCTTTGCGCGGCCAGCCACAAGATCAGTTGGCCGCCCGCCGAATGACCCGCTCCCAGCAGCCGGCCGAGATTCAGGTTGTAGCGCGGCGCGATTCTCGCGAGATACTCGGCGCCGCTCAGCACGTCGTCCAGTGTACCGGGCCAGCCGCCGCCCGGATTGCCGATTCTTCTGTACTCCAGGCTCCAGGTTGCGACTCCCGCCTTGGCCAGCGCGGCGCACGCGCGGCCGGCGTGGTCCAGATTGTACGCCGCGCGCCAGAATCCGCCGTGCACGAAAATCAGCGTCGGATGAGGGCCCTTACCGGGCGGCAGCCGCAAGTCGCCGAACTGGAGCGAATCTTTGCCGTAAGGGATTCTCGCGTCGGCTTTGGGCGGCGGCAACTGCAGAATGTCCTGGCTCATGGCGGAAGCGGCGGTGGCGAGGCTCACGAACGCGCGTCGAGTCACGGTGACTATTCTACCCGGATGGACGTGTCCGAAAACCGCTAGTTCGAATCCGGAAACTCCGGCATACTCAAAGCATGGACGCGGATGTTTGCTATCGGGCGGTGCAGGCGCGGGATGCGCGTTTCGACGGGCTGTTCTTCACCGGCGTTCGCACCACGCGGATTTTCTGCCGTCCGGTGTGCCCGGCCAGAACGCCGCTGCGCCGCAACGTGGAGTTCTTCGCCAACGCGGCCGCCGCGCAAGCCGCCGGGTACCGGCCCTGCCTGCGATGCCGGCCCGAGGTGTCGCCGGATCTCCCCGTTTGGGCGGGCACCTCGGCCACGGTGAATCGCGCGCTGCGGCTGATCGAGGAAGGAGCGCTGGATGACGGTTCCACCGCCGACCTCGCGGAACGCCTGGGTGTGACGGACCGCCATCTGCGGCGGCTGTTTCTGGAACACGTCGGCGTGCCGCCGGTGGTGGTGGCGCAAACGCGCCGCACGCTGTTTGCGAAGAAGCTGATCACCGAAACGACGCTTCCGTTTTCTGAGATCGCGTTCGCTGCCGGATTCGCCAGCCTGCGCCGCTTCAATGAGGCTCTGCGCGCCACTTACCTGCGCAACCCGAAAGAACTGCGCCGTTTCGCTCCCGCCGAGGCCGGCGCGCCTTCGGTGATCGAACTCAAGCTTCACTACCGGCCGCCATACGACTGGAACGCGTTCCTGAATTTTGTCGGGCCGCGGGCCACGCCCGGCCTGGAAGCGGTCGAAGGACAAAGCTACCGGCGTAATGGAATCACGGTGCGCCAGAATCCCGCCGAAAACTGTTTGGTCGCGCGCATCGAGCCGGCTGCCACGAGCCGCTTGCGCGCGAAGGTGGACCAGATCCGCTTTTTCTTCGATCTGCGCGCCAATACGCGCGAAATTGCCACGCATCTGGGAAAGTCGCCGGTGATGAAGGAAACCGTCAAGCACCATCCCGGACTTCGCTTGCCGGGCTGCTGGGACGCCTTTGAGCTGGCGGTGCGCGCGATCCTGGGACAGCAGGTCACGGTGAAAGGAGCAACCACTCTGACTGGAAGGCTGGTGGAACGCTTCGGCGCGCCGCGCGCGGA
>DASQHQ010000203.1:0-17613 GCA_035632015.1 Bryobacteraceae bacterium
TGATATCGTCGCCAGGGCGTTCACACGAGTGTGAACGCGGCACGCACGAGTGCGTGCGCCACGGCTCGCGAGGGCGGGCGTTCATTCGCGGAAGGGGAGATTCGATGAAGATATTTTTCGTTTTGCTTGCTGCTGTAGCGGCTCAGCGTTTCAGCCACAAATCCAGGAATTTGTCGGCCAGGTTCTGCGGGATGTCGGCTTTGACCTGGGTATGAGTCTGCTGCTGGGTGACCTGTATGGAGTCGTAGAGTTTCAGCAGGTCGGGCTGATTGTCGGGCGTGTTGAGCCGGCCGTAGCCGATGATGCCCCGCAGCATGTCGTGGACGAACCTGGCGTCGCGCTCGGTTTTGCAGGCGACCTCGGCGGTGGCGTTCAGGCCTTGGCTCAGATCCATGCCCAGGGTCGCGGTCTGGACCGATCGCAGCGCCTGCATGACATTGGCGAGATTACTTTCCGGCGGCGCGGCGAGGTTCAAGCCTTCCAGGCCGCCCGAGAGCGCGGCGTAGATCTGATCGCCTTGGGGCAGCGTGCGGAGCAAGTCGCGCAACGGCTGCGGCATTCCGGAAGCCGGGTGGTCGATGATGGAGCGCAGCTCGACGGCCGGTCCGGCGATCGCGGTGGAATCGTTGAAGAAAAAGATCGCGGCCGGCTCGGCGCCGAAAAGCTGGTGGTTCTTGTAGGGGATCGGCGAAGCGCCTTGGCTCTGCAGGCGCTTTTCCAGGTCGGCGCGCTTGAACTTTCCACGCGCCATCAGCAAGCCACGTTTGCCGTTCGAACACGAGAGAATCTGGGAAAGATCGCGGCGCGGATCGAGGCCGGTTTGGCGCGTGAACTCGTCCAGTTGCGGCAGCGGCATGCGGCTCAGCAGCTTTTGATAAACGGGCGTATCGCGGATGGCCTCCAGGTTGGCGCCAACGACAAAAATCGTGTCGGCCGGCACCAGCGATTCGAGTGCGGGGTCGATGTGCAGAAGGCCCGGTTTCCTGGGCTGGCAACCGGCCAGGCCCAAACAGAAAAGTATCGCGGCGATCGATCGCATCAAAAATCCCGTTTCGAAAAAATCAACAGCGCCGCTCCAAGCACGGCGGCGCCGAACAGCGCCGAGGTCCAGATGGGCATGCTGGACTCGAAGGTCCGGTCTTGAATGGCATTGAGGGTCATGCGGCCCAGGTCCCAGACCTTGGGCAGCGCATAGTACAGCGCGCGCCAGAGTTGGCGGGACCATTCCGACGACAGCAGGCGCATCATGACGCTGGTCTGCGCGAGGATCGGGCTCATGATCATGAGAGCCATGCTGATCATGGTGGCCAGGGCCGCGCTCTCGAACAGGACGCCGATGAGCACCACCACCGACAGCAGCACGGTGAAGATGAAGATGGTGGTCGCGATCGAGATCAGGAAGGCGGGCGACCAGATGCCGGTCTTGAGGCCGAGAATGGTCCACACGCCCAGCACCAGAAAAACCACGTTGCAAGAGATCACCAGAACATTGCCCGCGAAGCGGCCCAGCAGGATATGGGCGCGCGAGACAGGTTTGGAAAGCAGCAACTCGATGCGGCCCGGTTCCAAGACGCTGGGGATGAGGCCGGCGGAAGCGAAGACCGCCAGAAACATGCCCCAGGTATAGAGGAAGGTGGCGATGCCGGCGTAAAAGCCGCGCACCAGCCGGTCGACGTCGGTGGCCCGGTTGGCGGATCGGCCGAAGAGGGAGACGGTGGCCACCGCGCCTTCCACGATATCGATCTTGAGCAGAAACAGGAAGAACAGGATCATGACGGCCGACAGACCGAACAGGCCCCAGAAGATTTTGCGGGCGAAGGCTTCGCGGAAGGTGTCATGAATCAGGGCCAGGGTCGCCATCATTTCGCGCTCAGTTCTCCACCGTCCGGACGAAGACTTCTTCGAGAGTGCTGGTGGTGGGGGCCAGAGCTTCGATCTCGCAGCGCTGGGCGCGCAGCAAGTCGAGCGCGTCGTTGGCGGCTTCGCGGGTTGGGAATTGGAAATCGATCAGCCCGTTTCTGGCGGCGGTGGAAGTTGCCTTGAGCCGCAACTGGTCCATGAGACTCTCGGGAGGCTGCGCCACGGTCAGGCGATATCCTTTGCCCGCGGTGAGGTCCTGCATTTTGCCGGTCAGGGCGACTTTGCCTTTGTGCAGGATTGCGACCTGGCGGCAGAACAATTCCACTTCGGCCAGAAGATGAGAATTGATGAAGATGGTCACACCCTGCTCTTCGAAACGAGTCAGAATTTCGCGGATCTGGCGGCGGCCCACGGGGTCGACGCCGTCGGTGGGTTCATCGAGGATGAGCAGGGAGGGGGAATGAATCAAGGCTTGCGCCAGTCCGAGGCGTTGCAGCATTCCTTTGGAATATTTGCCGATCCGGACCGGGCCCCACTGCTCCAGGCCGACCAGCGCCAGCAGTTCCGGGATCAGCTTCCTGCGGCGGGTGGATTCGAGGCCGGACAGAGCGGCGTAAAAGTCGAGCATTCCGGCGCCGGTGAAGTACGTTGGGAAGCGATGGTTCTCGGGCAGGTAGCCGATGGGCCGCCGCGCTTCGGGATCACGAGAATCGCGGTTGAAGAGGGAAGCGCTGCCGGCGGTGGGATGCACCGCCGAGAGCAGCAGCTTGACAAAAGTCGTCTTGCCGGCCCCGTTGGGTCCCAGCAGCCCGAAGATGGCGCCGCGGGGAACCTGGAGCGAAACGTCATCCAAGGCGCGAATCTCGCGGCGTGTCCAGCGGGAGCGGTAGACTTTGGTCAGGGCCCTGGTCTCGATCGCATATTCGGAAGCCACTCATCCATAGGATACGCGGGAAGCGCGGAACTTTGTTCCATGTCGGCCGATCCAACGGCTGGGGGGCGCAGCGGGAAGAGCAGGGCCATGGCGGTATAAGCCCGCCGCGGGATAGTTGCGGGCGGTTCGGAAAATAACAATCGAAATGTCATAGAATCAAGGGGTAAGTGCGAATGACGCCTTCCAACGACGCCAATCCCCTCACGCGAGTCCAATTTTTAATTCCGTTCGATCAGATTCGAGCCGAGCAGGTGGAGCCGGCCGTGACTCAACTGCTTCGGGACGCGAACCAGCGGGTGGAGCAACTGATTTCGGATCCAGAGCCGCGTTCCTTCTCCAACACCATGCTGGTTCTGGATGAATTGACCACCAGCCTGGACTATGCCATTGGCATCGTGCGGCATCTCGAAGCGGTCGCCACAACCGCGGAGCTGCGCACAGTCTACAACGCCGTGCAGCCCCTGGTGAGTGCGTTTCATTCCTCGCTGCCGCTGAATGAAGGGTTGTGGCGCGCCGTGCAAGCCTACGCGCAGAGCGAGGAAGCCAAGACTCTGACCGGAGCGCGGAAGCGTTTTCTCGAAAAAACAATCGACACGTTCCGCCGGCATGGCGCCGAATTGGACCCGGCGGGGAAGGCGAAAATTTCAGAAATTGACATCGAGCTCACGAAGCAGACCATTCGTTTTTCGGAAAATGTCTTGGATTCGATCAACGAATTCGAGCTGGTGATTCGAGACGAAGGCAAGCTGGCCGGCCTGCCGGAAGGGGCGCGGGCGATGGCGCGGGCGAGCGCCGCCTCGAAGGGAATCGAGGAGCCGTCCTGGCGATTTACCCTGCATGCGCCCAGCTACATCGCGCTGATGACTTACCTGGACGACTCGGAGATCCGGCGCGAGGTTTACGAAGCGTTCGTCAACCGGGCCATCGAAGGGAAACACGACAACCGGCCGGTGATCCTGCGCATTCTGGAGTTGCGCCGCGAGAAGGCCAATTTGCTCGGCTACCGGGATTTTGCGGACCTGGTTTTGGAAGATCGCATGGCGCATACCGGCCAGCAGGCGCAGGATTTTCTGGACGACCTGAAACGCAAGACGGAAAGCCGCTTCCGCCGGGAGAACGAAGAGCTGGAGGCTTTCGCAGGCAAGGAACTGGCGCCCTGGGACATCGCTTACTACGCTGAAAAGCAGCGAGCCGCGCTGTTCAACTTCGACGAGGAATCGTTGCGCCCGTACTTCCGCCTGGAGAATGTAGTGAGCGGCATGTTCGAGATCGTGCAGCGGTTGTACGGGATTCGGGTGGTCGAAAAGCCGGGCGTTCCGCTGTGGGATCCGCAGGTGAAATATTACGAAATTCACGACCGCGACACGATGATTGGCGCGTTCTATGCCGACTGGCACCCGCGCGAGAACAAACGGGGCGGCGCCTGGATGGACAGCTTCATCACCGGCATTTCACGCGACGGCCTGTTGGAGCCGCATGCGGCGCTGATTTGCGGGAACCTGACGCCGTCGGTCGGAGCGCGGCCATCGCTGCTCACGCATCGCGAGGTGCAGACCATTTTTCACGAATTCGGCCATTTGCTGCATCACTGCCTGAGCAAGGTGGACGTCCGGAGCCTGGCAGGGGTGAGCGTGGCATGGGACTTTGTGGAGCTGCCGTCGCAGATCATGGAGAACTGGTGCTGGGAGCGCGAGGCGCTGGATTTGTTTGCGCGGCACTACCAGACTGGCGAGCCGATTCCGCAAGACCTGTTCGAGAAAATGCGAAGAGCCCGCACATTCCGCGCGGCCAACATGCAGATGCGCCAGCTCGGCCTGGGTTTAGTCGACCTGGCGCTGCATCGGGATTACGCGCCCCAAGCGCACGGCGATGTGATGGCCTATGCGCGGGGGATTCTGCAGAACTTTTCGCCGGTGAAACTGCCGGAGCGTTACAACATGATCGCCAGCTTCACGCACCTGTTTGCCAGCCCGGTCGGATACGGCGCAGGCTACTATTCCTACAAGTGGGCCGAGGTGCTGGACGCGGACGCGTTCACGATGTTTCTGCGACTGGGGATCTTCAACCGGGAGGCCGGGTCGCGTTTCCGCCAGAGCATTCTGTCGCGCGGCAACAGTCAAGACCCGGCCGAGTTGTACCGCACGTTCATGGGGCGGGACCCCGACCCGAAGGCGCTGCTGGAGCGGTGCGGATTGCTGGCGACAATCTCCAACGGCTAGCCCTGATCGTCGTGCCCCCTGGAAGATCAGCAGGCCGCTCTGCCGGCGTCAGGAGGGGAACGGGCAACCCCTGGAATTCTAGTGCACCGAGTTTGTGGAAGAATTGATGTATGGCCGGTGGCGTTAAGCGTCCGCTGGGCCCATCAAAAGGAGGAGGTAGTTGATATGCGGAATCGATTGGTCGTGTTGGCGGGCGTGCTGGCATTGGCTGCCCTGCTGGCTTTGACGCTGATCCCGGCGGCTGCGCAGACCGCCAAAGCAGCTTCCAAGGCTTACAATCCGCCACGCCTGCCGGACGGTCACCCAGATTTGCAAGGGACCTACGATCTGGCTACCATCACGCCGATGGAGCGGGCGGCCGGCACGCCGCTGGTGCTGACCAAAGAGCAAGCCTTGAAGCTGGAGACTCAGAGGGCCGCGCTGAGGGAACGCGAGGATCAACCCATCGATGCCAACCGCAGCGCGCCTCCCAAGGGCGGCGATGGATCGCCTGGTCCCTACGGCAATGTCGGAGGGTACAATTACGGCTGGTTGGATCCGGGATCGACGTTCACGGTCGTGAATGGCGAAAAGCGGGCGTCCCTGGTGATTGATCCTGCGGACGGCCGAGTCCCGCCACGCACGGCTGCCGGGAAGAAGAGAATGGCGGAGTTCGCGGAGCGGCCGACGTCGGACGCGCAGGAAAGTAACGATCCCGGACTGGAGAAAGCGCCGGGCGCCTACGACGATCCGGAGCGGCGTCCTCTGGGCGAGCGCTGCATCCTGGGTTTTGGTTCCACCTCCGGGCCACCGGCGCTGCCGGATTACTTCTATAACAACCTGCATCAGATCGTACAGACACCGGACTCGGTCATGATCCTGACCGAGATGGTGCACGATGCGCGAACCGTGCGGATGAACGCACAGCACCTGCCGAAGACGTATCGGCTGTGGCTGGGAGATTCGGTCGGCCACTGGGAGGGCGACACGCTGGTGGTCGACACCACCAATTTCTCGGATAAGACCCGGTTCTATGGCTCGACGGAGAATCTGCACGTGATCGAGCGCTTCACGCGTGTCGACGACAAAACGCTGCTCTATCGGTTCACCATCGACGATCCGTCCACTTGGACCAAGCCGTGGACCGGTGAGTACGCCTGGCCGGCCACCGACAAGCACATTTATGAGTACGCCTGTCACGAGGCCAACTACGCGCTAACGGATATTTTGAAGGGTGCGAGGCTGCGCGACCAGGAACAGTCCGCCAAGTCCACTAAGTGATATTCGGGAGCTGATTCATGCCAACGAGATTCTTGACTTTAGTTTTGGGCGCCGCGGCGGCGCTGCTGACCGCTTCCCTGCCGGCGGCGGCGCATCACGCTTTTGGCGCTGAGTTCGACGCCAGCCGACCGGTGCTGCTGAAAGGCAGGATCGTGAAGGTGGAGTGGGTCAACCCGCACACCTGGATTCACGTGGAGATCGTCAAGCCGGACGGCAGCAAGGAAGTCTGGATGGTGGAGGGTGGCAGTCCGAACTCGCTGCTGCGCCGCGGGGCGACCAAGAACAGTTTTCCGGTCGGAACCGAGGTGGTGGTGGACGGTTATCAGGCGCGGGATCATTCCGAGTTGCGGGCCAACGCGCGCAATGTGACTTTCACCGACGGGCGCAAACTGTTCCTGGGCTCGACCGGGACCGGCGCTCCGCCCGAGGATTCTTTCCCGGCCGACAAGGCAGTTACGCCGTCCAAGTAGATCGGCCACTCCGGGCTCGTGTGCTCCGCGAGTTGAGCGCCGATCGCGAGTGATGGGCCATATCTTCGCAAAATCTTTTTCAGCCCCGTGGAATGTTTCGCGAGGGCTTCATCTTTAGTTCGTTGCTCCAGTTCGTTTGCTCCGCGCCTTGCGGCCCGCGCACCGGAAATCGCGGGGATAAATCACGGCAGCCGTGGTGGCCGCGCGGAGAAAGTCAACTTTGGAGGCAACCAGTGCTGCCGCATCCCATCCAATTATTAGGCGTATGCACTATACTTGAACGCGAGAACACATGAATCGCTCGTGAATCCAGAAGGCTAGCATATGAGATCGAACATCCGCCTGGGGCGTCTCTTCGGAATCGAAATCGGGCTGCACTACAGTTGGTTTCTGATTGCGCTGCTAATCACGATGTCGCTCGCCTCGCAGTTTCAGGCGGTGAACGCCGACTGGGGCGCGGGTGTGATTTGGTCGGTTTCGATCGTCACGGCCCTGTTGTTCTTCGCCGCGCTGCTGGCGCATGAGATGTCGCATGCCCTGGTGGCCCGGGCCCACCAGCTCACTACGCGCGCCATCACGCTGTTTGCATTGGGCGGCGTGGCGCAGATCGAAAAGGAGCCTGAGGATCCGCGGACGGAGTTCTGGGTCGGAATCGCGGGGCCGATTGCGAGCGCAGTGATCGGTCTGATCTGCCTGGGAATCGCCTGGGCAGCCGGGTGGCGGTTCGGCTCGACGCCGGCTGTGCCGGTGCGGGCCATGTTCGTGTGGCTCGGTTATATCAACCTGATGCTGGCGGGATTCAACCTGCTTCCGGGCTATCCGTTGGACGGCGGCCGCATTCTGCGCGCCATCATCTGGTGGTCCACCCACAGCGTCGAGCGTGCCACGCGATTGGCGGCGCGCACCGGCCAGACGGTGGCGGTACTCTTCATCGCGCTGGGTATTTTCCGCTTCTTCGGCGGGGCCGGCTTCGGAGGCCTGTGGATCGCTTTCATCGGCTGGTTTCTGCTGCAGGCCGCCGGCGCCAGTTACGCCAGCGTGATGTTGACCTCCGAACTGAAGAACGTCAAGGTCAGCGATGTCATGAGCCGGGAATGCGTGGTGGTGGATGGCAATTTGAACGTGCAGAACTTCGTCGAAGAGTACCTGCTGCGGACCGGGCGTCGCTGCTTCGTAGTGCAGCAGAACGGCCAGATGGCGGGGCTGGTAACGCCGCACGAGATCAAGGTGCTGGAGCGGCCGCGCTGGCCCTTTACCACGCTGTATGACATCATGCGGCCTCTGGAGGAGGTGCACACGGTGACTCCCCAGACGCCGGTGATGGAAGCCCTCGAGACCATGGGCCGCGACGACGTCAATCAGCTTCCAGTGGTGGAGAACAATCATCTGGAAGGGATCGTCACACGCGCCAATGTACTGCAGTTTCTGCAGACGCGCGCGGAAATGGGACGGTAAAAGAACCACCGGAGTTTTCCGGCGGCGGACTACGCGGAATGAGATCCACAAGCGATCGTAAAGTTTGGTAGAGTAAGCGCAGTGCGAACCTTGTTGCTCGCAGCTTGTGCGCTCGGGTGTTGGGCTGCTTCCGTCGACGACCAACAATTCAACGGCCGCTGGGACATTACGGTCAACGGCCTCTCGTCGCCGCGCGGCTGGTGGCTGGAAGTGTCGGGCGTAGGCACCAGCAGCCTGAAGGGCAAGTTCGCGGGCGCTCCCATCGGGCAGGTGGACGAGATTCCGAAGCTGTCGATTTCCGACGGCGAGCTTCGGTTCGCGCTGGAGAATCGCTACCGCCAGAACCGCTCCGAGAAAGGCCTGTATTGGGCGCGGCTTGAGGAAGGCAAACTCAAGGGGACTTTCGAGATAGAGGGCGATCCTTCGTCTTACCTGGAGTGGACCGGCGTGCGCGCTCCGGCGCTGCCGGAAAAAGACGATCCAAGCTGGAAGCGAGGCGAGCCGGTGGTTCTGTTCGACGGACACGATCTGACCGGCTGGCAGACGGTGGGCTCGGTGCGCACGCTGGGCTGGACGGTGAAGGAAGGAATCCTGACCAACGGCCTGGGCACGACCAATCTTGTTTCCGAGAAGAAGTTTTGGAATTTCGCGCTGGATGTGGAGTATCGCATCGGCGCGCGCACCAACAGCGGGATTGGATTGCGGGGGCGGTACGAGGTGCAGATCGGCGATGACGCCGATCGGCCGGTGTCCAATCGCATGAGCGGAGCGATTCTGGGGCGCATCGCGCCGGCGTTCAATGCGGCGAAGTTGCCGGGCGAGTGGCAAACCCTGACTGTTCGTCTGGTGGGGCGGCAAGTCACGGTCGTGTTGAACGGAGCGCGCGTCATAGACAAGCAGACCATCGAGGGACCGACTGCCATCGCGATGGACACCAACGAAGCCGATCCCGGGCCGATTCTCCTGCAGGGCGACCGCGGGCCGGTGGCCTTCCGCAAGATTGTCGCTTATCCGCTGGTCAAGCGGCCCTGAGCGCGGCCCAACGGCCTTGAGCGAGCACAAACTAGCGCGACTGTATCGAATCCGGGGGCGGGTCCAAGGAGTGGGGTATCGCTATTTCGCCGAGCGCGCCGCACAGCAATTGGGCATCGCGGGCTGGGTGCGGAATCGGGATGACGGCTGCGTGGAGGTTTACGCGGTGGCGAAGCCGGAGCAGTTGTCGGAATTCGCCGGGCTGCTGTGGAAGGGGCCGCGCTGGGCGGAGGTTCGCGGGGTGGAGGAATCGGAAGCGGCCGTGGAGAGGGTGCAGGGGTTTTCGGTGCGGCCGTGACGGCTCGCGTTTCAGGCTAGCAGGCGGGCGGCGTCTTTGGCGAAGTAGGTCAACATGAAGTCGGCGCCGGCGCGGCGGATGGACGTCAGGGATTCGAGGATAGCGCGATCGCGGTCCAGCCAGTTGTTTTGAATCGCGGCCATGAGCATGCTGAATTCGCCGCTCACCTGATAGGCGCCGAGCGGGGCGTCGAAGCGGTCGCGCGCCTGGCGGATGATGTCGAGATAGGGCATGGCCGGTTTGACCATGATCATGTCGGCGCCCTCTTCGAGATCCAGCTCGATTTCCCGCATGGCTTCGCGGGCGTTGGCTGGATCCATCTGATAGCTGCGCCGGTCGCCGAATTGCGGCGTGGACTCGGCTGCCTCGCGGAACGGGCCGTAAAAAACCGAGGCGTACTTGGCGGCGTAGGCGAGAATGGGCGTGTTGGGAAAACCGGATTGATCCAGCGCCTGGCGGATGGCAGCGACGCGGCCGTCCATCATGTCGCTGGGCGCGACGATGTCGGCACCGGCGCGAGCGTGCGAGACGGCGGTCTTGGCGAGCCATTCCAGAGTTGGATCGTTTTGTACCTCGCCGTCCACCACCACGCCACAATGGCCGTGGCTGGTGTATTCGCAATTGCAGACGTCGGTCAGCACCAGCAGCTTGGGGAGTTCGCGCTTGACGGCGCGCACGGCTTGCTGCACGATGCCGTCCGCGGCGTAGGCGCCGGAGGCCAGTTCGTCCTTGGTCTCCGGGATTCCGAACAGGATGACGCCCCCGATGCCGAGTGAGTGCGCTTCCGCGCATTCTTTCACCAGCTCGTCGATGGAGAGCTGGGAGTTGCCGGGCATGGAGCTGATGGCGCGGCGCACGCCTTGGCCGGGGCAGGCAAACAAGGGATAGATGAAATCGTCCGGAGCGAGGTGTGTTTCGCGCACCAGGTTGCGCAATGACTCCGTGGCGCGCGACCGGCGCATGCGGTGAGTCGGAAATGGCATCTGGTTCTAGTGTAACCGCCGCGCCGGGCGTCGACACGAGTGTCGACGCGGCACGCAGGAGTGCGTGCGCCACCAGCTAGAAGGCCAGGCGGAAGCCGAACTGTATGAAGCGCGGATCCATGATGGAGTTGATGCGCGCGAAGCTGGGCGGCGTGATGATGTTACCGGCTGCGTCGACCGTCGCGGTCGCATTGATAGCCGGACCACTGGTGGCGCTGCCACCTGCGAAATTCGCGTGATTGAACAGGTTCGTGAACTCAGCCAGGAATTCCGGACGGATGCGCTCAGTGATCGGGAAGAAGCGGGAATAACGCATGTCGAACTCGTAGATCGCCGGACCTCGGTAGGTGTCGCGGCCTACGAACAGCGGGCGCTGCAAGGACGGGGGAATGGTGGGATCGCCGTTCAGCGCTCTGTTGCTGCCGATGTTGTAGATGTCGCCGGAAGACATGTTCAGGATAAACGTCAACTGGTTGTTGTTCGCCACGTACTTCATGGGTCCGCTGATGTCGAAGTGCGGATTCAGGACGCCGGTTCCGATGAAGGAATGGCGGCGGTCGGAGAAGGAATTGCCGTAGTCGCGATGGCGGTTGGTGGGATCCTCGGGCATCAGGTTGGAGCTGTCCAGGACATTGCGCTCGGGGGCGTCATCCAAAGCATGGGACCAGATGTAGGTGGCCAGGAACTCATAGCCTTTGGAAAATCGTTTTTGCAGCGTTGTGCTGAGGCCGTTGTAGTTGGAGTTGCCGACCGATTCGAGTCCGTAGATGTTGTTGAACCGCGTGTCGACGGAGGCGGTCTTGAGAATCGGGCGGCCGTCGGCGAGAAAACTGCCGGTCGGCACGGCGTTGAGGTTGCGGTAGACCGGAAGGTGCGTACCCTTGGTGAACAGGTAGCCGATCTTGAACACCACGCTGGAGGTGAGCTCGCGGCTGATCTGAACGTTGGCGTTGGAAGAGTACATGGTGCGGAAATTCGGAGACACGGTGTAAACGTCCTGAATCGGCAGGTTGAAGCCTGTGGGCACGGAAGTGAGAAGGTTGGGAAACGCAGGCGCGAATGAGGCGTTGGGCCCGGCGCTGACATTGAAAAACTGGGGCGAGCCGGTGAACAGCAGCGCGTTGAAGTAGTCGTTGGTGGCGGGAGCATCGTAGAAGATGCCATAATTGGCGCGCACCACGGTTTTCTGGTCCTTGTCGATCGTCCAGGCGACGCCCAAGCGCGGCGCAAAGTTATTCATGTCGGTGTTGAAGCTCTGGGAAGCGGCGTAGAGGGCGCTCTTGTTGGCGGCCGGGGGACGGTAGATGTCGTAGCGTAGCCCGTAGGTCAGTGTCAGGTTGGGCCGGACCTTCCAATTGTCCTGCACGTAGAATCCGCTGAACAGCGAATTATAGAGAACCGCGGGATTGCCGAGCACCTGCGTGTAATTGCTGTAGGAGTGCAAATCGGTCCCGTTCTTGGCGGCCAGATACGCAGCAATAGTGGGGAACGTGTACTGCCCGTATACCTGGTTGGTTTGGTTGTCCAGGAGGTAGCGGATGTCGACGCCGAATTTGTACGTGTGGGTGCTGCGCGAGTAACTGAAGTTGTCGGACCATTCCGGAGTTTTTTCCTCAAAGACGAAACCGGCGTTCGGGGATCCGCCGAAGTTGGCGACGCCGGAGATAGTGATGGCCGGCTGCGCGCCGGTGCCGCTAAAGGCCACCTGGCGCTCCACGCGGTCGGGAAGCGCGAAGCGGAATTCGTTCACCATGTTGGGCGAAAGGGTTGAAATCAACTGCAGGGATCCGTTGGGCGCGCGATCTCTGAACAGGTAGGTTTGCGGGGCAAGCGTCTGGCCGCCGCCACTGTTGTAGGGCGATTCATTACGGAAATAGTTGAAGCGTGCGGAGAAGCGGTTGTTCTGATTGATCTGCCAGTCGGACTTGGCCATATAAAAGTAAACGCTCTGACCGAACGGAATAGGATTCGAGAGACTGGTGGGGAGTCCAATTGAGGTGAGAGTCGCCGGGCTAACCGAGACCGCGTTCGGCAAGCTGCGGCTGTCGTGTTCGAATGCCCCGTACCAAAAGAGCTTGTCTTTGATGATCCGGCCCCCGGCATCAGCTATGTAGGAATCGAGACTGCGGTCCGGCTTGGGCGCAAGCGGCGCGAAGGCCGGCTTCGCGTTCAAACTCGAGCGCCCGAAGATGTACGCTGCCTCGCCGTGCAGGTCGTTGGTCCCGGACTTGGTGACCGCGTTGAAAATGGTTCCGGTGGTGTTGCCGAACTCGGGGGCAAAGCCGTTGTTGACCTGCTGGACTTCGGCGATGAAGGTGTCCGAGATGGGCAGCAGGCGGATGCCGTCGCGATCGCTCTCGGTGTTGTTGCTGCCGTCGAGCTGGTAATTGATGCGGTCGGAAAAGCCGTTGGCGTTGATCTTGCGCGGCACGCCGAACTCGGTGTTGGGCCGCGCGCTGGAGTTCTCCTGAATCAGGATGAAGTTGTAGGGATTGCGCGAGAGCAGCGGCAGATTTCCTGTGAGGTTAGTGCTGAGCGTGGTGCCGAGATCGGTGCGGCCGGGCTCGACCACGGAGGCGTCCGCGGTGACCTGCACAGTCTGTCCAGTGGTGGCCAGGCCGAGACTCACGTTCACGGTGGCGATTCGTCCGGCCTCGATGACAACTCCTTCCTGTGTCTTTTCGGCGAAGCCGGGAGCCACCGCCTTGACCGTGTAGGTTCCAAGCGGCAGCACCGGGAAGCGGACGAATCCGCTCTCGTCGGTCTTGAGAGAACGCGTGAAACCGGTGTTGACGTTTTCTATGGTGACCGTGGCGCCGCTCACGACGGCCCCGCTGGGATCGGTCACGGTGCTTTCAATTTGACCGTTGATGGCCGAGGCCTGTCCGAAGCAGGACATCGCGGCCAACACGAGCGCCAAGGCGGCTACTGACAGCCTATTCATAAAAGACCTCCTGGTAGTTCGTTTCACGGAGAGGTAGTAACCTCTGACTTACCCTTCCTGAATGGTGACAGCTTTGAGCTGATCTCCCTGTTGAATCCTGTTTACCACATCCTGACCCTCCGTGACTTGCCCAAAAACAGTATGTTTGCCATCTAACCAATCTGTCACGATGTGGGTGATGAAGAACTGGCTGCCGTTGGTGTTGGGGCCGGCGTTGGCCATGGAGAGCGAGCCGACCTTGTGCTTACGCGGGTTGTCGCGGGTCTCGTCTTCGAAGCGGTAGCCGGGGCCGCCGCGGCCGGAGGCGGTGGGATCGCCGCCCTGGACCATAAAGTTTGCGATGACGCGATGAAAGACGGTGCCGTTGTAGAAGCCGTCGCGGGCCAGAAAAACAAAATTGTTGACGGTCTTGGGGGCGTCTTTGGCGAACAGTTCGCAGACGATGCTGCCCTTGGAGGTGTCGAAGGTGGCGCTGTACTTCCGGTTGGGGTCGATGGTCATGACGGGAGGCGCGGCGTATTGTTTGGGCATAGTCCCAGTGTAGCGATGATTCGCGAGCGGATTGCGTTGCCAGCTTTATCCGGATCTCTTTTTACGCAGACAGGCGATTGCGCGCTTGTGGGCGAACTGGTTAACCGCAACGTAGCGCTGCGGTCGGCGATTGCGTTCGCACGAGTGCGAACGCGGCACGCAAAAGCGTGCGCAACTGGGAACTAGAACTGGTAGCGCAGCCCCATCACGATTCTGCGGTTTAAGAGCGTGAGCGTCGAGTCGGTTCCCGCGGTGCCTTCGTTGGCGAAGGCCGGGGAATTGATACGGGACTCTGGAATGCCGTAGTTGCGATGGTTAAAGGCGTTATAAAGCTCCAAGCGGTAGGAGAGCGAGTGACCCTCCCAGGGCATGCGGAAGTTCTTGTTGACGGCGAAATCCAGGTCGTTCAGAGGGGTTGTTCGAAGGATGTTGCGCCCGGCGTTGCCGATCGGATTGGCCGCGGTAACCTGGCTGAAGTAGGCCGCAGCGCCGCTCCGGTAAATCTGGTTGATGCTGACGCCAGAGAGATTGACGCCCGGAAGGATATTGGGACGGACCGCCAGCCCCACCAAGCCGTCGATGCCAGTGAGCACGTTGCCGGGGTCGATGCCGGCCAGCGGCGAGAACGGAGATCCGGACTGCGAGGTCAGAAATCCGCTGACCTGCCAACCGCCCAGCACGTGTCCGATCAAGCCTGTTTGATCGTGCATGAAGGGGATCTCATAGACGCCGTTGACAGCGAAGCGCTGCGGGCGGTCGTAAGTAGAGCGCCCGCGGTCCAGACGGCGAGCGAACGAATCCTGCGCCACGGCGACTTCGCCGGAGTTGGAGGGATTGAAGACCTCGGAACCGTCATCGATGAACATGCTCCAGGTGTAGTGAGCCGCCATGGAGAAGTTTCTGGAAAGCCGCTTTTCGAGGCTGGCCTGAAGCGAATGGTAGATCGACGATCCAGAGTTGGCGCGCTCGCGCACGATTCCTAGATTGGGATTCACGCGCTGCGTGGCTTTGGTGCCCGGGATAGTGGGGTTGCCATCCAGGGTATCGAGAAGGCCGGTGCCTTTGGTGGCGATCCAGCCCAGGGTGAACGCCCAGTTATTGGAGAGCTCGCGCTCGGCCTGGAATGCGTACTGGTCCGAGGAAGGGGCGTGCAAGTTGGTATCGACGATGGTGCGGGTGATATGGGCGGGGTCCTTCACGGGCGGGACGACTGTGCCGGCGCGAATCGGGTCGATCAATGCGAAGGCGCCCGGAACGAGGCCGCTGCTATTGGGCACGCCGGTCGTTACCAGGGTGAACGGGAATGCGGAGAACACGTTCAGCGCGATGTTGTTGAAGATCAGATCGTAGCTGCGAGCGTAGCCGCCGCGCACCACCAATTTGTCTTTGCCGGTGAGCCAGTGCAGGAAGCCGGGACCTTCGCCCACCCTGTAGTTAAAGCCGACTCGGGGCGCCCAGTTGTTGGTGTCGCGGCCAGGAAGCTGGTTGACGGCGAAGGCCGGGTTGCCGCCGTTGCGCGCGAGTTCCTGCTGGTTCAAACTCTTGAGCAGATCGAAAGCGTTGCCGGGAGTCTCGTAGCGGACGCCGTAGGTGAGCGTGAAATTCGATTTTACGCGCCACTCATCCTGCAAGAAGAAAAAGTAATTGTAGTACTTGTAATACTGCGTCGTGGGAATGCCGGGGAGCGGGGTGTTGATGGTGGCCACCTGCGCTGTGTCGTCCACCAGTCCTTGCAGGTTGGCATACGCCAGCCGGCCTCGCAGCGTGGGATTGAACACCGTAAACTGGTCCTGGCGCTGGAAGTCGATTCCAAACTTCATGGAGTGCGGACCACGGTTGATTGAGACCGTATCGGCAAGCTGGTAGTTGTTGTAAGCCGCCGATTGGGGATAATTGAGAGCCAATCCGATGGCGGTGCGGGAAGTGGAGGCATTGAAACCGGTCAACCCGAGCTCGGACACTTCAATGGAGGGGATGTTCTGGGAAGAGACATCGGCTGCGCTGGTCTGGGTCAAGAAGCGGCTGAAAGACAAGCGAAGTTCGTTGAAGATGTTTGGGGAGAGCGAGCTGTTCAGCGCGGTCGTGGCGATCTCACGTCGCTCGGGCTGATTGGAAGTCAGGCCGGGGGGGACGGACTGGCCGCTCACATTGACGCGGTCATCCCACTGGTATCTCATGGCGAGGCTTTCTTTGTCGCTAAAGCGGTGATCGCCGCGCGCCGACCATTGCCAGTCGTTCAGCAGGTTGGGTGCAACGCCGCCCAAAATGCCAACCGGGATCTGCAGCGTCTGGCCGTTTTCGGTAACCTGGACGAACTTGCCGGTCGCATTCTGGGCAGGCGGCAGATAGGTGAGGAGGGCCCGAAGCTGGGGACGAGTCGCGGCGAGGGGCTGCAAGAGCGCATCGCCAGCGGCGGTAGGCGCGGCCGAGATGGACGACCCGCTGCCTAACTGCCGATCGGTCCAGCGCATAGCCGAGACGAAGAAGAAGGTCTTGTCCTTGATGATCGGGCCGCCCAGCGTGCCGGCAAACTGGTTTTCATTGCGGTAGGGAGCGGACTTGAAGCCGGCTTGCTTATTCAAATTGCTGAGGCTGTTGAAGTGGTTGTTGTTGTTGCTCCAATACGCGGTTCCGTGGAAGGCGTTCGTACCTCTCTTGGTGATGATGTTGACTACCGCGCCCGCCGTTCGTCCGTATTCGGCCTGGAACTGGTTGGTGATGAGGCGAAATTCGGCGACCGTGTCGGGATTTTCGATCCGCTGCGTCGCGCCGGTGATGCTGGGCTGATTGATATCGGCTCCATCGATCATGAAGTTATTGGAGCGGGTGCGCGCGCCGTTGACCGAGAAAGAGACGCCTCCGTCGGCGAAGCTGCTGTTTCCGCCCGATAGCTGGCTGACTCCAGCCACCGACAGCGCCAGGTTGAAGACATTGTGGTTGGGCGCGAGCGGAAGATTCTCGATGCGCTTGGTGTCGAAGTTCACGCCCACTTCCGCCGTGGTGGTATTGATGAGCGGCGCATCCGAGGTGATGTTGACCGATTCGGTGACGCCCGCCAGCGACAGCTTGATGGGCACTTCGGCTTCTTCATTCAGGCGCAGGACGATGGGGCCCTGCAGGAACTTCGCGAAACCAGGGGCTTCCACGGTCAATTCGTAGGATCCAACCGGAAGTTGCGGGAAGCGGAATCGTCCGTCGGTCGACGTGGTAAGCGACTGGCTGGCATTGGTGTCCACATTGCGCACCGTAACTTTGGCGTTGACGACGGAAGCGCCGCTGGGATCCTGGACGGATCCGAGGATCGACCCGGAGGTCACCTGCCCGTAGATTAGCCCCACTGCGAGAAGGCTCAGGATGACAAGCAAGCATGCGTGTTTCATTTCCCTACACTCCTGTTCTGACGAGACCAGTGAGAAACCAACTGCAAGAAGCCCACCACTTAGTAGGTGTGCACGACGATATGGGCCAATTCTATGCTCAATGTAAATCCCATGTCAAGACAGAATTGCGGGGCGGTTGCCGGCAGCGGCGCTACTATGTCTGGCGCAGATCGCGCCCGGTCATTTCCTTGGGCTGGCTTTCGCCGAGGAATCCCAACACGGTCGGCGAGATGTCCTGCAAGGCGCC